>NZ_JALJXU010000015.1 GCF_024170225.1 Streptococcus gallinaceus | reverse complement strand
CATCACGCTATACAAGAGCATATCAGAAAACAAAGAGACCGCTTAGAACGCTATGGAAAGCTAGCATTTCAAATGCGACCTTTGCCAAGTGGCCAGCAAGCTAAAGATTATATTTTGAATGAACAACAGGCGACCTTGCTTATTACATTCTTAAAGAATACCGAGCAGAAAGAAATCAAGCTAGACATCACGATTGATGAACTGTTTTACAGTTAGAAAGGGGCAGGAACATGCGTAGAAACTACAGCAATTACTTGAATACTTTTCAAGAAACTTACGGAGTAAGCAACTCCACCATAGCCGAAGCAATCGGTGCTACAAATCAAGCAGTTAGCCATTGGCGAGTAGGCAGACATACACCTAGTCAACCGTTTAGAGACCGTTTAAACCGTTTTATATTGAATTACAAAAAGGAGCATGAACCGATGACGATATTTGCACAACAGGAGACACAGGCAGAGGTTATAGCGTTAGACAGTCGAACAGTCGCAGAGTGGACTAACAAAAAACACAAAGAACTAATGCGAGACATTCGGCAATATAGTGAATATTTAAAGGGCGCAGATTTGCGCTGTACTGATTTTTGGCAAGAAACAACTTACACAGCGAGCAATGGCAAAGAAAATCCTTGCTATATGATTACTAAAAAAGGTTGCGAGTTTATCCAGCACAAAATGACTGGGCAAAAAGGCTCAGTATTTACAGCTAAATATATCAATTACTTCTGGGAGCAGGGCGAGCAGTTGCATGAAGCTACACAGATTTTGCTTGATTTATCAGAGCAACCAATGCAACACCAAGCCTTACCTAGTATCAGTGACCTAATCTATATCAAGAACAAACTAGCTGAATTGGTCGATATGGATAGCCTATCAGATATTAACAAAGGTCTTGAACGAGTGAAGCGACTGGTTGAGGTTATCGGAGGTACACAATGAACACAGACATTAGTTTTTTAATCGTTACCCTATTGTGGTTTATATTTATCACTATATTTTTCATGGGTAACTAGAAAAGGGGCAAACATGCACATTGTTTACATGGACGGCAAGAAAGAGCCGTACACAACACACGACATCATAGCTGAACATGCTGAAATTGACATTATTTCAGTTAGAAAGCTGATTGATAAGCATAAAAAGGATTTAGAAGCGTTTGGGATTTTGTCATTTGAAATGACAAAAATAATCGAAGGTAGGGGACGACCTAGGAGAATTTACCACTTAAACGAACAGCAGGCGACTTTATTAGTTACCTATCTAGGAAACACCGAACCCGTCAGAGAATTCAAAAAGAACCTAGTCAAAGCATTCTTTGA
>NZ_JALJXU010000014.1 GCF_024170225.1 Streptococcus gallinaceus | reverse complement strand
CAGCTGTCAAGTTTCTTTCATTTGGCAAGAGCGACCAAACACCAAAACTAGCTTTTCGTTCTCTGTCGCAAATTGGGGAATATTTCAAGAGTGGCTTTTCAGAGATTGATGTATCTCTTGGTCTGCTTGGTGGAGAGGAGCGAGTGAATGTTCTTGCGGATATGTTGCGGGGTGAAAATCATTTACCGTTCTCTTACAAGGATTTGACCCTATCAGGTCAATCCACTAAACACTTTATTGCCCCAACCTATCTATCCTTTAAACACAAGAATCATATTGAATTGGACGATCGATTATTACAGATTGTCTATGTTCGTGACTACGGTATGGAGCTTGGAGATAAATTTATTAGAGACTTGATGCAGTCAGATTTGGAAGTGATGATGAGCCTGCATGCCAAAGGCTCTACCAAGTCTGAAGCCATTACTAAGTTACGAACCAAGAAGACCTTGATGGAATCACAAAAGATTGGGGAACAACAAAAGATGGCTCGGACAGGTATCTATTTAGAGAAGGTCGGTCATGTTCTCGAAAACAACATCGATGAAGCAGAAGCTCTTCTTCAAACCATGACCCAAACAGGAGATAAACTGTTTGACACCGTATTTCTGATTGGTGTGCTGGCAGATACTGAAGACCAACTCAAACAATCTCTTGATATTATCAAGCAAGTGGCAGGTTCTAATGATATGATTATTGACAACTTGACCTACATGCAAGAAGCGGCCTTTAATAGTCTCTTGCCATTTGGGAAGAACTATCTTGAAGGTGTTTCTCGATCTCTACTGACTTCCAACATTGCCGTTAACGTACCTTGGACTTCTGTTGATATTCAGGACAAGGGTGGGAAATTTTATGGCATCAATCAAATCTCAAGTAATATCATCAGTATTGACCGTGGCAAGTTAAATACTCCGTCAGGTTTGATTTTAGGGACTTCTGGAGCTGGAAAAGGGATGGCGACAAAACATGAAATCATCTCTACTAAGCTCAAGGAAGCAGATAGTGATACTGAAATTATTATTGTCGACCCAGAAAACGAGTACAGTATTATCGGTCAAGCCTTTTGTGGGGAGAGTATTGATATTGCCCCAGATTCCACTACCTTTCTAAATGTCTTAGATCTCTCTGATGAGAATATGGATGAGGATCCAGTCAAGGTCAAGTCCGAATTTCTCTTGTCCTGGATTGGAAAGCTCTTAGACCGCAAAATGGATGGTCGTGAGAAGTCCTTGATTGACCGTGTGACACGACTCACCTATAAGCATTTTGACACACCGTCCCTGATCGAATGGGTCTTTGTCTTATCCCAACAACCTGAACAGGAAGCTAAGGACTTGGCACTGGATATGGAACTCTATGTGGAAGGCTCGCTGGATATATTTTCACATCGAACCAATATCAAAACTGACAGTCATTTCCTGATTTACAATGTCAAAAAGTTAGGCGATGAATTAAAACAAATTGCCCTCATGGTTATCTTTGACCAAATTTGGAATCGGGTAGTGAAAAATCAAAAACTAGGGAAGAAAACCTGGATTTACTTTGATGAAATGCAGCTTCTTTTATTGGACAAGTATGCCTCTGATTTCTTCTTTAAACTCTGGAGTCGTGTCCGTAAGTATGGGGCGATACCAACTGGTATTACTCAAAATGTGGAGACACTTCTTTTGGATGTGAATGGTAGACGTATTATTGCCAATAGCGAGTTCATGATTCTATTAAAACAGGCTAAGAGCGATCGCGAAGAATTGGTGCATATGCTTGGACTTTCCAAGGAACTGGAGAAATACTTGGTCAATCCTGAAAAAGGGGCTGGCCTAATCAAGGCCGGTTCAACCGTTGTCCCATTCAAAAATAAGATTCCACAACACACCAAGCTCTTTGACATCATGAGTACGGACCCTGAAAAAATGAGGACATGAGATGAAAGAGGATAAAAAGGTAGTCAAACAAGCCAGGCAAAACTTTCGAAGCAACTTAAAATCAGCCCGTATGCATTATCGGAAAGAAGTTAGAGCCTTAAAACAGACTGTTCCTAAAAAAGGACGATTTCGAAAACCAACCCAAAATTCTCTTTTTCAGGAAAAGAATACAGAGTTAAAAGAAAATCTACTCAGTAGCCAAAAGGAAGCAGAAGAGAAGTTCCTAAAGGAAATTACCTATGTGTCTCCTAGACTGTTGAAGGTAAAGGAAATCAAGAAGTATCGACTTCCGCAAGCTCAAGAACGTTTGCGGACGGCAAGAAAACATTTGTCAGAAGTGAAACTAAGTGAAAAGTCAAAATCAGTTAATCCTAAGTTTACTTTCCAAAAAGAAAATCCTTCCTTGAAGTCTCGCTTTCAGTTTCACCAAGAAAAATCATTTGATCGACTAAGTGCAGAAAAAGAAGTAAGTTCTGCCAAACGTGAGGTCAAACAACTCAAGAAAGTCCAAAAGTCTAAGAAAAGTTCTACCAAAGTCAAAGCTGGATTAGGCTTAGTTGCATCTGAATCGCTTGACTTGGTGGCACAGGATGATGATTTAGATGGTCTAAGAACATTAAAGGATACTAGCTTGAAAGCCAGACGCTATGGCAGGTTTACCTATCAAGCAGGTAAAGTGGCGGTGAAAAGTGGTCAGACTGGTGTGCGTTTTACAAAAACGAAAGTGGCTCATGGAAAGGAACGATTCCAGAACTTCAAAAAAGGAAAAGGTTTCATACGCCAGAAACCTCTTAAACCACAAAGACGCTACCAAACCTTTTTAAAGCATGCCAGAAAGCACAGTCTAGCAGGAGTAAAGGGGTTTGTCCAAGCCATTAAGGGAAGCCTGACCTTCTTTTCTGCAATTGCGGGAAATCCTTTGACTTGGATTGTCTCAGGTCTTCTCTTGATACTCCTTTTGATGATGAGCTTTTTCATGAGTGTCTCAGGTAGCAGTGTCATTCAACAAGATGAGATTGAATTGACCAAGGCCTATACTCATATGACGTGGGAAGATGCGGAACATACAAGAACCAACGATAAAGGGATTACCTATTACGCCAAGATTGATGAGGTCATGGTTTACATGAATCATCAATACCAAGACTACAAGCTTGACGATTTCATGGAAACAGGTGGTGCGACTTACAAAGCATTTCTCAGTCAAGTCTGGACGAATTTAAATGGTGGTGATTCTATTAGATTCATGTCTGACTTATACCATATACCTCCTTACAAGCTGTCAGATGAGGACCAAGAAGAGCTAAAGGAGTTGACCGAAGAAGGCAACTATCTAGCTCTTCAAGAATTGGCCAATCCCTTTCAGGGACAGACCGATGAGGATATCTTAAACATGACCTACCGATATGGTTATGAGGTTATTGATGAGAAACCAACGCTTCATCACCATATCATCTTAGAAGCAAAAGAAGGCCAAGTCATTGTGGCTCCGATGGATGGCAAGGTATCTCTTGATGGGGAGAACATTGTTTTGACATCTGGTAAGGGAGTGAATAAGACTAAACTAACTTTGTTTGGCATTCATTCAGGTCGAGTGAGTGAACATCAACAAGTCTTGGCAGGAGACATTATTGGCCAGACCAAAGACAGAACGGGGCTAAAAGTCACCTATCAAAAGGTTGATGATGACACAGATAAGCTAGTCTATGTCAATCCAGCTTTCTACTTTCCAAAAGTGATCCAGGCTCAGACCACCATTCTTCCAACTATTGGTCAGTTTGGTGGCGATGAGTTCGAGAGAGCAAAGGCGGTTTATGGCTATCTCAAAAGCAAAGGTGTGACCAATCAAGCTATCGCAGCCATTCTAGGAAATTGGTCGGTAGAATCCTCTATTAATCCCAAGCGTGCGGAAGG
>NZ_JALJXU010000013.1 GCF_024170225.1 Streptococcus gallinaceus | reverse complement strand
GCTAAGCGACTACCGTATCTCACAGGGGGCAACCCCCAACTACTTCAGGCGTTCTAGGGCTTAACTGCTGTGTTCGGCATGGGTACAGGTGTATCTCCTAGGCTATCGTCACTTAACTTTTGTGGATTATCCACTGAAAATTGAATACCTATATTCTATCAAGAAAAACCAACGCTGTCAATATTGACTTCTGTTACTTTGGATAAGTCCTCGAGCGATTAGTATTAGTCCGCTACATGTGTCGCCACACTTCCACTTCTAACCTATCTACCTGATCATCTCTCAGGGCTCTTACTGATATAAAATCATGGGAAATCTCATCTTGAGGTGGGTTTCACACTTAGATGCTTTCAGCGTTTATCCCTTCCCTACATAGCTACCCAGCGATGCCTTTGGCAAGACAACTGGTACACCAGCGGTAAGTCCACTCTGGTCCTCTCGTACTAGGAGCAGATCCTCTCAAATTTCCTACGCCCGCGACGGATAGGGACCGAACTGTCTCACGACGTTCTGAACCCAGCTCGCGTGCCGCTTTAATGGGCGAACAGCCCAACCCTTGGGACCGACTACAGCCCCAGGATGCGACGAGCCGACATCGAGGTGCCAAACCTCCCCGTCGATGTGAACTCTTGGGGGAGATAAGCCTGTTATCCCCAGGGTAGCTTTTATCCGTTGAGCGATGGCCCTTCCATACGGAACCACCGGATCACTAAGCCCGACTTTCGTCCCTGCTCGAGTTGTAGCTCTCGCAGTCAAGCTCCCTTATACCTTTACACTCTGCGAATGATTTCCAACCATTCTGAGGGAACCTTTGGGCGCCTCCGTTACCTTTTAGGAGGCGACCGCCCCAGTCAAACTGCCCGTCAGACACTGTCTCCGATAGGGTTAACCTATCTGGGTTAGAGTAGCCATAACACAAGGGTAGTATCCCAACAGCGCCTCTGTCGAAACTGGCGTCCCGACTTCTTAGGCTCCTACCTATCCTGTACATGTGGTACAGATACTCAATATCAAACTGCAGTAAAGCTCCATGGGGTCTTTCCGTCCTGTCGCGGGTAACCTGCATCTTCACAGGTACTAAAATTTCACCGAGTCTCTCGTTGAGACAGTGCCCAAATCATTACGCCTTTCGTGCGGGTCGGAACTTACCCGACAAGGAATTTCGCTACCTTAGGACCGTTATAGTTACGGCCGCCGTTTACTGGGGCTTCAATTCAGATCTTCGCTTACGCTAAACCCTCCTCTTAACCTTCCAGCACCGGGCAGGCGTCACCCCCTATACATCATCTTACGATTTAGCAGAGAGCTGTGTTTTTGATAAACAGTTGCTTGGGCCTATTCACTGCGGCTGACTGAAAGTCAGCGCCCCTTCTCCCGAAGTTACGGGGCCATTTTGCCGAGTTCCTTAACGAGAGTTCTCTCGCTCACCTGAGGCTACTCGCCTCGACTACCTGTGTCGGTTTGCGGTACGGGTAGTGTATAATTAACGCTAGAAGCTTTTCTTGGCAGTGTGACGTCACTTACTTCGCTACTATTCTTCGCTCCCCATCACAGCTCAATGTTAGAGATATAAGCATTTAACTCATATCACACCTCACTGCTTGGCCCAGCACTTCCATTCGCTGGGATAAGTTAGCCTACTGCGTCCCTCCATCACTATATACACTAGTACAGGAATATCAACCTGTTGTCCATCGGATACACCTTTCGGTCTCTCCTTAGGTCCCGACTAACCCAGGGCGGACGAGCCTTCCCCTGGAAACCTTAGTCTTACGGTGGACAGGATTCTCACCTGTCTTTCGCTACTCATACCGGCATTCTCACTTCTATGCGTTCCAGCACTCCTCACGGTATACCTTCTTCACACATAGAACGCTCTCCTACCATCCCTTACGGGATCCACAGCTTCGGTAATATGTTTTAGCCCCGGTACATTTTCGGCGCAGGGTCACTCGACTAGTGAGCTATTACGCACTCTTTGAATGAATAGCTGCTTCTAAGCTAACATCCTAGTTGTCTGTGCAACCCCACATCCTTTTCCACTTAACATATATTTTGGGACCTTAGCTGGTGGTCTGGGCTGTTTCCCTTTCGACTACGGATCTTAGCACTCGCAGTCTGACTGCCGATTACATCTCGTTGGCATTCGGAGTTTATCTGAGATTGGTAATCCGAGATGGACCCCTCACCCAAACAGTGCTCTACCTCCAAGAGACTTAACATCGACGCTAGCCCTAAAGCTATTTCGGAGAGAACCAGCTATCTCCAAGTTCGTTTGGAATTTCTCCGCTACCCACAAGTCATCCAAGCACTTTTCAACGTGCCCTGGTTCGGTCCTCCAGTGCGTCTTACCGCACCTTCAACCTGCTCATGGGTAGGTCACATGGTTTCGGGTCTACATCATGATACTATGGCGCCCTATTCAGACTCGGTTTCCCTACGGCTCCGTCTCTTCAACTTAACCTCGCATCATAACGTAACTCGCCGGTTCATTCTACAAAAGGCACGCTCTCACCCATTAACGGGCTCGAACTTGTTGTAGGCACACGGTTTCAGGTTCTATTTCACTCCCCTTCCGGGGTACTTTTCACCTTTCCCTCACGGTACTGGTTCACTATCGGTCACTAGAGAGTATTTAGGGTTGGGAGATGGTCCTCCCAGATTCCGACGAGATTTCGCGTGTCTCGCCGTACTCAGGATACTGCTAGGTATAAAGACTATTTCGAATACGAGGCTATTACTCTCTTTGGCCTACCTTCCCAGGTAGTTCTTCTATAATCTTTAAGTCCACATTGCAGTCCTACAACCCCGAGGAGTAAACTCCTCGGTTTGCCCTCCTGCCGTTTCGCTCGCCGCTACTAAGGCAATCGCTTTTGCTTTCTCTTCCTGCAGCTACTTAGATGTTTCAGTTCACTGCGTCTTCCTTCATCCAGTCTTAAAAACTGGTGATGACAGGTATTACCTGCCGGGTTCCCCCATTCGGACATCTCTGGATCATTGCTTACTTACAGCTCCCCAAAGCATTTCGTTGTTAGTCACGTCCTTCATCGGCTTCTAGTGCCAAGGCATCCACCGTGCGCCCTTATTAACTTAACCTTATTAACCTAGTTTTTAAAACTAGAAAACTCATTAAATATTCACAGCGTTTTCGGTTTATTTTCTTGTTACTTTCTACAATCATTTCTGATCGTGGAATTTGATATAGATATTCAATTTTCAATGGACAATCTTAACAAGTATTACTTGTTAATGGAGCCTAGCGGGATCGAACCGCTGACCTCCTGCGTGCAAAGCAGGCGCTCTCCCAGCTGAGCTAAGGCCCCACAAGACCTCTCAAAATTAAAGAAGACTAACGTACAGGTTCCTTATCCTTAGAAAGGAGGTGATCCAGCCGCACCTTCCGATACGGCTACCTTGTTACGACTTCACCCCAATCATCTATCCCACCTTAGGCGGCTGGCTCCTAAAAGGTTACCTCACCGACTTCGGGTGTTACAAACTCTCGTGGTGTGACGGGCGGTGTGTACAAGGCCCGGGAACGTATTCACCGCGGCGTGCTGATCCGCGATTACTAGCGATTCCGACTTCATGTAGGCGAGTTGCAGCCTACAATCCGAACTGAGACTGGCTTTAAGAGATTAGCTTGCCGTCACCGACTTGCGACTCGTTGTACCAGCCATTGTAGCACGTGTGTAGCCCAGGTCATAAGGGGCATGATGATTTGACGTCATCCCCACCTTCCTCCGGTTTATTACCGGCAGTCTCGCTAGAGTGCCCAACTCAATGATGGCAACTAACAATAGGGGTTGCGCTCGTTGCGGGACTTAACCCAACATCTCACGACACGAGCTGACGACAACCATGCACCACCTGTCACCTCTGTCCCGAAGGAAAATCCTATCTCTAGGACGGTCAGAGGGATGTCAAGACCTGGTAAGGTTCTTCGCGTTGCTTCGAATTAAACCACATGCTCCACCGCTTGTGCGGGCCCCCGTCAATTCCTTTGAGTTTCAACCTTGCGGTCGTACTCCCCAGGCGGAGTGCTTAATGCGTTAGCTACGGCACTGAGTCCCGGAAAGGACCCAACACCTAGCACTCATCGTTTACGGCGTGGACTACCAGGGTATCTAATCCTGTTCGCTCCCCACGCTTTCGAGCCTCAGCGTCAGTTACAGACCAGAGAGCCGCTTTCGCCACCGGTGTTCCTCCATATATCTACGCATTTCACCGCTACACATGGAATTCCACTCTCCCCTTCTGCACTCAAGTTGTACAGTTTCCAAAGCACACAATGGTTAAGCCACTGCCTTTTACTTCAGACTTATACAACCGCCTGCGCTCGCTTTACGCCCAATAAATCCGGACAACGCTTGGGACCTACGTATTACCGCGGCTGCTGGCACGTAGTTAGCCGTCCCTTTCTGGTAAGATACCGTCACTTGAGTAACTTTCCACTCTACTCAACGTTCTTCTCTTACAACAGAGCTTTACGATCCGAAAACCTTCTTCACTCACGCGGCGTTGCTCGGTCAGGGTTGCCCCCATTGCCGAAGATTCCCTACTGCTGCCTCCCGTAGGAGTCTGGGCCGTGTCTCAGTCCCAGTGTGGCCGATCACCCTCTCAGGTCGGCTATGTATCGTTGCCTTGGTGAGCCGTTACCTCACCAACTAGCTAATACAACGCAGGTCCATCTGGTAGTGAAGCAATTGCTCCTTTCAAACAGCTAACATGTGTCGGCTGCTGTTATGCGGTATTAGCTATCGTTTCCAATAGTTATCCCCCGCTACCAGGCAGGTTACCTACGCGTTACTCACCCGTTCGCAACTCATCCGCTCGGTGCAAGCACCAAGCTTCAGCGTTCTACTTGCATGTATTAGGCACGCCGCCAGCGTTCGTCCTGAGCCAGGATCAAACTCTCATTTAAAGTTTGAGTTCTCACTCATTATCTGTCGCTGACAGATTTATTGTTTTTTTGTTCATTGACGAAGTTAACTTGTAACTTCACCCTGCACGTTTGGTTCGTCTTCTTTAATTTTCAAAGGTCTTGCTTGTCACTCTCACGCGACAACTATCTTAGTCTATCATGTTTGCTTCTTCTTGTCAACACTTTTGTTTAACTTTTTTAGAAACTTTTTTCATGACCGCCGCCCCTCACGAGACAACT
>NZ_JALJXU010000012.1 GCF_024170225.1 Streptococcus gallinaceus | reverse complement strand
AAGTAGGGAATTGAATAGCCTTCTTGTCTTAATTGATAGAGTTGAATCTTATCTTCATAACTTAATTTCATAGAAAAAGCCCCCCATTCGTTAGATTTCTTGTCTAACTTTTGGGGGGCAGTTCATTTTGTCAAGGTCTTTTGAGTGATTTTTAGCGCGTGGATTTTATGTCTATGGTGCTAAAAATGGATTTTCTCCGCTTGGTTTAGCAAAGTCGTTGGCCGATGCCCCAACAGAGTTGCCAGCGTTGTTAGGTGTAGCGAAGTCGTTAGCCGATGCCCCAACAGAGTTGCCAGCATTGTTAGGTGTAGCGAAGTCGTTAGCCGATGCCCCAACAGAGCTGTCGGTATTGTTAGGCATAGCGAAGTCGTTAGCCGATGCCCCAACAGAGTTGTCGGTGTTGTTAGGCATAGCGAAGTCGTTAGCCGATGACCCGACAGAGTTATCAGTGTTGTTAGGCGTTGCGAAGTCGTTAGCCGATGACCCGACAGAGTTATCAGTGTTGTTAGGCGTTGCGAAGTCGTTGGCTGGCGACCCACTTGGTTTAGTTAAGCCTTTGTCTGGTTTTGGTGCAGTTTTCTTTTCTAAACGCATGTGGTAGACCTTATCTTCTGTCACAGGTTTGTAGTAATCGGCTGGCGCTGTAAAGACGGCGCTTTGGTAATCCTTGGCTGCTTGGATAAATGGGGGTAGGATGTTGGCGTCGGCCAGAGATGTTCCTTTTCGTACCAAGTAAACCACTGTTTGTCCTCTACCGGCACGAGAAATGAGTTGTCCTCCTTCGTCGATCTTAAAGGCGACAGCGACATAATTTTTCGGATCATGCCAATAATAATTTGGGTGTCTGTTCGGATCGTGGATGTCGGTAGGATTATTTGGATTTGTTGCGATGTAAGGTCCTAAGTATGGAGCGGTAGAGCCGAAGGCTGCTAGGCTAATCATGGTTGAAACCTTGCTATTCTCATCTTCGCTACCATCGACGATGTTGCGGTATTCGATAAATTCGTAATTCTTATGAGGAACTGGAGTTGGTGCTTCTAGTCCCGCTTGTTTGGCCTGAGCCCAAGTAAGTTGAGGGTTGACATAGAAGGTGAAACCGCCCTGAATTTTATCGCCGAACTTCAAGCGGCCATTTAGCAGAGATGTGTATTTCACAGGTACATAGTGGCTAATGTCGATGTCTAGCACATCGTCGTTTGGAGTGTAGACGGCTTTTGTTGGCTGTTTTCTAACTCGGTCAAAGTCGGCGTAGTAGGCTTGGTGCTCTCTTGGCAGTTTTCCTGATTTAGGTAGGTTGGCGCTCCATCCCTTGAAGACATTTCCCTTGAGAGTGACGACTTTAGGAAGCGTGATGTGCAAATCTTCCCAATTAAGGTCTTTGCGGACCAGATAGTAGACCCGTTTTGTTTGTTTACCATCAACTTCAAAATTCCCGTAATCACTATTGGTGCTAAATGTCAGCAGGACGAAGTTTTTAATATTTTTAATACCAGCTGGATGGAATGTGTCAACGACACCTTTTCGTGTCAAACTCACTTTAGAATTTTCTGTGAACAAGGGACCGTAGACCAGTTGATTCTCCACTTCCAAGTTGGTAGACTCTGTCTTGACATCCCTTTCTGGATCATCTGGCAACTGTGGGTCGATTTTGTAAATGTGGGCGTGGTCACCATGGCGAACGCTCATGTAGTTGCCTTCGACGGTGATATCTTCGCGGTTGACTTTGAAACGCTCCATGTATTCTTTTATCAAGCGTTCTTTTCGGTCTTCAAAACTTTCACCATCTATAAAGTCAGGTTGTGGCTCGAACGGGTCAGTAAATGGTTTGGAAGCATCGATTGGTTCAGCGTGGAAGTGATTTCCATGGGGGTAGAGAATTTGGTTTTTCTTTTGATCAATGGAAATCTTATCACGACTCAAACCGTATTCCTGCATGATTTTTTTGATTTTTTCTTCTATTTTTTGTTCAAATATAGGCGTAATAGTTTTTTCAGGTTCGTTTGGTTTATCCTGAGGCTTACCTTTGTATGCAGCTCTAGCTTTTTCGAGGTATTCCTTTGGAATCAAATTTTCCCACTGAGTATTGACTAGTTGGTAATAGGGAATGGCATGAATATCGTTTCGATTTCCATTGTGTGCTACCAAAAGACCAAAATCATTCTTGTCGATGACATGTTTTCCGTCAAATAAGAAATGGTCGTCAGTCGCGAAATGGATGCCAGGGTATTCTTGTTTACCAGCGGGTTTATGCTGCTGTGTGCCGGTCTGGGTATGGTACGACGTTCCATTTCCCGCGTGTGTTGGACGGTATTGCGGAGCAATAGGTGTGGCCTGATGAGAAGGCGAAACTGTAGCTGGTCCTGCTTGGTTCAGGCTACTTTTTAAAATGTAGTGGTAGTGGTCACCGTGGCGTACGGTGTAGCCATTCGCATCCTCCGCTACGATATCCTTTGGATTGAACACATAGCCGTCCCCGGTCTGACTGGCAGATTGGTTTCCGACTTGCCTTGACTGAGTCTTGTTTGTAGCTGATTTTTTATCCTTATAGTCCTTGGGCACGAGGTAATCCCACTTTGTCCCTTTTAAATCAGAGTAGAATAAAAAGTGACTGTGGTTACCATGCTTGACGACAAGTCCCTCATCAGTTTTTGTCTCAATCTGCGACTCGCTGCTAAATAAAAAACCATCATCCGTCGCCGTATCAATTCCAGGAATTTCCTTTTTCTGCGCCTTTTCTGTCTTTGCTTTAGACGCTTTTTTCTCCACCTTGTGAGTCTTTGAATGCTCAGTTTTAGGAGAATTGGAGTGGTGTTGGCAGGCTGTCAACGTTAGCTGGCAACTTAAGGCAATACCTATGACAGCTAACAATCGTTTGTTGTGTTTCATCGAAATCTATCCCTCCTTTAAAACAATTGATTTCAAATCATTAACTAGTTAATTATACAGCCGGTTAAGGAAAATGTCAACGATGATAGGAGGTGGATAGTTTTAAAAATGCAAAATAAAAAACCTAGAAACAATAGTTTCAAGGCTTTTCTTGTTTTCAATTATTTAACTTCAGTAAAGGTTAAGTATTTCCATTTTGCCATTGATATATCAATGTTTCGAGCGACTCTATCTAAAAAGGTAGAGTGAAATGTAGAGTTATCTTAAGTTATATCTGATAATGTAGCAATTTTATTTAGAAAAATCTTTACGGCTTCTTGTTTACGTTCTGGTGCAAGTTCTGCGTAAGTGTCCATTGTAGTACTAATAGATTTATGCCCCATTCTATCTTGAAGCTCTTTCCAGTCTGCACCAGCATTTAACATCATAGAAGCGTGAGTGTGACGGAATAAATGAAAACCGTATTCTGGCAATCCTAGTGAAGCTAAACGCTTTTTAAGAGTAGCCCTTTCATTTCTATCACACATATAATTTCCGTAAATTGTTGGGAAAATTAATTCAGAATGTGGCAAATTGTGCTTATCGAAATAAGAGTTCATTTCTTCATGAAATGATTTTAGTTCCTCAAGTGTAGAGTTAGGAACAACAACCCTACGATTCCCAGAATCTGTTTTAGGAGTGTTTTTACAAATCATTGTTCCTTTAATATCATTTTTCTTATCCGCACTTCGCCACATCAACGTTTTACTAACAATAATCTCATTAGTTGAAAAATCTAAATCATGGATAGTCAATGCTAATAGTTCATTAATTCGTAAAGCAGAAGCAAGCAAGGCATTCGTGATAACTTTAAATCTACGATTTGCTCTGGTGTCGGACAGGGTATCTAAATATTTTAATAATACTTTTAAATCTTCATCATGGAGTACCATAATTTTTTCTTTCCTAGCCTTGGGTTTAGGAGGTATTAGTACATTGCTTACCGGATTTGCTTTAAGTCCACAATGAACCATGCCAAAATTAAAAATATCTTTCAGTTTATGAGTTACTGCACCAAAATCTTTAGCATTACCTTTTTCAGCACGCTTTACACCAGATTCAACGGATTTTTTTGATTTTTGAGCTAATTTATTAACCCAAAGCTGAACATCAGAAGCAACTATCTGTTCTGGTAAATAATCGCCAAATTGTGGGATTATATAAGTATCTAGATACCCTCTGACTCTGTTGATGGTATTCTGAGAAGTTACCATGAGTTTATATTGTTGAAACCACAGTTCAGCAAGAGCCGTAAAGTTATCTATTTTAATGGTCTCTTTTCGTGTAGAACCGTTGTTTTCAAAATCTATTCGCTTTTGATGAACTTTCCTTTCAAGCTGTTTTAAAGTTTTAGCTGTAATAGTTGTTGTAACTTGCTTGCCAGTTTTCTTATCTTTACCTAGAAAAACACCTCTAGCAGTATAGGTTACTTTTCCATTTTTAGTTTTCTTAATGATTTTTTTATTGTTGTGAGTAATTGTTTCTGTTATCATTGTTAGCTCTCTTTCGGTCGGATAATTACTGAAAAAGGCTAAAATAGAATACACCAACTTTCTTTTTTGGATAATTCTATTTTAGCATAAAATTGTTTAGTTAGTTAGAAAGTGGAGCACCTCATCTAATTTGTAATAAACTGTTCTAGTTCCTTCGATTGGTGGCTCAAGTCTATTTAATCCGTTTTTCTCCCAAGATTTTAATGTATTGGGAGAAATATTCAGCTGTTTTAGTAATTCTTTTTGCGTAACAATTCCCAAGCTAGGTTTCATCTCATCTAGATACTTAATCATTTCAATAATCAATGCTAGTTGTTTTTCAATCGCTATCAAATTCGTTTCGTTATTCATAATGTTCATCTCGGTTATCCTCTGTATTATTTATTAGTCTACTTTTTACTGTAGTTTCGACTGTTCCTGTTTGTCTAAGGCTACCATCTTCATCTAAGGTTAAGTTATAAATACTCACGATTTTTTCTGATTCTTGTGTAGCAAGGTTGACATTCATTGCTATAAAACTAGGAGTAAATTCTTCTAGGTTATCTTTTCCAGCGTTTTTATAAGTAATATCTGGCAGTTGTAAGCCTCTGCTTACAAAATAATGTGGCTGATGGTATCCTGTTGGGACTTCTAAGAGTTCTTTAGTTATATATTTTGTAATGTAGCTTGAGGTTTTGGCGTTATCGTGAATCTTTGATACTGTACTAAATCCTTTTTTCCAATTTTCAGCATTGTATATTTGCTTACCATTTTTCCTAATTTTTCGTTTTGTTTTTGGGTTGATTGCTTCAAATAATGGTGGAGTTAGATTTTTAGTTAACCCGTGGAAATGAATTCTTCCAGATTTGTGTAGTTCGGGTACAAAGATATAATCAAATTTTCCATATTTTTCTCGTTGATATTTTAACCATGCTTGCAATACCTTTCGTGCTTCTACGTAATCTAAAGCATTAACTTCCTCATCATTAAAAGTTAGTGTCCAGAATAAATCAAATTTATTAGAAAGGCAATAATGTTTTATTTTCCGTTTGATTCGGAATGCTTGCTGAACTTTCTGCCTTTCTTTTTCTTCAGCAGTTAATTCACGCCTCATATTATCAGATTGTTTTTTGTTTAGTACCCTTATTTTGGGCTGACTATATTTGATTATCTCAATCTTTCCATCTGGGAAAACAGTCATTTTCTGATTATAGGGTAAGTATTCTTCTTGCATTTTATTTACCCCACTTACTTGAAATCAGCCTATCTTGCCTGAATGTCAAGTAGGACAGGCAAGAATCAGCTATTCATATCTTATGAATTTGAAAATCAGCTTCGCTGATTTTCAAACTGTAACACCCGCAAAGCTCCCTTGAATGGCAATTTACTATCGTCATAAAACGGTGTTTTAAAAACAATAGGATGTTCTAATCCTAAACCATCTAAGAAGATGACCCCCTCATAGTTACTTGTATTAGCATGAGGTAAATCATTCTTACTCATGTTAAAAATTTCAGTTGCTTGAGATTGTGTAATTCTTCCCAAAGCTATTCGTAAACCTAAAGAATCTCTAGCTTCACTCGGTAAAATCGAAGTGGGTATCATCTGTCCAGAAACCAAAACATTAATATTGGCTTGCCTACCTTTAACTATTAGGTTAAGTAGGAGACTGTTGAATTGAGGATATAGTCTATCAACGGGTTTCTTTTGCTTATCCTCTGCTTGCATCGTAGTGGCTAAGGCTAGCAATTCATCAACGACCAATAGAATTTGCCCCTGATTGAATTTTTCATGATGAGTTATATCTTCTTCGCTTGAGTCATCTGAAGTAAGCTCCTTGTATCGTTGCTCCATCAATTCATTAAGTTCATAAACCATCTGATAGGCTTGTTCCCCATTGATGGCAACTTTACCTATAATTTTCATTGCGGTACTAAGATAAGCCGCCTTCCCATCAATCGTATAAACTTGGTTTTTAGGATTATTGATAAGGAAAGCCAATATTAAATATTTCAGAAGCGAAGTTTTACCAGAATTTGTTGGACCGACCACTAACCCCATCGGCTGTTTCAAAGTCCAATTTAATCTCTCTGTCAGTCGGATATTTAGATTTCTAGATTTTCTAAAATCTTCATATCCGCCAATAGTTAGTTGTTCGTCTGGTTTGTGTGAAAATATCATCTTGACACAGCCATCGCTGATGAGCCTGTCTTCTAAATACCACTTATTTCTAGTTTCTTTAATAAAAAAGCCTAACAAACTATCTGGAATATCTTCAAGTTTACTTTTATTCACGTGTCCACCATGGTAGAGAATAACATGAATTAAGCCAGATTCAAGCCAATATACCCATCGGATAGATTGAGTAGAATCAATTTCTGATTTGTGTTTTCGTAAAATATCACTTTCTTCAGCAAAATTTTTAAGTAATTCTAGTAATTTTCTATTTTCGAGTGGCGAAAATCTTGAATGAAGAAATAACCAGATACTAACACATATCAAAACTATTAGTAGTATTACGAAGCCGATATATAGAGGGATATAGCTTAATTTTTCTAAGGACAATGATAGCAGTTGCTTTTTGTTAATCCGTAGAAAAAACATTATTGAAATCAGTAGGATAATACAGGCAATCAATTTTAACTTGAATAGTAGAGATTGTCTACGTTGTTCCTTTGTCTTATCTACACTTATATATACTTTAGAACTTTTCCCTGCCAGTAAAGGACTGACCGCCTCTTTTATCAAATTTGAAAGCATGGCTCTCTCCAATCTTTTTGTTTACTTATAAAATTCCCTCCATCCCACCCTGTTTGATATATTATTGTTATTTTAGTTGAACTGGTTTAAACTCAGAAATGATTAGTTTTAAGCCACCCCAGCTACCAGATGAGCCACGAGATACCCAACGTAAAGCAACTTTAGCGTTTCGTAAGTCAATTACCTTATTAACCATATCTTCTGCCTTATATTGTTTTAAAGTAGATTCTTCAGCGATAAACTCTATTTGTGACGGTATAATATTAGAAGTATCTACCCCCTGCTGTTTTAACAATTTTGCCAATTGTACATCAATGATGTTAAGAACGATTTTTGCAATACTGTTTTCAACAACTTCTCCATTATTGTACGTAGGTTTAATTTTTACTTCAGTTACATAACCATATGCAGGGGCATCAATTTCAGATACAGAGAATGTCAATTCTCCCAATTTAGTAGAATTTAATTTAAATTTTGAGGTCATATACTCACCTTGTGTTTTCTTTCTGCGTTGTCTAAGTGGTGCCGACAACTAGCACATACAATCAAAGTTAATTGAGCTCTTTTAACCTTGTCTATATTATACACTTCGTTTTTGAGTATTTTTGGTTGAGTGGACAGAAATAAAATTTGTTATTTTACCCAAAAAATGTATAATAGAAGTATGGTTAAATACATATTTTCAAAAAATTTCTTCTTTAGAAATGCTGGACTTAGACTAGATGATAATATCAAGCGAATCAATTGTTTGATAGAAGAGAACTATCAGAAGGCACATGATTATTTCAAAGCTCAAGGGAATTTACAGCCACTTGATAAAGTGCCTAAAGCTCGACTTACAAATATTAAAGTATCCGAATCGAATAACAGTATAGTAGGGAAAATAAGAAAATTAAAGCTTACAGAAAAAAATCCTCATTTCATTCCAGAAGTTACGGCTTGGGATATTGTAGATAATGTAGTGCTTGAAAAGGAGGAACAAAAATATTTGTTTAGAGGACAGCTTTATCGTAAAAAAAGATACTATAAAGATGTTCAAGAAGTGTATTGGGGAACTTTAGAAGAGCTACAGAATAAAGAACTGTTATTTTTCTATGTCATTTGTAGAGATATGCTTAATTCTAAAATGTATCGTGAGCTTATTGAAGGAGCTTTAAAAGATTATATACCTTATGCTAAGGTTCTTGCGTATCGTGATATAGAGCTAAATGAGGAGTTTAATTACCCTTATGATAAGCTTTTCCCAGAGATTGAGTATGACACAGTAGTAACTGTTCAAGATGAAGCAATTACTAGATTTTATTTGCTATATATAGCTAATAAGATTGATGTTAGTAAATTGTTCTATGATAGTTTACAAGAGCCAATTCAGTATTGGTCAGGACAAAAATCAATAGATACACAAAAAATTGAAAGGGTTCGAAAATCAAAAAGTGATTTTAGTCGATTTGACGGTATATTCGCTAGATTTTTAAAAGAGGATATCAAACCTATTTTTGAAAGATATTTAGCTACATCGTCTTCATTTGGGTTTAGAGTATATTCAATAATTAGAAATGATGCACTTGAACTAGCAAATCTCTTTAGTGGCAGTATTGATGGACAGCCAATTTCTGACTCGGATTTTCAAAATGCAGAAAATTTAATATCTATCAGTAACAATTATGCATATCAGTTAGAATTACAGCAAAGAAATGTTGAAGATATTGATTTATCTATAGCAGATGAATTGGTTCTCTATAAGCAAACTCAAGACGAACTGATAAAAATTGATGTGGAAGATAGCGATGACAAATATGTACCGATTGAAAAATTGATAGAGATTTATAAATCCCGTCTATAAAAAAAACGCCTCCTATTTTACGGAGGCGTTTGGATTCCTCCAAACTATCGGAAAGGCTTTGCTTATTCCGACAGTTTAGAGGAATGTAATAGGGTGATTTCCATAAACCATGTGAGTTCTTTTCTATCTTGTGGTAAAATAGATATGAGGAGCCACAATAAATAAGGAGAAAATTCTATGGAAAAAATCAACACTATTGAACAGTTATATGAATATACGAAGAAACGATTAGAGGGTAAGCATGGGAATATAACAATCAACTTTGCTAATCACCCAATTGTTTACTCAGGTAATGATATTATTGGTAATTCATTGCAAGAATGGTTGCCTGCTTGGTTTAAACATTTACAAGTTGATATTCAAGCAGGAGAGCATACGCAAGAATTTCCAGACTTTGTAGCACGCTTTGGTGGTAATCAATATGATGTTGAAGTTAAAGCTTGGAATTATACCAATCCCCCTGGTTTTGACATAGCTAATTTTCATAGTTTCATTCAACAAACTTATAAAAGCCCTGGAAAACTGAATGCCTACTTTATCATTTTAGGTTATACACCTGCAAATGATGGATTTTCAAAAGGTTTTACAGTTGAAAAAGTTTATCTTAAACGTATATGGGAAATAACTAATAAAGCTCAAAAATACCCAATTGGATTACAAGTCAAACGTGAGAGCCCTTACGCTATTCGCCCATGTGCATTCCATAAAAAAGATAGTTTTCGGAGTAAGGAAGAATTTATCGATGCAATTTATGAGACCTTCAAAATGTTTCCAAATGATAAATTAGAAATCACACCCGAGGCATGGAAGGCTCAAGTATCAGCTTATTGATAGTTGTTTATAAATTCCATATGAGTAGCAAGCAACTTGTCAGATACTGCTTTAATAACTGGAACACATACTGTATTCCCCAGTAAATCAAATGATTCTGCTTCAGATAAATCAGATAAATCATAATTTACAGGGAAACCAAACAATTGAAGCCCCTCTTTAACAGTTAATTTTCGTATTCCATTATTTACAGGGACAGCTAATTTACTAACATCAGTTGCAACTAGAGTTGGAGTAACTTCATCTGGTGATAGAATTTTTGAAAACTCAAAAGATAATTTTCCAGTTACGATATTGTAACCTTTTTCAAGTGTTTCATCTGGAATTCTTTTGTTTCCAACTTTTTTCTTAGGATATTCAAAAGAAAGGTAGCCTTTACTTACCAAATCGTCTAACATTTCTGTTAAGTCTGGACTATTATAAAATGTTTGAATCATTTCTTTAGTTAAAGGCATTCCGTCCATCCAATCAATACCAATGATGTCTGCCCACTTTTTATTTCTTCGCTGTCTTAATAAAAGGTCGAGTAAATCCGATTGTTCTGGGGTTATCTCTCCTTTCAAACCAATTTCCCAACTATGAATATTGTTGTTTCCTCCACGTTTATCCTTAATGGCTTTTCCATAAATTTCTTCTACCTTGTAATGAGAAAGAAGTTTTTGGGTGAAGTCGGAGCTCAAGGGTGGCACAGATTCATCAATAATATCTTTTAAGGAAGAATAGCTATTATTGAAGTTCTCCAATTGGTGGACTTCTTTATTTTTATATCCGATAATATAAATTCTATTTCGAGATTGAGCTAATCCAAAATCTTTTCCGTTTAATACTTTATATTGAATATGATAGCCTAATTCCTCTAAAGTATTGGTGATGACCCTAAAAGTTTTTCCTTTATCGTGATTTACCAGTCCTTCTACATTCTCAAGGACAAATCCAAGTGGACGTTTCTCCATTAAAATTTTAGCCACATCAAAGAACAGAGTTCCTCTAGTATCTTGAAAACCCAAACCTAAGCCAGCTTGAGAAAAAGCTTGGCATGGGAAACCTGCTAAAAGAAAATCAAAATTCGGGATACTGGCAGGACTAACCTTAGTAATATCACATTCTGGACTATGATTAAAGTTTTTAGTATAGGCTTTGATAGCAGCTGGTTTAATATCACTTGAAAAAACGCATTTTCCAACTAAACCAAAATCGGCTAAAGCCTGTTCAAACCCGAGTCGAATTCCACCTAATCCACTGAATAAATCAATGAATTTAACTACGTTCCCATTATCTTCAAGATTATTTTCGATTTCAGAAATGCCTAGAGTTATTAGCTCTCTACATTTTTGGGAAAATGTTTTTTGATTGGGTAAGGGAATATTTTCAATCGCTTCAATTTCTCCGTCGTCAAGATAAATTGTAATAGCTTTTTTCTTACGAGAACTGTGTTTTCGTCCAGCTCCTTCACGTGTTCCTCCGTGCATAATATTGCCTCCAAATATAAACTAAATATATCATAACAAAAAAACATTGTTTTTTCAAGTTTTACGGAACCAAAACTGTAAAAAAACAAAAAGTTCTAGCGAAAGCTAGAACTTTTCGTAATTATCCGACTTTGTATTCTTACCAAAAAAGGTAGAGTAAAAGGTAGAGTTTTTACTGAATTATAGTGAAGTGTAATGAAATTAAAAATTTCAAAAAACCTATTAAATCAGCATTACTGACGTCTATTGACGTGTAGTGAATCTCTATTTTACTTCAGTAAAAACTACGTGTTTACGCAATTTTGGTGAGTATTTTTTCAATTGAAGACGGTCTGGAGTGTTACGTTTGTTTTTTGAAGTAAGGTACAAGCGTTCACCAGATTCTTTGTGTTCAAGTGTAATATTTACGCGCATGGTATCTCCCTTCTATTATTCAGCTGAAGCTGCTTTTTCGATTTTACGTCCTTTGTAGTATCCTTTAAGTGATACACGGTGTGAACGTGAGTAATCTCCAGTAGTTTCGTCAAATTTTACAGTTGGAGCTGCTACTTTGTAGTGAGTGCGACGTTTGTTTTTCTTCGCTTTTGAAGTGCGACGTGCAGGTACTGCCATTTTTAAGTCTTCCTTTCGATGTATAAGTTTTGTTTTTTTACCAACTGTAATAGAATATCATATTTTTTTTGTAAAGTAAAGTTACTTGACACTTTTTTTGAGAAATATTTTGCAATTTGAAGGGCAAGTGGTAAGATAGACTAAGATTTAGGAGGAAAAATTGTGACGAAACGATTAAAAGAACGCTTTGATACGCTGAGCGATGCCATTATCGCAATTGTGATGACTATTTTGGTGTTGGAGATTAAACTCCCGACCAGTATGGCTGGCCTTCCGCATTTTGCCTATGCAGTGGGATTGTTTTTGGTATCATTTGTAATTATCTTTAATTTTTGGTATCGCCGGACCATAATTATGAGTGTAGCTGAAGAAGTGACCTATGATGCATTTGCCCGCGATGTGATTGCTCATATGATGTTGTCGCTCTTTCCATTGGCGATGAAGATGTTGGTCGAATTTGACCAAAAATGGGTTCCGATTTTATTTTTTGGTCTTATTAACTTTGTGACAGCCTTTCTAATGAGTTGGATTACACTCAATTTAACAGTACGAAATGCCAAGGCTGAACACCAAGAACAACTGGGGAAAATCAAGGAATTTTACAAAAATCGAATGATCATGATTGCTGTGACAGACCTGTTAACCATGGTTGTAGCACTGCTCTTCAATCAAGTAGGGATTTTCATCTTCCTCCTGTCGCCCTTTGTTGAGTTTTGGAGTTACTACAAGCGGGGTGTTATATTTGAAACCTTTGAAGGTCAGGGTGGACGATTTGAACATTTTATAGAAGAAAAGGAAAGGGGAAGAAGTGAAAAGAGGGGCTTTAAAGGCTAGTCATCTATCAGCTCTGTCATTTTTATGATAAAATATAGAAAATAGTTTAGGAGAGGATAGCAAATGAAATTACAAAAACCAAAAGGGACACAGGATATCTTACCGCAGGAAGCTGCCAAGTGGCAATATGTGGAACAAGTTGTACGTGATACCTTTAAAAAGTACAATTATGGGGAAATCCGTACGCCCATGTTTGAGCACTACGAAGTGATTAGCCGTTCTGTAGGGGATACGACAGATATTGTAACCAAGGAAATGTATGATTTCTACGATAAGGGAGAGCGCCACATTACCCTTCGTCCGGAAGGAACTGCACCGGTTGTGCGTTCATTTGTAGAGAACAAATTTTTTGCACCTGAGGTTCAAAAACCAGTTAAGCTCTATTATATCGGCTCTATGTTTCGTTATGAACGTCCGCAAGCTGGTCGTTTACGTGAATTCCACCAAGTTGGTGTAGAGGCTTTTGGCTCAAAAAATCCAGCAACTGATGTGGAAACTATTGCCATGGCTTACCAACTTTTCAATGACTTAGGCATCAAAGATATCACACTCCACCTGAATACCTTGGGTTCTAGTGCAACTCGTGCAGCCTACCGTCAGGCTTTGATTGACTATTTGATACCGATGCGTGAGTCACTTTCAAAAGACAGTCAGCGTCGCTTAGATGAAAATCCATTGCGCGTTTTGGACTCTAAGGAAAAGGAAGATAAGATTGCGGTTGAGAATGCACCATCTATCTTGGATTATCTAGATGAAGAGAGCCGAGCGCATTTTGATGCTGTACGTGGTATGTTAGAGACTCTACAGATTCCTTATGTGATTGATACCAATATGGTGCGTGGTCTGGACTATTATAACCATACGATTTTTGAATTCATGGCTCAGGTTGATAAGACCGAGTTGACCATTTGTGCAGGCGGTCGCTATGATGGATTGGTTGAGTATTTCGGTGGACCAGAAACACCAGGATTTGGATTTGGACTCGGTCTGGAGCGCCTCTTGTTGGTCTTGGACAAGCAAGGAATTGCTCTTCCAGTTGATGAGGAGATGGATCTCTACATTGCTGTCTTGGGAGATGCAGCAAATGCGAAAGCCTTGGAATTGGTGCAAGCTGTACGCCAGCAAGGATTTAACGCAGAACGTGACGTTCTCGGACGCAAAATCAAAGCCCAATTCAAATCAGCAGACAGCTTCAAAGCCCGCTTTATCCTAACCTTGGGTGAAAGCGAAGTCGAAGCCGGTCGTGTGACCATTAAAAACAACAGCACCCGACAAGAAATCGAAGCTAGTTTTGAAGAAATCACATCCGACTTAGCAAGTGTGCTTGAAAAAATAAATTAAAATACAGGGATTTCCCTGTATTTTTTCTATTTCAGGAGTTTGTTCATTTGTGAAATAAAAAAAACTTTGAGAAAAAAATCACAATGTCAAAATAAAAAGTAAAGCCTAGTCAATGTTTTGAGAGAAGTTTCACAAAGTTTTTGGAATGATTTTGTGAAATATTTAACAAACGCTTTACAAAGGCAATGAAAAGGTGTACAATATAATTGTGAAAAAGTTAACAAGAATAAAGTTAACGGGAAAATAATTTTGGAGGAAACCCAAATGGCTGATAAAACAGTATCACCTGAAGAAAAATTACAAGCTGCACAAGCTCACGTAGACGAATTGGTACAAAAAGGTCTTGTTGCCCTTGACGAGTTTCGTAAACTCAATCAAGAGCAAGTAGACTACATTGTGGCAAAGGCTTCTGTAGCTGCCCTTGATGCACATGGTATCTTGGCAGAACATGCTGTTCGTGAAACAGGACGCGGTGTTTTTGAAGACAAAGCAACTAAAAACCTCTTTGCCTGTGAACATGTTGTGAATAACATGCGTGGTGTGAAGACAGTAGGCGTTATCGAAGATGACCCAATCACAGGATTGACAAAAATTGCTGAACCAGTCGGTGTCATTTGTGGGGTAACACCAACAACTAACCCAACATCTACAGCAATCTTCAAATCATTGATTGCCCTTAAAACACGTAATCCAATCGTATTTGGTTTCCACCCATCAGCTCAAGAATCTTCAGCTCACGCAGCTCAAATCGTTCGTGATGCGGCTATTGCAGCAGGTGCTCCTGAAAACTGTATCCAATGGATTTCTGAACCATCTATCGAAGCTACAAATGCTCTTATGAACCACGACGGTATCGCAACAATCCTTGCGACTGGTGGTAATGCCATGGTGCGTGCAGCTTACTCATGTGGGAAACCAGCCCTTGGTGTAGGTGCAGGTAACGTTCCTGCCTATGTTGAAAAATCAGCTGACATCCGTCAAGCAGCTCACGATATTGTTATGTCTAAATCATTTGACAACGGTATGGTTTGTGCGTCTGAACAAGCGGTTATCATCGACAAAGAAATCTATGACGAATTTGTTGCTGAATTCAAATCTTACAAAACTTACTTTGTAAACAAAAAAGAAAAAGCTCTTCTTGAAGAATTCTGCTTTGGCGTAAAAGGAACAAGCAAGAACTGTGCAGGCGCTAAATTGAATCCAAACATCGTTGGTAAACCAGCAGCTTGGATTGCAGAGCAAGCAGGATTTACAGTTCCTGAAGGAACAAACATCTTGGCTGCTGAATGTGCTGAAGTTGGTGAAAAAGAGCCACTTACTCGTGAAAAATTGTCTCCAGTTATCGCAGTCTTGAAAGCTGAAGATACAGAAGACGGTCTTAAAAAAGCACGTCAAATGGTTGAGTTCAATGGTCTTGGTCACTCAGCTGCTATCCATACAAAAGACGAATCTCTTGCAAAACGTTTCGGTACTGAAATGAAAGCAATGCGTATCATCTGGAATTCACCTTCTACATTTGGTGGTATCGGTGACGTTTACAACGCATTCTTGCCATCATTGACACTTGGATGTGGTTCATATGGACGCAACTCAGTTGGTGATAACGTATCTGCTATCAACCTTCTTAACATCAAGAAAGTAGGGAAACGTAGAAATAATATGCAATGGTTTAAAGTTCCTTCAAAAATCTATTTCGAACGTAACTCAATCCAATACCTCCAAACATGTGAAGGCATTGAACGTGTTATGATTGTCACTGACAAATCTATTGAAAAACTTGGATTTGTGCAACGTGTTATTGACCAATTGAACCTTCGTAAGAACAAGGTAACTGTTCAAGTCTTCTCAGATGTTGAACCAGATCCAGACATCACAACAATCCGTCGTGGTACAGAAGTGATGCGTCAATTTGAACCAGATACAATCATCGCTCTTGGTGGTGGTTCACCAATGGATGCTGCTAAAGGTATGTGGATGTTCTACGAACAACCAGAAGTAGACTTTGGCGACCTCGTTCAAAAATTCATGGATATCCGTAAACGTGCCTTCAAATTCCCAGCACTTGGTAAGAAAGCTAAATACATTGGTATCCCAACTACATCTGGTACAGGGTCAGAGGTAACACCATTTGCCGTTGTTTCTGACAAAGCAAACAACCGTAAATACCCACTTGCTGACTACGCTTTGACACCAACGATTGCTATCGTAGACCCAGCCTTGGTTGAATCAGTACCTGGCTTTATCGCCGCCGATACTGGTATGGACGTATTGACTCACGCAACTGAAGCTTATACTTCTAACTTTGCCAACGACTATACTGACGGTATTGCCCTTCAAGCCATCAAACTGGTCTTCCAGTATCTCAAAAAATCAGTTCTTGAGTCTGACCCTGAAGCACGCGAAAAAATGCATAACGCCTCTACAATGGCTGGTATGGCCTTCGCCAACGCCTTCCTTGGTATGAGTCACTCAATGGCTCATAAGATTGGTGGGGTTCACCATACTGTTCACGGACGTACAAACGCAATCTTGCTTCCATACGTTATCCGTTACAACGGTACTCGCCCATCTAAGACGACTACATGGCCTAAATACAACTACTGGAAAGCAGATGAAAAATTCCAAGACATCGCTCGTATGTTAGGCCTTCCTTGCTCAACTCCAGAAGAAGCGGTTGAAGCGTACGCCAAAGCTGTTTATGACCTCGGTGTTGCTGTTGGTATCAAGATGAACTTCAAAGACCAAGGTATTGATGAAAAAGTATGGAAAGATAGCTTGCATGAAATTGCTCTTCTTGCTTACGAAGACCAATGTTCACCAGCTAACCCACGCTTGCCAATGGTTGCAGACATGGAAGAAATCATGGCAGATGCATACTACGGTTACGCAGAACGTCCAGGACGTCGCAAATAAATTTCGATTCTCTAATATTATTTATTTCCCCACCAAGCGTTGCAAAACGTAAGGTAACAAGGCCTCTACTTAAAAGTAGAGGTTTTTGTTTTTTAAATATGCTATAATAAACTCATCATAAAAAATGAGGAGAATATGATGGAAAATATGGAAAACGAAGTAACACAAGAGCTGGCAAAGAAAAAGAGCCCTCTCAAGTGGATTTTAGGAATTCTTGCGGCAGTCGTGATTTGTATCGGGGCGGGAACAGCTTTTTGGTATAACTCAGGTGACATTTCAGGGACTTGGCGCAGCCCATCCTTGGAAAAAGAATTGATGACCACATTGACGAAAGAAACGGGTGATTTTTCAGAAATCGGGCTCAAACCCACGGATTTGTTCAAAGACCCACAAGTTACCTTGGCCGTAAAAGACAAGAAAGTAACTATTACAGTAGCCTACAAAGTGGATAGCACAGCTTTTGGGACAGCTTACACAAAAATGGTCGAAAAAGAGTACCAAAAGATTTTAGCTGAGGCAGAGAAGACGGCTTCTCAGTACAATGTTTCAAAAGAGGAAGTCTTGAAGCAAGGGTATGGTGCAGAGTATGAAAAAACGATCAAAGCTCTATTCCCGACAGAAGAAAAAGCTATTGAAGAGTTCAATAAAAGCATCCTCCAAAATGCAGAAAAGGAAGGAGCAAAATTTGATAGCAAGACAGGTATGGTAACTGCTAGTGAAGCAGCGGGGCAAGTGAATCAACTCCTGCATATCATCTCAGGTAGCTCAGATGGGAAAAAAGTGGGTCTTGAAAATTTCAGCTTCAGTAAATACAACCGTTCAGGGGACAAATTGACCTTTGAGGGGAAAAAAGAATACAAGTTTGTTTTGGATAAATAAAAGAAAGCACCTGTTTGTAGGTGCTTTTTGTGAATTTTTATAAATTTTCTGACATTTTATGGTACAATAGAAAAAATGAAGTGGAAGAGGTGCATATATGACATTGGTCTATCAATCAACTCGTGATGAAAACAATAAAGTAACAGCCAGTCAGGCGATTTTACAAGGTTTGGCAACAGATGGTGGTCTCTTCACCCCAACCAGCCTACCAGAAGTTCAGTTGGATTTTAATCAGTTGCAAAATGCTTCTTATCAAGAAGTGGCAAAGCTGGTTTTGTCTGCTTTTTTGGATGATTTCACGGAAGAAGAGCTGGATTATTGTATCTCACATGCTTATGATGAAAAGTTTGATACACCGGTCATTGCACCAGTTGTCAAAGTTGGGCAACATTACAATTTGGAGTTGTTCCACGGGTCAACCATTGCTTTCAAGGACATGGCCCTGTCTATTCTGCCTTATCTTTTGACTACATCGGCGAAAAAGCAAGGAGTGGACAATAAAATTGTCATTTTGACAGCGACTTCGGGCGATACTGGAAAAGCAGCTATGGCTGGATTTGCGGATGTCCCAGGAACAGAAATTATCGTCTTTTATCCAGACGGTGCAGTCAGCAAGATTCAAGAATTGCAGATGACGACCCAGACGGGTGACAATACGCATGTAGTGGCGATCAGAGGGAACTTTGATGATGCCCAGACAGATGTCAAGCGGATGTTTAACGACGAGGCTTTACGGGCTAAGCTCTTGGCAAATGGGGCTCAGTTCTCATCGGCCAACTCCATGAATGTTGGTCGCTTGGTGCCACAGGTGGTTTACTATGTTTATGCCTATGCTCAGATGGTCAAGTCAGGAGTCATTCGCGCGGGAGAGAAAATAAACATCACTGTCCCAACAGGGAATTTTGGCAATATCTTGGCAGCCTACTACGCTCGCCAAATCGGTCTGCCAGTCCACAAGTTGATCTGTGCTTCAAATGAAAATAAGGTCTTGACAGACTTCTTTGCGACAGGAACTTATGATAAAAAACGAGAATTCAAGGTGACGACTAGTCCGTCTATGGATATCTTGGTTTCATCAAACTTGGAACGCTTGATTTTCCATTTGGTGGGCAACGATGCAGCTGCTACTAAAGAATTGATGACTTCCTTGTCTGAAAACGGGGAGTACAGCTTGCCGCAAGTGGATCAAGAAATTCTAGATTTATTTGCTGCTGGTTATGCTAGCGAAGCTGCGACGGCTCGTGAGATGAAGCAAGTATTTGATGAGGCGGACTACGTGGAAGATCCACATACAGCAGTTGCCTCAGCAGTTTATCGTGCCTATCGTGTAGAAACTGGTGACGAGACTCCGACCTTGATTGCGTCTACAGCCAGTCCCTATAAATTCCCTCGGGTGGTAGTTGAGTCTATTACAGGACAAAATCCGGCGGATGATTTTGCGGCAGTTGCTGAATTGGAAACTGTATCGGGAGTGGCGCAACCTCTTGCCGTGCGCGGTTTAGAAAATGCTCCAGTTCGTCACACGACGGTGGTGGAAACAAGAGAGATGCAGGCTGAAGTGGAAGCCTATCTTGGCTTAAAATAAAATAGGGGTCTGGGTGGAAGCTTGGGCCTCATTTTTGATAGAATGGGAGTTGTAGTGCAGATAAGAAAGATTTTACAGCTGGCATTGCCAGTCATGGCGGAAAATTTTCTACAGATGTTGATGGGAATGGTAGATGGCTACTTGGTTGCCTTTTTGGGTCTAGCCACGATTTCAGGCGTCTCGGTTGCTAATAACATCCTCAGTATTTATCAAGCCATTTTTCTTGCTTTTGGGGCGGCCATTTCAGCTCTAGTAGCACAAAAATATGGCCAGAAAGACCAAGAACAGTTAGCGGGTCAAGCTCTCTTTTTGACATTTCTAGTGAGTCTTGTTCTGGGGCTGCTGTCTATTGTCGGGGGAGAGCGTCTATTGCTGCTCCTTGGGACGGATGCGGATGTGGCTCGAGTAGGCGGTCTTTACCTAGCACTGGTAGGTGGTGGGATTATTTTCTTGGGGCTGATGACGAGTCTGGGGAGCATTTTGAGGGCGAGCGGGCATGCACAATTGCCCATGTATGTCAGTCTTCTGAGCAATGTAATCAATGTTGTTTTGTCGGCAGTGTTTGTATTTGTTTTCAAAGGTGGTGTCGTGGGTGTAGCCATCGGAACCTTGCTAGCGCGTGCGTTGGCTGTTGCGATTTTATGGCGACAGTTGCCGATAAAGCCAGACAAGCTCTTTTTTAACATTCATCGCGACTTGGTAGAATTGGCCTTGCCTGCTGCTGGTGAGCGTCTGATGATGCGGGCGGGAGATGTTGTGATTGTCGCCTTGATTGTATCCTTGGGGACAGCGGTGGTCGCTGGAAATGCGATTGGGGAGACCTTGATCCAGTTTAATTATATGCCCGGGATGGGGATTGCAACAGCGACGGTCATCCTGGTGGCCAATGCGCGTGGACAGGGAAAGGAAGAAGAGGTAGCCGCTATCATTCGTTGGAGTTTTCTTTTGGCACTGGGTTTAATGGCTGTGACGTCTTGTCTGATTTTCTTTTTAGGACCGTGGTTGACAGGTTTTTACACGACTGATCAGGTAGCGATAAAGGCGAGCTTGCTCGTGACTCTGTATTCATTTTTAGGGATTCCTGCTACTGCAGGGACCTTGATTTATACCGCTTTTTGGCAAGGTTATGGGAACGCCAAACTTCCTTTTTATGCTACAAGTTTGGGCATGTGGGTGGTTCGGATTGGCCTTGGCTATGTCTTGACTCGGGTCTGGTTCCTGGGGTTAGCAGGGGTATGGATTGCTACCATTGCAGACAATGTATTTCGGTGGGCGTTTTTGTATTTTCTTTCCTTAAGAAAGTTTAAGATTTCTTTAAGGGAAAAGCTATAAAATAAATACATCTTTTTCATATATCTCCTGAAAGGTGGCTCGGTTGGGCTGTCTTTCTTTGTTATTTGTATGATTGTCCGTTTCAGTTTTCTTTTAGAAATTCTTCAGAAAAGATTAAGCTTGTCCTTGTATACTAAGTTCAATCCTAAAATTTTCACCGACAAAGTCGGTATCCATATCTGTAAATTGCTAAAGCAATAACAGCTATGTATCTCTTCATAAATCTCCTAGAGAATCACCTGACGAATGTTGGGTGATTTTCTTTGCGCTCTTGGCAAGTAGCGGTTTTGTTCATTTGTTGGAAGTATGATATAATAAAATGATTATATTATAGAGGAAATGCTATGTTTACCTTTGGGTTTAATAAGAAAAAAGAAAAAATACGGGCTGCTCTTGAAGTGCCGAAACATATTGCCATTATTATGGATGGAAATGGTCGGTGGGCAAAGAAACGCTTGCAACCACGTGTTATGGGGCACAAGGCTGGAATGGATGCCTTGCAGATTGTCACAAAAGCTGCTTCAGATATGGGTGTACGTGTACTGACGGTCTACGCCTTTTCAACTGAAAACTGGACGCGTCCTGAAAAAGAAGTCAAGTTCATCATGAATTTGCCAGTTGAATTTTATGACAAGTATGTCCCTGAATTGCATGCAAATAATGTTAAAATTCAGATGATTGGCGACCATTGTCGTTTGCCGGAAGCAACGAAAGATGCCTTGTTTAAAGCAGAAGAAAAAACCAAGCACAATACTGGTTTGATTTTGAATTTTGCCTTAAATTACGGTGGACGTGATGAGTTGGCTCAGGCTATGCGGATGATTGCTCAAGATATTTTGGATGCTAAGTTTAATCCGGGAGATATTGACGAAAAAGTCATCGCGGATTATCTCTACACTGGTGTTTTACCAGCAAAATATCGTGATCCGGACTTGGTGATTCGGACGAGTGGTGAGCTTAGACTTAGTAATTTTTTACCTTGGCAAACAGCCTATAGTGAACTTTATTTTACAGATATTGCCTGGCCGGATTTTGATGAGAAAGCCTTGCAGGCTGCTATTTTAGAGTACAATCGTCGTCACCGTCGGTTTGGTGGGATTTAAGGAGAAGAAGGATGTCTAAGGATTTACAAAAACGTGTTGTATTTGGGGGGATTGCCCTGGCTATTTTTATCCCCTTCTTGTTGATGGGAGGAGTTCCCTTCCAACTCTTAATCGGTTTACTGGCCATGATTGGAACCTCTGAATTGATTAAAATGCATGGTCTGGCTCCCAATTCTATCGAAGGTATGTTGGCTATGCTGGGTGCCTTGGTTTTGACCTTACCTATGCAGGATTATATTCCATTTTTGCCGACAGATGGTAGCTACACAGCTTTTGCCATTATTGTCTTCTTGCTTTTGGGATCAACAGTCTTTAATATTGGGAAATATGATTACTCACAAGTCGTGTTTCCGATTGCCTCTAGTTTTTATGTCGGAATTGGTTTTCACAACCTGATTTCAGCTCGTATGGATAGTTTCGGGAAGGTCTTGTTTGCCCTCTTTATCGTGTGGGCGACGGATATCGGTGCTTATATGATTGGCCGTCAGATTGGTCGTCGCAAATTGATGCCTAAGGTTTCACCCAATAAAACAGTTGAAGGTTTTCTTGGCGGAATTGCGTCAGCAGTGGTTGTGTCCGTGATTTACATGCTGGTTGATAAGACAGTGATGGCGGGTCATTCCTTTGTAACCATGCTCTTCTTGGTAGCGATTTTCTCAGTATTTGGTCAATTCGGAGACTTGGTGGAAAGTGCCATCAAACGTCATTTTGGTGTGAAGGATTCAGGAAAGTTAATTCCTGGACACGGTGGTATTTTGGACCGTTTTGATAGTATGATTTTTGTCTTCCCAATCATGCATTTCTTTGGTTTATTTTAAGGAGAATCTATGAAGGGACTTATTGCCTTTATCTTTATCTTTGGTGTTATCGTTATCGTTCATGAATTTGGGCATTTCTATTTTGCAAAAAAATCAGGAATCCTTGTGCGTGAATTTGCGATTGGAATGGGCCCGAAAATCTTTTCCCATATCGGCAAAGACGGAACAGCCTACACCATCCGTATCTTGCCTCTCGGTGGTTATGTTCGTATGGCGGGCTGGGGCGAAGACACGACAGAAATCAAAACCGGAACGCCTGCCAGCTTGACCTTGGACCAAAATGGTGTGGTGACCCGTATCAATCTATCTGGAAAGCAAGTGGCAGATAATAGCCTTCCCATGAATGTGATGAGCTTTGACTTTGAAGACAAGCTGGAAATCATTGGCCTGGTGCTCGAAGAAAGTCGGACTTACAAGGTGGATCACGACGCGACTATCATCGAAGAGGATGGAACGGAAGTGCGGATTGCACCGCTAGACGTCCAGTACCAAAATGCTTCTATCTGGGGACGCCTCATCACAAACTTTGCAGGTCCTATGAATAATTTCATTCTTGGATTTGTGGCTTTTCTACTCTTAATCTTCATGCAGGGTGGTGTTGCCAACCCGTCGACAAATACCATTTCGGTAGTCGAAGGCGGAGCTCTGCAGGCTGCTGGAGTTGTATCTGGTGATAAGATTTTGTCTATCGAAGGACAAAAGACGGCCAATTACACTGAAATTGCCAATACCGTTGCTGAGGCGACAAAGGATGCTAAAGCAGCCCCGACATTGGCACTGGTCGTGCAGCATGGGGGACAAGAAAAGGAACTTGCGGTTAAGACCAAAAAATCAGGAAGCAACTATTATCTGGGTGTTTCCCCGAGCTTAAAAACAGGCTTCCTTGATAAAGTGACAGGTGCCTTGCTACAAACTGGTGATACGGCTTTGACGGTTATCAAGGCTCTGAAAAATCTCATCGCACGTTTTGATATCAATAAATTGGGCGGACCCGTTGCCATCTTTAATGTCAGTTCACAAGCTGCTCAAAACGGCTTTGACTCGGTGCTCCTGCTCCTTGCTAGCTTGTCTATTAACTTGGGGATTTTCAATTTGATTCCGATTCCGGCTTTGGACGGCGGAAAAATTGTCATGAACCTCATCGAAGCTATTCGCAGAAAACCTCTCAAACAAGAAGTCGAAAGCTACATCACACTTGCCGGAGTGGTGGTTATGGTCGTCTTGATGATTGCTGTGACTTGGAATGATATTATGCGTGTCTTCTTCTAATTTCTCTGATTTATTATTTGAAACCTATTGAAAGGAATCTCACTCGACAGAAAGTCTAGCAAACTGTTGCAGCTCTCGATTGTCGGGATTATGTACATTATGAAACAATCAAAAATGCTTATTCCAACGCTACGTGAAATGCCTAGCGATGCTCAAGTTATCAGCCACGCCCTCTTGTTGCGTGCTGGTTATGTCCGCCAAATCTCTGCTGGTATCTACAGTTACTTGCCACTTGCCAACCGCGTGATTGAAAAGGCAAAAACTATCATGCGCGAAGAGTTTGATAAGATTGGTGCGGTTGAATTTTTAGCGCCAGCTCTTTTGTCGGCTGATATCTGGCGTGAATCTGGGCGTTACGACACTTACGGTGATGACCTTTACAAGTTGAAAAACCGTGAAGGTTCAGACTTTATCTTGGGACCAACTCATGAAGAAACAGTGACTTTGTTGGCGCGTGATGCTATCCAATCTTACAAACAGTTGCCGCTCAACATTTACCAAATTCAACCAAAATACCGTGATGAAAAACGTCCTCGTAATGGTTTGCTCCGCGGTCGTGAGTTCATCATGAAAGATGGGTATTCATTCCACGCTAATTATGAAAGCTTGGATGAGACCTACGATGACTACAAACGTGCCTATGAAGCGATTTTCACACGTAGCGGACTTGATTTCAAGGCCATTATCGGTGATGGTGGTGCCATGGGTGGTAAGGATAGCCAAGAGTTTATGGCTATCACTCCAGACCGCACTGACTTGGACCGTTGGGTTGTTTTAGATAAGTCAGTTGCCTCTTTCGACGAAATTCCGGCAGATGTCTTGGAAGAAATCAAGGCAGAATTGCTCAAATGGTCTGTATCTGGTGAAGATACGATTGCTTATTCGACAGAATCTGACTACGCAGCCAATCTTGAAATGGCAACAAATGAGTACAAACCATCTACAAAAGTTGTTGCGGAAGAGGACTTGGTCAAGGTCGAAACACCTGACTGCAAATCAATTGATGAAGTGGCTGCATTCTTGAAGGTTGCAGAAGAAGAGACAATCAAAACCATGCTCTTCATGGCAGATGAAAAACCTGTTGTGGTACTTCTTGTTGGCAACGACCAAGTGAACGATGTGAAATTGAAAAACCACTTGGCTGCAGACTTTTTGGATGTAGCAACAGAAGTGGCTGCTGAAAAACTATTTGGGGCAAACTTTGGCTCACTTGGTCCAGTTGGCTTGCCAGAAGACGTGACGGTCATTGCAGACCGCAAAGTGGCTGATGTGAAAAATGCAGTTGTCGGTGCCAATGAAAATGGCTTCCATTACACTGGTGCAAATGCAGGTCGTGACTTCCAAGTGACGGAATATGTGGATATCCGCGAAGTAAAAGAAGGCGAAATTTCTCCAGATGGAAAAGGTGTCTTGAACTTTGCCCGCGGTATTGAGATTGGGCATATCTTCAAGCTTGGCACACGCTATACAGATAGCATGAATGCAAATATCTTGGATGAAAATGGTCGCTCTATGTCTATTATCATGGGCTGTTACGGAATCGGTGTTAGCCGTCTCTTGTCAGCTGTCTTGGAACAACATGCTCGTCTCTTCGTGAATAAGACACCAAAAGGTGACTTCCGTTTTGCATGGGGAATCAACTTCCCTAAAGAATTGGCGCCGTTTGATGTCCACCTCATCCCTGTCAATATCAAGGACGAAGCTGCTATGGCATTGACAAGCCAAATCGAAGCAAGCTTGGTTGGTGCAGGTTATGAAGTCTTGACAGACGACCGTAATGAACGTGTTGGATCTAAATTCTCAGATAGCGACTTGATTGGTTTGCCAATCCGTGTGACAGTTGGTAAGAAAGCCGCTGACGGTATTGTTGAAGTGAAAATCAAAGGAAGTGGTGATACCGTGGAAGTTCACGTGGATCAACTTCTTGAAACCTTGCAAATTTTGACGCAAGAACAGTAAGATCATGAAAGAGAGTGGGATGATATCCTCTCTCTTTTTTTCATTGCAGTCTCCTCCTCGAAAAATGGGCCGGATTGTGGTAGAATGAAAAGATAAACTAGGAGAAAAGAGAAACCATGTCTGATAAATTTCAACTTTTATTGCAACAGATTGGGATGCCACTTGAAGCGATGGGCTCAAGTGTTTTTTCGACTGGGAAGATTGAGCAAGTCGTCCTTCATAAGGTGAGTAAGATTTGGGATTTTACCTTTCGACTAGATGAGACGCTGGATATTGCGGATTACCAGCATTTTAAGGCGCGTTTGGTCAATGAATTTTCTAAGACTGGCAATCAGGCCCGTTTTCAGATTGTGACGGGGCAGCCTCGTTTTGAAGCGGCTATTTTGCAGGCTTACTATCAGGAAGCCTTTAGCGAAGAATTGTGTCAGAGTGCAGGCTTTAAGGCGCTTTTTCAAGGTCTGGAAGTGGAATTTGAGGACGGAACTCTGTATGTGAAGGGACCTGAAACCATTGATACGCCTCATTTTCGGAAAAATCATTTGCCAAATTTGGTGCAGCAGTTTGAGCGGTTTGGTTTTGCAGGGATTAAGATTGACTTGCGGATTTGCCAAGAAATGACTCAGCAGCAGCAGGAAAATTTCCAAGCGTCCAATGCTGAAATTTACCACAAGGCTAATTTGGAAAATCTAGAAGCTCAAGAGCAACTGGCTCAAATGGCTCCACCGCCGGAAGCCGCTCCGCAATCTTCTTTCCAAGAGTTTAAGAAGTCTCGCCCTGCCAAGGTTAATTTGGATAAAGCAGAAATCACACCGATGATTGAGGTGACTACCGAAGAAAATCGCATTGTTTTTGAAGGGTTGGTTTTTGAAGCGGAGCACAAGGTGACGAGGACGGGACGCGTTATCATCAATTTCAAGATGACAGACTACACTTCGTCATTTACTTTACAAAAATGGGCCAAAAATGAAGAAGAGGCCCAAAAGTTTGACATGGTCAAAAAGGGGAATTGGCTGCGTGTTTGTGGAAATGTGGAGACCAATAATTTCACACGTGACTTGACCATGAATGTGCAAGAAGTACAGGAAGTCAAGCATGACATCCGCAAGGATTTGATGCCAGAAGACCAAAAACGGATTGAATTTCATGCGCATACCAACATGTCGACCATGGATGCCTTGCCTCCGGTTGAAGACTTGGTGGCACGTGCGGCCAAATGGGGCCACAAGGCTATTGCTATTACGGACCACGGAAATGTTCAATCCTTCCCACACGGCTACCATGCTGCTCGAAAAGCAGGGATTAAGCCGATCTTCGGGATGGAAGCCAATGTCGTAGAAGACAGCGTTCCAATCGTCTACAATGAAGCAGATGTCGACCTAAAAGAAGCGACCTATGTGGTCTTCGACGTGGAGACAACAGGACTTTCTGCGGTCTACAATGACTTGATTCAGATTGCTGCTTCGAAAATGTACAAGGGGAACATCATCGGTGAGTTCGATGAGTTTATCAATCCAGGTCATCCTTTGTCAGCCTTTACGACGGATTTGACGGGGATTACAGATGAGCATGTCCGCAATGCACGTCCGATCGAGCAGGTTCTTCGTTCTTTCCAAGAATTTTGTGAAGGTGCGGTCCTGGTTGCCCATAATGCCAGCTTTGACGTGGGCTTTATGGATGCCAATTACCAACGCCATAACCTGCCCTTGATTAGTCAGCCGGTCATCGATACGCTAGAATTTGCCCGTAATCTTTACCCGGAGTACAAGCGCCATGGTTTGGGCCCCTTGACCAAGCGGTTCGGCGTTGCCTTGGAGCACCACCACATGGCCAATTATGATGCGGAAGCAACAGGGCGTCTGCTCTTCATCTTCCTCAATGAAACCTATGAAAAACATGGTCTTTTCAACCTCAATCAACTGAATACCAGCTTGATTGCCGAGGATTCCTATAAAAAATCTCGTGTCAAGCATGCGACTCTCTATGTTATCAACCAAACAGGTCTGAAAAATATTTTCAAACTGGTCTCGCTGTCCAATACCAAGTATTTTGAAGGTGTGCCGCGGATACCACGAACGGTTCTGGATGCACACCGCGAGGGATTGATTTTGGGGACGGCTTGCCAAGAGGGTGAAGTATTTGATGTTTTGGTGTCCAAGGGCTTGGACGAAGCGGTTAAGGCTGCAGCTTATTATGACTTCATTGAGATCATGCCGCCAGCCTTGTATGAGCCCCTCATCGCCCGTGAGCAGTTCAAAAATATGGATGAAATCCATGAGCTAATAAAAAACTTGATTGAAGTTGGGCGTCGTACAGGATTGCCCGTCCTTGCAACGGGGAATGTTCATTATATTGACCCAGAAGAAGAAATTTATCGTGAAATCATCGTTCGCGCCCAAGGGCAAGGAGCTATGATTAACCGACCAATTGGTCACGGAGAAGCCGCGCAACCTGCTCCGCTTCCTAAGGCGCATTTCCGGACGACCAATGAAATGCTGGATGAATTTGCCTTTTTGGGTGAGGCCTTAGCGCGTGAAATTGTCATCCAAAATCCAAATCTTATGCTGGAGCGCTTCGAAGAAGTCGAAGTCGTCAAGCGTGACCTCTATACTCCTTATATCGAAAAAGCGGAGGAAACGGTCGCAGAATTGACCTACAAAAAAGCTTTTGAAATTTATGGGAATCCCTTGCCAGATATTATCGACCGACGGATTGAAAAAGAATTAACGTCGATTTTGGGGAATGGATTTGCCGTGATTTACCTAGCCTCTCAGATGCTAGTACACCGTTCCAATCAGCGGGGTTATCTGGTTGGTTCGCGGGGGTCTGTTGGTTCTAGTTTTGTGGCGACCATGATCGGGATTACAGAGGTGAATCCCATGCCGCCTCACTATGTCTGTCCAGAGTGTAAGTATAGTGAGTTTATCACGGACGGTTCCTATGGTTCGGGCTTTGATATGCCAGACAAGGACTGTCCAGAATGTGGTCACAAGTTGGCAAAAAACGGACAGGACATTCCCTTTGAGACCTTCCTTGGTTTTGATGGGGATAAGGTTCCCGATATCGACTTGAACTTCTCGGGTGAAGATCAGCCGTCTGCTCACTTGGATGTTCGGGATATTTTTGGGGAACAATACGCCTTTCGTGCAGGGACTGTGGGTACGGTTGCGGCCAAAACGGCCTATGGATTTGTCCGAGGGTACGAGCGGGATTATGGGAAGTTCTACCGTGATGTAGAGGTGGAACGCTTGGCGGCTGGTGCCGCAGGCGTTAAGCGAAATACAGGCCAGCATCCTGGTGGTATTGTTGTTATTCCTGACTATATGGACGTATATGACTTTACGCCGGTCCAGTATCCAGCAGATGACCTTGAGGCTGCTTGGCAAACTACTCACTTTAACTTCCATGATATTGATGAAAACGTCCTAAAACTCGATGTTCTAGGACATGATGATCCGACTATGGTTCGGAAGTTGCAGGACTTGTCAGGGATTGATCCCAATACCATTCCTGCTGACGATAAGGGAGTTATGGCGCTCTTTTCTGGAACAGAGATTTTGGGAGTCACGCCAGAACAGATTGGCACACCGACAGGTATGTTGGGGATTCCAGAATTTGGAACCAACTTCGTTCGAGGTATGGTGGAAGAAACACGACCAACGACCTTTGCGGAGCTCTTACAGTTATCAGGTCTTTCACACGGTACCGACGTTTGGCTGGGAAATGCCCAAGATTTGATAAAGGCTGGTATTGCCGACCTGTCTACGGTAATCGGTTGTCGAGATGACATCATGGTTTATCTCATGCACGCAGGCTTGGAACCTAAAATGGCCTTTACTATCATGGAACGGGTGCGTAAGGGAGCTTGGCTTAAGATTTCGGAAGAAGAGCGAAATGGCTATATCCAGGCTATGAAGGAAAATAATGTTCCTGACTGGTATATCGAGTCCTGTGGAAAAATCAAATACATGTTCCCCAAAGCTCACGCGGCTGCTTACGTTATGATGGCCCTTCGGGTGGCCTACTTTAAGGTACATCACCCACTTTTCTACTATTGTGCCTACTTCTCCATCCGTGCCAAGGCCTTTGATTTGGCGACCATGTCAGGTGGATTGGACAAGGTTAAGGCCAAGCTCAAGGAAATCTCCGACAAGCGCCAGCGCAACGAGGCTTCCAATGTGGAAATTGACCTCTACACCACCTTGGAAATTGTCAATGAAATGCTGGAACGTGGCTTCAAATTTGGGAAGTTGGACCTTTATGAGTCAGAAGCTATTGACTTCAGAATTGAAGGCGATACACTGATTCCACCATTTGTAGCCATGGATGGTCTGGGAGAGAACGTTGCCAAGCAGGTTGTTGCTGCCCGCAAAGATGGTGAGTTCCTGTCCAAGACAGAGCTCCGCAAACGTGGCGGACTTTCCTCTACCTTGGTTGAAAAGATGGATGAAATGGGCATCTTGGGCAATATGCCTGAGGACAATCAACTCAGTCTTTTTGATGATTTATTTTAAAGAAAACAGTTTTGCTCGGAGCAATAAGCTTTGACGGCGGAGCTGTTTTTTTTGTGGAGCTGATTGTGGATTGTTTAGAAAATAAAACCTGAACTCGACATAAGCTAAACACAGACTGGTCGCTTATTTATGGGGAATATGGTATACTATTTTTTGTATTATATTAAAGGAGATTCCCATGGTTTTACCAAACTTCAAAGAAAACCTTGCAAAATATGCTAAGTTGCTCGTCTCTACGGGTATCAATGTTCAAGAAGGACATACCATTGTTCTTCGTATCAGTGTAGACCAAGCCGAATTGGCTCGTCTCTTGGTCAAAGAAGCTTACACTCTCGGTGCCAAGGAAGTCCTCGTTCAATGGAATGATGACTTTATTACCCGTCAAAACTACCTCAACCTCCCAACAGAACGTTTGGAAACTGTGCCAGATTACAAGGTGGCAGAAATGAACTACTGGTTGGATAACAAAGCCAGCCGTTTGGTGATTTTGTCAGAAGATCCAGCCGCTCTTGACGGTGTTGATCCTGAGAAATTATCAAAAGCAGCACGCGCAGCAAGCATCGCTTTGAAACCATTGCGTATCGCAACACAAGCCAATAAAGTCAGCTGGACATTGGCTTCAGCAGCAGGTTCTGCTTGGGCGCAAAAAGTGTTCCCTCAAGCAGCTAGCGAAGAAGAAGCGATGGATCTTCTATGGGATCAAATTTTCAAAACTTGCCGCATCTACGAAGAAGACCCAATTCAAGCTTGGGCTGAGCACGAAGACCGCCTTAATGCCAAAGCAAAAGTCTTGAACGATGAGCAGTTTGTAAAATTGCATTACACAGCACCAGGTACAGACTTGACACTTGGCTTACCAAAACACCATTCATGGGAAGCAGCTGGTAGCTACAATGCTCAAGGCGAGCACTTCATCGCCAATATGCCAACAGAAGAAGTCTTCACTGCACCAGATTTCCGTGTAGCAGACGGTTATGTGACTTCTACAAAACCACTCAGCTACAACGGCAACATCATCGAAGGCATTAAAGTAACCTTTAAAGATGGCGAAATTGTTGATGTGTCAGCTGAAAAAGGTGACGAAGTGATGAAGAAATTGGTCTTTGACAACAAAGGAGCTCGTGCTTTGGGAGAAGTAGCCTTGGTGCCAGATAAGAGTCCAATTTCACAATCAAATATTACCTTCTTTACAACCTTGTTTGATGAGAATGCCTCAAACCACTTGGCAATCGGCGCAGCCTACGCTTTCTGTGTGGAAGGTGGAACTGAAATGTCAGAAGAAGAGTTGGAAGCAATCGGTCTCAACCGTTCAGACGTTCACGTGGACTTCATGATTGGCTCAGACCAAATGGATATCGACGGTATCCGCGAAGACGGAACTGTTGTGCCAATCTTCCGTAAAGGCGATTGGGCGATTTAATCACCAAGCAGATGGATTTCCGTCTGCTTTTTCTGCATAGATAGGAGTCAATATGGACACAGGAAAACAGATTCAGTACAAGTGGGCAACCTTAGGAACAGGCGTTATCGCCAATGAGTTGGCTCAAGCCTTGCAAGCGCTGGGTGGTAATCTCTACTCGGTAGCCAATCGCACGCATGAAAAAGGCCTTGCCTTTGCACAAAAGTATGGAATTGAAAAAGTTTATGAAAAAATAGAAGATGTATTTGCAGACCCAGAAGTGGATATTATCTACATTTCGACACCGCATAATACCCATATCAACTACCTCCGCCAAGCCTTGGCAGCAGGCAAGCATGTTTTATGTGAAAAATCCATTACGCTGAACAGTCAAGAATTGGAAGAAGCGATTCAATTAGCTGAGGAGAACCATGTGCTGTTGGCAGAAGCCATGACGATTTTCCATATGCCCATCTATCGTCAGTTGAAGAGTATGGCAGACAGTGGTGCCTTTGGTGAGTTGAAGATGATTCAGATGAATTTCGGTAGTTACAAAGAATACGATATGAATAACCGCTTTTTCAACCGTGACCTAGCTGGTGGAGCTTTGCTGGATATTGGTGTCTATGCCTTGTCATTTGTGCGTTGGTTTATGTCTTCTAGCCCAGACCAGTTAGCGTCGCAGGTAAAATTTGCTCCGACAGGTGTAGATGAGCAGGTTGGCATTCTTTTAACAAATCCAGATGGCCAGATGGCGACGGTCACCCTATCCTTGCATGCCAAACAGCCTAAACGTGGACTTTTGGCCTATGATAAGGCCTACATCGAACTCTACGAATACCCTCGTGGACAAAAGGCGGTTATTACTTATACGGATACGGGTAAACAGGAAACGATTGAAGTAGGGGCTACCGACCAAGCCTTGCAATATGAAGTTCTGGACATGGAAGCAAGTATTGCCGGGGCCAAAAACCACACTTACCTGAACTATTCGCGTGATGTCATGCGCATGATGACAGACCTCCGTGAAGAATGGGGAATGACTTACCCAGAGGAAGAATAGAAACAAAAAAGCAGACCTAGTCTGCTTTTTTTATTCGATGATCAAGAGTCCCTCTTTGATGGCTAGGGGATGCTGCGGGTCAATGCGGTCGTAGAACATAATACCATTGATGTGGTCGATTTCATGTTGAACGACGATAGCGTTAAAACCTTTGAGTTTGATTTTGTGTTTTTGACCTGTCTTATCAAAGTATTCTACCGTAACACGCGCATGGCGGACAACGTAGCCGGGTACTTCGCGGTCAACTGATAAACAGCCTTCGCCCCCTTCGACAGCGGCTTCTTGTACAGAGTGGGCCACGATTTTAGGGTTGTACATGACTTCTTGAAAGGCATAGGCTTGTTTTGGTGGATTGCCTTCTTCGTCTTCAGGATTTGGCACCAATATTGCGATGATGCGACGAGATACATCAATCTGTGGCGCAGCCAGGCCAACTCCTCCACGTAAGCCTAATTTTTCAGCCATGACAGGGTCTTGTGAATGCTTGAGAAATTGCATCATTTTTTCCCCTAAGAGGATATTTTCGTCTGATAGAGGAAAGGTCACTTCCTCAGCGACAGCGCGTAATGTTGGGTGTCCTTCACGAATAATATCATCCATGTCAATCAGATGGCTAGCTTTAATCATTGTTTCAATTGCGGTCATTCTTCTCTCCTTTTGCTTTTTTCTACCATAGTATAACATGAAACAGTCATTATTGGAAAAATTACTGATGAATTCTCAAGTTCTCAAGTTGGCTTGCCTGGCAGATAAAGTAGGATTTGCCGCGTTTCTCAATAGCTCCATCTGTCAATAGTTCCTTGATAGTTCGTAAGAGATGGCGGTAGCTGGTTCCAAATGAGTCCGCTAAAATGTGCAATTCAAGCTGAAAATATCCGTCGTGCTCAATGGATAAAATGTGGCTGGCTAGCCGTTCTTTGACGGAGTAGCCGACATTGACCGCCGCTTGGATATTTTGCTGGTAGAGGCTGGTTGCCAGTCCTTGGCCAACTCGGTATAAGAAGAGAGGATCAGCAAGCAGCGCCTCTTTGTTGAGAAGTGGTAGCTGTGCACACCATGTCTCATCAATAGCAATAACAGACGAAACCACAGTTTGTCCTGTCAGCAATTCAATGTCGCCAATCAAGGTCGGAGCTCCTTGGATGCCCAGGATATATTCTTTTCCGTTGAACAGCTTTCGGACAACTTTGACCTTGCCCTCCAGTACAAATGTCAGTACAGTGAGTTCTTGGTCTTGGTGGCAAATAGCTTGTCCTTCTTGGAAATGTACCAATTTCAAATCCTTGCGGTACTGTTCTGGTAGAAAAGTTTGGAGCATGGGATGCTGGAGAAAATTTTGAGGTGTTGGAGAGAAAGATAACGTATTCATCTATTTATATGTGACATTTGTCCTATGTTTTTCTATTTTTCTCTATTATACTAAAATGAACGGAAAAAGAAAAAGAAGGTAATTATGAAACGAATCATTGAAAAAATCAGCATTCTCTCCCTATCCTTGATGCTGGTTTCCACTTTTGCAGTCTCGCCGGCACTCCCTCAAATGATGAAGGAATTTGCTTGTCAAGGGATTTCAGCAGCTCAGGTTGAGTTTTTGATGACCATTCCCTCTCTGACTATCATGTTGACGTTGCTGGCCAATGGGTTCATTGTCAAGTTCTTCTCGGAGCGAGCTATTGTTGTGACGGGCTTGTTGGCAATGGCGATTGGCGGCTCCATGCCTGTCGTATTTGCAAGCTACCCGTTGATGGTGGTGGCCAGAATTATCTTGGGACTAGGGATTGGCCTTATCAATGCGCGTGCTATTAATATTATCGGCTACTATTACCAAGGAAAAGAGCGGATTCAGATGTTGGGCTTGCGTGGGTCCACGGAAGTTTTAGGAAGTGCTGGTCTGACTATGCTCGTTGGTTGGCTGACGGGCTATGGTTGGCAAGCAGCCTTTCTGATTTATCTATTGGCGCTGGTTATTCTAGGGCTTTTTCTCGCCTTTGTGCCCAGTCATCATGAGGAGCAGGCTACTGATACGGTAGAAGCACCGAAAGTGACAAAAGCTCTCTGGAAAATGGGATTGGCCCTTGCTTTTCTTGCTTTTTTTGTCATTAATGTTAATACTTTTATCACCATCCGCATTCCCATTATCGTCGATCAAGCAGGACTCGGGACTGCGGTTCAGGCTAGCTGGGTCTTGAGTCTTATGCAGCTGATGGGAATTGTATCTGGGACTGTTTTTGGTCAGTTGATGGGGCGTTTTAAAGGTTGGCTGTTATCTCTGTCTTATCTGATTTTTGGTCTGGCTGTGTTAGTTGTTGCTTACTCGGCTAATCTTTTTGTCTTAGCAATCGGGGCGATGTGTTCAGGATTTTTCTACAGCTTGGTACTGGCCATTGTATTTAGCCGTGTGACAGAGCAAACTCCGCCGCCTTTATTGAATACGCTGATGACGGTTGTCTTACTGGGTTGCAATATCGGAGGAGCAAGTGCATCGGTGTTACCTAATTTTTTAGAAAAGCTCAATCCAAGTAAAACAGGAGCATTTGGTATCTATGCCATTACCTGTCTCGTCATCGGTGCCTACCTGCTATTTCGCCAATGGAAGAAGCTGAAATAGCTGGAGTGTGTTATAATACGTGTATGCGATTAGACAAGTTTTTAGTAGAGTGTGGCCTTGGGTCGCGCACAGAAGTCAAAAAAATTCTCAAGCAAAAGCAGATAGAGGTTAATGGACGGGTTGAAACATCAGCCAAAAGCCAAGTAGACAGCCAGAAAGATACTGTTTCCTATCAGGGACAGGGCTTGCGCTACGAGGAGTTTGTCTACTATCTCCTCAATAAACCTCAAGGGGTCATCTCAGCGACCGAGGATGCCAAGCATCGGACGGTCTTGGATTTGCTGGATGATACAGCGCGCCAAAAAGAGGTTTTTCCAGTTGGTCGCTTGGATATCGATACGCACGGTTTGTTGTTGCTGACCAACAATGGTCCTCTGGCGCATGCCATGCTCTCTCCTAAAAAGCATGTGGACAAGCTTTACCAAGCTCAAGTTGCGGGCATCATGACAGAGAAGGATGTGGAACGATTTCGAGAAGGAATCAGCTTGCAGGATTTTACCTGTCAACCAGCTCAGCTGGAGATTGTAGCGACGGATCCTGTAGCAGATAAAAGTACAGTGCGGATTACCATTGCCGAAGGGAAATTTCATCAGATCAAGCGGATGGTGCAGGCGTGTGGAAAAACCGTTACAGACCTGCAGCGCCTCAGTATGGGATCTTTGGTTTTGGACGACAATCTAAAGCGCGGAGAATACCGACGACTGACAGCAGAGGAACTCCAATTATTGGAGCGATTTGACGTTCGATTGTGATGAAAAGCAGATGCCAGCTCATTTTATTTTAGGGGACTATATACCAGTTTACACCAACCACAAGATATAGTATTTTCAATAATACCCAAAAAGGCGACTTCCAAACGGAAATCGTCTTTTCATTATTTCAATAATTCATACTCAAATAATTTATTTTTAAGCTCATCATCGTAGTAATCAGACAGCCTTGTTTTAAGCTCTTTTAGTTTAGTATTAACTTTTTCATTATTGAAAATTTTTTTACCATTGCCGTCTTTATATGAGGTGTTTATCTCTAACTCAATTTGATAAGTTCCGTAATTATACTTTGGATTGTATTCTGGAGTATCTTTTGCTAGTTCAAGTAATTCATCAAAGACACCTAATAGCATGGAATCAACTCTATCAAGTTTTCCATATTTTTCTTGCTCTACCAATTCTTTACGGACTATGGAATTTTCATCTAAACACATCTCGTTATTGTAAAACTTCCCGTCAGAGCCATCAAAGCTCAAGCAATGGTTTTTGTGAGAAATACAAGTCCACAACGTTGCTTTTCTAAGAAAATCTGTATCCTCTTTATACAAATCCCCTTTGTCAGCAGTTGTATAATAGATGTCTCTTTCGTACCAATTCTTTTGAGGGAATTGCTTAGCGATAAATAAGACTGTTTGCTCGGCATAATTTCCTATCCTTACTTGACTACCATATCCGTGATAAGTCGAAATTCTAGTCATACGAACATCTTGAGCTGTCAAACCAAAACCACTAGCCTCTAAGTGAGCTAAAATATCCTTACTATATACTGGGTTGAACTTTTTATTATTACGTAAATGAGTTTCACAACCATCATATCCAACCACAGTAGTTGCCTTTTTATCAGTAGGTAACTTCTTAGAGTATAATTTAGATAAAGTGGTGTAAACTTTTTTAACCGTCACATCCGTAATATCTTTTAGCTCTGCATCTTCTGGAACATCTATAACTGCAACCCCTTTTCCTGTCCCCCATTTTTTATTGTTTTTCCAAATTTCCATGGCTGGAACAGTAATACTTTCAGTTTTTGTATCTAACTCATTTTTCCATAAAGCGACCAACACAGAACTTTCTTGTGCTTTGAAATTCCCTCTGTTTGCTAGAAAACCATCAATAAAGACTTTTTTCATCAGACCAACCGATTTCCAATACTTAACAGGGGCAAACAGAACGTAATAGTCATTATTTCCTCTCATAAAGTATTTCTCAAACGACCATACGAATTGATTAAGCAAGTCTTTAGCATGATTACTGTCGCCAGTAAATTCATTGGACATCAAATTTCTTATGTAGCTGAATTTGTCTTTTGATTTAACATTTCCTTCTTGAGCACGAGCTAACTCGCTAGAATATGGGGGATTTTCATAACCAATAATTGCAACATTCTTGTCATCTATGATTTCTTGTAATGTATTATGTTTTCCTTCTGTTTCCATTGGAATTGACAAAAAATCTTCTGCCAAGGCATCTCCACCTATGACTAAGTTTCCCATTCCTGCTTGTACCATTGTAAGCGGTGGGATAATAGCTCTTACCTTTCCGATGTATTTGTTATATAAAACAAGCCATTCTTTGATTTCATAAGTATTCAAGACAACATGACTTAACTCTTCTTCAGTTAAATAATGCTCTAATGCTCCAGTACCAGCACATCTATCCAAAATAACATAGTCCCTACCTTTAGGAAGGCCAGCAATAGCTTGGCGGACAAGTTTTGTAGCTTCTTTAACATAGGGTAATGGGGTATAAAATGCTCCTAAGTCTTTTCTATTTGCAGGGTCATTCAAAGCATCCATTACGGTATCGAAATCTGTTTCGTCTCCGTTCCAAGGTAAGATATAGTCCTCAACTATGGAATTATATGGATTTTTAAGTTTCTCAAACATTTGAGACTTGGTTATGGATTTATCGTAATGATAAATATAATTTGCCCAACCCAAAATATTTGGAAAATTGATTTCAAATTTTTGATACTCGTTAATTTGAAATAGTCTAAGTAACTCACGATTTTTGGGACTGTTAGGTTGAAATACAGCGAAGTCAAACTCATTTTCAGGTTTCGTTGCATTTTTCAATGTCAACTGCTTAACATCTTTAGAAGCACTATTTGTATAGTTTTGCTCAATTTCAGTACGATATTGAGTTGCATCATAAACATAGGCATGGTCTTTACTAATATCAATTAAGACAATTTTACTAGGTATTGGAATACCACCTTTATTTCTCAACTTAGAAAGATAATGGATAGCTTGTACAAGAACGATATTAAGGTCTGCAATATTATTCTTAAACTCAAACAATGTTCCTTTGACAATGCCGTCTGTATTCTCTGTTAGTACGTCTTTTTCTTCAAAACCAAATGTTCTCCAAAAAAACAAGTTGTCAGCTCTTTCGTTACCAGATTGCCAACTTCTATCAATAGCTAGAGGTGTCATTCTCCCCCTCCAACAATTAACTTATCAAATCCCGAAACAAAATAAAAAACTTCCTCACAAAAATGCGAAAAAGCTTGTTTTAGTGCTTGACAAAAAACACGTCCGATTACATAATCAGCGTGAGCTGTGAGCTGTGAGCTGTGAGCTGTGAGCTGTGAGCTGTGAGCTGTGAGCTGTGAGCTGTGAGCTGTGAGCTGTGAGCTGTGAGCTGTGA
>NZ_JALJXU010000011.1 GCF_024170225.1 Streptococcus gallinaceus | reverse complement strand
ATCCTGCTCCCGCAATATTGGCTCGGTAGCTCAGTTGGTAGAGCAATGGATTGAAGCTCCATGTGTCGGCGGTTCGATTCCGTCTCGCGCCATTAGGTCTTTATACCAAGTTTTTACTTGGGCGCGTAGCTCAGATGGTTAGAGCGCACGCCTGATAAGCGTGAGGTCGGTGGTTCGATTCCACTCGTGCCCATTAATATAGCATAATGGAGAATTACTCAAGAGGCTGAAGAGGACGGTTTGCTAAATCGTTAGGTCGGGTAACTGGCGCAAGGGTTCGAATCCCTTATTCTCCGTAGTTTACGAGAGTATCTAACGATATTCTCTTTTTTGTACTTAATTTGAAAGTGGAGGTTGAATTATGAATCGCTATAAAAAGTCTAGATTATTTATTATTGTCTCAGTGTTGAGTATTATTTCTCTTTCCTTTCTTTTTTTGACGACTAAGAATAGTGTAGAAATTCCACTTGTCTCTTCGGGTGCAAAAAATGTTGTTTCGGTTGTGAATGAAGTCTTATCAGGACCAGTTCGTTTTTTATCAGAGCGTAAAATGTTTTTTCAAGATTTAGTAGATACATATGGTGAGAACCAAGAATTGAAAAAGACTTTATCAACCCTTAAGGATGAGGCTACCGAAAATCAAACTTTGAAAAAAGAGAATGATAGCCTAAAATCTTCTTTGGGTTTAACGGAAGAAGCTGGAAATAGGGTCAAGATTCCTGCCTTGGTTTCTGTCCGGACTCCAGTTAGTTGGCTAAATAAAATGGTAGTGAACAGAGGTTCTTCTCAAGGGGTAACTTCTAATATGCTAGTGGTTGCTAATGGCGGAATTGTTGGTATTGTAACAGATGTTGAAGAGAATTCTGCGTCAGTTCAGTTATTCACGAGTTCAGCAGATTTCACAAAAGTTGCTGTTCGCATTTCAGCGGCTGGCGAGGCTGTGTATGGTATTTTGAGTGGTTATGATATTGAAAATAAGGCTTTTATCGTGTCACAATTAAACTCTTCTGCAGATATTGCAGTAGGAAGTCCAGTTGTTACAAGCGATTTAGCAGGGGATATGGCAGCTAATCTATCAGTCGGTCAGGTCAAATCTGTGAAGACAAGTAGTAATAATCTTAGCCGGGAACTATATGTATCGCCGTCAGCAGATTTTTCAGCTATTTATTCGGTTACACTTGTGGGTGGTGGAGATGAATAAGAAGTATTTATTATATCTAAGTCCGCTTATTTTCCTTATAGCTTTTTTGATTGATGGGCAACTGTCTACGCTGATAACCAATTGGCTTCCAGGCGCTATGACGGTATCAAGCCATATTCTCTTTATTTTGTCTATCTTTTATAGTGTTGATATGACATTGCGGGGGCAGCTGATTATTATGACGGCATTAGGAGCTCTTTATGATATATACTATTTGAATGTTCTAGGGATAGGATTGACAATCTTGCCTTTGATGGTGTATTTAATTTATTATTTTTACCAGCAGTTAAAATTTAATGTCTTATCGAATATTACAATATTATTGGTTGTACTGTTTGGATTTGAATTTGGTAGTTTTTTACTCGGGCGCTTATTTCATTTAACAAATCTATCTATGTATATGTTTGTATTTTATAATTTAGCCCCGACATTACTCTTTAATTGCCTGACATTAGTAGCTCTCCAGCCATTTTTTAAAAAAATTTTTGGAATAACAAACAAGACATAGAAATGTAACAAACGCGTAACATATAAACGCGTTTTTTTTGTTATTATTGTATAGTCAAAAAGATTAGAGGAGAGATTTAGATCTATGAAGAAAAAAATCTTAGCTGCTGCTTTGCTTAGTATTGTTGTATTGTCAAATGCAAGTAATTTTGCAGTAGTAAGTGCAGATGATGTGGACAGTAAGATTGCTGCACAGGATAGTAAAATTAGCTCAATCGAGTCACAACAAGCTTCTGCTCAATCACAAGTAGATAGCTTACAAGCAAAAGTTGATTCAATTGTGGCTGAACAAGCTAGCTTGAAAGCAGAAAATGAAAAATTGACGGCTGAATCGGAGGCTTTGAGCAAAGAAATCAAAACTTTGGCTGCGGATATCGTGTCACGTTCTTCTGCTTTGGAAAAACAAGCACGTAGCGCACAGACAGATGCTTCTGCTACAAGCTATATCAACACAATTTTAGATTCTAAGAATATTGCAGATGCAGTTTCTCGTGTGAATGCAATGCGTGAAATCGTTGCAGCTAACAACAAAATGTTGCAACAACAAAAAGCTGATAAAGAAGCAATTGCTAAGAAACAAGAAGCTAACCAAGCAGCTATCAATACAGTTGAAGCTAACTGGAAAAAATTAGATGATTCAGCTCAAGAATTGCAAACTCAACAAGCAAACTTGAAGGCTGCACAATTGAGCTTGGCTGCTGAAAAAGCAACTGCTCAAGATGAAAAAAACTCACTTCTTGCACAAAAAGCTGAAGCTGAGGCTGCTGCTAAAGCTGCAGCAGAAGCACAAGCTGCTTACTTGGCTCAACAAGCTGAAGTTGCTGCGAAACAACAACAAGCAGTTGCATCACCAGTTACAACTCAAGCAGTAGCTACTGGAACATCGGTTGCTGCGACATCAGCACCACAAGCAGTAGCAAGCTATACAGCGCCAGCAACTACAACTGTAAGTTACTCAAGTAGCGGCGTTAATACATACCCTGTAGGTCAATGTACTTGGGGCGTCAAAGAACAACTTGGTTGGGTTGGAAACAACTGGGGTAATGCAAATCAATGGCTTTACTCAGCAGCAGCGGCAGGTCGTGCTACTGGATCAACTCCACGTGTAGGTTCTATTGCTGTTTGGACAGCTGGTACATACGGTCACGTGGCAGTAGTAGTTGCTGTTAACGGATCACAAATCCAAGTTCAAGAGTCTAACTATGCAGGTAACATGTACGTAGGAAACTTCCGTGGTTGGTTTAACCCAGCTGCTGATGGTGTAGCAGGTTATATTTATTAATAAAACAAAAAAGACTAGGAAGCAGTTCTTAGTCTTTTATTGTGGAGAAATTTGCTCTGGATTTTGTTTGAAAATTGTCCAAAAAAGCGTTAAAATAGTAAAGTAGAAATAAATAGGAGGCAGTCATGTCATTTTCTGACTTAAAACTCTTTGCCCTTTCGTCTAATCAGGAGTTAGCTGCGAAAGTCGCAAGTAAAATCGGACTTCCATTAGGTAAGTCTTCAGTTCGTCAATTTTCTGATGGTGAAATTCAGGTTAATATTGAAGAATCTATTCGTGGTGCACATGTTTACATCCTTCAATCCACTAGTTCACCAGTAAATGATAATCTCATGGAAATTTTGATTATGGTTGATGCCTTGAAACGGGCTTCAGCTGAGTCAGTGAATGTTGTTATCCCTTATTATGGTTATGCACGTCAGGATCGTAAGGCACGTGCACGTGAGCCAATCACGTCAAAATTGGTAGCAAATATGTTGGAAACTGCTGGTGTTGATCGTGTCTTGACAGTTGATTTGCATGCAGCACAGATCCAAGGTTTCTTTGATATTCCTGTTGATCACTTGATGGGTGCTCCACTGATTGCGGATTATTTTGAGCGTCGTGGTATGGTAGGAGATGGTTATGTAGTTGTTTCCCCAGACCATGGTGGTGTAACTCGTGCGCGTAAATTGGCACAGTTCTTGAAAACACCGATTGCCATCATTGATAAACGCCGTAGTGTCGATAAAATGAACACTTCTGAGGTGATGAATATCATCGGTACTGTTGAAGGTAAAACATGTATCTTGATTGATGATATGATTGATACAGCTGGAACAATTTGTCATGCGGCAGATGCTCTTGCTGAAGCTGGTGCAGTTGCTGTATATGCTTCCTGTACACACCCTGTCTTGTCAGGACCTGCTATGGACAATATCACAAAATCAGCCATTGAAAAATTGGTGGTTTTGGATACGATTCAAATTCCTGAAGACCGTTTGATTGATAAAATTGAACAGATTTCAACAGCGGAATTGTTGGCAGAAGCCATCATTCGTATTCACGAAAAGCGTCCACTTTCACCACTTTTTGAGACTTCAAAAGATAAATAAGAAGGAGCTGGGGAGTAATCCTCGGTTTTTTCTATTGGGGAAGTCTTTCTTTAGACTTGTTAATTGTCAGAAAATTTCGTATGATAGTAGGAAAGAAAGAATGAGGTGCATTCGATGAAGTTAGAAAATTGTTTTAATAAAAATTTGAATCGGATTGAAGTGTCTATGATTCGCCAATTTGACCAATCGATATCAGACATTCCTGGAATTTTAAAAATGACGTTGGGAGAGCCTGATTTTACGACACCAGACCATGTAAAAGAGGCAGCCAAGCGCGCCATTGATGAAAATCAAAGCCATTATACTGGTATGTCTGGATTGTTGGAGCTGCGTCAGGCAGCATCAGAGTTTGTGTCAGAAAAGTACAATCTTTCCTATAAAGCTGAGAATGAAATTCTGGTGACAATTGGTGCGACAGAGGCTTTGTCCGCCTCCTTGGTAGCCATCTTGGAGCCAGGTGATACAGTCCTTTTGCCAGCGCCAGCTTATCCTGGTTATGAGCCGATTGTCAACATGGTAGGAGCAGATATTGTCGAGATTGACACGACGGAAAATGATTTTGTCTTGACGCCTGATATGCTTGAAAAAGCGATTGTGGAGCAGGGAGACAAGCTCAAGGCAGTTATTCTCAACTATCCTGCCAATCCAACTGGTGTGACTTATTCACGAGAGCAGATAGCTGCTTTTGCGGATATTTTGAAAAAATATCCTATCTTTGTATTGTTAGATGAGGTCTATGCAGAGTTGACATATACTGGACAGCCTCATACTTCAATTGCAGAGTTTTTACCAGAACAAACGATTTTAATTCAAGGTTTATCAAAATCGCATGCCATGACAGGTTGGCGGATTGGTTTAATTATGGCCAAAGAAGAAATCATCGCTCAGTTAATTAAGAGCCATCAATACTTGGTTACTGCTGCTTCAACTGCTATGCAATTTGGTGCTTTGGAAGCCTTGAAAAATGGAAAAGATGATGCGCTACCTATGCGGGAAGAATATCTGGTGCGCCGAGATTACATCATCGAAAAGATGACAGAGCTCGGATTTTACATTATCAAACCAGACGGCGCCTTTTATATTTTTGCAAAAATTCCTGCAGGTTACAATCAGGATTCTATGGCGTTCTTGCAAGAATTTGCACGTAAAAAAGCAGTTGCCTTGATTCCAGGTGCAGCTTTTGGTCGATATGGTGAAGGCTATGTGCGGATTTCTTATGCAGCAAGCATGGAGAAAATCCAGGAAGCTATGAAACGTTTGAAAGAATTTATGGAAGAACATGGAGAGAATTGAGACCAGAGGACTTGTTCTTTACAATCGGAATTTTCGAGAAGATGATAAGTTGGTGAAGATTTTTACAGAGAAGGCAGGCAAGCGAATGTTTTTCGTGAAACATGCATCAAAATCGAAGCTGGTAGCGGGAATTCAACCTCTGACGGTGGCAGATTTTATAGTGAAAATCAATGACGATGGCTTGAGTTATATAGAGGATTTTCATCAGGTTCAGCCTTTTAAGAAGGTCAATGAGGATATTTTCCAGCTCAGCTATGCTTCTTATATCGTTGCCTTGGCAGACGCTTGTCTTCAGGATAATATGCATGACCCAGCACTTTTTCGATTTTTGGAAAAGACCTTGGAGTTGATGGAAGAAGGCCTGGATTATGAGGTATTGACCAATATTTTTGAAATTCAGCTTTTGGGGCGATTTGGTGTGTCCTTGAATTTTCACGAATGTGGTTTTTGTCATCGTGTTGGTCTGCCATTTGACTTTTCCTATGCCTATTCGGGTTTGCTCTGTCCTCAGCATTATCAAGAGGATGAGCGGCGGAGTCATTTGAATCCCAATGTTCCTTATTTGATTGATCAATTTCAGGCTATTTCGTTTGATGAGTTGAAGACCATCTCATTGCAGCCAGAAATGAAGAAAAAATTACGGCTTTTTATCGATCAATTATACGAAGAATACGTTGGTATTCACTTGAAGAGTAAGAAGTTTATTGATGATCTTCAAAATTGGGGAGACGTCATGAAGGGTAAAAAGTGAGATGAGATTGTTTTCCGTGCTATAATAGGATGGAGTAATCGATGAGAGAGGTAAAGAATAACTATGAAAAAAATTGCAGTTGATGCTATGGGTGGCGACCATGCTCCTAAGGCTATTGTCGAAGGGGTTAATCAGGCTTTAGAGGCTTTTTCAGATATTGAGATTCAACTTTACGGTGATGAAAATAAGATTAAGCCCTATTTGACGGCAACAGAGCGTGTGAGCATTATCCATACGGATGAGAAAATTAACTCAGATGATGAGCCGGCTAAGGCCGTTCGTCGTAAGAAAAATGCTTCTATGGTATTGGCAGCCAAGGCTGTGAAAGAAGGACAAGCCGATGCAGTTCTTTCTGCAGGAAATACAGGAGCTCTACTTGCAGCTGGTATTTTTGTAGTGGGGCGTATTAAAGGAATTACGCGTCCAGGGCTATTGTCAACCTTGCCGACTACAGATGGTAAAGGGTTTGATATGCTAGACTTGGGAGCCAATGCTGAAAGCACAGCAGAGCACTTGCATCAGTATGCGGTTTTAGGTTCTTTCTATGCTGAAAATGTCCGCGGAATTGCTCGTCCACGCGTTGGTTTGTTGAATAATGGCACCGAAGAAACCAAGGGTGATCCTCTTCGCAAGGAGACCTTTGCACTTCTGTCACAAGAGCCGTCCATTCATTTTATTGGAAATGTAGAGGCGCGTGACTTGATGTCTGGAGTGGCAGATGTTGTCGTGACAGACGGATTTACAGGAAATGCTGTCCTCAAGTCTATCGAAGGAACAGCGATGGGAATTATGGGGCAACTCAAGTCTGCTATTGAAGGCGGAGGCTGGAAGGCTAAAATCGGTTATCTCTTTATGAAAGATAGCTTGCGGACTATGAAGAAGTCCTTGGATTATTCTGATGCTGGTGGTGCTGTTCTTTTTGGTCTCAATGCGCCAGTTGTGAAGGCACATGGTTCGAGTGATGCCAAGGCGATTTTTTCAACTATTCGCCAGGTTCGCTTGATGTTGGAAACGCAAGTCGTACCGAAGTCGGTTGAAAAATTCTCAGTAGTGGAGGAAACGAATGAGTAAAGAGAAATTATTTGAGCAGTTGATCGAGTTAATCGATGCAGAAAAACGTGCTCAGCTCGCTATCACGATGAATACCGAAATTGCGAGTTTTGCAGAGGACTCTGTCGAGTTGATGGAATTTGTCGTTACAGTGGAGGATGTCTTCGGAGTGGAGATTCCAGATGAAGCGATTGAAAGTTTCACAAGTGTGTCTGATTTGGTAGATTATATAGCTGAACAGAAATAACGTCCGTAAAATACGGACGTTATTTTTTATATTTATAAAAAAGTCTGTTTTTGATTTGTTTTTAAAAAATTGTGTGCTATAATCAAATCAACAAAGCGTGAAAGGCGAACGAAAACATGAAAAGAGATTTGGTTTATTCAGGTAAAGCAAAGGATATTTATAGCACAGAAAATGATGATTTGATTGTTTCGGTTTATAAAGATCAGGCGACCATGCTTAATGGAGCCCGAAAAGAGACGATTGCCGGGAAAGCAGTACTCAATAACCAGATTTCTTCTCTTATTTTTGAGAAATTAAACGCTGCGGGTATTGCAACACATTTTGTGGAAAAATTGTCAGAAACCGAACAATTGAATAAAAAAGTTGATATTGTTCCGTTGGAGGTTGTCCTTCGTAATGTGACTGCTGGTTCATTTTCAAAACGTTTTGGCGTGGAAGAAGGACTTGCTTTGGAGATGCCGATTGTTGAATTTTACTATAAGAATGATGATTTAGATGATCCATTTATCAATGATGAACATGTGACCTTCTTGAAGATTGCAACTGATGAGGATATTGCCTATATCAAGGCTGAAACACGTCGAATCAATGAACTTTTGAAAGATTGGTTTGATCAAATTGGTCTTCGCTTGATTGACTTTAAATTGGAATTTGGTAAGGATAAAAATGGCAAGATTATTTTGGCGGACGAATTTTCTCCAGATAACTGCCGACTGTGGGATGCTGAGGGGCGGCACATGGATAAAGATGTCTTCCGTCGGGAACTTGGTAGCTTGATAGATGTTTACAAAGAAGTGCTTGAAAAATTGCAGGAGCTTAAATAAAATGGATAAACGTATTTTCGTTGAGAAAAAGGCTAATTTTCAGATTAAATCAGAATCTTTGGTTAAGGAATTGCAACATAATTTGCAATTGAAAACCTTGAAAGATGTTCGGATCATTCAAGTGTATGATGTGTTTAACTTGGCAGAGGATTTGTTTGCGCGTGCGGAGAAACATGTTTTTTCTGAGCAAGTAACGGATACAATTTTGGACGAGGCGACTGTAGAAGCTGACTTAGCAAAGGCAGCCTTTTTTGCCATTGAGGCTGTTCCAGGTCAATTTGACCAACGTGCAGCGAGTTCACAAGAAGCCTTGCTTTTGCTTGGAAGTTCTAGCGATGTGGTTGTCAATACGGCTCAATTGTATTTGGTTAATGCTGATGTGGATGCTGATGAATTAGCGACTGTAAAAAATTACTTGTTGAATCCAGTCGATTCACGTTTTAAAGATATTACGGTTGCTATTCATCCGCAAGAATTTTCAAATTCTGATAAGACTATTCCAAATCTTGATTTCTTTGCAACGTATACAGCAGAAGATTTTGCAGCTTATAAGGCTCAAGAAGGTTTGGCAATGGAAGTTGATGACCTTCTGTTCATTCAAGATTACTTTAAATCAATCGGTCGTGTACCAACTGAGACAGAATTGAAAGTCTTGGATACGTACTGGTCTGACCATTGTCGTCATACCACTTTCGAGACGGAGTTGAAATCAATTGATTTTTCAGAGTCTAAATTCCAAGCACAATTGCAAGCAACCTATGATAAATACATTGCCATGCGTAATGAACTTGGTCATTCTGAAAAACCAGAAACTCTTATGGATATGGCGACAATCTTTGGTCGTTATGAACGTGCTAACGGGCGCTTGGATGACATGGAAGTGTCTGATGAAATCAATGCCTGCTCGGTTGAGATTGAAGTGGACGTTGATGGTGTCAAAGAGCCTTGGCTCCTTATGTTCAAAAATGAAACCCACAACCACCCGACAGAAATCGAACCATTTGGTGGTGCTGCAACTTGTATCGGTGGAGCCATTCGTGACCCGTTGTCAGGGCGTTCTTATGTTTACCAAGCTATGCGTATCTCAGGAGCTGGCGACATCACGACTCCAATCGCTCACACGCGTGCTGGTAAATTGCCTCAACAAATCATCTCTAAAACAGCGGCGCATGGCTATTCTTCATATGGTAACCAAATCGGTCTTGCAACAACTTATGTGCGCGAGTATTTCCACCCAGGTTTTGTCGCTAAGCGTATGGAGCTTGGTGCTGTTGTCGGCGCTGCTCCTAAGAAAAATGTTGTCCGTGAAAAACCAGAGGCTGGTGATGTGGTTATCCTCCTCGGTGGGAAAACAGGTCGTGACGGTGTCGGTGGTGCGACCGGTTCTTCTAAGGTTCAAACGGTTGAGTCTGTGGAAACAGCTGGCGCTGAAGTCCAAAAAGGGAATGCCATCGAAGAACGTAAAATTCAGCGTCTTTTCCGCAATGGCGATGTGACTCGTCTCATCAAGAAATCAAATGATTTTGGCGCTGGTGGAGTCTGTGTCGCTATCGGTGAATTAGCTGACGGTCTTGAGATTGATTTGAATAAGGTACCACTCAAATACGCTGGTCTTAACGGAACCGAAATTGCCATCTCAGAATCACAAGAACGTATGTCAGTTGTAGTTCGTCCCAGTGATGTGGACCAATTTATCGCCGAATGTGCTAAGGAGAATATCCATGCGGTTGTGGTGGCAATCGTTACTGAAAAACCAAACCTTGTCTTGACTTGGAATGGTCAAAAAATCGTCGACTTGGAGCGCAGTTTCCTTGATACAAACGGTGTGCGCGTGGTGGTTGATGCCAAGGTGGTTGACAAAGCAGTTGACCTTCCAGGACAAATTGACACGTCAGCTGAGACGCTTGAAGCTGATGCGCTAGCCATGCTTTCAGACTTGAATCATGCCAGTCAAAAAGGTCTTCAAACCATTTTTGACTCATCTGTTGGTCGTTCAACCGTCAACCATCCAATCGGTGGTCGTTACCAAATCACACCAACTGAGGCTTCTGTTCAAAAGCTTCCAGTTCAAAATGGTGTGACCAAGACCGCATCTGTTATGGCACAAGGTTTCAACCCATATCTGGCTGAATGGTCACCTTACCACGGTGCAGCTTATGCAGTGGTCGAAGCGACAGCGCGCTTGGTTGCAACAGGTGCCAACTGGTCTAAAGCGCGCTTCTCTTATCAAGAATACTTCGAGCGTATGGACAAACAGGCAGAACGCTTTGGTCAACCTGTGTCAGCCCTTCTTGGTTCTATCGAGGCGCAAATTCAACTTGGTTTGCCATCAATCGGTGGCAAGGACTCCATGTCTGGAACCTTTGAAGAATTGACAGTGCCACCAACCTTGGTAGCCTTCGGGGTGACAACCGCAGACAGCGACAAGGTACTTTCTCCTGAGTTTAAGGCCGTAGGTCAAAACATTTACTACCTTGCAGGTCCTGCTCTTGGTCAAGATATCGACTTTGATACGATCAATGCTAACTTTACAGCCTTTGAAAAGATTCAGGCTGAGCACACTGTTACAGCAGCGTCAGCCATTAAATACGGCGGTCTTCTTGAAAGCCTTGCCTTGATGAGTTTTGGTAACCGTATCGGTGCCTCTGTCAATGTGGCAGAGCTTGACAAGGTCTTGACAGCGCAACTTGGTGGTTTCGTCTTCACGTCAGATGAAGAAATTGCTGGCGCGGTTAAAATTGGTCAAACAACCGCTGACTTTACAGTGGTTATCAACGATGTGCTTCTTTCAGGTGACAAGCTCCTCTCAGCCTTTGAAGGCAAACTTGAAGAGGTTTACCCAACAGAATTCGAACAAAGCACCGCACTTGAAGCAGTGCCAGCAGTGGCTTCAGATGCTGTGATTACAGCCAAAGGAACTGTTGACAAACCATTGGTTTACATCCCTGCTTTCCCAGGAACAAACTCCGAATATGACTCAGCTAAAGCCTTTGAACAAGCAGGTGCAGCAGTCAACTTGGTGCCATTTGTCACCTTGAACGAAACTGCTATTGCTGACTCAGTTGACACCATGGTTGCTAACATTGAAAAAGCCAATATCATCTTCTTTGCGGGTGGCTTCTCAGCAGCTGATGAGCCAGATGGCTCTGCTAAGTTCATCGTCAATATCTTGCTCAATGAAAAAGTTCGCGCAGCTATTGACGCCTTTATCGAACAAGGTGGTCTCATCATCGGTATCTGTAATGGTTTCCAAGCCCTTGTCAAATCAGGTTTGCTTCCTTATGGTAACTTTGAGGAAGCTGGCACAACTAGTCCGACGCTCTTCTACAACGATGCCAATCAACACGTCGCTAAGATGGTGGAAACACGTATCGCTAATACCAATTCACCATGGCTTGCGGGCGTGCAAGTCGGTGATATTCATGCCATTCCAGTGTCACATGGTGAAGGTAAATTTGTCGTGACAGCAGAAGAATTTGCAGAACTTCATGATAATGGTCAAATTTGGAGTCAATACGTTGACTTTGATGGCAAGCCAAGCATGGACAGCAAGTACAATCCAAACGGTTCAGTCAATGCCATCGAAGGGATTACCAGCAAGAACGGTCAAATCATCGGTAAAATGGGGCACTCAGAACGCTGGGAAGATGGTCTCTTCCAAAACATCCCAGGAAACAAAGACCAACATCTCTTTGAATCAGCTGTAAAATACTTTACAGGCAAATAAGGCGAACGCAGTGAGCCTATAATCATACTTACCGCTGTGGCAAGAGTAACCTAACAATGTATTTGTTAGGTTACTGGGGAACTTTGAGACCTTAGGCTCAAAGTTAAGGTATGAGACATCGAAGATGGTTGCTACCGTCCCTGCCACCTAAGGTAAGTATAGAAAAAAGTGTTATATTAGGAAAAACAATGACATACGAAGTAAAATCATTAAACGAAGAATGCGGTGTCTTTGGAATCTGGGGGCACCCACAGGCAGCACAAGTAACTTATTTTGGGCTACATAGTTTGCAGCACCGAGGTCAAGAGGGGGCAGGCATTATCTCAAATGATGCAGGCAAACTCCTCCAGCATCGTAATACCGGTCTGCTCTCAGAAGTTTTTAAACATCAGGAAGATTTGGAGCAATTAACAGGTAGTGCGGCCATTGGACATGTTCGCTATGCAACAGCAGGCACAGCCTCTATCAATAACATCCAGCCCTTTCTCTATAATTTCACAGATGAGCAGTTCGGCCTTTGCCACAATGGGAACTTGACCAATGCCCTTTCCCTAAAAAAAGAATTGGAGCATCAGGGAGCTATTTTTAATGCTTCATCAGACACTGAGATCTTGATGCACCTGATTCGTCGCAGCCACCATCCAGACTTCATTGGAAAAGTCAAAGAGGCGCTGAATACGGTAAAAGGTGGCTTTGCTTATCTTCTCATGACAGAAGACAAGCTCATCGCTGCGCTTGATCCCAACGGTTTTCGTCCCCTGTCGATTGGTCGGATGAAAAATGGTGCATGGGTTTTAGCTAGTGAAACCTGTGCCTTTGAAGTCGTTGGTGCCGAGTGGGTGAGAGACGTTAAGCCTGGGGAAATCATCATCATTGATGACAAGGGGATTACCTATGACCAGTACACCACAGACACTCAGCTAGCCATTTGCTCTATGGAGTATGTCTACTTTGCTCGTCCAGACTCGACCATTGCTGGAGTTAACATTCATACGGCTCGTAAAAATATGGGGAAAAGGCTGGCGCAGGAATTCAAGCATGAGGCTGATATCGTGGTCGGTGTGCCCAACTCGTCACTCTCAGCAGCTATGGGCTTTGCCGAAGAATCCGGACTTCCAAACGAGATGGGCTTGGTAAAAAATCAATACACCCAGCGCACCTTCATTCAACCCACACAAGAATTGCGTGAGCAAGGCGTACGGATGAAGTTATCTGCTGTTTCAGGAGTGGTCAAAGACAAGCGCGTGGTCATGATTGACGATTCTATCGTACGTGGGACGACCTCTCGCCGCATCGTGCAATTACTGCGTGAAGCAGGAGCCAAGGAGATCCATGTGGCGATTGGCAGTCCAGAGCTTAAGTATCCTTGTTTCTACGGCATTGATATTCAGACACGGCGTGAGTTGATTTCAGCCAATCATACTGTTGATGAAGTCTGCAAGATTATCGGTGCAGATAGTTTGACCTACCTCTCCTTAGATGGTTTGATTGACTCCATTGGTCTTGATACTGATGCGCCAAATGGTGGTCTCTGTGTGGCTTACTTTGATGGCCATTATCCAACGCCGCTTTATGATTACGAGGAAGCCTATCTGAAAAGTTTAGAAGAAAAAAGTAGTTTTTACATTGATGAGGTCAAGTAACAGCTCTGCTATTTTCCAAAAAGAAAGGAATAAAAATGTCTGAAAAGAAAAATGCATACGCTCAGTCAGGTGTTGACGTTGAAGCGGGTTACGAAGTGGTTGAGCGCATCAAAAAACACGTGGCGCGGACCGAGCGTGCGGGTGTCATGGGAGCTCTCGGTGGTTTTGGAGGGATGTTTGATCTGACAGCGACCGGCGTCAAAGAGCCGATTCTTATCTCTGGAACTGATGGTGTGGGCACCAAACTCATGTTGGCTATCAAGTATGACAAGCATGACACGATTGGTCAGGACTGTGTGGCCATGTGTGTTAATGACATCATTGCAGCAGGTGCAGAGCCGCTCTATTTCTTAGACTACGTAGCGACTGGGAAAAATATTCCTGCTAAACTGGAGCAAGTGGTAGCCGGTGTGGCTGAAGGTTGTGTTCAAGCTGGCGCCGCTCTTATTGGTGGCGAAACGGCTGAAATGCCTGGTATGTATGGCGAAGACGATTACGATTTGGCTGGTTTTGCGGTCGGCGTAGCTGAAAAATCACAGATTATTGACGGTTCAAAAGTCAAGTCTGGTGATGTTCTGCTCGGCCTTGCTTCGTCAGGAATTCATTCAAACGGTTATTCGCTTGTCCGCCGTGTCTTTGCGGATTACACAGGTGAGGAAGTCCTTCCTGAATTGGAAGGCAAGAAACTCAAGGATGTTCTTCTTGAGCCAACCCGTATTTATGTGAAAGCCTTGCTTCCATTGATTAAGGGAGGTTTGGTCAACGGGATTGCCCACATCACAGGTGGTGGTTTCATCGAAAATGTGCCTCGTATGTTTGCTGATGATTTGGCTGCTGAGATTGAGGAAGACAAGGTGCCAGTTTTACCGATTTTCAAAGCCCTTGAAACATACGGTGAGATTAAGCACGAAGAGATGTTCGAGATTTTCAACATGGGTGTCGGCATCATGCTGGCTGTTAGCCCTGAAAATGTTGCGCGTGTCAAAGAGTTTCTTGATGAGCCTGCTTATGAGCTTGGTCGTATTGTGGAAAAAGTTGGCGCTAGCGTGGTGATTAAGTAATGGCCAAAAAGATTGCAGTATTTGCCTCGGGGAATGGCTCCAATTTTCAAGTCATTGCCGAGCAATTTCCGGTAGAGTTTGTCTTTTCAGACCATCGAAACGCCTATGTCCTAGAGCGTGCTGAGCAATTAGGTGTGCCTAGCTATGCCTTTGAACTCAAGGAATTCGATAGCAAGGCAGATTATGAAGAAGCTATTGTTGAGTTGCTGGCTGAACATGAAATCGATTTGGTGGTGCTGGCTGGTTACATGAAGATTGTCGGGTCAACGCTGCTTTCTGCCTACGAAGGTCGTATCATCAACATCCACCCAGCCTATTTGCCAGAATTTCCAGGTGCACACGGTATCGAGGACGCTTGGAATGCAGGTGTGGCTGAATCAGGCGTGACCGTTCACTGGGTGGATAGCGGTGTTGACACAGGTAAAATCATCAAACAAGTGCGCGTGCCGTGCTCAGCTGACGATACCATTGAGATTTTTGAAGCAAGGATTCATGAGGCAGAGTATCAGTTGTATCCGGAGGTTTTGGAGAGTTTTGGAGTGGTAAAAAAAGGTTAAACTTTGCTACAATGAAACTATGAAACGATTAAAAGATTTGAAATTAGCAGAGCTTATTTTTGGAAATTGGGAAGAGACAATCATTTTGTCTTGTTTGCAAGGTGTTATGGGAGAGGTTTGGGTAGATGGTGATAGTCAACCCCAATCTGCTCTTGCAAAACTTGGAAAAGAGGTTGCGTTTGGTTTTTTAGCAGGACGACCAAATACAGACTTGCTTGAATTGTGTCGGGGGCAAGATATTATTTTAGTCCCGCAAAATCAAGCATGGGCAAATTTGATAGAAGCGACATATAAAGAAAAAGCACATGCTTTTACACGCTACGCTACCAAGAAAAATACGGATTTTGATGACAAAATGTTGAAAGACATTGTTTTGGGCTTACCGAAAGAACTTGAGCTGAGATGCATCGACCAGCAAATTTATGATGCTTGTCTTGAGGAAACATGGTCTCAGGATTTAGTGGCTAACTATGATAATTTTTTGCATTATCAACAGTTTGGTGTAGGCGTTGTTATATTACATAAAGGCCAAATGGTAGCAGGAGCATCCTCTTATTCGACCTATCAAGATGGTATCGAGATTGAAATTGACACACATCCTGATTATCGCAGAAAAGGATTGGCCAAGATTGCTGGGGCGAAGTTGATTTTAGAATGCTTGGCGCGCGGTCTTTATCCAAGTTGGGATGCACATACAAAGGTTTCGCTTCATTTAGCTCTACAACTCGGTTATGAATTTTCTCATGAATACAGAGCTTATGAAATTGATTGGAAAAAGGAGAAAAAATGACAAAACGTGCACTAATCAGTGTTTCTGATAAAGCTGGCATTATTGATTTTGCTAGTCAACTGAAAAAATTAGGTTGGGAAATTATCTCAACAGGTGGGACTAAGAAGGCTCTTGACGAAGCTGGTCTTGAGACCATCGCCATTGACGATGTAACTGGCTTTCCTGAGATGATGGATGGCCGCGTTAAGACCCTTCATCCTAAGATTCACGGTGGTCTTTTGGCACGTCGTGACCTTGATAGCCACCAAGAAGCTGCTAAGGAAAATAACCTCGAGATGATTGACCTTGTGGTGGTTAACCTTTACCCATTCAAGGAAACTATCCTCAAACCCGATGTGACTTACGCGGATGCGGTTGAAAATATTGATATTGGTGGACCATCAATGCTTCGTTCAGCAGCAAAGAATCACGCTAGCGTTACCGTTGTGGTGGACCCTGCGGACTATGTCGTGGTCTTGGATGAATTGGCTGACGCTGGTGAGACAACCTATGCCACTCGCCAACGTTTGGCAGCCAAGGTTTTCCGCCACACAGCAGCCTACGATGCCTTGATTGCTGAGTATTTCACAGCACAAGTGGGAGAGGCTAAGCCTGAAAAATTAACGCTCACCTACGACCTCAAACAGCCAATGCGCTACGGAGAAAACCCACAACAGGATGCTGATTTCTACCAAAAAGCTATTCCGACAGACTATTCAATCGCTTCAGCCAAACAGCTCAACGGAAAAGAATTGTCCTTCAACAATATCCGCGATGCTGATGCGGCTATTCGTATCATTCGTGACTTCAAGGACCGTCCAACAGTTGTTGCCCTCAAACACATGAACCCTTGTGGTATCGGGCAGGCAGACGATATTGAGACAGCTTGGGACAATGCTTACGCTGCTGATCCGGTTTCTATTTTCGGAGGAATCGTCGTCTTGAACAGAGAAGTTGATGCGGCGACAGCTGAGAAAATGCACCCAATTTTCCTTGAAATCATCATAGCACCGTCTTACTCTGAAGAAGCGCTAGCCATTTTAACCAATAAAAAGAAAAATCTTCGTATCTTAGAGTTGCCATTTGACGCCCAAGACGCCAGCGAAGTCGAAGCTGAATACACAGGTGTGGTTGGTGGACTTTTGGTGCAAAATCAAGACGTGGTCAAGGAAAGCCCAGCTGACTGGCAAGTGGTGACAGACCGCCAACCAACCGAGCAAGAAGCGATTGCTATGGCATTCGCTTGGAAGGCCATCAAGTACGTCAAATCAAACGGTATTTTGGTAGCCAATGACCACATGACACTAGGTGTCGGTTCAGGTCAAACTAACCGTGTTGGAGCAGTCAAAATCGCTATCGAAGCAGCCAAAGACCGCCTTGACGGCGCTGTTCTTGCTTCCGATGCCTTCTTCCCATTTGCGGACAATATCGAAGAAATTGCTGCCGCAGGTATCAAGGCCATTATTCAGCCAGGTGGTTCCGTCAGAGACCAAGAGTCGATTGATGCGGCCAATAAGCACGACATGACCATGATTTTCACAGGTGTTCGTCATTTTAGACATTAAGATTTGTGTAAGAAATCTTTTAGGAAAACTTAAGCTAGCAGGACTATACTACAGTCAGTCCTAGCAGTAGTTGTCATCCAATTGTTACGGTTCTGCGAACCTGACTCTTGGGACATCTTTGCATAGATATTCGTAAGTTGCTAAAGCAACAACGGATATCGTAAAAATTTTTACTGGCAAATCCAGTATCCATATCTGTAACTAGAAATAACTCGACTTTGGTCGGGTTTTTCTTTTGCAAAAAAAGGCACAAGATGTGCCTTTGAGTTTAGTTTGGGTAAATGTAGGCTGCGACACCGTCGGAAATGGGATTGAACCAGCCGCGGAAGTCTCCAAGATACATCTTGCCTGCATAATTTGATTCTTGTACGCGAATTTGGCTAGAGCTACGAACCTCGGTTACGAAAGCGACATGGCCAAATGCCCCACTTGTCCAGACAGCGATGGATCCAACTTTTGGAACATTTCCGATTGTGAATCCAGCTTTTTTAGCAGACTCAGCCCAGGTGTTGGCATTTCCCCACCAGTTTCCAACCCAAGGGGCGACTTCTTTGACTCCCCAGGTGCATTGGCCAACGGGATAGGTATTTGGTGTGCTTTCTTTCTGAGTAGCAGTGATATCCATGGTGGTTGCTTTTAACCCTTTTCCGTTTTGGTAGATATGCACGTTGTATTTTCCGATTCCTTTGTGATTGGTCAAGGGGAGTTTCAGACTGTAGGTTTTATCTGCTGAAAGGGTTGTCTTGTACCATTTCAAGTCATCTTGTCCATTTTCATCTGACCAAATAGCGAATTGCACATCGCCTGATCCATAGATATTTTTAGCGGTGAGTTGCATGGTGCTTGCGGCGATAAATTGAGAGCTGAAGGCTAGGGGTAATTTTGCGGCGGTCAAGTCCACTGTAGGTTGAGCATAACCTGTGCGTGTCCCGTCTGTATAGGTCACGTAGACATGATTTTGGTAGATTCCGGTGTGATTTTGGTGTTCTTGAAAATCTACCGCTACTTGATAGTTACCATTGATGAGATTGGCTTTCCGCCATTTGATATTGGCCTGCTTATCCATAGACCAAGTCGCGACATCAACGGATTTTATCTTCTTTGACTGCAATGTTTCTTGGGTGAGTACCTGATAGGTTTCTGTTGTCTGATTGACATTTCCGTAGGTGATGGTCGGTTTTGGCTGTAGCGGGACATGTCCATTTTCGACAAGAGTTGTAGCTTTTACTACATATTTTTGAGTGTCTTGCCCATTTTCTTTGATATAAACGTGGCTTTCGTAATTGCCCAAATTAAAGTTATGTGCATTGAGAGGGATGCGCAAACGATAGCTACCATCGTCATTTTTAGTAGCGCTGTACCAAACAATGTCATTCTGCCCATTTTGACTGGACCAAGTTGGAATCTTGACTTCAGTGGTGGTTTCTGGCAGATTTTGGACAGTAATATCAATCGCACCGACTTCGGAAATGGTCGAAGTCAGACTGACGGGTGATTTGGAGCGGGTAAAGGCTCCTGCATCTAAAAAGACCAATCGATCCTGGATAATGATATAGGCATGCACCGTATAGTTTCCGTAGCCAGTATGGTTGGCAAGAGAAAACTCAGTCTGCTCTTTGTCGGCGAGATACCACTTAATGTCGTCTTGCCCGTTTTCATTGGACCAGACAGCGTATTGGATTTTATAGCCTTCTTGTTGTGGAGAACGACGGTAAGAGATTATGACGTTCTGGTCTTTTTGTTCAATTTTGATTGGTTGAGTGAGAGTAGTTGGGTCTGTTGGAATGGGTTGAGCTAAATTTTTACTATCTGATCGAGGGCTGATTTCTTCAGCCCGACTGTCAATTGGAAAACTCGCAGTAGCTAAGACGGCAGCTGATAACAACAAAAATTTAGAATATTTTTTCATAAAATTCCTCCTGCCTTAACTATTCGCATTCGCTGGTGAAAGTGCAGGGATTTTATTTTATTGAAAATGTAAGCTGATAATTCCGAACGTTAGTAAAGAAATACAGGTGAATTATTTATAAAACGAACAAATGTGGTATAATATTTTTATAAAATTCGTCTTAAAGGGGAAGTTATGAAGCTCTTGGTTGTTGGTTCAGGTGGTCGTGAGCATGCGATTGCTAAGAAGTTATTGGAGTCTGATGGTGTTGAACAGGTCTTTGTGGCACCTGGGAATGATGGTATGACCTTGGATGGCTTGGATTTGGTGGATATCGCTATTTCTGAACATTCTAAGTTGATTAATTTTGCTAAAGCAAATGATATCGATTGGACCTTTATAGGTCCGGATGATGCGCTAGCGGCTGGTATCGTTGATGATTTCAATCAGGCTGGGCTCAAGGCTTTTGGTCCGACTCGTTTGGCAGCGGAGCTAGAATGGTCAAAAGATTTTGCCAAGGAAATCATGGTCAAATACGGCGTTCCGACAGCAGCCTATGGCACATTTTCCGACTTCGAAAAAGCTAAGGCCTACATCGAGGCGCAGGATGCGCCTATCGTGGTCAAGGCGGATGGGCTGGCGCTAGGTAAGGGCGTGGTCGTGGCAGAGACGGTCGAGCAGGCGGTAGAAGCAGCTCAGGACATGCTGCTGGACAATAAGTTCGGGGATTCTGGTGCGCGCGTGGTCATCGAAGAATTTTTGGATGGGGAAGAGTTCTCCCTCTTTGCCTTCGTCAACGGCGACCAGTTTTACATCATGCCGACAGCTCAGGATCACAAACGTGCCTTTGACGGCGACAAGGGTCCAAACACAGGTGGTATGGGTGCCTATGCACCAGTTCCCCACCTGCCTCAGTCAGTGGTGAATACAGCCGTTGAAACCATCGTCAAACCAGTCCTTAAGGGCATGATTGCTGAGGGGCGTCCTTATCTTGGCATCCTTTACTGTGGTCTCATCTTGACAGCGGACGGACCAAAGGTCATCGAGTTCAACGCCCGCTTTGGCGACCCAGAAACTCAGATTATCCTCCCTCGCCTGACGTCAAATTTCGCTCAAAACATCAGCGATATCCTCGATGGCAAGGAGACAAACATCACTTGGACGGACAGTGGCGTAACTCTCGGTGTGGTCGTTGCCTCAAACGGCTACCCGCTCGCCTACGACAAAGGCATGGAGCTCCCAGAGAAGACTACTGGCGACATCGTCACCTATTACGCAGGCGCTAAGTTTTCGAAAAGTGGTAGAGCACTGCTATCAAACGGTGGTCGCGTTTACATGTTAGTCACCACAGCAGACACCGTCCAAGCTGTGCAAGACCTCATTTACAACCAACTTAAAACCCAAAACACAGAAGGTCTTTTCTACCGGACAGACATCGGAAGCAAGGCAGTGAAATAATAAAAATTTACCTAATAACTTAGCAGCTCAGCTATTGCGAGCGAAGCGAGCCACCCCCGATAATGGTCGCCGTGGTGAAAAGACCGTAACTGAAAGTTACGGTCGAGGGAAACCTTGAGACCTTAGGCTCAAGGTTTAGGAATGAAACCGCAGGTTTGCTTCCTACCTCACCACATAAGACCATTATCAAAAAGAAAAGGATATTCATATGCAACCAGTCATTTCCATCATCATGGGCTCAAAATCCGATTGGGCCACCATGCAAAAAACTGCTGAAGTCTTGGTTTATTTCCAAGTTCCATACGAAAAAAAAGTCGTCTCTGCCCACCGCACCCCTGACCTCATGTTCAAACATGCTGAAGAAGCCCGCGGTCGTGGCATCAAAATCATCATCGCAGGTGCGGGCGGCGCTGCCCACTTACCAGGTATGGTCGCTGCCAAAACAACCCTTCCTGTTATCGGTGTTCCCGTCAAATCGCGCGCCCTCAGCGGTGTTGATTCCCTCTATTCTATTGTTCAGATGCCGGGTGGGGTGCCTGTGGCGACCATGGCTATTGGTGAAGCGGGAGCTACAAACGCTGCCCTCACAGCCCTCCGAATTCTCGCTATCGAGGACCAAAACTTGGCGGAGGCGCTAGCCCATTTTGCAGAGGAGCAAGGAAAAATCGCGGAGGCTTCAACGGATGAACTCATCTAAAACCATCGGCATTATCGGAGGCGGGCAATTGGGCCAGATGATGGCAATCTCGGCTATCTACATGGGCCACAAGGTGGTGACTCTGGATCCGACGGCTGACTGCCCAGCATCGCGCGTGTCGGACATGATTGTGGCTGACTACGACGACGTTGAGGCTTTGGCGCAATTAGCTGCGCGCTGTGACGTGCTTACCTATGAGTTTGAAAACGTGGACGCAGACACCTTGGACAAGGTCACCAAGCCAGGACAATTGCCACAGGGAACGGACCTCCTGCGCATCTCCCAAAACCGTATTTTTGAAAAAGACTTCCTGTCAAACAAGGCTGGCGTCACTGTGGCACCCTACAAGGTTATCATATCAAGTCTAGACCTAGAAAAACTAGACCTGTCTAAAAACTATGTCCTCAAAACCGCAACAGGTGGCTACGATGGACATGGGCAAGTGGTTATCAACTCTCAAGAAACTCTGGCTGACGCGATGGAATTGGCAAATCATGCCGAGTGTGTCTTGGAAGAATTTGTGACCTTCGACCTTGAAATCTCGGTCATCGTGTCAGGCAATGGCAAGGACGTGACGGTCTTCCCAGTCCAAGAAAACATCCATCGCAACAACATCCTATCAAAAACCATCGTCCCAGCCCGCATTTCTGAAGAACTGGCAGAAAAAGCCCAAGCTATGGCAGTGCAAATTGCCAAGCGGTTGGACCTATCAGGAACCCTCTGCGTTGAAATGTTTGTGGCGGGTGACCAGATTTTGGTTAACGAAATCGCACCTCGTCCCCACAACTCAGGACATTATTCCATTGAAGCCTGCGACTTTTCACAGTTTGATACTCATATCCTAGGTGTTCTCGGACAACCCTTGCCACTAATCCACCTCCATGCACCAGCCATCATGCTTAATGTTCTCGGCCAACACATGGAAGCCGCGCAAGCCTTTTGTCACGAAAATCCTAGCGCCCATCTCCACCTTTATGGTAAACTAGAAGCGAAGCACAACCGCAAGATGGGGCATGTGACCTTGTTTGGGGATGCGGATAGTGTGGAGGAGTTTAAGGAGGTCATTTGTGGTAGATAGTGATACTTATAAAACATTTAAATGTGAGTATTTTGATGTCTTTGAATATATTCATAACCAAAAAGTTCCCTTTGGTTTGGAAAGGTGGATTGGATATATTGATGTCGAAAATTATGTTCAGAATGCTGTCGAATATTTAGATGATTATATTCGAGTAGAAAATATAGAATTCAATCAACAAAGTGGACTATATTTTTTCAATTCTTGCGTATTAGAGATAAAGATATACCCCTACTTTGTACAAAAGAATCAGAGGCGGCAGAGTTATCGCTTAAGGATGATGAATATGTGGCGGAGCCTATGGTATGTTTATATGATCCAGAAAAGTATATTTTGATGGTTCAAAAAAATTCACATAGTGTAAGTGCCGTAGGTATTGAACAATATTTCTACAAAACATTCGAGGATAGTAAAATTCGTTTGGATCGAAAAATTGATTCTGTTGCTGTTGATAAAGTTACTAAAGCCCAACAAGTCGCAAAAATCCGATTGAGAATGAATGATGTGGATGCGTTGCAGCGTTTGAACTGGTTTTCGAAATTAAAATCAAAGTTGGGACAGGCGATAGATTCAATGGGTGATATAGGTATCCCATATTATGATATTACATTGTCAGTGGGACGGTATAAATCAAAATTACTTAATGATTCTGAGAAAAAAGATTTACTAGATGATATATTGTTGTTGAATGAAAGTTTAAAAGATAATGTTGAGCGGGCGGATTTTACAATAAGAAATGAGGGAGTTTCAGAGTTTGTAAGTTTGTTCGGGAATGTGATACAGGATGAAATAAAAATAACTCAAGAGAGAAAAAATCCAATTAAATATGATGTAGTAAAAAATAAAATGATGGAAATTTATGAGAAAAGGAAAACGGAATTTAAAAAGTCAAATTGCTGATATTTTAAATTTGTACGGCTGTTTTCCGTTTATTATATCGGCATTATTGGCTGGAGTATCTTATAAATTAAATTTAATTAATGCAAATTCAAAAGGACTAGATAATTTATTTTCTAATATAATAAATGTATTTGCGGTCGTAATTGGTGTTCTAATAGCTTTATTTGGTATTTTACCCTCAATATCTGGTTCTGAAGTCATAAAGAGGATAAGGGAATATGAAGCGGAAAAACAATTACTCTATTTTTGTAAAGAAACTTTAATTTTGAGCTTTTTGTCACTATTTTCAACAATAGTTATTGAATTTTTTAATAGAAATTATGATTTGCAAAAATATAATTTTATTTTTTACTTGTGGCTATTTGTTGTATGTTCGGCCTTAATATCATCCTTTAGGACGGTGTTGTATTTGCTGAACATTTCTTTATTATCATCAAAAGAGTTCCCTGAGATACAAAAGATGGATGAATCTAAATCCAAAGAATTTAAAGAAAAATATTTTAATAAGGAGTAAAAAATGCTAGAACGTTACACACGCCCTGAGATGGCGAACATTTGGAGTGAAGAAAACAAGTACCGTGCTTGGTTGGAAGTGGAGATTTTGGCTGACGAGGCTTGGGCTGAGTTGGGTGAAATTCCTAAGGAGGATGTGGCGAAGATTCGTGCCAATGCGGACTTTGATATTGACCGCATTCTTGAAATTGAAAAAGAAACGCGTCACGATGTGGTGGCTTTCACCCGTGCGGTTTCTGAGACTCTCGGTGAAGAGCGCAAGTGGGTTCACTATGGCTTGACCTCTACTGACGTGGTGGACACTGCCTACGGTTATCTCTACAAGCAGGCCAACGACATTATCCGTCGTGACCTTGAAAACTTCACTAATATCGTGGCTGATAAAGCTCGTGAGCACAAGATGACTATCATGATGGGTCGTACCCACGGTGTTCATGCTGAGCCAACAACTTTTGGTCTTAAACTTGCCACTTGGTACAGCGAAATGAAGCGCAATATTGAGCGTTTTGAACATGCTGCCGCTGGTGTGGAAGCAGGGAAAATCTCTGGTGCAGTTGGTAACTTTGCCAACATTCCATCATTTGTGGAAGAATATGTTTGTGGCAAATTAGGCATCCGCCCACAAGAAATTTCAACCCAAGTCTTGCCACGTGATTTGCATGCCGAATACTTTGCAGTGCTTGCTAGCATCGCAACATCTATTGAACGCATGGCAACCGAAATCCGTGGTCTACAAAAATCAGAACAGCGCGAAGTTGAAGAATTCTTCGCCAAAGGTCAAAAGGGTAGCTCTGCTATGCCTCACAAACGCAACCCAATCGGTTCTGAAAACATGACTGGGCTAGCGCGTGTTATCCGTGGTCACATGGTGACGGCTTATGAAAACGTAGCCCTTTGGCACGAACGCGATATTTCGCACTCATCAGCTGAGCGCATCATCACGCCTGACACGACTATCCTCATCAACTACATGCTCAACCGCTTTGGTAATATTGTCAAGAATTTGACGGTCTTCCCTGACAATATGCTCCGAAACATGAATTCAACCTTTGGACTTATCTACAGCCAACGCGTGATGCTTACCTTGATTGAAAAAGGTATGACCCGCGAACAAGCCTACGACTTGGTTCAACCAAAAACAGCCTACTCATGGGATAACCAAGTAGACTTTAAACCGCTCCTCGAAGCTGACGAAGAAGTCACATCCCGCCTCACACAAGAGGAAATAGACGAGCTCTTCAACCCAATCTACTATACAAAACGTGTAGATGACATTTTTGCTCGATTGGGTTTGGATTAAAAAAGATTGAAGAATTATTCTTCAATCTTTTTTTATAATCAACACCACGAAAACAGAGCAACTTTTGGGTGAAATCCGAATTTTAAATTATAAAAACAAATAAAATATAATAAAAAACATATATTTGTGATATAATACACGAATAAGCACTAGGAGAGAAGGATATGAAAGAGTTAGGAGTAAAAATTCGTCGGTTGAGAGAAGAAAAAGGCATAACGCGAGAAGGCTTTTGTGGAGATCAGTCAGTCCTTTCTGTGAGACAATTTGCTAGGATCGAGGCGGGTGAGTGTATACCCACTCTGGAGAGAATGCGATATATTGCACAACAATTTGGAGAGTCTGTCAGTTTTTTTATTGACGAAACGTCCTTAGAACTTCCTAAGAAATATAAAGAGTTAAAATATCAGATATTACGCACTCCAGTTTATACAGATGATGAAAAAATTCAAGAACGAGAAGAGCAATTTGATGAAATTTATAGTGATTACTATGACCGCTTACCAGAAGATGAAAAGCTAACAGTTGATAGTTTGAGAACAATTTTGGATACTTTTAGTACACGAAAAGTTGACTTTGGGGCAGGTTTACTTGAAGAATCTTTAGAGCAGCTGAAGCTTAAACATAGCTATCAGATGAATGATTTGATTTTAATCAAGCTCTATTTGTTGTGTGCTAATGCGTCTTCTGAGTATTATGACGAACTATTCATTCATAAAATATTTTCTTTGCTGATGAAACACTACCATAGGTACGATACAGAAGAATTGTTTATCATCAATTCTATTTGTATGGATTTGTTTTCTATTTATTTTAAAGAAAAAAATATTTCGAAAGTGGAAAAAGTTTTGCAAGTCATTTCAGATACAATAGAGAAAGTTCATGATTTCAAGCGTCTTCCGGTACAACAGCTATTGCAATGGAAATACAAACTCTATCTTTTAAATGATAAGAAAAATGCAGAGGAATGTTATTTGAAGGCTATTGCATTTGCGCAAATGACTGGAGATAGTTACTTAGAGAAACAGTTAATGCAGGAATGGAAAAAAGATACGCAGGGAACATGACATATGTGACATGTTAAAATAGATTAGAATCTCTTAAAATAAACAATGTAAAAAATATTTAGGAGATAACTAATATGAACAAACTTTTTAAGTTGAAATACTTATTCTTTCTTGCATTACCATTTGTAGTAAACACAGTAGAAACTTTATCAGACTGGGAATGGTGGAAATATTGATCTGGAGGGCGAAACGAGTCGTGTTTCGCTCTTTTAGCGCTTATCAATAGCTTCTTTTTATGCTATAATACTTTTATGACTAGAATTTTTGATACAGAGCAAATGGGGGATGAGGAGCAAGTTGAACGGACGCTGCGCCCCCAAAAATTAGACGAATATATCGGTCAGGACAAGGTCAAGGATCAGCTGAAGATTTTTATTGAAGCGGCTAAGCTGCGGGACGAGGCTTTGGATCATGCCCTTTTGTTTGGACCTCCTGGCTTGGGAAAGACGACTATGGCTTTTGTCATTGCGAATGAGCTGGGCGTTAATATCAAGCAGACTTCCGGTCCGGTGATTGAAAAAGCAGGCGATTTAGTAGCGATTCTCAATGACTTGGAGCCGGGAGATGTTCTTTTCATCGATGAAATTCACCGTATGCCGATGGCGGTTGAGGAAATTCTCTACAGTGCTATGGAGGATTTCTATATTGACATCATGATTGGTGCTGGAGAAGCCAGCCGTGCCGTGCATTTGGACTTACCGCCTTTTACTCTGATTGGTGCCACCACCCGTGCAGGGATGTTGTCCAATCCACTTCGAGCACGTTTTGGAATCACAGGTCACATGGAATACTACGAGCTGGATGATTTGACAGAGATTGTCGAACGGACGGCAGAAATTTTTGAAATGGAAATTACCCATGAAGCGGCAATTGAGCTGGCTCGTCGGAGTCGTGGAACACCTCGTATTGCTAATCGTCTACTCAAACGCGTGCGCGATTTTGCTCAAATTATGGGAGATGGGCTGATTGATGATGCCATTACGGACAAGGCCTTGACCATGCTGGATGTAGACCGAGAAGGTTTGGACTATGTGGATCAGAAAATCCTTCGCACCATGATTGAAATGTATAATGGCGGACCTGTGGGTCTGGGAACTCTTTCGGTCAATATTGCTGAGGATCGTGATACGGTTGAAGACATGTATGAGCCTTATCTTATTCAAAAAGGTTTTATTATGCGAACGAGAACGGGGCGCGTGGCAACGGCCAAAGCCTATGACCATCTGGGTTATCCCTACCACGGGAAATAAAAACATGGAAACTCTCAAAAAAGAATTGCAGCAGGATTCAGATATATGGAAGATTCTGCACATCATCAAGGAACTTGAACTCAAAGATAGTTGGCTGTGTGCAGGTAGTGTGCGTAATTTTATCTGGAATCGTTCTTCTGGGCAACCAGGCTTTGATCCAGAGACAGATGTAGATATTATTTTTTATGATCCAGACGTTTCTTATGAGGAGACTTGTCAGTTGGAAAAGCAATTGCTACAAGTCTATCCGCAGTATCGTTGGGAATTAAAAAAACAAGTCTACATGCACATCCATAATCCTAGAACAGCCCCCTACATCAATTCTAAAGATGCTATGTCAAAATATCCCGAAACTTGTACCGCAAGTGGTGTTCGACTGATGGAAGATGAGACGATAGAAGTGTTTGCCCCTTACGGACTGGAAGTTATTCGAGCGTTTCGCATTGAGCCAACGCCTCATTTCCTTCAAGATGAGGCACGTCGTCAACTTTACCACACACGCCTGCAAAAGAAAAATTGGTTAGAAAAATGGCCAAATTTACAGATTACAACTATTCCTGTAGCAGACTAGAGGCAACTCTAGTCTTTTTTCGTATAACAACTTCAAGCTGACTTTCCATCAATTGAAAAACCTTCTTCTATTAATAGTAAACAAACAGGTCCGATTTTTTGATACAGAAATGGTTCCTGTTTTATTTTTTAAATAAGTGCACAAAATTCTTGCAAAGCGAATAGAGTTTTGATATACTACTATGGTGCTGTGAAAATCACAGTTTAGCTTTGATGCAAGAGGTTGCGACACGCTCGGTTGCATTGCCACGCAATCACCTGTCGGTTTTCTTGTGGAGCTAGCCTATTATCGTAAATAGACGAAAAGGAGACAAAGATGGCAAACAAAAAAATCCGCATCCGCTTGAAAGCGTACGAACACCGTACTCTTGACACAGCAGCTGCAAAAATCGTAGAAACTGCAACTCGTACAGGCGCTAGCGTAGCTGGTCCAGTTCCGCTTCCAACTGAACGTAGCCTCTACACAATCATCCGCGCGACTCACAAATATAAAGATTCTCGCGAACAATTCGAAATGCGTACACACAAACGCTTGATCGACATCGTTAACCCAACTCAAAAAACAGTTGATGCGTTGATGAAACTTGACTTGCCATCAGGTGTGAACGTAGAAATCAAACTTTAATCTGATTTCACTTGAGCATAAAAAACGCTCGTTAAAAACTTTTTAAGAAAAATAAAGAAAAGGAAACATTTTCTCATGACAAAAGGAATCTTAGGGAAAAAAGTGGGAATGACTCAAATCTTCACTGAATCAGGTGAATTTATCCCTGTAACTGTCATCGAAGCTACTCCAAACGTAGTTCTTCAAGTGAAAACTGTTGAAACTGACGGCTATGCAGCTGTTCAAGTTGGTTTTGATGACAAACGCGAAGTATTGAGCAACAAACCTGCCAAAGGCCATGTAGCAAAAGCTAACACAGCTCCTAAGCGCTTCATTCGTGAATTCAAAAACATTGAAGGCTTAGAAGTTGGTGCTGAAATCACAGTTGAAACATTCGCAGCCGGCGATGTTGTTGATGTAACTGGTACATCAAAAGGTAAAGGTTTCCAAGGTGTTATCAAACGCCATGGTCAATCACGTGGTCCTATGGCTCACGGTTCACGTTACCACCGTCGTCCAGGTTCAATGGGACCTGTTGCGCCAAACCGTGTCTTCAAAGGTAAAAACCTTGCAGGCCGTATGGGTGGAAACCGTGTGACAATTCAAAACCTTGAAATTGTACAAGTTGTTCCAGAAAAGAACGTTATCCTTATCAAAGGTAACGTACCAGGTGCTAAGAAATCTCTTATCACTATCAAATCAGCAGTTAAAGCTGGTAAATAATAAGGAAAGGGGAAATCAGTCGAAATGGCAAACGTAACATTATTTGACCAAACTGGTAAACAAGCTGGTGAAGTTGTATTGAACGATGCAGTATTTGGTATCGAACCAAATCAATCAGTTGTGTTTGATGTCATCATCAGCCAACGTGCTAGCCTTCGTCAAGGTACTCACGCAGTTAAAAACCGTTCAGCAGTTCGCGGTGGCGGACGCAAACCATGGCGTCAAAAAGGAACTGGACGCGCTCGTCAAGGTTCTATCCGTTCACCACAATGGCGTGGCGGTGGCGTAGTCTTCGGACCAACTCCACGTTCATACGCGTACAAACTTCCACAAAAAGTTCGTCGCTTGGCACTTAAATCTGTTTATTCAGAAAAAGTTGCTGAAAACAAATTTGTAGCTGTTGACTCACTTACATTTGCAGCTCCAAAAACTGCTGAATTTGCAAAAGTTCTTGCAGCTTTGAGCATTGATTCAAAAGTCCTTGTTATTCTTGAAGAAGGAAACGAATTCGCAGCTCTCTCAGCTCGCAACATTCCAAACGTGAAAGTTGCAACTGCAACAACTGCAAGTGTTCTTGACATCGCAAACAGTGACAAACTTCTTGTGACTCAAGCAGCTATCTCTAAAATCGAGGAGGTTCTTGCATAATGAATTTGTATGATGTTATCAAAAAACCTGTCATCACAGAAAGCTCAATGGGCCAACTTGAAGCAGGTAAATATGTATTTGAAGTTGACACTCGTGCACACAAATTGTTGATCAAACAAGCTGTTGAAGCTGCGTTTGAAGGTGTTAAAGTTGCTAACGTTAACACAATCAACGTAAAACCTAAAACAAAACGCGTAGGTCGTTATGTAGGTCGCACAAACAAAGTGAAAAAAGCTATCATCACTCTTACAGCTGATTCAAGAGCAATCGAGTTGTTTGCAACTGAAGCTGAATAATCTAAGGAGGAAATAACGTGGGTATTAAAGTTTATAAACCAACGACAAATGGCCGTCGTAACATGACTTCTTTGGATTTCGCTGAAATCACTACAAGCACTCCAGAAAAATCATTGCTTGTTTCTCTTAAGAGCAAAGCTGGTCGTAACAACAACGGTCGCATCACTGTTCGTCACCAAGGTGGCGGTCACAAACGTCACTACCGTTTGATTGACTTCAAACGTAACAAAGCTGGCGTTGAAGCAGTTGTTAAAACTATCGAGTACGATCCAAACCGTACTGCAAACATCGCACTTGTACACTACACTGACGGTGTGAAAGCTTACATCATTGCACCAAAAGGTCTTGAAGTAGGTCAACGTATCGTTTCTGGTCCAGATGCGGATATCAAAGTTGGTAACGCACTTCCACTTGCAAACATTCCAGTCGGTACAGTTGTACACAACATCGAGTTGAAACCAGGTCACGGTGGTGAGTTGGTCCGTGCTGCTGGTGCATCTGCACAAGTACTTGGAGCAGAAGGTAAATACGTTCTTGTTCGTCTTCAATCTGGCGAAGTTCGTATGATCTTGGGCACTTGCCGTGCTACTGTTGGTACTGTAGGTAACGAACAACAATCACTTGTTAACATTGGTAAAGCAGGACGTAGCCGTTGGAAAGGTATCCGCCCAACAGTTCGTGGTTCTGTAATGAACCCTAACGATCACCCACACGGTGGTGGTGAAGGTAAAGCACCGGTTGGACGTAAAGCGCCATCTACTCCATGGGGTAAACCTGCGCTTGGTCTTAAAACTCGTAACAAGAAAGCGAAATCTGACAAACTTATCGTTCGTCGTCGCAACCAAAAATAATCAACTAGCTAGTTGATTTATCCGCCAGCTCGGTAGTGCGCGTAAGCGCACAAGCCGCTGTGGTACATTATTTAAAGGAGAAAACTACATAATGGGACGTAGTCTTAAAAAAGGACCTTTCGTCGATGAGCATTTGATGAAAAAAGTTGAAGCTCAAGCAAATGACGAAAAGAAAAAAGTAATTAAAACTTGGTCACGTCGTTCAACGATTTTCCCAAGCTTTATCGGATATACAATCGCAGTATACGATGGACGTAAACATGTACCTGTTTACATCCAAGAAGACATGGTAGGTCACAAACTTGGTGAATTTGCACCAACTCGTACTTACAAAGGTCACGCTGCTGACGACAAGAAAACACGTAGAAAATAATAGGAGGAAAACACAATGGCAGAAATTACTTCAGCTAAAGCAACTGCTCGCACAGTACGTGTTTCACCTCGTAAATCACGTCTTGTCTTGGATAACATCCGCGGCAAAAGCGTAGCCGATGCAATTGCAATCTTAAAATTCACACCAAACAAAGCTGCAACAGTGATTGAAGGAGTTTTGAACTCAGCTATCGCTAACGCTGAAAACAACTTTGGTTTGGAAAAAGCTAACTTGGTAGTAAGCGAAGCATTCGCAAACGAAGGACCAACTCTTAAACGTTTCCGTCCACGTGCGAAAGGTTCTGCTTCACCAATCAACAAACGCACAGCTCATATCACTGTAGTTGTGGCAGAAAAATAAGGAGGTAAAAACGTGGGACAAAAAGTACATCCAATTGGTATGCGTGTCGGCATCATCCGTGACTGGGATGCTAAATGGTATGCTGAAAAAGAATACGCGGATTACCTTCATGAAGATCTTTCAATCCGCAACTTTATCAAAAAAGAATTGGCTGATGCATCAGTTTCAACTATTGAAATTGAACGTGCAGTAAACAAAGTTATCGTATCAATCCACACTGCTAAACCAGGTATGGTTATTGGTAAATCAGGTAGCAATGTTGACGCACTTCGTGCACAATTGAACAAATTGACTGGTAAACAAGTACACATCAACATCGTTGAAATCAAATCACCAGATTTGGACGCTCACCTTGTTGGTGAAGGTATTGCTCGTCAATTGGAGCAACGTGTTGCTTTCCGTCGTGCACAAAAACAAGCTATCCAACGTGCAATGCGCGCTGGTGCTAAAGGTATCAAAACACAAGTTTCTGGTCGTTTGAACGGTGCTGATATTGCCCGTGCAGAAGGCTACTCAGAGGGTACTGTTCCTCTTCACACACTTCGTGCTGATATCGACTACGCATGGGAAGAAGCTCTTACAACTTACGGTAAACTTGGTGTTAAAGTATGGATTTACCGTGGTGAAGTTCTTCCAGCTCGTAAAAACACTCAAGGAGGTAAATAACCAATGTTAGTACCTAAACGTGTTAAACACCGTCGTGAATTCCGTGGAAAAATGCGCGGTGAAGCTAAAGGTGGTAAAGAAGTAGCATTTGGTGAATACGGCCTTCAAGCTACAACTAGCTCATGGATTACAAACCGTCAAATCGAAGCTGCTCGTATCGCGATGACTCGTTATATGAAACGTGGTGGTAAAGTTTGGATCAAAATCTTCCCTCACAAATCATACACTGCTAAAGCTATCGGGGTTCGTATGGGTTCTGGTAAAGGTGCTCCTGAAGGTTGGGTAGCTCCAGTTAAACGTGGCAAAGTAATGTTTGAAGTTGCAGGCGTTTCAGAAGAAATCGCTCGCGAAGCATTCCGTCTTGCTGGCCACAAATTACCAGTTAAAGTGAAATTCGTAAAACGTGAAGCAGAATAAGGAGAAGGCATGAAACTTAATGAAGTAAAAGAATTTGTTAAAGAACTTCGTGGACTTTCTCAAGAAGAACTTGCAAAACGCGAAAACGAGTTGAAGAAAGAACTCTTTGAGCTCCGTTTCCAAGCTGCTGCAGGTCAACTTGAGCAAACTGCTCGTTTGAACGAAGTTAAAAAACAAATTGCACGTATCAAAACAGTGCAATCTGAAATGAAATAATAGATTGGGAAAGGAGAATTTCAATGGAACGCAATAATCGTAAAGTCCTTGTTGGACGTGTTGTGTCTGACAAAATGGACAAAACCATCACAGTTGTAGTTGAAACTAAACGTAACCACCCAGTCTATGGTAAGCGTATTAACTACTCTAAAAAATACAAAGCTCATGATGAAAACAATGTTGCTAAAGAAGGCGATATCGTTCGTATCATGGAAACTCGTCCGCTTTCAGCTACAAAACGTTTCCGTCTTGTAGAAGTTGTAGAAGAAGCAGTTATCATTTAATCAAACTGAAAGGAGAAAACGAATATGATTCAAACAGAAACTCGTTTAAAAGTTGCTGACAACAGTGGCGCACGCGAAATCTTGACTATCAAAGTTCTTGGTGGTTCAGGACGTAAATTTGCAAACATTGGCGACATTATCGTTGCTTCAGTAAAACAAGCTACTCCTGGTGGTGCGGTTAAAAAAGGTGACGTTGTAAAAGCTGTTATCGTTCGTACTAAAACAGGTGCTCGTCGTGCTGATGGTTCATACATCAAATTCGACGAAAATGCTGCTGTTATCATCCGTGAAGACAAAACTCCTCGCGGAACTCGTATCTTTGGCCCAGTGGCACGCGAATTGCGTGACGGCGGTTTCATGAAAATCGTTTCATTGGCACCAGAAGTACTTTAATCTAAAAACAAACTAAGTCCCCTGCAGTTCTGCAGGGTGCCCATTAGGGCGTAAGAAATTCACAGGAGAAACCAAATGTTTGTAAAAAGAGGCGACAAAGTTCGCGTTATCGCTGGTAAAGACAAAGGTGTTGAAGCCCTTGTTGTAACAGCACTTCCAAAAGTAAACAAAGTTGTTGTTGAAGGTGTTAACATTGTCAAAAAACATCAAAAACCAAACAACGAAAACCCTCAAGGTGCAATCGTTGAAATCGAAGCTCCAATCCATGCATCAAACGTTCAAGTTTTGGACAAAAACGGTGTAGCTGGACGCGTTGGTTACAAAGTTGTTGACGGCAAAAAAGTTCGTTACAACAAAAAATCAGGCGAAGTGCTTGATTAATCACGAAGGAAAGGAGAAGTATAATGGCAAATCGTTTAAAAGAAAAATATCTTAATGAAGTTGTTCCTGCTTTGACTGAGCAATTTAACTATTCATCAGTTATGGCTGTGCCAAAAGTTGATAAGATCGTTTTGAACATGGGTGTTGGTGACGCTGTTTCTAACGCTAAAAACCTTGAAAAAGCTGCTGAAGAATTGGCACTTATTTCAGGTCAAAAACCACTTATCACAAAAGCTAAGAAATCAATCGCCGGCTTCCGTCTTCGTGAAGGGGTTGCTATCGGTGCGAAAGTGACTCTTCGTGGCGAACGCATGTATGAATTCTTGGACAAGTTGGTTTCAGTATCACTTCCACGTGTACGTGACTTCCACGGTGTTCCAACAAAATCGTTTGATGGACGCGGAAACTACACACTTGGTGTGAAAGAACAATTGATCTTCCCAGAAATCAACTTCGATGACGTTGATAAAACTCGTGGTATGGATATCGTCATCGTTACAACTGCTAACACTGACGAAGAATCACGTGCATTGCTCACAGGCCTTGGTATGCCGTTTGCGAAATAATAGGGAGAGAATAAATGGCTAAAAAATCAATGATCGCTAAGAACAAACGCCCAGCTAAGTTCTCAACTCAAGCCTACACTCGTTGTGAAAAATGTGGACGTCCACATTCAGTTTACCGCAAATTCAAACTTTGCCGTGTATGCTTCCGCGACTTGGCTTACCTTGGACAAATTCCAGGCGTTACAAAAGCTTCTTGGTAAGAAGATGATACAAAGGGCGTTAAAAACGCACAGCAAAAATAGGAAACTAGACGACGAGACTTTGGTTTCTAGGAGAGTTTATCTTTTTTGTCCAGTGTTTAGCCCGTGTTCGAATCGGCTTGTTCTGTGAATGAGCGTACATCTAAATCAGCTTTGCTGAGCCTGTCCAAATGGACATCATTAACTAGCAAGTGATTCTTTCAAACTGCTAGTAAGAGGAGAAAATAAAATGGTTATGACTGACCCAATTGCAGACTTTTTGACACGCATTCGTAATGCTAACCAAGCAAAACACGAAGTGCTTGAAGTACCTGCATCAAACATTAAAAAAGGGATTGCTACAATCCTTAAAAACGAAGGTTTTGTAAAAAACGTTGAATTCATCGAAGATGACAAACAAGGCATCATCCGTGTATTCTTGAAATACGGACCAAACGGTGAAAAAGTTATCACAAACTTGAAACGTATCTCAAAACCAGGTCTTCGTGTTTACTCAAAACGTGAAGATGTTCCTAAAGTTCTTAACGGACTTGGAATTGCAATCATTTCTACATCAGAAGGTCTTTTGACAGACAAACAAGCTCGTCAAAAGAACGTTGGTGGAGAAATCCTTGCGTATGTATGGTAATTTAGTCGTTTTAGACTAAATTTCTGCCCCGTGAAAACTGGCCATATGGCCTGATAATTTAACAGGAGAAAAATAACATGTCACGTATTGGTAATAAAGTGATTACATTGCCTGCTGGTGTTGAGCTTGCTCAAAACAACGGCGTGGTAACTGTAAAAGGACCTAAAGGTGAATTGACTCGTGAATTCCCTACAACAATTGAAATCAAAGTAGAAGGTACAGAAGTAACACTTCACCGTCCAAATGATTCAAAAGAAATGAAGACTATCCACGGTACTAGCCGTGCTAATCTCAACAACATGGTTGTTGGTGTTTCTGAAGGCTTCAAAAAAGAACTTGAAATGCGTGGTGTCGGTTACCGTGCACAATTGGCTGGTAACAAATTGACACTTGCAGTTGGGAAATCACATCCAGACGAAGTGATTGCACCAGAAGGTATCACATTTGAAGTTCCAACACCAACACAAATCATTGTGTCTGGTATCAACAAAGAAGTTGTTGGTCAAACAGCAGCTTACATCCGTAGCCTTCGCGCTCCTGAGCCATATAAAGGTAAAGGTATTCGTTACGTTGGTGAATTCGTTCGCCGTAAAGAAGGTAAAACTGGTAAATAATAGTTTCTTGAGGAAGATGTATATCTTTCTCGGAACTTTATTTTCCGAAACTAGCCTCGTTTGAGGCGAAATCAATAATAAAGAGGTGAAAATTGTGATTTCAAAACCAGATAAAAACAAAATCCGCCAAAAACGCCACCGTCGTGTTCGCGGTAAAATCTCTGGAACTGCTGCTCGCCCACGTTTGAACATTTTCCGTTCTAATACAGGCATCTACGCTCAAGTGATTGATGACGTAGCGGGTGTAACGCTCGCAAGCGCTTCTACTCTTGATAAAGAAGTTTCAAAAGGAACTAAGACAGAACAAGCCGTTGTTGTAGGTAAACTCGTTGCTGAACGTGCAGCTGCGAAAGGTATTTCTGAAGTGGTCTTTGACCGCGGTGGATATCTCTATCACGGACGTGTGAAGGCTTTGGCTGACGCAGCTCGTGAAAACGGATTGAAATTCTAATAGGGAGGACACTAAGAAATGGCATTTAAAGATAACGCAGTTGAAATTGAAGAACGCGTAGTAGCCATCAACCGTGTTACAAAAGTTGTTAAAGGTGGACGTCGTCTTCGTTTTGCAGCTCTTGTGGTTGTTGGAGACCGTAACGGACGTGTAGGTTTCGGTACTGGTAAAGCTCAAGAAGTACCTGAAGCTATCCGTAAAGCAGTTGAAGCTGCTAAGAAAAACATGATCGAAGTACCAATGGTTGGTACAACAATCCCTCACGAAGTTCGTTCAGAATTTGGTGGTGCTAAAGTATTGTTGAAACCAGCTGTAGAAGGTGCTGGGGTTGCTGCTGGTGGTGCAACACGTGCCGTAATCGAATTGGCAGGTATTGCAGATGTAACATCTAAATCACTTGGCTCAAACACTCCAATCAACATCGTTCGTGCAACAGTTGAAGGTTTGAAACAATTGAAACGTGCTGAAGAGGTTGCTGCACTTCGCGGAATCTCAGTTTCAGATTTGGCATAAGAAAGGGGAACTCATGGCTCAAATTAAAATTACTTTGACGAAGTCTCCAATCGGCCGTATTCCATCACAACGTAAAACTGTTGTGGCGCTTGGTCTTGGCAAATTGAATAGCTCAGTCGTTAAAGAAGACAATGCAGCTATCCGTGGTATGGTTAACGCCGTATCTCACTTGGTAACTGTAGAAGAAGTTAAATAAGACTTCAAACAGAATAAGAACTTGAGTCGTACGGGTTTCTGTGCGGCTTAAAGTTAATTTAGTATAGGCGAGTTTTTGTGGGAAGTCCTTTTTCTCATAAAGGCGCTAGCATTTTACAAATAAGGAGAAATTAAATAATGAAACTTCATGAATTACAGCCTGCAACAGGTTCACGTAAAGTTCGCAACCGTGTAGGTCGTGGTACATCATCGGGTAACGGTAAAACTTCTGGCCGCGGTCAAAAAGGTCAAAAAGCTCGTAGCGGTGGTGGCGTGCGTCTTGGTTTTGAAGGTGGACAAACTCCATTGTTCCGTCGTCTTCCAAAACGTGGTTTCACAAACATCAACGCTAAAGAGTATGCAATTGTGAACCTTGATCAATTGAATGTTTTCGAAGATGGTACAGAGATAACACCAGTTGTACTTATCGAAGCTGGTATTGTCAAAGCTGAAAAATCAGGAGTTAAAGTTCTTGGTAACGGCGAATTGACTAAGAAATTGACAGTGAAAGCTGCTAAATTCTCTAAATCAGCTGAAGAAGCAATCACTTCAAAAGGTGGCTCAGTAGAAGTCATCTAAGGGGTGACCAACTATGTTTTTTAAACTATTAAAAGAAGCGTTCAAGGTAAAAAATGTTCGCAATAAAATTTTGTTTACAATTTTTATCTTATTTGTTTTTCGCGTAGGAACACACATCACAGTACCAGGAATCAACGCAAAGAGTTTAGAGGCGGTGTCAAACTTGCCATTCTTAAACATGTTGAGTTTGGTTTCAGGGAATGCGATGAAGAACTTTTCCGTTTTTGCCTTGGGTGTTAGTCCTTATATCACTGCATCCATCATCGTTCAACTGTTACAAATGGACATCGTTCCAAAGTTTGTTGAATGGGGAAAACAAGGTGAAGTTGGTCGTCGGAAATTAAATCAAGCAACACGCTATATTTCACTTGTTCTTGCATTTGTTCAATCAGTCGGTATTACAGCAGGTTTGAATGCTCTCGCGGGTGCTCAACTGACAACCATGCCTCTCAACTGGAAAACTTACATCATTATCGGTAGTATCTTAACAACTGGTTCAATGATTGTTACTTGGTTCGGTGAACAAATTACAGACAAGGGTTACGGAAATGGAACATCAATGATTATCTTTGCCGGTATCATTTCATCCCTTCCAGCTACTATCAAAGAAATTTACGAAGATCGTTTTGTGAATATCGACTCTAGTCGCTTAACAGAATCGGCTATCTTTGTAGCCGTATTGGTAGTTGCTATTTTAGCCATTGTTTATTTTACAACCTACGTACAACAAGCGGAGTACAAAATTCCAATCCAGTACACAAAACGTGCGCAAGGTGCTCCTTCGAGCTCATACTTGCCATTGAAGCTGAATCCAGCTGGTGTTATCCCTGTCATCTTTGCAGGTTCTATCACAGCCATTCCGACTTCAATTTTACAATTTTTGACAAGTCAAAACCGCACAAGCTCACTTCTTCAAAACTTGCAAAGCTACTTTGATTACACTACAGTTAAAGGAATGCTTGTCTATGCAGTTTTGATTATCATCTTTACATTCTTCTACAGTTTTGTTCAGGTAAATCCAGAAAAAACTGCTGAAAGTTTGCAAAAGAGTGGTGCTTACATCCACGGAGTTCGTCCAGGTAATGGCACAGAGCAATACTTTTCAAAATTGTTGAAACGTTTAGCAACTGTAGGTTCTCTTTTCCTTGGTATTGTGGCCTTGTTACCAATTTTGGCACAAAACCTTTTGGGACTTTCTTCTAATATTGCTTTCTTGGGTACAAGTTTGATCATCGTGATCATGACAAGTATCGAAGGTATCAAGCAGTTGGAAGGTTACCTATTGAAGAGAAAATACGTTGGATTTATGGAAATCACAGAATAGTATATAGGTTGACATTGTCAACCTTCTATTTTGTTTTGATAGGTCAATTAACATTAGAAAATAGCGTAAAGCTATTCACACAATAAAAGGAGTTCGAAATGAATCTTTTGATTATGGGGTTGCCAGGTGCTGGTAAAGGGACACAGGCAGCAAAAATTGTTGAAAAATTTGGCGTAGCTCATATTTCAACAGGAGATATGTTCCGCGCTGCGATGGCTAACCAAACTGAAATGGGTTTATTGGCAAAATCATATATCGATAAAGGTGACTTGGTTCCTGACGAAGTAACAAACGGTATCGTGAAAGAACGCTTGACTCAAGATGATATTCAAGAAAAAGGTTTTTTGCTAGATGGCTACCCACGCACAATTGAGCAAGCACATGCTTTGGATGAAAACTTGAAAGAGTTAGGTATAGATCTTCAAGGTGTGATCAATATTGAAATTGACCCAAGTATTTTGGTAGAGCGCCTTAGCGGACGGATTATCCACCGTGAAACGGGTGAAACTTTCCATAAAGTCTTTAACCTACCACCTGAAGGTTACAACGAAGCAGATTACTACCAACGTGAAGATGACAAACCAGAATCAGTAAAACGTCGTTTGGAAGTAAATATTGCTCAAGGACAACCAATTATCGACCACTATCGTGCACAAGGACTTGTTCATGATATTGAAGGCAATCAAGATATCGATGTTGTATTTGAAGCAATTGATGCTGTTTTATCAAAATTACAATAATTGATGAATATGACTTGCTTTTTTTAGATAAAAATGATAAAATGAGCCAGTCTGACTTATAATTGTTACCTCTGTGCGCAGAGGGCATCAAATCGAAATTTAGAGGGGGAAACTTTTGCATGGCAAAAGAAGATGTGATTGAAATTGAAGGCAAGGTAGTTGATACAATGCCGAATGCTATGTTTACTGTTGAGTTGGAGAATGGACACCAAGTCTTGGCAACTGTTTCAGGGAAAATCCGTAAAAACTACATCCGTATTTTGGTCGGAGATCGTGTAACTGTCGAGCTTAGCCCATATGATTTGACACGTGGACGTATCACATACCGCTTTAAATAGTCGAAATACTTGGAGGGATAAAAATGAAAGTAAGACCATCGGTCAAACCAATTTGCGAATACTGCAAAGTTATTCGTCGTAATGGTCGTGTTATGGTAATTTGCCCAGCAAATCCAAAACACAAACAACGTCAAGGTTAAGATAGAAAGGAGAAAAAATGGCTCGTATTGCTGGAGTTGACATTCCAAACGACAAACGTGTTGTAATTTCATTGACATACGTGTACGGAATCGGTCTCACAACATCTAAAAAGATCCTTGCTGCTGCAGGAATTTCTGAAGATATCCGTGTAAAAGACTTGACTTCTGATCAAGAAGACGCTATCCGTCGTGAAGTTGATGCAATTAAAGTTGAAGGTGACCTTCGTCGCGAAGTAAACTTGAACATCAAACGTTTGATGGAAATCGGTTCATACCGTGGTATCCGTCACCGTCGTGGACTTCCTGTCCGTGGACAAAACACTAAAAATAACGCTCGCACTCGTAAAGGTAAAGCTGTTGCGATTGCAGGTAAGAAAAAATAAAATAGGAGGTAAAAAAATTGGCTAAACCAACACGTAAACGTCGTGTGAAGAAAAATATCGAATCTGGTATTGCACATATTCACGCTACATTTAACAACACTATTGTTATGATTACTGATGTGCATGGTAACGCTCTTGCTTGGTCATCAGCTGGTGCTCTTGGTTTCAAAGGTTCTCGTAAATCTACACCATTCGCAGCCCAAATGGCTTCAGAAGCAGCTGCTAAATCTGCACAAGAACACGGTCTTAAAACAGTTGAAGTTACAGTTAAAGGTCCAGGTTCAGGTCGTGAGTCTGCTATTCGTGCTCTTGCTGCCGCTGGTCTTGAAGTTACTGCAATTCGTGATGTGACTCCTGTACCACACAATGGTGCTCGTCCTCCAAAACGTCGCCGTGTATAATCATACAAACGATACACAGCTTTTCGTTTAAGAGGGAGTAAGAAATGATTGAGTTTGAAAAACCAACTATAACAAAAATTGATGAAAATAAAGATTACGGCAGATTTGTTATCGAGCCACTAGAACGTGGTTATGGAACAACTCTTGGTAACTCACTTCGTCGTGTACTTCTTGCATCACTTCCAGGTGCTGCAGTGACATCAATTAAAATTGATGGTGTACTCCACGAATTCGACACAGTTCCAGGTGTTCGCGAAGATGTTATGCAAATTATTTTGAACATCAAAGGCATTGCTGTAAAATCTTATGTCGAAGACGAAAAGACAATTGAACTTGATGTTGTAGGTCCAGCAGAAATTACTGCAGGCGACATCTTGACAGATAGTGATATTGAAATTGTAAATCCTGATCATTATCTTTTCACCATCGCTGCAGGCGCTACTTTCAAGGCAGTTATGACTGTCAATACTGGACGTGGCTATATCCCAGCAGAGGGTAACAAAAAAGATGATGCACCAGTAGGTACACTTGCGGTAGATTCAATCTATACGCCTGTTGTCAAAGTAAATTACCAAGTTGAACCAGCTCGCGTTGGTAGCAATGATGGTTTTGACAAATTAACGCTTGAAATCATGACAAACGGAACGACAATTCCTGAAGACGCATTGGGACTGTCAGCACGTATTTTGATGGAACACTTAGGATTGTTTACTGATTTAACTGAAGTTGCCAAGTCAGCCGAAGTGATGAAGGAAGCAGAAGTGGCTTCAGATGATCGTATGCTTGACCGTACAATTGAAGAACTTGACTTGTCAGTGCGTTCATATAACTGTTTGAAACGTGCAGGAATTAACACTGTATTTGATTTAACAGAAAAATCTGAACCTGAAATGATGAAAGTGCGCAATCTTGGCCGTAAGAGTCTTGAAGAAGTCAAAGTTAAATTGGCTGACCTTGGTCTAGGATTGAAAAAAGATAAATAATATAGGAGGAAAAAATGGCATACCGTAAATTAGGACGTACTAGCTCACAACGTAAAGCAATGTTGCGCGATTTGACGACTGACCTTTTAATCAATGAATCAATCGTTACAACTGAAGCTCGTGCGAAAGAAATCCGTAAAACAGTTGAAAAAATGATTACTCTTGGTAAACGTGGCGATTTGCACGCTCGTCGTCAAGCAGCAGCATTTGTTCGTAACGAAATTGCAGCAGAAAACTATGATGAAGCAACAGATAAGTATACTTCTACTACAGCTCTTCAAAAATTGTTCTCTGAAATTGCTCCTCGTTATGCAGAACGCAATGGTGGTTACACACGTATTCTTAAAACAGAACCACGTCGTGGTGACGCAGCACCAATGGCAATTATCGAACTTGTATAAGATCATCAATTTTGTTGAGTGTTATGATGATGGGATATTGAATCCTTAGTCTAGCTCTGGTCTACCGCTGAGATTATCTCAGCGGTAACACTCATCAGAAATTGAATATCGAACGCTTGTTTATGAAATGACTTAGTTCTAAATCATTTCATAAGCGGGCGTTTTTGTATTTGTATACGGCGCTGAGCAGCCTCGATCATCCAAGAGCATCGCGAGGTGCATAAATTGATAGCAGAGGCGTTGTTAGAGCATGAAACGCTGGATAGCGTGCAAATTAAGT
>NZ_JALJXU010000010.1 GCF_024170225.1 Streptococcus gallinaceus | reverse complement strand
TCTCCGAAACCAACTACAATGGCAATCCAAACTACACCTTCCGTAAATTATCTGGAGTGGATAGTAGCTTGAGTTTTGCTTATACGACGAAATAATCTCCAGAAAGATAGTTGTCGTTTTGTCCCAAATATTGTATAATATTTGGGACAAGGTGGTGAGGAATTGAGTAACATAAAGGCTAAAATAAATAGTAAGATTGATAATCTACCAGACGGTGCAGTCTTTATTTCAAATGATTTTTTAGAGCTCGCTGATTATGAGACTATTAGAAAAAATTTGAATCGATTTGTTAACGATGGAACGATTCAACGTATTGTAAACGGTGTGTATTACAAACCAAGGTTTATTGAGGTGATTGGGGAATTTGAGTCTCCTTCAATAAATGAAGTGGCTATTGCCATTGCTAGAAAATATAATTGGACAATTGCACCTTCAGGGAACACAGCGCTAAATTTGTTAGGGTTGTCAACACAAGTTCCAGCTCAATGGACTTATATTTCTGATGGACGGTATGTAAATTTTTTAATTGGAAATACGAAACTAGTGTTCAAGCGAACAACAAACAGTACCATTTCAAATATGTCGCGATTAACTGCACTAGTTATTCAAGCCATCAAAGCTATTGGAAAAGATAATATTTCAGAAGAACAGATTCTTTATCTTAAGAATAGGTTAACTAAAAGTGATAAAGAGAAACTTCTTGAGGAAGGTAAGACTACCAGTGCATGGATTTATAAAATCTTGAAAAAAATAGGAGAATCCTAAAGATGCTAGAATTTAAAAAAATTTCCAAAGAAGACCTTCAAGCCATTATTAGAAATGCTGCGGAGAGACTTGGTATCAATGAAGTGATCGTTGAGAAAGACTATTGGGTTTGTTTCGTACTCAACTATCTCTTTACAAAGAGTGAATGGAAGGATGCTTTTACATTTAAAGGGGGTACAAGTCTTTCTAAGTGCTATGATTTAATTAAGCGATTCTCAGAAGATATTGATCTAATCTTGGATTGGCAGGTGATTGGATATGGTAAAGACGAGCCGTGGCAATCCCGTTCAAATACGCAACAGGATAAGTTCAATAAGGAATCAAATTTAAAAGCAGAAAACTTTCTTGTGAATGCATTAATTCCACAGATGAGGTTAGATTTTGCGAAACTGATTGAGGATGATTTTCAAATTAGTATAGATGTAAATGACCCACAAACAGTGCTTTTTGAATATCCGACAAGTTTCCAATCAGAGTATGTGAAGCAAGTCATTCGCTTAGAAATTGGTGCTCTAGCTGCCTGGACACCCTCTGAAATGGTAGAGATTACTCCTGATTTATACAAGATTTACCCGATGTTATTTGTGGGAGATAGTTTTTCAGTTAGGACTGTATTACCAGAAAGAACCTTTTGGGAAAAAGCTACTATTTTACATCATGAGGCAAATAGGCCAGCAGATAGTAAAATCCCTATACGCTATGCACGGCATTATTACGATATTTACTGTTTTGCTCATTCGATTTATAAGAATAGAGCCTTTATGAATCAAGAGTTATTGGAGAAAGTTGTTTCATTTAAGGAAAAATTTTATCCTCGAAAATGGGCAAAATATGAAGACGCAACTATTGAAAGAATCAGATTACTTCCAGATGATTACAGATTGAATGAAATTGAATCAGATTACAACCAGATGAAAGAAATGTTTTATGGGTCTGTGCCATCATTTGAAGAGGTGTTAACAACTATCGCTAATTTAGAAAAAGAAATCCATAAACTTTAGACATCAATTATTTTAGTCACCCACTTTTATGGGTGGCTTTTTCTTTTCCCTGAACTTATTGTGATAACAAAATCAAGCCTTCTTTTTTATGATGAGGAAAGAGTGACAGTTTGTTGCTAGAGAATAAAAGAAAAGAAGGACACTTTATGACCAAAACATGTAATCATCACTTTCTTGTCAATCAGGAAAAAGGCGAGAAACACGTCTTTCGCAAGAGTAAAAAATATCGAACGTTATGTTCGGTTGCCCTTGGAACAATAGTGACTGCTGTTGTTGCTTGGGGTGGGACGGTTGCACATGCAGACGAAGTCACACCAACAGTGGACACCACCATTCAACGAACGGAAAATCCAGCCACGAATTTACCAGAAGTACAACCAACCCCTGTTTCTGAACAAACTGAAAGTTTAGTCTCAACTGGTCAATCCAATGGAGCGATTGCTGTCACCGTACCGCATGATACGGTAACACAAGCAGTTGAAGAGGCAAAGGCTGAAGGTGTTTCTACAGTTGAAGATAGCCCAATGGATTTGGGAAATACAACTTCTGCGGCAGAGACCAACCATCAAATTTCAAAAGCAGAAGCAGATGCCCAAAACCAAGTTGAGGCTATTAATGAAGTTACTGAAACCTACAAAGCTGATAAAACGACATACGAATCGAATAAAGCCCGCATTGAACAAGAAAATAAGGAGCTATCACAGTCCTACGAAGGGGCTAATCAAACTAGTAAAGAGACAAATGCTTGGGTTGATACCAAAGTCAATGACCTAAAAACCCAGTATTCAGATGCTGATGTGACAGTAAAAGAACAAGTAGTCTCATCAGGAAATGGGACATGTGTTCTGGACTATACAAACTATGACAAGGCTGTTGAAACCATTCAATCAACTAACGAACAAGCTGTAGCGGATTATCTAACAAAGAAAACCAAGGTAGATGATATTGTTGCGAAAAATCAGGTCATTCAAAAAGAAAATGAGGCTGGACTTGCTAAGGCAAAAGCAGATAACGAAGCCATTGAAAGGCGTAATCAGGAAGGTCAAGCTGCTGTAGATGCTGAAAACCGTGCAGGTCAAGCTGCGGTGGATCAGGATAATCAGGAGAAACAACAGTTAGTTTCAGATCGAGCAGCTGAGATTGAAGTCATTACTAAACGTAATCAAGAAAAAGAAGAAGCTGCCAGAAAAGAGAATGAAGCGATTGATGCCTACAATGCCAAAGAAATGGAACGCTATCAACGTGACTTGGCCGAGATTTCAAAAGGTGAAGAAGGTTATATTTCTGAAGCCCTTGCTCAAGCACTCAATATTAATAACGGTGAACCCCAAGCACAACATGGAGCCATTACCCGAAATCCTGATCAGATTATTTCAACTGGCGATGCCATGCTGGGTGGCTACTCAAGAATTTTGGATTCAACAGGATTCTTTGTCTATGATAGCTTCAAAACAGGTGAGACCCTAAGCTTTAACTATCAAAATCTTCAAAATGCACGATTTGATGGGAAAAAGATTAGTCGTGTGACTTACGATATTACCAACCTTGTATCACCAGCTGGAACCGATGCCGTGAAATTGGTTGTACCAAATGATCCAACCGAGGGCTTCATTGCCTATCGAAATGACGGAAACGGTGACTGGCGAACAGATAAGATGGAGTTTCGCGTAGTTGCTAAGTATTTCTTGGAAGACGGTTCACAAGTTACCTTCTCAAAAGAAAAACCAGGTGTCTTCACACATTCTTCCCTCAATCATAATGACATTGGTCTAGAATATGTCAAAGATTCATCTGGGAAATTTGTACCTATTAATGGTTCAACTATTCAAGTGACCGATGAAGGTCTGGCTCGTTCTTTGGGGTCAAACCGTGCAAGTGATTTGAATTTATCTGAAGAATGGGATACGACATCTAGCCCTTATGCCTATAAGGGTGCCATTGTCTCAACGGTTACATCAGGAAATACTTATACCGTCACCTTTGGTCAGGGTGATATGCCACAGAACGTTGGATTGTCTTACTGGTTTGCCTTAAATACCCTACCAGTTGCACGTACAGTGACACCTTATAGTCCCAAACCTCATGTAACGGTGGAACTTGAACCCATTCCAGAACCTATTACGGTAACACCAGATGTCTTTACTCCTAAAACCTTTACACCAGAAAAGCCTGTAATCTTTACGCCAAAGCCTTTGGAAGAAGTGGTGCAGCCTAGTCTAACTTTGACCAAGGTAACCTTACCTGTTAAACCTATTCCAAAAGAACTTCCAACGCCACCAGAAGTACCGACTGTCCATTATCATGCGTACCGTTTGACGACAACTCCAGAGATTATGAAAGAAGTGGTCAATAGCGACCAAGCTAATCTTCATGAGAAAACTGTCGCAAAAGATTCAACGGTGATTTATCCCTTAACAGTTGATGCCTTTTCATCCAATCGTTCTCAAACGACTAGTCTCATTTTTGAGGACTACTTGCCTGCAGGTTATTTGTTTGATAAGGAAACAACACAAAAAGAGAATGGAAACTATGTCCTTAGCTTTGATGAGACTAAGAATTTTGTGACCTTGACCGCAAAGGAAAACTTATTGCAGGAGGTGAATAAAGATTTAACCAAGGTTTATCAATTGACCGCCCCCAAACTTTATGGAACTCTTCAAAATGATGGGGCAACCTATTCCAATAGTTATAAACTCCTTTTGAACAAGGGCACAACCAATGCTTATACAGTCACTTCAAATGTGGTGATAGTTCGTACACCAGGTGATGGGGAGACAACTACACTTATTACACCTGACAAGAACAATGAAAATGCGGATGGTGTTCTCATTAACGATACGGTCGTAGCCCTTGGCACAACCAACCACTACCGTTTGACTTGGGATTTGGACCAGTATAAGGGAGATCGTTCTGCTAAAGAGACAATTGCACGAGGCTTCTTCTTTGTGGACGATTACCCAGAGGAAGTGCTTGATGTGGTGGAAAATGGCACGGCTATCACAATCCTTGATGGTCAGAAGGTATCAGGCATAACGGTTAAAACCTATGCTTCACTAAATGATACCCCTAAAGACCTTCAAGATAAATTAGCTCGTGCTAAGATTACACCGATAGGTACCTTTCAAGTCTTTATACCAGATGATAACCAAGCCTTTTATGACCAGTATGTCAAAACAGGTACATCTTTAGCTTTACTGACCAAAATGACGGTTAAAGATAGTCACTATGGCCAGACAAAGACCTATACAAACAAGGCTTACCAAGTGGATTTTGGCAATGGCTATGAGACCAAAGAAGTGAGCAACACCCTTGTTTCTCCAGAACCCAAGAAACAAAACCTCAATAAAGACAAAGTGGACATCAATGGGAAGCCTATGTTAGTGGGAACTCAAAATTACTATACTCTCTCATGGGACTTGGACCAATACCGAGGGATTAAAGCAGACAACTCTCAGATTGCACAAGGATTTTACTTTGTGGATGATTATCCAGAAGAAGCTTTATTGCCGGATGAAGCAGCTATTCAGTTTATCACATTTGATGGCAAAACAGTTTCAGGAATCACTGTGAAGTCCTATGCTCAATTATCAGAAGCTCCTAAATCTTTACAAGCAGCCCTTTCTAAACAAAAAATTCAGCCTAAAGGAGCTTTTCAAGTTTTCATGCCTGAAGACCCACAAGCCTTTTATGAATCTTATGTGACCAAGGGGGAGAATATCACCATTGTTACTCCGATGACGGTTTTGGAAACCATACTTAATTCAGGGAAGTCTTATGAAAACGTGGCCTATCAGGTGGACTTTGGCCAAGCTTATGAAACCAATACGGTGACCAATTTTGTCCCTAAAGTAACTCCACATAAGTCTAATACCAATCAAGAAGGCATTTCAATTGATGGAAAGACTGTCCTTCCGAATACGGTCAATTATTACAAAATTGTCTTGGATTACAGTCAATACAAGGACATGGTAGTGACGGATGATGTTCTTGCCAAGGGATTTTACATGGTAGACGATTACCCAGAAGAAGCTCTTAGCCTAAATCCTGATGGTATTCAAGTTTTGGATAAGGATGGCAATCGTGTATCTGGTATCTCTGTCAGCACATACGCTAGTTTGTCAGAAGCTCCGAAAGTCGTTCAAGATGCCATGGCGAAACGTCAGTTTACATCTAAAGGAGCCATTCAAGTCCTTAGTAGCGATGATCCAAAAGCCTTTTATGAGACCTATGTGAAGACTGGTCAAACCTTAGTTGTGACCCTTCCGATGACGGTTAAAAATGAGCTGACCAAAACAGGTGGTCAGTATGAAAATATAGCCTATCAAATTGATTTTGGCTTGGCCTATGTCACGGAAACAGTGGTCAATAATGTTCCCAAACTAGACCCACAAAAGGATGTGGTAATTGACTTGTCTCATAAAAATAACAGCCTTGATGGGAAAGAAGTGGCCTTGAATCAAACCTTTAACTATCGCTTGGTTGGAGCGATGATTCCAAGCAATCGTGCGACAGATTTATTTGAATATGGTTTTGAAGATAACTATGATGAAAAGTATGATGAGTACAATGGTGTTTATCGCAGCTATCTGATGACGGATGTTACCCTCAAAGACGGTTCTGTCTTAAAAGAGGGGACAGAAGTCACGAAATATACCTTGCAACAGGTAGATACAGAAAATGGCCTAGTATTAATATCATTTGATAAAGCTTTCTTAGAGACTATCTCTGATGATTCAGCCTTTCAGGCAGATGTTTACCTTCAGATGAAACGGATTGTGACTGGTCAGGTGGAGAATACCTATCTCTATACAGTGAATGGCTATGTCATTAGCTCGAATACAGTTGTAACACATACACCTAAACCTGAAGAACCAAGTCCAAATCAACCTACCCCACCTCAACCACCAATTGAGACTATTGAACCACCTGTTCCAGCAAGCATCTTGCCAAATACAGGGGAACAGGAGTCCCTTTTGAGCTTGATTGGGGCTGGGATTTTACTCGGTACAGCTTATGGACTAAAGAAAAAGGAGGAGAAGTAGATGAATCCGAAAACCATTTATGAAAAGGATTCAGACCATGATGGTTTGACAGATGCTCAGGAACTGGCTTTAGGAACCAATCCATATGCTATTGACACGGATGGTGATGGTCAAGCTGATTTAGAGGAGCTACAATCTGGACATTCACCACTAGTCCCACAAAAGGAGTTGTGTGATGGCTTGGAACTTTGACACCATGAAAGAGGCCTTGTCTGAAATGGAGAAGGACGATTACCAAGAGTTTATCAAAGCCTTTCTCTCATTGGAATTAAGTATTTCTGATAGAACAGTTCTTAATCAGGTTTATCAAGATTATATGGATGAAGATGATCTATCCTTGGTTAGTGATGAGCTACGAGTTAAAGTGGAAGGTTATCAGGATGAAGTAAAAGCTGATATGACTGATATTCTGGAAAAGCTGTACCGAACAGGTGAAGGCTCTAGTTTTATTATGGATTTAATGTCCTCAAATAGTCTTTCAGAAACCTTGGAACAGTATGAGGTTTTGGATAGTGATGATTATTCACCACTTAGTCTTGAAACCTTACAGGCCATGATTCAACAGGACTTGGCCATTTCCAGTCAGGATTATTTTGGAGATCTGGTTCATCTTGCTTTGCAGAAAGATTTACTAGACCAGAAAAGTCATTTTTTACAACACTATGTGGCAACTGTAATGGAAGGTATTCCACAAGAAAGAGACCAACGAGCCTTGGTCCTAGATTAACGCAAAGGGCTGAGAAACACTCTCGGCCCTTTTAAAATGGGAGGAAAAAATGAATCAAGAAGTCTTACTACAAATGATGAGAGCCACCATTCCTCGTGATAGAGCCTTGCTTGAGGCATTTTTATATTACCAAGCAGAGCATTTTGATGAGGAGTGGGATAGTCTCGTTTATCAGTTTATGACTAATAGGCAAGAAATAAATAAGTCTGTTCAGGTACTTCACTTTGAGACAGATGTTTCAGCTTTTGTTCAGGCTAGTCCTTATGATACTGCTCATGATCTATTGACCTATACACAAGTATTCGGCCAAACTGGTCTCCAAAAACTCGACAAACTATCGCCGTCTGAAAAAGACTTGGTGATAGAAGTAGCCTTGTTTAATCTGGCCACTCGTTTTCAATTATTAGACTCAAATGGTCACTACCAAACCATATCGCCGGATTCACTCTTGCAAAAAAGTAGGGGAGCTAATTTGGTCAATGTTTACCGTGTGGCTAATAATTTAGCGGATCGCATTAGCCGAGATATTGAACAGTTTCTCTTGACTTACGAGCCTGAGCTTGAAGCAAGAGTTGATGAAATAGTTCAAGAACAAGAAGAAACTGGTGATGAGCACAAAACAAGTGTTCATCAGGCATTATCTTTTCGAGAAGAGGGCTCTCTGGTTATTGCTAGTTTGGATGTAGATTTGTCTCAACTAGATGTTCAAACAGGAAAAACCAGTCATCTGCCAGCTTATGAAGAGTTGTCATTACGACGTAAATTTGAGATACTAACCTATTTTGACCAAATTCGAAATGAACGTTCAAAAGTCCCAAATTTTAGACGAGGTGATTTTGATACTGAGATGGAAATGACACCAGTCTTTGCTGGCGAGGAGTTACTTACCTATCTAGAAGCTGATGGTAGCCTCTATGAGCTGAAACGAATGTTGACTACAGTCGAAGAAAAGGAAATAGAAAAAATTGGACAAGCCATTAGGGCAGAAAATCAAGAAAAATGGACTCAGTTAGGGATTGATTTATCTCAGTTTGACCAAGACCAAGTCGGCATTTTATTGGATGCGGTAGGTCGTTTTCGTTTGAAAAATGCGGATCTTGCTTTACTAGGTGGCTATCCCAATGCCTCTGTAACTCAACTAGCCCTTGCGACAGAACTACTCCAAATGGGATTGGGTCATGAAAAAATTGAATTTTTCTTTGGTAGCCAGCTTTCCATTGAAGAGCTGCGACAAATTGCTTACGCCTTTTTACACCAAGAACTTAGCAGAGAAGACGCGGAGCAATTTGAAAAAGTTAAAGGCAATCAGCCAGATTTAACTTTCAGAGATTGGAAGAACAAGCTAGAGAAAGCTGAGGGAAAAGAAGTAGTTGATGAAGAATTTGCGGAAAATCCACTGGTTCAGAGGGTATTGGACACTTATCCTCTGGGGGCATTGGTTTCCTATAAGGGACAGGACTTTGAGGTCGTGTCGGTCAACGATGCTCGATTGAACGGTTTGATTCGGATTGAGTTAGTCAATGATTTTTCAGATATCATTGAACAAAATCCAGTTCTTTATGTGAGGACCTGGGAAGAAGTCAGTCAGGCACTTCATCAGCCAAAGGCAGAACCACAAACAGCGTTAGACGTAGCGGACCAAGAATTAAACCTTTTTTCATTTCTGGAAGAGGAGCCAGTTCAGAGTATTGGACTATTGGAACCAGATGGTTCAGAAAAAGGTCATAATGATACTGATCTTGAAGAATCAGATAGTCAAATTCCTGAAGGGGAAGTAGTCGGAACAATTCCAGAGATTCCAGTAACGGACTTTTATTTTCCAGAAGATTTGACAGACTTTTATCCTAAGACTGCTAGAGATAAGGTTGAGGCAAACATTGCGGCTATTCGTTTGGTTAAAACACTTGAAACGGAACGCCGTCAGGCAAGTACAAGTGAACAAGAACTCCTTGCCAAGTATGTGGGTTGGGGTGGACTTGCCAATGAATTTTTTGATGACTATAATCCAAAATTTTCTAAGGAACGAGAGGAACTGAAAAGCTTAGTCACAGATAAAGAGTATTCGGATATGAAACAGTCCTCTCTGACAGCCTATTACACAGACCCAGCCCTGATCCGTCAGATGTGGGATAAGTTGGAAAGAGATGGCTTTACAGGTGGCAAAATCCTAGATCCTTCCATGGGAACTGGGAATTTCTTTGCGGCTATGCCCAAACACTTAAGAGAAAAGAGTGAGCTATATGGCGTAGAGCTAGATACCATTACAGGAGCTATAGCCAAACACCTTCACCCCAATAGTCATATTGAAATTAAGGGTTTTGAGACGGTGGCTTTTAACGACAATAGTTTTGATTTGGTGATTTCAAATGTGCCGTTTGCCAATATACGAATTGCGGATAATAGGTACGATAAGCCTTATATGATTCATGACTACTTTGTCAAAAAGTCACTTGATTTGGTCCATGATGGTGGACAAGTAGCGATTATCTCTTCCACAGGAACCATGGATAAGCGAACAGAAAACATCTTACAAGATATTCGTGAGACAACCGAATTTCTTGGTGGGGTTCGACTGCCTGATTCTGCCTTTAAGGCCATTGCAGGAACCACTGTCACAACGGATCTGTTGTTCTTTCAGAAACACTTAGTCAAGGGATATGTTTCAGATGACTTAGCCTTTTCAGGTTCCATTCGTTATGAAAAGGATAGTCGCATTTGGCTCAATCCTTACTTTGATGGAGAATACAATAGCCAAGTGCTAGGAACCTACGAGGTTAGAAATTTTAACGGTGGAACACTTTCTGTTAAGGGGACTAGTGATAACTTGATTGCAAGTGTCCAAACTGCTCTAAATCACGTTAAGACCCCAAGAGAGATTGATAGAAATGAAATCAACATTAATCCAGACGTATTGACAAAACAAGTCATTGATACTTCTATTCCAGCTGAAATGAGGGAGAATCTAGGTCAGTACAGTTTTGGTTACCAGGGTTCTACAGTTTACTATCGAGACAACAAAGGCATTCGAGTGGGGACCAAGACGGAAGAAATCAGTTACTATGTCGATGAAGAGGGCAACTTCAAAGCATGGGACACCAAGCATTCTCAAAAACAGATTGATAGATTTAATAGCTTAGAGGTGACTGATAGCACTGCTCTAGATGTTTATGTGACCGATGATGCAGCTAAACGTGGACAATTTAAGGGTTATTATAAAAAGACAGTTTTCTATGAAGCTCCCTTGTCTGAGAAAGAAGTGGCACGGATTAAGGGAATGGTCGATATTCGCAATGCCTATCAAGAAGTTATTGCCATTCAACGCTATTATGACTATGATAAGGAGACCTTTAACCACTTGTTAGGCAAACTCAATCGTACCTATGATAGCTTTGTCAAACGATATGGGTATTTGAATAGTGCAGTGAACCGCAATCTTTTCGATAGTGATGATAAGTATTCGCTTCTTGCTAGTTTGGAAGATGAAAGTCTGGATCCAAGTGGAAAGTCTATTATCTATACAAAATCCCTTGCCTTTGAAAAGGCTCTAGTGCGTCCCGAGAAAGAGGTTAAAAAGGTACATACAGCCCTTGATGCCTTAAATTCTAGCTTAGCTGACGGCAGAGGGGTTGATTTTGCTTATATGATGTCTATCTATCAGGTCGATTCTAAGATGACCTTGATTGAGGAGTTAGGCGACCTCATTATGCCTGATCCTGAGAAGTATTTGAATGGGGAGCTGTCCTATGTTTCTCGCCAAGACTTTCTGTCAGGTGATGTGGTTACCAAGTTAGAAGTGGTGGACCTATTCGTCAAACAAGACAATCAGGACTTTAACTGGCCTCATTATGCAGGACTTCTAGAAACAGTCAAACCAGCACGCATTACTTTAGCAGACATTGATTATCGAATCGGTTCACGCTGGATTCCTTTGCCTGTTTACGGAAAATTTGCCCAAGAAATCTTTATGGGGAAAGCCTATGAACTGTCAGACCAAGAAGTAGCAACAGTCCTTGAAGTCAGTCCCATTGACGGAGTTATCACTTACCAATCTAAGTTTGCCTATACCTATTCCAACGCAACGGATAGAAGTTTAGGTGTACCAGGTTCTCGTTATGATAGTGGTCGAAAAATCTTTGAAAATCTCCTGAATTCCAATCAACCAACCATCACAAAACAAGTTGTCGAAGGGGATAAGAAAAAGCATGTGACGGATGTCGAGAAGACAACGGTCCTACGTGCCAAGGAAACACACCTACAAGAACTCTTTCAAGATTTTGTAGCAAGGTATCCAGAAGTCCAACAGATGATTGAAGACACCTATAATAGGCTCTACAATCGTACGATATCAAAGACCTATGATGGTAGTCATTTAACCATTGATGGACTTGCCCAGAATATCTCCCTACGTCCTCACCAAAAGAATGCCATTCAACGGATTGTGGAAGAAAAACGTGCTCTACTCGCCCATGAGGTAGGGTCTGGAAAAACCTTGACCATGCTTGGGGCAGGTTTCAAACTGAAAGAATTAGGGATGGTGCATAAGCCTCTTTATGTGGTCCCTTCTAGTTTGACTGCACAGTTTGGTCAAGAAATCATGAAATTTTTCCCTACCAAGAAAGTCTATGTGACTACTAAGAAAGACTTTGCCAAAGCCAAACGCAAGCAGTTTGTGTCTCGGATTATTACAGGGGATTATGATGCCATTGTCATTGGGGATTCACAATTTGAGAAAATACCGATGAGTCGAGAGAAGCAGGTAACCTATATCAACGACAAACTCGAACAACTCAGAGAAATCAAGCTGGGAAGTGACAGTGATTATACGGTGAAAGAAGCAGAGCGTTCGATTAAGGGACTAGAGCACCAGTTGGAAGAACTCCAAAAACTGGAGCGAGATACCTTTATCGAATTTGAAAACCTTGGCATTGATTTTCTCTTTGTGGATGAGGCTCATCACTTCAAGAATATCCGTCCAATCACTGGACTTGGGAATGTAGCTGGAATCACCAACACCACTTCAAAAAAGAACGTGGATATGGAGATGAAGGTGAGACAGGTTCAGGCAGAGCATGGGGATAGAAATGTCGTTTTTGCGACAGGAACACCAGTTTCTAACTCCATTAGTGAACTTTTCACCATGATGAATTACATTCAACCTGATGTCTTGGAACGATACCAGGTATCCAATTTTGACTCCTGGGTTGGGGCTTTTGGGAATATCGAAAACTCTATGGAACTAGCCCCGACAGGTGATAAATACCAACCTAAGAAACGGTTTAAGAAATTCGTCAACCTTCCTGAACTCATGCGAATTTACAAGGAAACAGCCGATATTCAGACATCGGATATGCTTGACTTACCTGTACCTGAAGCTAAGATTGTTGCGGTGGAAAGCGAGTTAACGCAAGCTCAGAAATACTATTTAGAAGAACTGGTAGAGCGTTCAGACGCTATCAAGTCAGGTAGTGTTGATCCAAGTAGAGATAACATGCTTAAAATCACAGGTGAAGCCAGAAAACTAGCTATTGATATGCGGTTGATTGACCCTGCTTATTCCTTATCGGATAATCAGAAAATCCTTCAAGTAGTCGATAATGTCGATCGGATTTACAGTGAAGGAGCTGAAAACAAAGCCACTCAGATGATTTTCTCTGACATTGGAACGCCTAAAAATAAGGAAGAAGGGTTTGATGTCTACAATGAACTTAAGGACTTGCTAGTCGATCGAGGGATTCCAAAAGAAGAAATTGCCTTTGTGCATGACGCAAATACCGACGAGAAGAAAAATTCTCTCTCACGCAAGGTCAATAGTGGGGAAGTACGGATTCTCATGGCTTCGACTGAAAAAGGTGGAACGGGTCTAAACGTGCAATCACGCATGAAAGCTGTCCACCACTTAGATGTTCCCTGGCGTCCTTCTGATATTGTACGTGCGTCCGTAAAGGCGGTATAGTAAATCTACTTTTGGGCAAAGTAGTAGGCGTGACCTTAATGCCTATCATCACCCAACTGACCTGTGAGGGAAACCAAATATCAGGGAACAAAGCACGTTGGGAAACTCATAAGTTGATGAGTTATCACATCACGACTGAATGAGGAGATGACAATGTAACAGTTGTTACTGAGATAATTATAAGGATAAAATCTAAACTGATTGAAGGATAGTCTAAACGGTCTGTGTCGGGACTGTGAGGTAAGATAACTAAAACCCTCATACTATGGAACTTCACTATCACTGGATAAGATAATGAAGCAAAGGGACTCCATAGCGTATTCATAGTAAATGAAAACAGATGAACGTCCTATCCGAAGAAATTATCAAGCTATGTTACTATACCAGTTAAACGGAGATTACTTAAGTCAAAACGCTTGTAAAAGCTATTAAACATCAGGTTTATGAATATTTGATAAGGTAACGGAGTTCCCATAGTAGTCCGAGCGTGTTAATGGCACGTACATGGCGAAGGGGAACAGTTTATAACATTAACATAATGGAAAGGAAGGTGTGTGAGACACCATGAGAAATCCTCAAAATGTGTTAAACAATCTAACAAAACACAGTAAAGATAAAAACTATCAATTTAAGCGACTTTATCGTTTGCTTTATAACGAAGAGATGTATTTAGTTGCCTATCAAACGATTTACGCTAACCCAGGACACATGACCCCTGGAGTAGACGAGTTAACAATTGATGGCATGAGTATCGCTAGAATTGACCAATTGATTGATTCCCTGAAAGATGAATCCTATCAGCCACATCCATCAAGACGAACCTACATTCCGAAAAAGAATGGTAAGCTACGTCCACTAGGTATTCCAACATTTGATGATAAGCTCTTACAACAGGTTGTCAAAATGATTCTGGAAGCTATCTACGAGGGACAGTTCGAATCTTCTTCTCATGGTTTTCGTCCGAATAAAAGTTGCCATACAGCACTTACTCAAATTCAGAAAACCTATACTGGAACAAAATGGTTCATTGAAGGAGACATCAAATCATTCTTTGATAATATCAACCATGATGTGATGATTCAGATTCTGCGAGAAAGAATTACAGATGAGCGATTCTTACGCCTGATTCGTAAGTTCCTCAATGCAGGATATGTGGAAAACTGGAAATTCTATAAAACCTACTCAGGAACTCCACAAGGAGGAATAATCAGTCCAATTCTAGCCAATATCTATTTGGATAAGTTTGATAAATATATGACAGATTATGTGAAGAACTTCTGTGAAGGGAAATACCGTAAACGCACCCCAGAATATCGCCAAAATGAGATTGCACTGGGAAAAGCAAGAAGAACACTAGAGTGTGCTTCGACGGAAAACCAACGCCAAGAAGCCATTCAACGTATCCGTCAATTAGAAAAAGAAAGAGTATTGATTTCTCATAGCGACCCTATGGATAGTAGCTTTAAGCGTCTAACCTATACCCGATATGCAGATGATTTTATCTGTGGTGTGATTGGAAGTAAAGAGGACGCTCGTCGCATTAAAGCAGACATTAAGGACTATTTGGAAACGGTTCTCAAATTGGAACTCTCTGAAGAGAAAACCCTGATTACCAATGCAAGAGATAAAGCGAGGTTTCTGGGTTATCATCTGTACATTCGCCAATCCAATTTAGCCAAACGTGATTCGGTAGGACGATTGGTCAGAAATTATACAGGTAGATTGGTTTTAGAGGTTTCTATTGAAACGATTCGAGATAGATTACTGTCCTATGGGGCTATGAAAATGACTTATCATAGAGGTCACGAAGTTTGGAAACCAGCAGCTCGTTATTTTATGAAAGACTGTGATGATCTAGAGATTTTAGAACGCTACAATGCGGAAATAAGAGGTTTTTATAACTATTATTGTATCGCTAACAACAGTTCTATCCTCCATCGCTTTAAGTATATTATGGAATATAGCATGTATAAAACCTATGCGACCAAGTATCGTACGACTAAATCTCACATCATCCGTAAATATAAAAAGGATGGTCAATTCAGGGTACAGTATATTGGACGCAAAGGAGATATAATGTCCCGTTATTTCTATAACGGAGGTTTTAGACGTCAAAAGAAATCTTTCCTTGAAAACGATAATTTGCCAAATACGGCAAAATATTTCAGTCGTACAAATCTAATTGATAGATTAAAAGCAAATCGTTGTGAATATTGTCAAGCAACCGACAGTTCCTTAGAAATCCATCATTTGAGAAAACTCAAGGATTTAAAAGGGAAAACTTTTTGGGAACGTTTGATGATTTCTAGACAACGGAAAACAATAGCACTGTGTAAAGATTGCCATAAGAAATTACATCATGGTAAGTTAGATTGAGTTTATAAATGGAGAGCCGTATACATTGAGAGGTGTACGTACGGTTCGGGGGCGAGTATTTGGAAACCTGCCGTAGTAATACGGTAAGGCGCTGGATACTTAGCCTACAGCGAAATGGTAGATTGATTCGTCAGGGAAACATGCACCAGGAGGTAGATATTTATCACTATATTACCAAAGGGAGCTTTGACAATTATCTCTGGCAGACGCAGGAGAATAAGCTCAAATACATCACGCAGATTATGACCTCAAAAGATCCTGTGAGATCAGCTGAAGACATTGACGAACAAACCATGACCGCCTCAGACTTTAAGGCTTTAGCCACTGGTAATCCCTATCTCAAACTCAAAATGGAATTGGAAAATGAACTGACAGTTTTAGAAAATCAAAAACGAGCTTTTAATCGCTCAAAAGATGAATACCGTCACACAGTTTCTTATTGCGAGAAGCACCTCCCTATTATGGAAAAACGGTTGAGTCAATATGATAAAGATATTGCCCAATCTTTGGCAACAAAGTCGCAAGATTTTGTCATGCGATTTGACAATCAAGCAATGGATAATCGTGCTGAAGCTGGGGACTATCTGCGAAAACTCATTACCTATAACCGCTCAGAGACCAAGGAAGTCAGAACCCTTGCCAGCTTTAGAGGATTTGACTTAAAAATGACTACACGAGATCCTAGTGAGCCCTTGCCAGAGACCGTTTCTTTAATGATTGTAGGTGAAAACCAATATACAGTCGCTCTTGATTTGAAATCAGACGTGGGAACTATTCAACGGATTAGCAATGCCATTGACCATATCCTGGATGACCAAGAAAAGACTGGAGAAATGGTAAAGGATTTAAAAGATAAGCTACAAGTAGCCAAAGTAGAAGTTGAAAAAGTCTTTCCCAAGGAAGAGGAGTACCAGCTTGTAAAGGCCAAGTATGAAGTTTTGGCTCCCTTGGTCGAAAAAGAAGCGGAGATAGAGGAGATAGATGCGGTTTTGGCCAAGTTTAGTGAAATTACAACACCCCAAATGAAGCAACAAATAGCACTTGAGATATAAGATAAAAGGCTGACAAATAATTTTGAACGCGGTAAAATGAAGTCAAGAAATCACAAAAGGAGAATAGATCATGGTCCAAACACTTGAAGAAATGCGTTATCAACTAGAAGAATGGTTGTCACAAGGCTTTACAAACCCAGAGGATAGAGCCAACTACCGAACATTAAAGGAACAGTATGAAGATGAAACTCTTGATTATAGCTTTTCAAAGCGTGAAATCACTGGACAGCTGGAACTCATCATCACAAGTCGTGAGAATGAGTTTCCAAGCTTAGATGAGGTAACGAAAGCGGAATACCTTGACTTGGTTGCCCAACTTGATGAACTTGACCAGGAACAGGCTGACTATTATCGCAAGCAATTAGCCTAGAAAGAGGTGTCAGATGTTGGAACAAATTCTACAAAGCCTTTTGCTCATCGCAGCAATAGGACTAATGTTGTTTGTCCTTTATCGGATTGTGAAAGTTTCAGGTGCTTTATTTCTTATCGGACTCATCAGTGGATTAGTCTTTATTGAAATCTATGGAATTTACCTCTTTTTTACAGAAAGATACCTTTATACAGAAGATTTAGCCACCAATGGTATTTGGAATTTTACAGGATTTTTTATAATATTTAATATTCTGCTTGTGCTTGGACTTATGACCGACATCGTGAAAAGAAGAATGATGGGATACAAATAGGGCTACCTGATTTTAGGTAGTCTTTTATTTTTGTATGTTTTTGATTAAGTGTAGATAGATGAAATTGGATTACAGGAACTTAGTATCTCTTTTTGTCTTGATTGTGATACGTGTGTATATATCTGAGTAATCGAAATAGAACTGTGTCCAAGTATCTGCTGGATGTACCGAATATCGACATCATTATCTAATAACATCGTAGCAAAGCTGTGACGAAACATATGAGGTGTAATAGTTGTAGTGAGTCTGGTTTGTGTTTTGGCTGTTTTTAGAAGCAAACGAACACTTTGTTCTGTCAGTGGTTTTTGTAAGGATTTTCCGGGAAATAAATAATCGTCTGTATGATTGCAATAACAAGTGATATAAGCTTTTAATAACTGAAAAGTTCGTTCATCGCCAATAAAAATCATACGCTCTTTTTTACCTTTTCCTAGAATTTGGAGTGTTTGTTCCGTTAGATTAATATCTTTGATTCGAATATGACACAGTTCAGAAATCCGAATGCCGGTAGAAAGCAATAAGGAGACAATTAACAAATTTCTTTCAGCTTTCTGTTTTTGATAAATAGTTTTGGCTGAGATAATCTTCTTTTGTAGATAGGTATAGAGGATTTTTAAACTATCATGAGGGATTGTCTTGGGCAAAGTTTTTTCTGCTCGAAATTGAAACCGTAATTGATTAAAGGGATTGTCAGTAATAACATTTTTCGATTGTAGATAGCTGTAGAATACTTTTAAACTTGCAATTTTTCGCCGTAAAGTACTAGTTTTTAAGTTTGAATGTGTTAAACCTTCAATATAACTTATCACACATTCATTATTGGAATTGTAAAATTGCATTAAATCGTTTTTATAAGCACGCAAGGTGTGTGTACTCAAGCGTTTATGAGTTTTACAATAATTCAAGTAGTTAGAAATAATAGTATATTCCATAATAGTCTCCTTTAACAATAATGACGCTATTATAGACTGATTTTGATGCTTTGTATAGTGATAATAAATTGTTATCGATAGGAAAGAATCATGAAACAATTACTACAGTCTTATTTACAAAATTTTGATAAATTATGCTCTAAGACCAATTTATTTTTAGTTGCTAATTTACAAAAACAAACTAAGAAAATGTCTTATTATACAATTGAACATGCATCTGATAGTGAATTTTTTTCGCTATCAGAATTTGAAGAAATAGCTTCAGCACTGTTAAAAACTGGTTTATGTATGAATGTTTTTTATACTGAAATAGACTTTTTTGAATATATCTTAAAATACTATCCGAACTTATCAAAAGAAACATTATTAGTTTATAATTTGGCTAGAGATGGTCGAAAAGAAGGGAAAAAATCGTTGATCCCCTCTTTTTGTGATTACTTTGGTATTGATTATACAGGTTCAAATGCACTAACGGTCTCATTATGCCGTAATAAATTTATTTGGGGAGCTATTGCAGATTGCTTTAATATTCCAACACCTAAAACAGTTTGTATAAAAGATGGCGAAGTATTAGGTGAACCTTTTGAAGCTCAAAAATATATTAGAAAAGAAATTTCGGAATCCGCGAGTATTAATCTTTCCTATGATTCAATCATAGATAATTTTGAGTGGAATAATATAGAAAACAAAGACTTTCTACTGCAAGAGTATATTTCAGGAATTGAAGTTGAAGTCCCATTTTTCAATATTAATGGGAAATACCTTATATTAGATCCGGTCAGAATCGTATCTTCATCAGAAATTCTAACAAGCGAACTATCTGATAATAATAGTTATTCATTTGAATGGTTAGAAAATCAAAAGATATGTACGAAATTAAAAAAAGTAACAAAAAAACTCGCCAAGTACTTAGGTATAACTACTTACGGACGAGTTGATTTTAGAATAAAGTCAGATGGGAGTTATTTTGTTTTTGATATTGCAACAATGCCCTACACAACTGACCATAGTTCATTTAATTTTGACTTTGAGCAATATGGGCTTACAATGACTGATCTTCATAAACTAGTAATATTAAGCAGTTTATAATGCACTAGTATATTGTATATCGGTTAGCATAAGCCCCCTTCGGAAGTAATTCCATTCTCTTGAAGAAAATTTGGTCTGTGATATAAAATCAGAAAATTCCTTTCCTGTTTCTATATCTGACTCAAAAATATTTTTATAGCGACGATGTTTTTCAATTAGTAATTTTTTATCTGATTCGAAAATAACGGGAGAGAAACCTTCTAATTGATAATATTTATTCTTTGCTTGTTGATGCTTATTTTCTAGTAACAACAAGCAAAATTCAAACCATCCAAAATAATAACGATAAAAATCATCTATCGAAGTATCATCAAGGTCGGCTAAATCCTCAACCCCCATCAACTCTTCAAGTATTGTTTTATAACATCTGTATTCTTCTGTTTTAGAATAATACAGAGAAATTGAACATAGATTTGTATATATTAAGTGCTTACTTACATCATTTAATTCATATTCGGTAATAATGCTTTCAAATTGAGATTTCCAATAATCAAAATCTCCTTTCACACCTGAAAGAAAGTCTAGTAAAACAAAATTATTTTTAGACTTCCAGTATAGTGGTAGATTGTGTTTATCTGATAATGCTTCTATTTCATGTTTCACCTGTTTTGCTCGCTCATAGTTGGAAGAGACAAGTAATAGTCCTAGAAGACTACCAAGTGTATAATACTGTTCAATTTTATCATCAACATTGGTAAAAAATTTTAGAGCCTTATTTGCATCGTTGATTGATCTATCATTGTCCTTGTATAAAAAACTTTTTCTTAAATAGATATTTTTAAGATATTGTGCACTTTGTTCAATATCTTTTGTTGTATAAAATTTTTTGACGATATTTTCATTTAAAACTTGGAATTTATCAACTTCATTAAGTTTATCTATTAAATGAGGTAGTAGCATGTAAATACATGAAAGATAGTGAACAGGTTCAATAATGATGTCTTTATTGCTTTCAGCAAATATATTTTCATAAAGCATATCACAAAGTGATTTAAAAGAAAAATCTTGTGACGTATTTCCCTGAAAATTAATATCATTTTTTAATAATATCGAAGCTAATAACGAACTTTCAGGTAAGATTTCTGTATAAAGAGAGTTGGTATCATTTGTATATTTGTGATTGATACATTTTAAAAATACTGATTTAGTCTCTTCAGTGAGAAATTCAAGTCTATTTAGACTATTTTTTTCGCTTTCTAGTATCTCATTTTGATTCAATAAATGTTCATACCAAAGTAAATATAGAGATAATAAATATTCTTGACTCTCCTTAAGTCTTGCCAAAATTTCTATCTTTAGTCTGTAATTAAACGGCTCCTTCCCGCATAGATAATGATAGTACCGTCTATAGATTTCTTTTTGTCCTTTTTCAACCGTTAAAAGAAGTTTATCTTTCATAATCAATATCAAACTATAAAAATTTGTTCTATTTTTTACAGGAATTAGGACTAGTAATTTTTTTAAGATATCAATAGCTTTTTCAATTTGAAAAGTTTTTAAATTGAAATATTCTTCAGCATCATATGGGTTGAAATATTCAGGAAAGACAGATAGCTGATAAATGAAATCGATATCAATTTTATTCTCTCTAAAGTCAGTCTCAATCGTATTTAACAAATCATCTAATAACTTTTCAATCTTGGAATTATTATGTGATAGTGAAATAAAATTATAAATTTTTTCTAGATTCCCTTTGGTTAGAGGATATAGTGTATCTACCAAATCATCAGATACATTTGAAGTCTGTAGAATACTACCTAGAGTATCTTTTAAATCATTTAATTCAAAATGATGGATATCAAAGTTTTTTGAAAAGTTAATGTCGCTATTTTTTAACTCCATGCCTCCCACTACAATAATAATTGATTTATTATATTTTTTTTCATAAGAAGAAATATTGTTAATAAGGCGTATAAAAAATAATTTTAGTTCATTTCCCAGCCAATCCCAATGTTGAATTAGAAATATTAATCTGTAGCTGTTGCTGTTATTTAGTATTTTTTTCTCTATCTCAGCTGAATCATATTTTAATGATATACCAGCTGTTCCGAATCCTGGTATCGAGTTGTTAATGGATATTGAGATAGGTTTGAAAAATTTTTCTGTAAAGGAAAGTTTATACTCGTCTGTAATATCGTTATCTCCAAAATCACTATATACTTCTGTTCCATTTCCATTAATTTCTATTTTGGATAGCTCTTGAGAGATTTTATCAAACGCTAAAGATTTTGATAAAGAATCTTCGAATGGAACATACAGTGAAAGTGATCCTCGAGCTGTATGAGTTTGAATAATTGAATTAGTAATTTCTGTTAAAAATTGATTCCAGTGAGACATAATCAAAATTCCTATCGATAACAATTTATTATCACTAGTATACCATAATTTGTAGTTAATCATATTTTTCTTGTGATAAAATTTCCAAGCTAATCTTGATATGATGAGGCTATCACTAATAAAGGAGTAAGCCATGTTAAATAAAGTGAAGGCTAGATTTCTGATTGGAGTCGGAGGTTTAATCGCAGTCAGTTTTATGGTCATGATTGGCTACACGATTGGCTCACAATCCGTTTCAAAACAAACAGAGAACCAAATACGAGCAGAAGCCAATAAACTTGTGACAAAGGAAAAGCAGGAGGAAAGAGCGACAGTTCTATCAGATGAGCTTGTCAAAGAATTTCTCACTCAATATTTCACCAAAGTTCAGCTGGGTGAAAATAACGCTCGTATCAAACCCTACATGACGGACTCGGCATTTTCAGAAGAGGAAGCAAATCAGAATAAAGCGATCAATCAAGTTTATAAAGATTATATGCTTGACTACCGATTTGAATCAGCCAGTATCTATGTCAATACAGAAAGCAATGTTGCACTTGCGGAAGTTACCTATCAAGTGACCTATGTTTCTGATTTGAGTGAGCAACAACAGCGAACCACTCAGACAGAAACCAAGACGGTTATCTTGTCCTACTCCAAAGTTTCCGACAAGCTCTTGGTTAATCAGTTGACCATTTGGAATGGGAAACTGGAGGACATGAAAGAAGTCACAGATGGTGCTAATTCCAGCATACCAATGATCCAAGGAACTACAACAAGTGAGAACAACTAGCAGGAGACAGTCTTCTGCTTTTTTTGATAGGGAGACAAGATGACACGAATTAAAGCAGTAAAACAAAAGGCTATTTTAGATGTGGCTGAAAGTCTGGGTTATTCTTTTAGACAATTATCAGGACACATTTATGAACACCCAGACCATGATTCCTTTCGGATTTTTGCCGATACCAATACTTTCAAATGGTTTTCAAGAGATATACAAGGGGATGTGATAGACTTTGTTCAATTAGTGGCAGGTGTTTCTTTCAAAGAGGCTGTGTCTTATCTTGAAACTGGAGATTTTGAACAAGCTAAGTTGATAGAAGAAACATATCAACCGTTTCAATATTATTTGCATGAAGAACCGTTTCAGAAAGCACGTATTTACTTAAAAGACATCCGTGGCCTAAGTGATCAGACTATTAATACCTTTGGCAGACAAGGATTGCTTGCTCAAGCTACTTATCAAGCGGAGTCGGTTTTAGTGTTTAAAAGCTATGACCATAATGGGATCTTACAGGCCGCAAGCCTTCAAGGTCTCGTCAAAAATGAAGAAAAACACGATCAAGGTTATCTCAAAAAAATCATGAAAGGCTCTCATGGCCATGTCGGTTTTAGTTTCGATATTGGTAATCCCAAACGACTCATTTTTTGTGAATCAGTTATCGATATGATGAGTTATTATCAGCTACACCAAAAGCAATTATCCGATGTTCGCCTAATTTCAATGGAAGGCTTAAAACTTTCAGTGATTGCTTATCAGACCTTGCGACTAGCGGCAGAAGAACAAGGGAAATTGGCATTTCTAGATAAAGTAAAACCAAGCAGACTTAGCCATTATCTTCAGGCAATACAAGAGACGACAACCTTTTTTCAAATTCATTCAAACGTCATAACAATGGCTGTTGATAACGATGAAGCAGGAAGAGAATTTTGTCAGAAACTGTCAGATAAAGGATTTCCGATTTCTCAAGATTTACCATTATTGCAGAGACTTGAAACAAAGTCAGATTGGAATGATATTGTGAAACAGCAGAGTGAACTATCCTTAAGTGATTTTATCCAAACAGCTCAAGCACAAGTCAATAAGAATCATCCTCCACCTAAACAAGAGCACGCTTTGGAATTGTGATAACAAAATCAAGTCCGCTATTATAATCTAGAAAGTGACAAGGAGGACACCCTATGAGTGTGATTGAACGTCTGGCTGAAAAAGTAGCTAGGCAAGAAGAAAAGGTCTCACGTGAGATGGAGAAATTGGAACACTATCGTGACCAACTACAAACAGCTATGTACAGTACCTTTATCAAACGGCAACAATCTAGCCAGTTGTCATTTCATGAAGCACTAGAGCAAGCCTTTGGTAAAGAAAATCCACTACAACCAATTTACAGAAATGAGGATACAGAATGAGTAAAACATGGAATTTTGATCAGCCACTAGATGATGTGAAACCGACATCGTCCCATGAAGAACGAGCTAAAATCGCAGCACTTTTCCATAAGCAGGATGAAAAGTCAATTGAAGAAGTAGATTATGTGGCTGCTTTTGAACAGCAACAAAAAGAGTCAAAATCTAAAGATGACCAAACGCCTGAATTAAAAGTTAAACAAAATCAGCCGAAGAAGGTAAATATTACACGCGACTATAAACAGCACTTGGCAGACACCATTGTACAAAACAACAAGGATATTTCCGCCTGTCAGAAGCAAATTGAAGAACTTCATCAATTGATTGATGAAAAGAAAATCCAAAATAAAAAGTTACAGTCTATTTCAGTAGCCATTGATGATTTATAAGTCAGGTAGTCCTATGCGGGCTGCCTTTTTACAATGTAAGGAGAAGATAATGAAATTTTTTCAAAATAAAACACAGAATCAAGACCGATTTAAACGACTGATTCATAGACTGTCGGAGATGTCGGATATTGAACTAACCAAAGTAGAGCAACTTTTAGATGTGGTCTTTGATCCAAATTTCAAGTCTAGTGAGAGAGTAGAAATATCTCGAAACGATATAACCACTGAGGAACAAAGCCTTGATAGGTCAATCCATGAAGCGAAAAATAAACTTAACACGGAACAATTGGAAAAAAACATTGAGAGATTTAGACAAGGTAGGCGAGAGAGCAATAATAACAAATAACAGTCCAATTATAGAGAAGTTTTTTTATCATTCAATTAATAATTCAACAATTGTCGTTTTACATGATATAATGAAGATAAATAACGACGTTAATTTAAGGAGGAACTCATGCCAACTTTACAGTCACAGTTTATTAAATTTCACGACACAATTAAGCTAGATGCTGATGATAAAAAGATTTTAATCGACAAACGTAAAGAGGTTGAAGAAGTAATTAACAATGGTGTTTCAGAATTTGGAAAAAGCTTTTTCAACCAAGGAAGCTACTCAACTTACACAGGTATTTTGCCAATTGATGAAGGAGATTATGACTTAGATAGAGGTTTAAAAATCGATGTTGATAGACATTCGAATTCTCCTAAAGAGATAAAGAAATTTATTTTTGATGCATTAGTCTCCGAATTTGGTGAAAATAGAGTCAAAGTAAAAAATCCATGTGTGACAGTATCATTTCCTGAAGATAATGTTCACATTGATATAGCGGTGTATTGTACTGAAAATGATAACTATTTTTTAGCCAGAGGAAAACTTAATAGTATTGATGAAAATATTAAATGGGAGGAAGCAGACCCTGTAGAATTAACGAAAAAAATTAATAATGCTATGGAGAACTCCGAAGACAGAAACCAATTTCGGAGAGTAATTCGTTACTTAAAAAGATGGAAAGATCTCAAATTTAAAAATCAAGATAATAGACCGACAGGAATTGGAATTTCAGTTTTTGCTGTCAGTAATTTTTCTGTAAGCAAAAAAGTAGACTATTTATCAGGAAATACTACTTATGATGATATTTCAGCTTTAAGAAATTTAGTAAATACTATGATTAATTCATTTTCGGATACATATGATGTTGATAGAAAGTTATTTTATCCGAGATTAGAGGTTTACTTACCGGTTAAGCCATATACTGATGTATATGAAAGGGTATCAAATATACAAATGGAAGCCTTTAAGAATAAATTAGAAAAATTAAGAGACTCACTAGATGAGGCAATAGATTCTACTGATTTAAGTGAGTCTACAAAAGTATTGAGTAAACAGTTTGGTGATGATTTTCCTATTATTGAACAAAAAGAGACAGCAGAAAACTTTGGAACTCGGGCTATAATCAGTGATTATCCAAGTGCTTAGAGGCGTGTATGTTAGAAAAAAAATAAATATTCCAGATGTACTTTGACGAAATACCTTCAGAGAGCCTGGAATTAGAAGATAAGGAATGCTATTTTTATCAATATAAAAAATTTACCTTAAAAATTATCATTTCTAATGATTTTCCCCATTCACTTCCTGAAATCTATCTTTCAAATTATATGCATTTTAATAAATGGTACAGCCATGTCGGTTCCGAAGGGAAATTGTGTTACATTTCAGAAGATAATTTAATTTGGGACTTTAATAATCCAAGTGGCTTATTAAAAGATTGCTGTGAAAAAGTAAAGGAATTACTGGATAGTTGGGATACACCAAAAATGACCGAAGAGCTCAGGAAAGAGTTTCTCTCATATTGGCATATCAGTTGTTTGAAGTCAAAAACAAAATATATAGAGATTCGAAGTTATTTATCCAGGGTCAGTACATTTGAGAAATATGAATTAGTCCTATCGAATCAGAAATTCCATCTTTTTAATTATGGTTCACAACTCAAAGGGAGTGTTGCGCCACATTCTAAAAAAAGTAGAGATGTTTATATACTTCCACTTAAAGATTCGAATTCTGTGATTCCTCCTAATCCCCTGAATGAACTAACAGAAGCAACGTTTAAGAAAATGATCACAGGAAATCTATCTTCGGGTGTTTTACACCGCTTCCAAAAGTGGTGTAAAACGAAACGAAAGTCATTCATATTAATTTTATCACTTCCTATATCTGATAATGATTATGTTTTGTTTGGTGCGCTTTTTGAGTCTAGAACTTCCAAATATCCATTTAAAATTGATAATAAGGTACCACAAAAAAATAAAGATAGAAAAAAATTGGTTCTAAGGCTAAAAAATCCAAAAATGGGAGTTTCAATATTACTCCAGTATATATTACAAGATTCGACAAGGAGTATAGAGTGAGTAGGACATCCCAAGAATATGATTTTCTGAATAAAAAAGTTGTAATTGTTGGACTTGGATCTGTAGGATCATTTGTTGCAAACAATTTATCTAAAATGGGTATAGAGAAACTTTTTTTAATAGATCCTGATTTTTTAACGGTCGATAACATTTCAAGGCACTACTTAGGTATGGATAGTATAATAGATAATATTCAAAAAGTAGACGCTTTAGAAGATAGATTGAAAAAAGAAAATCCTGATTTAGAAATTGAATGTGAGGGTATCCGATTTCAAGAAATAGTTCGGAAGAATCCAAATTTATTTTATGAATATGATTTTGTTTTTTCTTGTGTCGGAGATACTAAAACTAATTTTGAAATTAATCATTTTTTCAGAAAGATTGGAAAAACGGTATTGTATTGCTGGTTAGATCCATATGGAGTTGGGTATCATAACCTACTAGTTTCTCCGCAAAATAATGGATGCTATATGTGTATGAACTATGAAGATGGGCATCTTGTTAATAATAGAGCCTCTTTTGCAGAGAAAAATCAAATATTTGAAAAGCGTCTAGCTAGCTGTTATTCTTCATTTATTCCTTATAATGTTATTGCGCCTAGTTCTTTGGCAAATAAAGCTATAGAAGTATATTTACAGTACTTGGATGGGGAATTTTCTTCTGAAAACAGACTAGTATCAGAAATTGGTTCAGATAAACAGTTTGGAAAAGAAGGATTTACATATAGTGTTCGATACTACAATTGTTTAAAAAATAGTGATTTATTAAATGTTTCTTTAAGAACAAATATATCTTGTCCAGAGTGTAACGGAGATTATAAAGTTGATATATGTAAAACTGAATAATAAATATCAAATTGTAATACCATCTGATATTTTTAATTCATTACTAGAGTTTAGGCAATTGGGTTTGGAACCTGAAGCAGGTGGTATTTTTGTTGGTAAGAGACTTTTAAATAATTCGATACTTATTATAAATTTTTCAGAACCACAGGATAATGATGTAAGAAGTAGATTTAAATTCTCAAAAACTTCTCCATATCACCAGAAGTTTGCAGATGATTATTTTGGTAAAAGTTCAGGTTTTATAAGTTTAATTGGAGAATGGCATACCCATCCTGAAGATATACCTATTGCATCTTGTGTTGACATTCACTCATGGGAAAAAATTATCTCAGATAATGATGACAGGTTATTCTTTTTGATAGTTGGACTTCGGGCTGGTAGATTCTACTTTGGGGAATCAAATAAGTGGCAATCCACTCTAATCTATTTTAAGGATGTATAGATACGTATGAATCGAAAAAATAAATTATTTAAGAAATTCTTTTTTTGGTCTCAAAAATTTTATTTACCATTAGTGTTAATTTTTATATTTCCAATTCTGATTTGTTATTTGATTGGGAAGAGTTTGACCCTGGTTGAAGTTGAAAAAATATCAAATACCAATTTTTTTACAAGAGCTATTTTTGAAATAATTCCTGATAATTCTACCGCTACTTATATAGTTCTTTATTTATTAATCTCTACTTCATTATTGATGATTTTTAGAAAAAACAATGCTGAACGAACATTTAATGATGGTCATTCTGTATATCTTCATAACTGTTATAAAAGACTGTGGATTGCAGCAAATTTATTAGGTTATCGAAAGTTACAACTTATAGGTGTCTCAATACCAATGCAGTTTGAACTTATTAATAATGGAGTTTTTTCAGAGTTTATCTCTGAATCATCAGTTGTTCAATATGATGAATTTCAAGGAGAAATTATTGTTGAGTATCTAATTGAAAACAAAAAGAATAAAGTTGTAAATTTATTAGTATGTGATACATATGATATTCCTATAGAAAAATTAGCACCTGACTATTTGGAAAATACAACAGTAAAAATTTCATCGCAAAGAAATTATAGTGGCAACAGATATAACAATCCTCTATTAGTTAGTACAGTTCGAGAAGAGGTACAGAAAATAGTTAACACCTATAATGAGGTTAATCTATTCATGACAACAAATCCATTAAATACACAAGGAATTGTAGGAAAAGCATTTTTAACATTAGATAGATCAGGTTTTGATAAAGTCTCAGTTATACAGATGGATGAAACAAAAATTTACAAAGCTCCATTTGTAATATACGAAAATTAATAGGAAATCAATGGTTGAGAATTGTAAAACTCTTCTTAGTGTTTTATTGCAATTATTTTTTAGAGAGCCACCTGGCTCTTTTTCTTATTTTTTTGATGATGTGATACCTTTTCCAAATCACCTCTATTATCCTAATATCATTCCTAAGAAAATCAATCCTCGATTTTTCACTGGGGGTTTGGAGGCGAAGCCACCAAGTTATCTTATCGTTAGCTGTCAAAACTGGAAGGATTTCAGCTGGCGATATGATTTTTGGGATATTGTGGACACAATATCTGAGCTCGCAAAAGCCGAAAAGGGAAGATTTGAGGCTTTTAGGAAGCCCCCGTATCAGATACGGTATCGGTGCTAACCCGCTAGAGGGAAATGTGAGAAGGAGTGTATCATCATGACAGAAAGTTATCGGACAATTCGTAAGGAAATCAACTTGACGCTTGAGGAATTTGAGCAGATTCAACTACTGATGAGAAAGGAGAATGCGGAGCAGTTTTCTCCCTTTGTCAGACAAAAACTATTGGACATTGTCAATAACAAGGATGACATCAGAGATTGGTTTATTCTGTGGCAATCTCAAAAAACAGAACAAATCAGTAGAGATATTTTACAGGTAGCGACTCTAGCGGAACGAGGCCATCAGGTCACGTCAGAACACTTAAGAATTATATTGACTTGTGTTCAAGAACTGATGACAGAAGTAGAGAAGGCAGTACCACTCAGTTCAGAATTTCGAGATAAGTATATGGGAGGTTAGATATGGAAAATCGTTATCGAACCAATCTCAAAAAAGTCTTTTTAACAGACCAGGAACTTGCGAACCTGAACAATCATATTAGCCAAAGTTCTTGTCAAAATTTTTCTGCTTATGCCAGAAAGGTTTTGCTTAATCCAAATATGACCTTTTTAACAATTGATACCAGTAACTACCAAGACTTGGTTTTTGAATTACGTCGAATTGGCAATAACATTAACCAGATAGCTAAAACAGTCAATCAGACAAAACTTCTGACAGTAGAGCAGCGAGATAATTTGAAAACGGGCATAGGTCAGCTGATTGCGGAAGTTGATAAGGACTTCTATGTCAAGTGTCAAAAGTTGAGGGAATTTTATGGTAGTCACTAAGCATTTTGCGGTTCATGGCAACAAATACCGTAAAAGTCTTATCAAGTATATTCTAAATCCAGCTAAGACTGACCAACTCAAATTGGTTTCAGATTTTGGAATGAGCAATTACCTCGACTTCCCTAATTATGAAGAAATAGTTGAGATGTATCAGGCAAACTTTGTCAATAATGATAGGCTTTACGATTCGAGAAATGACCGGCAACAAATCAAGCAAAATAAAATTCATGCTCATCATCTTATCCAGTCATTCTCACCTGAGGATAATCTTACACCTGAAGAAATCAATCGTATTGGTTATGAGACGATAAAGGAGTTGACTGGCGGAAACTTTCGCTTTATTGTGACAACCCATACGGATAGGTCGCATGTTCATAACCATATCCTCATCAATTCTGTTGACCTCAATTCTTATAAGAAACTCAAATGGGATTATGCTCAGGAGAGAAATTTACGGATGATTTCTGACCGTCTTTCCAAAGAAGCAGGTGCCAAAATTATCACACCGAACCGTTATTCTCATGAGAAGTTTGTGACCTATCGCAAAAGTAATCACAAATTTGAATTGAAGCAACGTCTTTATTTTCTGATGGAGAATAGTAAGGATTTTGACGACTTTTTATCCAAGGCAGAAGCATTGAATGTTCAGATTGATTTTTCAAGAAAATACGCTCGTTTTTTGATGACGGATATGCCTATGAAGCGAGTTATTCGAGGCAAGCAACTAGATAAACGTCAACCCTATACCGAGGAATACTTTCGAGAGCACTTTGCCAAGCGAGCGATTGAGCAATGTTTAGATTTTCTCTTACCCAGAGTTCGTGACCTTTCACAACTTTTGGAGTTTGCAAGAGAACTCAACCTTGCTATGTCTCTAAAACAAAAGAATGTGGCGTTTACTCTAACAAAAAATAGTCAGAGCATTACAGTCAATAATCAAAAAGTCAGTTCCAAAAATCTCTACGATGTTCAATTTTTCGAGACTTACTTTGAGAAACGTGGAGAAGTTCCTGATATTGACCAGTCGCAACTTATTTCCGACTTTGAGGGATATTGTGAGGAACAAGATAAGGAAAAGCTAGCTTATGAAGACTTGCAAGAGGCTTATCAGGCATTTAAGGAGAAACGAGACCAGGTTCAAGAGTTTGAGGTCGTCTTAGCTGACCATCAGATTGATAAGTTAGTCAAAGATGGTCTCTTTGTCAGAATGAATTACGGCGTTAAAAAAGATGGCTTGGTCTTTATCCCAAACCGTCATTTAGATATTAAAGAGACAGAGAGTGGTAAACACTACCATGCCTTTATCCGTGAGACCGCACAATTTTTCATTTACAATAAGGAGGCGTCCGAACTCAATCGCTATATGCGAGGGCGTGAACTCATTCGTCAGTTAACCAATGATAGCCAGACTATCTCTAAAAGAAAAAGACCGACCATTGACACACTTAATAAAAAGATTGAAGAGATTAATCTTCTTATTGAGTTGGGTACGGAGAATAAGTCTTATCAAGATATTAAAGACGAGATTATTAAGGATATTGCTCAATTAGATTTGACCATTACAGAGATTCAGGAACACATAGATCATCTCAACAAGGTTGCGGAAGTCTTGCTTAACCTGGACAATAACGATATAGAGAACCGCCGCTTGGCCAAATATGACTATGCCAAGATGAATCTAACTGCGGCTATAAAACTGGAACAAGTTGAGAAAGAAATCGAAATCTATCAAATTAAGTTAGATAAGTCAATAGATGATTATGAGTATTTAATAAGGAGGTTGGAAAAGTTTGTCAAAATTTTAAATGAAATAGACTCAAGCAAGGATGAACTAAAATTTGAACACAGTGAAAAAAATGTGAAAGAATAGCATTTTTCGGATTTATTGATACCAAATATTGAGTACTCTGAAGAAATTCTGAAATAAAATTGATAAAAAGGAATAAAAAACTAAGGAGATGATATTATGAAAAAGATAGGCTTATTGTCGAATGTTTTTATATCATTGTTTATTGTTATATTAGCTAGCGGTTCTGTGTCATCAGGAGTAAGTGCTAATGAAAATAAGGAAATTAGTTATAATGTTTTAGTTAGTGAAAATAAATCTATTGAGGATGTAGAAGATGTTTTACAAAGCCAAGGAATTAAAGTTACTGATAAAATACCTGAAATAAATTTTTTAACTATTTCTACCGAAAAAAGTGAAGATACAATAAAAAAAGAAAACTCTAATTATATTGATGACATAGTTATAGATAATACTATGACTGTAAAGCCTAATATTACTTATTTGTATGGGGACAAGGTTTATACAAATACTAATTTAGATTTTTGGGGAAATCAGTGGGATATGCAAAAGAGTATTAGTACTGGAAGTAAATTTCAACATAAGTCCTCTGGTAAAGCAACAATTGGTGTAATAGATTCTGGTATTACATATGATAATCCAGATATTTATTCACACATTATTTCAGTACAAAATTTCACATCAAATTTGGAAACAGGAATAGTTGATAACCAAAATGTTGTAGATAAAATTGGGCATGGGACCTCTGTTGTGGGACAAATTTCATCAAGTGGAGAATATTTAGGGATAGCACCTGACATGAAAATACGAATGTATCGTGTTTTTGATGAAGGGAATGCTCAAGACCAATGGATTCTCAAAGCGCTCATTCAAGCATCAAAAGATGATGTTGATGTTATTAACCTTAGTTTAGGAGAATATTTGTTAAGAGATTCCACTGATGAAGATGATGATACAGCTTTGATCAATATCTATCAACGGGCAATTAATTATGCTCATAATCAAGGTTCCGTTGTCGTTGCTTCAGTAGGTGATGAAGGGATGGATTTACAGAATCAAGATGAATTAAAAAACTACCTTGGTAGTTTAAGAGGAAAAGATTATAGTCAAGTTGATGGAACTGTACAAGATATTCCGGCTGAATTAGACAATGTTGTTACAGTTGGTTCAGTAGATGATAACGATCTTGTATCTAGTTTCTCAAATCAAGGGAATGGTGACATTGATATCTATGCAACAGGAGGTGGAAGTCAAGCGCTTTCTAAAGTAGGATATGATAAATGGGTAGCTGATAAATTATATGAAAAAGAATGGATTCTTGTTCCAACGCTTGAAGGAAAGTATACATATGCATATGGGACTTCAATTTCGACTCCTAAAGTCTCCGCAGCTTTAGGATTGATTATAGAAAAGTATAATTTGAAGGACCAACCAGATGAAGCTATTCGAATTTTATATGATAATTGTTTTTTTAGTAATAATGGAAACAATGGACAAATTAGGCTACTAAATATTACAAATTTTGTGCAATAATAGTGTAAAATAGTAATATGAGATAAAAGAGGTACCTAGTATGTATAAGATTTTGGTAGTTGATGATGATTTTGAAATTGTAAAATTGATGCGAACAATTTTAGAAATGAAAAACTATAATGTGACGACTTATCAAGAAGTTAGGCTTCCTATAAAAATAAGTGATTTTGATGGATTTGATTTAATATTGCTTGATGTTATGATGCCTAATGTTGATGGTCTGCAAATCTGTAAACAGATTCGTAAATCAGTATCCTCTCCGATTATTTTTGTCAGTGCAAAAGATTCTGAAGATGATATTGTATCTGGCTTAAATCTTGGTGGTGACGATTATATAACAAAGCCATTTAGTGTTAATCAACTAGTTGCCAAGGTTGCAGCGCATTTAAAACGAGAAGAACGTTATAGAAATGCTGAATCTAATGAATCTGTTATTCGAGAATTACTTCCACTAACATTTTACCTTCAAGAAAAACTCGTGTGTGTTAATGGTGAAGCTATTTCTCTTACTAAAAGGGAATATGATATTTTAGAGCTATTATCTAGTAAGACAAATAAGGTTTATACAAGAGAAGAAATCTATGAATGTGTCTATGATGATGAAGCAGATGCATTATTTCGTTCAATTTCGGAATATATTTATCAAATTAGAGTCAAGTTTGTTCCCTATGGAATTAATCCCATTAAAACAATAAGGGGGATGGGATATAAGTGGAATGATGAAAAGATATTCAATTAATAAGCGGATTTTAAGGACAGTCCTTGAAATAGTGATTGGTACAGTTGCAAATGTTATTATGTTGCTTGTATTGAGCTACGTTCTTATTTTTACAGGTCAGTTGAATACATATGGAACAGACTATCATATTTCAATTAGTGATAGTAAATCTGCTAGCAGTATTAAGAATCAAATGGATTACTCTGTCTTTGATTATGTATTGTTTGATAGCGATAATGGCGAATTGGTCTCTGGAAAATATCAAAAACAGGATTTACAATATTATAAAGAAGTTTTTGATACTGGAAGTTCGGTTAGCAAGGGGTCTATATTGTTTACAGAATATGAAAACTCAGATTTTATTTTGGTTATTAGAAGACCAACAATGCCCGAATTTGTAAATCGAAACTTTCGACATATTTCCTATAATTTAGTCTCTTATTTGTTTTTTATAGTGCTAGAGTTACTACTCATCTCTATCTCCGTTATCAGGCTCTTAAGAGAATTTACAAAAAATTTTCGTTTAATTGAAAAAATATCTCTGAATATGGGAATACCAGGAATGGATATTGGACATAAAGAAACTGAAATCCTAGAATGTAATAACATTTTATTGACGCTTTATCAAAAAGACGAAGAGTTGACAAAGTTATTAGAAATGGAGAAAAAAGATAAAGAAGATTTGTCATTTCAAGTTGCTGCATTAGCACATGATATTAAAACACCATTAACTGTTTTAAAGGGGAATATCGAGTTGCTTGAGATGACTAATCTAGATGAAAAACAATTAGATTTTATGTCCTCAATGAATCATAGTGTTGGTATATTTGAAAAGTATTTTAATTCAATGGTTAATTACTCAAGGTTGCTAATTGAGGATAAGAATTATCAGGAAGATATTGAATTAGCAAAATTTCTTGATGAATTATCATTAGAATGTCAAGATATTATGTCTTCAAAAAAAATTAATTTTCAAATAGTTAATGAATCCCATACCAGAGTGATTAAAGGAAATCGTCTCAACTTAGATCGAGCTTTGATAAATATCTTATCTAATGCGACTAGATTTTGTTCAGAAGAGGGCAAGGTGGTACTGACTATATCTGAAAGTTCTAACTTTATCAGTTTTGAGATTTGGAATAATGGTTTACCATTTACAGAAGAGTCTCTTAAAGATGGAGGAAAACTTTTTTACACAGAGAATAAAGGAAGAAATGATAAGCATTACGGAATAGGACTTTCATTTGCTCAAAAGATAGCTATGAAACATCAAGGTCAATTAGTACTCTCAAATCCACAAAATGGTGGTGCACAGGTCACTTTATTGATTAAAAATTTTCAGGGGGCTGGTCAAAAAGCCTAATATAAACAAAACCGCATGAAATTTTTCATTTACAAACGTTGATTTTATGCGGTTTTTTGTTTCGAAAATTTGAAAAAATCAATGAGATATCGACTTTTTGCTCAATCTTTTTTTCTGAACAAATACTGAAATTTCTTTTGTATTATAATAAAAGAAATGGAGGCAGAAAAAATGGAAGTTATCATTCAAAATCTAAGAAAAAGCTATAAAGACAAAGAGGTTTTAAAAGACGTTTCATTTAAAATTGAAGAAGGTACTATTTGTGGTCTTCTGGGAGTAAATGGGGCTGGGAAATCCACCATTATGAAAATTCTTTTTGGGTTAGAAAGAGCTGATAGTGGAGAAGTCATTTTCAATGGAAAGCATAAGGATATTGTAGAAGAAAATAGATTTGATATTGGAGCGTTGATTGAATCTCCTGCTATCTATTTGAATCTTTCTGCATTTGACAATTTAAAAACACGAGCATTGCTACATGATATTCCAGATGAAAGAATTTATGAGGTACTTCAGTTGGTTGGTTTATCTGATACTGGAAAAAAGAAGGCAGGGCACTTTTCATTAGGAATGAAGCAACGACTTGGTTTAGGAATGGCAATTATTACCAATCCTGATTTATTAATTTTAGATGAGCCAACTAATGGTCTAGATCCAGATGGGATAAAAGAATTGCTAAATTTAATTAGGGATTTAAAAAAATCTGGAATGACAGTCCTCTTGTCCAGCCATCAACTAAGTGAAGTCAGCAAAATTGCGGATCAAATCGTTATACTGAATCAGGGCAAGATTTTTTACGATGATACTAATAAGAATTCAAATGATTTAGAAAACCTATTCTTTAGAATTGTCCATGGAGGTGATGGAAATGACTAATATTTTTAAATCTGAGTGGCTGAAGCAAAAATCTAGCTCTGATAAAAAATTACTAATCCTTATTCCTTTGCTAGCAATTTTTATAGCTTTCATACTAGCAGGACCTCTCAATTTAGAAAGTTTTTCAATTTATTGGTGGGAGGGAGGATTTCTTTTCACTCTCCTTGGGTTATTGTTTTTAGCTGATTATAGCGCGGAGGAGAATGCAGGTGCGTTTCAAAATATTAGCTTGGGTAGATATACGTTTACTATTTATTTAGCGAAGATACTGTTGAAGTTCAAGGATGTTTTGATTTCAACCTTTATTTTTACGATAATATTTTATGGCATCTCATTTCTTTTTTCAGGTGTGATGTCAGTAGACATTGGTAAAGATTTGATTTGTTTATTACTTATTGGTGTTTCTTCTGCTTGGGTATTACCACTATTATATTTTCTAGCAAAGTGGATAAATCCCTACTTGTTGTTGGCTACAAATTCTCTTATTTGCTTATTAGTTGCTCCTCTAATAGCTCAGACATCGGTTTGGTTCATATTTCCTTATACTTATCACTATAAAATTGCTTATGCTCTTTTACATTTAAAACCCTCAGGTGATTTAGAGGCAGCATTAAGTGGAGTTGAAATATCGACAATTTTAATATCAGTATCTCTTTCAATCTTAGTTTTTGTGAGTTTCCTTAGTTTGTTGAAGTGGAGGATAACTAATGAACAAAATTCTAAAAAGTGAGTTGCTAAAGTTGAAAGGCTCTCTTACTTTAAATCTTATTTTAATTTTATCAATTATTCAATTATTCACAATTCCTCTTTATTTACAGTTTACAAATAATTCAGTTGTAATTGAAAATATCATTTTTTTACCTATGTTAGGATATTGTATATTAGCATCAATTTTCTCTATTTCTCTTCATGAACAAGAGGAAAAAGCAAATTTCTTTCAAAATATAAAAAGCGAAAAAAATAGTGGAATAATTTGGGGAATAAAGCTTATTTCGACAGACTTACTTATGGTTTTATTGGGAGTTCCAGTTTGGATAGTGGTAGGAGTTGAATTTAATAGACTCTCTTACTTTGCGTATGTTGGTGTGATTACTTGGTTATTATTAGTCTTACTTAACCATTTCCATATGTTACTTAGTCTTATCATGGGAAAGGGAGGGAATCTAGTAATTTCTTTTATCGAATGTCTGTTTATTATATTTGCAACCAATAAAGTATTTTTAAATATCTTCTGGTTGCCTATCGTTTTACCTGTTAATATGATTCTAGAAATTGGGAAAAATGAAATTTTTATGATTCTAGTATACTTAATTGGTTTTATCATATTATCGTATTTTTGTAATTTAGCTGTTATGAATAATGTTGAAATTCAAAAAATATGTAAAAAGAGGTAAATTTTAGAGGTCACTAAAAGAGTAGAATACAACAAAATTCAATAGATAAAAAGCGAATGACAGCATATTTTGAAATCTAAAGATTGCAGGTCATCCGCTTTTTATGTCTGTTTTATTATCTTTTCAAGACAGTATTGTTCATGATATTTTAAAAATATCAGACTTTTTCAGTAGTTTCATTGGTCAACTATCTTTTTATTTAATTGTCCAGAGTATCAGTATAAATATTTCATGCATTCTAAATAAAAAATTTGTCTATTCTCTATAATTATGAACAAATTCTGAACTAGGTATCTTACAATATATTTGTTCGAACAAAGAAAAAATAATTGGAGGAATTTTATTATGAACAATGAAGATTTCAATTTAGATCTTGTCACAATCTCAAAGGAAAACAACTCAGGAGCTTCACCTCGGGTAACTAGTGTATCATTATGTACCCCTGGATGTAAGACGGGTATTTTGATGACCTGTGCAATCAAAACCGCAACTTGTGGTTGCCATTTTGGATAAAATTGATTTGTTTAGTAACTATCTTTTTGCAAATCTTGACTAAGAAAGAAAGGGACTCTATATCTTTTCGAGTAAGGTCCCTCTAAATATTAGAATATTTGCTTAGGATATTACTCTTTAGACGAATATGTCTATTGCTAAAATAAAGGTAGTGGATAGTAGTCTACTACCTTTATTTTTATAAATTTCCAAAATAATATTTGAAGATTTATAAAAATAATTTAGAAGTTGGAGCTGCTAATGGAACATAAATATACTACAAATAATTTTTTGGTTCGTAATGCAATCATTGGAATACATGAATTGTTGGAATGTGATTATAATTCATTTTTAGAAACTATAAGAGAGAATAAGATATTCCAGGAGCAACTATTTGTAGCCAGCAGGAGTTTATATGAATCGCTTCAAAAATATTATAGTGGTGATTCAATGAAAAGGAAAAAAATCAACCAATTATCAGAATCTGTATATAAATATTATAAGCGTAGTAAGGAGCGCTCAACACCATTTGGTTTATTTAGTGAAACTTCAATAGGTTCATTTTCTTCTACAGAGAAATTAAACTTGAATGGAAAAACATTAAAAAAAGTACTCTTGGATTCAGAGTGGTTAATACGTCTAGTTTTTAAGATTGAGAAGGAATATTCTCGAGAATTAGCCTATAAAATAAATCCAGCCAACTATCAATTTGGAGATAGAGTTGTTCAATTGTTTTCTATAAATGATACTAAAATTGAAGAAGTCAACATAAAGTTCACTAAAGTTTATCAACTTATTGATGAGCTTTGTTGTGATAAATATGTATATTTTAACTGTATTATAGAAAAACTTGTTGAATCCTATGGTGAAGAGTATCGAGATATTGCAACATCATATATCATGAGTTTGATTGATAGTCATTTTCTAATTTCAAATATTAATTCAGAATTAATAATGAATTTTAAGTTTGAAGAATTCATTTCTAAAGTCAAAGAAATCGATAAGCAAAATCTTTATTATTTTAAACTAATAGCAATTAGCAACTTAATTGTTGAATATTCTGAATTGGAAATTGGGGATGGGATTGAAAAGCTTCAAGAAATCTACAAGTTAATGTCATCGTTAGTTGAAACTCCTAATTTTCTTCAAATTGATCTTTATAATGATGGTCAAATCCAATTAGGTAATGAAAATAAAACTCAGATAGTAGAATTTGCTGAGTTTCTAGTAAGTAATTCAGATCATGTAAAGCGTACTTATTTAGATGATTATAAAGAAAAATTTTTAGATAAGTACGGAGTAAATAGAGAAGTTCAGTTGATGGAGTTGTTTGATTCTAATTTAGGAATTGGTTCTCCATATGGATATCAGCACCCCAAAAATGATTTCTGGGAATCTTCGCCTTCTACTGTATATTTTAGTGAAAAAGAAGAATTAGAATATCTCAATAATTTTGAAAAAGCCTTAGAAACAGGTGGAAATATTCAACTTTATAATGAAGAAGATTTTTTTAATCAAGACAAAGATAAAATCAATGTAGGATTTGAGTTGTTCTTTTATGTTAATAAAGTAGATGGTAAAAGCGTACTAAGCTTAACTAATACAGGATGTTCTAAGAACTTAGGAGCTAGCTCAGGCAGGTTTTCTATTCTATCAGATAAATTGGAACATTATCATCAAACTATCACTCAAATTGTTGAAAACAATAATCACGTATCAGGGTATAACTCTTGTGAAATAACATTTTTACCAGAGAATCTTCGTCATGCTAATGTTATGCGCACAACAAATGTCAGAGAAAAAGTATTATCACTTTTTACGAATATGGATAAGAGAAGTCAAATTTTATCTGATATATATATTGGTATTGATTCTAAGAATAGTTTTTATGCTAGAAATTTCAAAACTAAGGAACTCTTAAAATTTTATAGTACAAATATGTATAACCAAATGATGTTTAGCAATGAATTACGGTTTTTATGTGAGATAGCTCAAGAAGATCATTTCGGAATATTCCCTTGGGAGATGGTTTATCAAAAATTTTCTCATATTCCTAGAATAGTATTTAAGGACATTATTGTTGCTCCTGAACGTTGGAGGCTTAGTGGAAGGAGGTTGTCGAAGGATATCCATCAGATTATTCTTGAAAACAATCTTCCGACAAAATTTTATGTTGATAACAGTGATAATCGAATATTGATTAACCGTAATAATCCACTAGATAATCAACTTTTTGAAGATATTGTAAGAAAAAGTAGTAATAAAAATGAAGAATTATGTCTATCAGAGTGTATTTTTGATTCACACCTTGTAGAGAAGGAATCTACAACTTATGTTTCTGATATAGTTGTTCCAGTATTTGCTAAGGATGAAATTAAGGAACTTAGGTACATAAAAGAAATATTACCAGAGGTTATTCCGACAAATGTTAGACAGAAAATACCATTTGATGAATGGCTCTACTTTAAATTGTATATGTCGGCAGATAGGCAAGAGGAATTTCTTTCGGATATAATGCCTCAAATTTTGAAGTTAGTAAATTTAGATGATGGGATGAGCTTCTATATCAGATATACTGATCCAAAATTTCATATCCGACTAAGGATAAGAACGCAGAATTTATATAAAAGTTTTGAAAAAATTCAAGAGATTTTTCAACTCTGCATACAAAACAAGTTAATATCAAATATAGATATTTCAACGTATGACAGAGAAATCGAAAGGTATGGGGGACTAGAAAGAATTCCTTTGGTAGAAGAGATTTTTTGTCTAGATACTGAAATAGTCATCAATTCATTAAGTTTAATTCGGCAGAAAAGATTAGATTTAACCATAGATGATTTAGCAATAATATTTAACTACTTTTATCTCAAATCATTTTTTAAAGATAACAATAAAGAAATAATACAATTTTTAGAATTTGCTTGTCCAGAGCATTTAGACAGTCAAAATAGAGATAAAAATAGGAATACTGCATTAATTGATTTGTACTTAATAAAGGGATATTTAATAAATCTTCTTCCAGAACTATCTAAACTATGTCAAAGACTTAAGAAATTATCAGACAGTTGTATTCAATTATTAGATGACTATACATATATCATTTATGATAGTATCATTCATGTACACAATAATCGCTTATTTGGTATAAAGAGAGAAAATGAGACTAAGATTTATGCTATAATTCGCGGATTGATAATCAGTGAAGAATTTAGAAATGGGCACAATCATGGATAAATTTACACTAAAAAATTTTTTTCAAACAATTTTGACAATTCCTAAAACAATAAGATTAATTTTTCGAATAGAAAGAAAATATGCTAGCTATCTAATAATTTTAAACATATTACAATCAATAATTCCTTTAGCAAGCTTATTTATCTATCAAGAATTAATCAATGCTGTTTTAAAAAAAGGAAGTAACATTTTTTCAGTATTAATTGTCTATATATTAATGCAAATGATGCTATCAATACTAAGTCAGTTAAACTCATATATAAGTGAGAAATTTAATATGAACTTGTCCTATAATCTCAATTTGAAGTTATTGAAAAAAACATCATCTCTAAATTTAATAGATTTTGAACAAGCAGATACATATAATCTCATTGAAAATATTGTACAAGATAGTACATATAAGCCGTTCCAACTTTTCAATGCTATCATTGGTGTGATTACAGGGTTTCTATCTTTATTAACAAGTATTATTTATGTGTCCACTTGGAATGTGGCAGTATCGACTTTTTTACTGATAATTCCTGTTATTTCCTTAGTAATTTTTATGCGTGTTGGCCAGCTAGAATTTTTGATTCAATGGGAGCGAGCAAATTCGGAGAGGGAAGTTTGGTACATCAATTATCTTCTTACTCATGATTTTTCATTTAAAGAGATTAAACTAAATGGTATTAGTCAATATTTCATCGATAAATATGGAACATTGAAAAGAAATTTTATGAATCAGGATTTGAATATTTCGAAAAAGAAAGTTCTTTTCAGAGGAAGTTTGGATATTTTATTGAATTTTATTAATGGTATAGCTATTTTTATGATGATACAGTCAATTCGAAGCGGTAAACTTTTAGTAGGTAATTTTGTAAGCCTTATTCAAGCAATAACTCGTGTAAATACCTACTCACAATCTATGATCCAAAATACTTATATCATCTATAACACAAGTTTATTCATGGAACAATTATTTAAATTTTTTGATATGGAAGTAAGTAATATTTCAATTCAGAATAGTAAAATCTCAAGAATTGAAAAGCGCATTGACAAAATAAAAGTCAATAATCTCTCTTTTATCTATCCAGGAAGTGTCAAAAAAACTTTAGAGGATATTAATGTTGAGTTTAATAAGGGTGAACTTGTAGCAATTGTGGGGAAGAATGGTTCTGGTAAGAGTACCTTAGTAAAATTACTATCGGGATTATATCAACCTTCAGAGGGTCAAATATATTATAATAACGAATCTAGTGATGTCCTAGACTTGAGTTATTATCAAAATAATGTTTCTGTTCTTTTTCAGGACTTTGTGAAGTTTGAATTATCTGTGAGAGAAAATATTGGCCTAAGTGATGTAAACAGTATATCTGACTCCAAAATAAAGAAACATATTGATAACTTAAAATTAAATTTCTTAACCGCAGAAAACAATTTCAACCTTAATCAACGTTTAGGGACCTGGTTTAACGATAGTAGACAAATTTCAGGAGGACAATGGCAAAAAGTAGCATTGGCTAGGACTTTCTTCAAGAATGCAAGCATATACATTTTGGATGAACCAAGTTCAGCGCTTGATCCTGTTTCAGAGAAAGAAATATTTGATGAATTTGTAACTCGTTCTAAAGATAAGATTGCTTTGTTTGTGTCACATAATCTAATGGCTGCGAGTAGAGCAGATCGAATTATAGTTATGCAAGATGGACGAATTATTGATGAAGGAAAACATGACGACCTTATAAGTAAATCTAAATATTATAGGGAACTTTACTATTCAGAAAAGTACGAGGAGGAGTCTGATGGATGAAAATAAAGTTATTATTGATTTATCTGAGAAAGTATTTGCTAAATTTGATGAGCAGTTAAAAATATATGCTGAACAACCGAATTATGATTTATTGACCTTGTCTTCCGGTTTACCTGGATTGATATTATTATCTTCAGAATTGACAAGTTTAACTAGTGAAAGAAAATACTCCGTTAGAACGGGTAAATATGTTAACTTTATGGTTAAACAAATGAGAAATTATGGTGTTTTATCGGATTCTTTATTTTCAGGAGTTTCTGGAATTGGAATAAGTATACTTCATTTAGTTGAAGAACACCCAGAATATCATAACTTATTGATTAGTTTTAATGAGTACATTAAGTACTATACGTTAAGTAAGATTGAAAATATAGATATTAAGGAAATCTCTCCTACAGATTATGACATCATAGAAGGAGTATCTGGAGTATTAGTTTATCTTTTATCTCAGGAGCAAGATGAAAATGATTATATAATAAACAGAATTATCAATTTCTTGTCTGAGTTTTCACTAAAAAATTCTACTTTAACAGGCTTCTATGTGGAATCAAAGAATCAAATGTCCAAGACAGAGTCTAAGCTTTATCCGTTAGGATGTCTAAATTTTGGTTTAGCACACGGCCTTGCGGGTGTTGGCGTAATGTTGTCTTATTCAAAATTAAAAGGCTATTCTAATGAAAAATCTATTGCAGCAATCAAAAAAATTATAATGTTATACGAAAAACACGAGTTAAAAAATTATATGTGGAAAGAGGGATTAAGCGATATTGAACTAAAGAAAACAGAAAAAAGCAATTTACAGTATGGATTTATTCGAGATGCGTGGTGCTACGGTAGCCCAGGAATTAGTTTGCTATATCTGTATTCAAGTTTGGCTCTAGAAGATAAGAAACTAAAATCTAAAGCTTGTAACATCTTGAAAGCGTCCATCAGGAGAAGTAATGGTTTGGAACAATCTATTTTATGTCACGGATTTTCTGGAGCAATTGAGATTTGCCTATTTTTTAAAAAAATTTATAAAACAACTGATTTTGATGACTGTATAAAATCTCTTAAGGAAAAGTTAATTAGTGATTTTAGAGAAGACATGACATATGGTTTTAATACTACCGCGGAATTTGAAAATATAAAAACAAAAGATAATCTTGGTTATTTAGATGGAATAATTGGAATTCTGTTAACAATGATCGAACTAAATAACTTAAAGGTTACAACAAATTGGCAAAGGGCACTCTTATTATTTGATGATGTTATAAAGGAGGTGAAGTAGCATGAGGAAAATTTTATTTAGCTTAGTTGTTCTTATTGGAATTTGCACTTTAGTTGCATGTAGATTGGTAGACAATAAAACAATAGAGTTTCATGATCAATCATTTAATCAATTTACATATAAAGGAAATGATTATACAATCATGAATCAAATTGTTGATGAAAATGATCTAGGTACTGTGAAGGAATCTTTTTTTAAAACATTAGTAATTGATAGAAATAGCCAGAAAGTTGTTACTAAAAGTAATAGTGATACAGTATCATTAGTATATAGTGGGCTCTATAATTTTAGTGATGGTTTAGCTATTTCTATAAATGATTCTTATTATAAGGTTTCTTTGAGTTCGGATGTGCAATCCAATAGTGAAATGCTGAGCTTGGAAGAGTTCAATAATAATTCAGCAGGTGGGGAACTTGCAATTGATCCATCTGATTGTAGGAGAGTTAAATTTAATAATAAAAAATTTCGTATTTCATCTGATATTGTATCTGATGATAAACTAAAAGAATTTCTAGGAGTAATAGCAGATTCAAAAACATTTATTTTGAATACGGGACAAGAAATTTCTAAATCAGAACTAAATAAAATAGATTATTCTGGTTCTAATTCTAATGAAAAAAGAGAAGTTTGGGATTACGGAGAAGTTTATTTGTTAGCAGAAGAAGGAACCATAGCTGTTGAGATTAATAATGAATTTAGAATAGCGCGCATAGAATAAATTATAGATTATCTAGGTATTATATTGCTTATATAGCAAAATATCTTATTGTTACCTATAAACAGAAACTTATTAAAATATAGATCAGCAAGTTCAGGAGAGCTTGCTGTTTTTTTACATATATTTTTTATGGGAACAAAAGCACCATATTTTCACTCTTATAGTGGCGAGAACTTCTCAAGCTGAATAAAAAGTGAGAAATATCTATGGTTGAAATAAGGAGCCCTCCTCTTAAGACTTAGAAGAGTCATAAAAGGAGGATGAAATGAAATATTATATTCATGTTAGAGGTAGTAAAATTCCTGTAACAGAAGCAGTTTATAAAAGTTATTGGCAATTGGTAAATCACGAGAAATATCTTAATAGAAAAGATAGGAAATTCGGCATGTTACCTTTTACATCATTCGAAGTAGATGGGTTGCCACTAGAAAATATACTGCCAGATACTACTGTTGATGTTGAAAGTTTTGTAGAAACCAAGCTCCTTATTGAGCAACTAAATGAGGCTTTATTAACCTTATCTGATAAAGAGTTTGAAATTATTGATGCTCTGTATTTTAGAGGACATACCATCAGAGAAGTAGCAATAGAGCACGAGATGTCTGCGACTAGTCTATTTCGGATGAGAAATACAATTTTGGACAACCTACGAAAATTTTTTGAAAGATAACGAAACAGGAGACTAAAAAATTCACTCTTTATAGTGAGAGGAATTTTTAGTCTCTTTTTGCCCATTGACAATTGAATAATTCTAGGTGGGACTTTATTTATTTGTTGAGCAATAGAATGTAATGCGCCAGGAAATGAGCGAAAATCATTTATTCAAAAATAGGATGGTAACCTATCTGCCATGACACAAATAATGATAATGATACTTCTGACCGTTCAGGCTGCCATCGTAAAAGGACAGCGGGTGAAATTCCCATGATTGAACTAACCATTCAAATCCCATCTAGCGTGTAAAAAAACTTAGTGATTTGAAGGAGGAAAGTGTATGAGAACTGCTACATATAAAGATTTAATGAACTTAGGATTTCCTGAACATACCTCTAGAGATATTATTCGTGAAGCTAAAAGAATTGCTGTAAAAAAGTTTGAAGAAGCTCGCAAAGTTGACCATAATGCGGTACAATTAAGTAAATCGCCCTTTGACAATCGAAGACTAGGTATTGCACCAGCAGAAATTGTGGAACAATTAATAGGGATTCCACTTTCTAAATAACATTTAGAAAGTGAGAATCCAAATGGCAACAAAAAGTAGTAAAAAATACAAAGGTGTTTATTGTGATAATAAGGGAAAGATATTTTATCAGATTGATCTTGGAATCGACCCAGTAACAGGCAAAAGGGTACAAAAGAAAGCTAGAAAAAATCAATATGGTAAAACTTTTGAAACGATGAAAGAAGCATATGACGAATTAGTTCGTATAAAATATGAATTTGCCAACAAAGTCAGTTTAGAAAATTACAATATGACTTTTGAAAACTATATGAACACAATTTATTTAAGAGCATATAAGCAAAAAGTTCAGTCTGTGACATATAAGACGGCTCTTCCTCATCATAAACTTTTTATTCAATATTTTGGTTCAAAGCCATTAAAAGCAATAACTCCTAGAGATTGCGAGGCTTTTAGATTGCATATCATAGAAAATTATTCTGAAAACTATGCGAAAAATTTATGGTCAAGGTTTAAAGCTTGTATGGGTTATGCAGAAAGAGTTGGCTATATTTCAGATATGCCTTGTAAAGCATTAGATAATCCTAGAGGTAAGCATCCAGAAACTCCATTTTGGACCTATGCGGAGTTTCAGACATTTATCAAATCATTTGACTTACATGATTATGAAGAATTACAACGATTTACTGCCATCTGGTTATATTATATGACAGGTGTACGAGTGAGTGAAGGTTTATCTTTATGTTGGGAGGATATTGATTTTGATAAAAAATTTCTAAAGGTACATACAACCTTGGAGAAAGATGAAAATGGAAATTGGTATCGTAAAGACCAAACAAAGACTCCAGCAGGTGAACGACTTATTGAATTGGATGATATAACTATTGAAGTACTTCAAGTTTGGCGAAAAAATCAGTTTGCAAATCAAGATACAGATTTTATCATTTCAAGATTTGGAGATCCTTTTTGTAAATCAACCATTTGTCGCATCATCAAACGTAAAGCGCAGCAAGTAGGAGTGCCTATTATAACAGGGAAAGGTCTTAGACATAGTCATGCTTCTTATCTAATAAATGTTTTGAAAAAAGATATTTTATATGTGGCAAGACGAATGGGACATGCTGATAAATCAACAACTTTGAACACATATAGTCATTGGTTTAATGCTTTAGATAAAACAGTTTCTGAAGAAATCACACAAAATATAAAAAGTGCAGGATTGGATTCAATTTTATGCCAAAATTCCTGCCAAACTTCAAATTTATGAACTCAAACCCCTTGATACTGCACATTTAACAGGTTGTGCAATTGTTACTCTTAAATAATAGAGTAACTACTCAAGTAGCTTAACAAATAAAACACTATTCCTCGGAATGGTGTTTTTTGTTAGTTGATTTGATACTAAATTAGTAGTTAGAACCTCCCCACCCCTCTTTTTTTCAGTTTTTTGTTATAATAGTGTTCGAAAAGTGAGGTAGACTAATGGAGTTTAATTTAGAAGAAGTCAAGGTTTTTGAGAACTATGAGATTAGCAAGTGGGAAGAGGGGGAAGTGACCTTAGAGACGCGGGTTGTTGATTCTTCTTTAAATTACTACGGAAATGCTCATGGTGGCTACCTTTTTACTCTCTGCGATCAGGTCAGCGGTCTGGTATCTATTTCGACAGGATTTGAGGCGGTCACGCTCCAGTCCAACATCAACTATCTTCGGGCAGGTCGTCTGGGAGATAAGCTGACTGTTATTGGTTCTTGTGTTCACAATGGTCGTACGACAAAGGTTGTGGACGTTCATATCAAAAATGAAAATGGTGAAATGGTGACAACGGCTATTTTTACCATGTTTGTAACAGGTAAACGTGAAAAATAAAATGGAACTCTCAGACTAGTGCTGAGGGTTTTGTTTTGGGAAGATTTCTATGATATAATACCCTTATGATTTCAGGAATTGTTAACTTAAAAAAAGAGGCTGGCATGACCAGCCACGATGCTGTTTTTAAACTCAGAAAAATTGTACAGGAAAAGAAAATCGGTCATGGAGGTACACTTGATCCGGATGTAACGGGAGTCTTGCCGATTGCGCTTGGGAAAGCTACACGCTTGATTGAGTACATGCAAGAAGAAGGGAAGGTCTACGAAGGAGAGGTCACGCTTGGATTTTCTACTACGACAGAAGATGCTAGTGGAGAAGTAGTTGCAGTGACTCCGGTTGATGAAAAACTGACAGAAGAAGACATTGATCGTGCCATGCAGTCGTTTGTGGGAACCATTACCCAAGTTCCTCCCATGTACTCAGCGGTTAAGGTCAACGGGCGAAAATTGTACGAATATGCTCGTGTCGGGGAGACGGTTGAGCGTCCGCAGCGTGAGATTTCTATTTATGCCTTCGAGCGGACTAGCTTGGTGACTTTTGAAAATGGCTGCGCACGGTTTGATTTTCGAGTAAAATGCGGAAAAGGGACTTATGTACGGACCCTATCTGTGGATTTAGGGAAAAAATTAGGCCTAGAGAGTCATATGTCACGCTTGGTTCGTACGGGTTCAGCTGGAATGTCACTTGATACAGCCGTGACTCTTTCAGAAATTGCAGACCTTGTCGACAAGGATGACTGGTCATTTTTGCAACCGATTGAAAATGGGATTGGAGATTTGCCGATTGTTGAATTAACTGCAGAAGAATTGCGCGAAGTCGGATTCGGTCGCTTTTTAGAGCTGAATCACACTGCGAAACGCTTAGCAGCTTTTCATCAAGGAAAATTAGTGGCAATTTTAGAAAAAAGAGAGCAACTATATAAGCCAAACAAGGTTTTTATAGAAGTTTTTTAGACTAATTTGTGATAAAATAAGGCGTTATGGAAATTATTACAATTAAAAATGAAGAAAATTTGAGAGGGATGGAGCCAACAGTCCTAGTTCTAGGTTACTTTGACGGGATTCACCGTGGGCATCAAGCCCTCTTTTCGCGTGCTCGGGCTATTGCGGATGAAAGGGGACTGACAGTGACTGTACTGACTTTTCCGGAGTCTCCGAAGCTAGCTTTTTTGCGGTTTTCTCAGGACTTGTTGCTGCATTTGACTAGTAGCGAGAAGCGCTATCAACTCATGGAGCAGGCCGGTGTTGACCGATTGATACTCAAAGAGTTTACTAGTGAATTTTCTAAGCACACGGCAGAGGAGTTCGTGGACAAGTACATTACTTCTCTCAATGCTCAAGTTGTCGTGACAGGGTTCGATTATCATTTTGGAAATAGCAGAGCGACAGTAGAAGAGTTGGACCGTTTATTTGCTGGACAGGTCGAGGTTGTCGATGAGGTCCAGTTCGAAGGGGAAAAAATTTCTTCAACCCGCATTCGTCAGGCAATCCTTGAAGGAAATATGGCCTTGGCAAATAAATTACTGGGTTATCCATTTTCGACTGAAGGAATTGTGGTTCATGGTGATGCACGTGGTCGGACAATTGGGTATCCAACTGCCAATCTTGCCCCTTTTGACCGCGTATATTTGCCATCTGATGGTGTTTATGTAGCAGATGTGGAAATTGAAGGTACTATTTATCGGGCCATGGCAAGTGTTGGAAAGAATGTAACCTTTGATGGAACTGAGTTGCGTCTAGAAGCTCATATTTTTGATTTTGAGAAAGAAATCTACGGTGAAAAAATCACCATCTACTGGCTAGACAAGATTCGAGATATGGTCAAATTTTCAGGCATCGAGGAATTGATGGAACAAATGAAAAAAGACGAGACAATTTCTCTTAATTGGAGACCAAGAAAAAGCTTGTAATCACTGTTGAACTATTGTATAATTATATAAGAAGAAATACGTAGAAGGGATGCATATGATTACACTATTCTTATCACCGAGTTGTACAAGTTGTCGTAAAGCACGCGCTTGGTTGACCGGGCATCAAGTACCTTTTACTGAGCATAATATCATGACTAGTCCGTTAACAGCGGATGAATTGCGTAATATTCTGGCTTTAACAGAAAACGGCACAGATGACTTGATTTCAACTCGCTCAAAAATCTTTCAAAAGTTAAATGTCGATGTGGATGAGTTATCCATTTCGCAGTTGATTAGTTTGATTGAAACCTACCCAAGCTTGCTTCGTCGTCCCATTATTTTGGATGAAAAACGGATGCAGATTGGCTTCAACGAGGATGAGATTCGCGCATTTTTGCCAAGGGATTACCGAAAGCAAGAACTGAAAAACGCAACATTACGAGCAGAAATAGGATAGATATGGACAAGAATTATTCATATCCACTTGATTTTTCTTGGAGCACAGAGGAGCTTTCCTCCGTGCTTTCTTTTTTGAATCAAGTGGAAAAAGCAGATGAGGGTGGCGTTGAGGCAAGCATCTTGCTAGAGCGCTATCGTGCATTTAAAGAAGTTGTAAAAAGCAAAGGCCAAGAAAAGCAGATTGATCGTGAATTCCAAGAAGTTTCTGGTTACTCCACCTATCAAGCCGTTCAGGCGGCTAGAGAAAAGCAGAAAGGAGTTCTCCGCCTTGGCAACAGTCGCAGATAAATACACATTTGCTCAGAAAATCGTCAGAGATGCTGGTGGATTTTTGCGTCAACATCTCTACGATGAATTGACAGTTGAAGTCAAATCCAATTTTGCAGATTTGGTAACGCATTTGGATAAGGAAGTACAGACAAGTATGACCCAGCAAATTCTCTCCGCATTTCCAGATGATTTGATTTTTGGCGAAGAGGATGAAAATCGTGCACCGATTGAGAAAGGGAATGTATGGGTTATTGATCCCATTGACGGGACGGTAAATTTTATCGTGCAAAAAACGGATTTTGCGGTGCTGTTGGCTTATTTTGAAGACGGTGTTGGCCTATTTGGTCTTATATATGATGTGACCAATGATTTGCTTTATCATGGCGGGGGCGAGTTTCCGGTCTTGGTCAATGACGAACAGCTACCTTTTAGTACCGACAAGGCGTTTTCACAGGGTTTGATTGGGATAAATGCAGGGCTGGTTGAGCAAAATTATGCAGGTCTAGCCAATTTTTCTCGTCAATTTTTGGGGACACGCTCGATTGGTAGTGCAGGTCTGAGCTTTGCGCATGTTCTTACACAGCGGCTTTTGGTTCATACTTCCTACGTCTACCCTTGGGATTATGCGGCAGCGAGTATTTTAGGCCAAAAGCTGGGCTATGTCCTTTTAAATGTAAACGGAGAAAAGCCAAGTTTTACGGGAAGAGAGCATGTGGTACTCATCGCTAAATCAAAAGTAAATGAAATGAAAAGGTATCTACAGTAATGCAATTACCTGCAAAATTTATTGAAAAATATGAGCAACTACTCGGTCAAGAAGCACAGGCATTTTTTGACAGTTTTGAGCAAGAACCGATTTCTGGTTTTCGGACCAACCCGCTCAAGGAGACGCAGCAAGAGTATGCGGATAAGATTCCCCATATGGAGTGGTCTTATTACGGGAAAGTATCAGGCAAATCCCCTGAGCATGTGACAGGCTTGGTTTATTCGCAAGAACCCGCAGCGCAGGTGGTCGGCCAAGTTGCTCACCCGCAAGCTGAGATGAAGATTCTAGATTTGGCAGCAGCACCAGGTGGCAAGTCCACGCACCTGCTCTCTTATCTAGAAAATACAGGTTTATTAGTCAGCAATGAAATTTCAACCAAACGTTCTAAGATTTTAGTAGAAAACATTGAACGCTTCGGAGCCAGGAATGTGGTGGTAACTAATGAATCTGCGGATCGATTGGAAAAAGTATTTTCAGGTTATTTTGATTTGATCGTGCTAGACGCTCCTTGCTCAGGTGAAGGGATGTTTCGAAAAGATCCTGAAGCCATGCGATATTGGGATGAGAATTATCCAGCTCAATGTGCGGAGCTTCAGCGAGAAATCTTACAAGCAGCCCTGAAAATGCTCCGTCCTGGAGGTAGTCTGATTTACTCGACCTGTACTTGGTCTACAGAGGAGAATGAGGAAGTGATTCAGTGGCTGTTGGATAGCTACGATATGGAGTTAGAGGAACTGGAAAATGTGAACGGGACTATTTCTGGTCTAATTCCGGGAACCTTGCGGATGTACCCTCATCATTTTAAGGGAGAAGGGCAATTTGTAGCCCGTCTTCGCTTATTATCTAGTGAAGTGTCGTCAGAATTCAAGCCAGCTAAGAGTAATCTCAGTCGTGAACAGAGTCAACTCTGGCAAGAATTTGCCAAGGAAAATCTCAAGGTTCAGATCAATGGTACTTTACAGGTATTTGGTGATCAGCTTTATCTATTGCCGGATGGTTTGCCAGATTTGAGTAAGCTGAAAATTGCTCGAAATGGGCTGCATCTAGGGACTTTCAAGAAGAAGCGATTTGAACCTAGTTTTGCTCTGGGACTTGCCTTGCATAGCCAAGAAGTTGTCCGTCGAGTAGACATTTCAGAAGTGGATTTTCAGCAATATGTGGCTGGAAATGTTGTCAAGGTCGCGTCAGATTTACCAAATGGTTGGTATCAAGTGGCGATAAATGGCAATGGTCTCGGCTTTGCGAAAGTGGTCTCAGGAACCTTGAAAAATACCTTCCCAAAAGGCCTTCGATTTCAGGTTTAAAAGGGGCTTGCTTTAAGGAAAAATTCTTTGCATAGCCTCATTTTATGTGTTATAGTAGAACTGTACCGTGACTTGTAAAATTTTTGTAAATCGTCTGATTTTCAAGAACGGTCATAAAAAAAAAAGGATACAAAAGATGAAAAAAAAGCATAAGCTTGGTGCCCTTGCGCTATTGTTGAGTGCGGGGGTTGCCCTAACTGCTTGTTCTAGTTGGATTGATCGTGGTGAGTCTATCACTGCAGTCGGATCAACAGCACTTCAACCTCTGGTAGAAGCCGCTGCAGATGAGTTTGGTAGTACCAATATTGGTAAATCAATCAATGTGCAAGGTGGTGGTTCTGGTACAGGGTTATCACAGGTTCAGTCTGGTGCCGTTGAAATCGGAAACAGCGACCTCTTTGCTGAAGAAAAAGATGGGATTGACGAAAGCAAGTTGAAGGATTATCAAGTAGCTGTAGCTGGTTTGGCTGTTATCGTAAATAAAAAAGTTGATGTGAAAGATATTACTACGGAAGAACTCCGCAAAATCTTCACAGGAGAAATTACCAACTGGAAAGAACTAGGCGGAAAAGACTTGGATATTTCTATCATCAACCGTGCATCTAGTTCTGGTTCTCGTGCGACCTTCGATGCAGTTGTCATGGATGGTCAATCTGCCGTTCAGAGTCAAGAGCAAGATTCAAACGGGATGGTTAAGTCTATCGTAGCTCAAACACCAGGTGCGATTTCTTACCTAGCCTTTGCTTATCTAGACGACTCAGTTAAAACGATTAAGCTGAACGGTTACAAACCAACCGCTGAGAATGTCACAACAAATAATTGGCCAATTTGGTCATATGAGCATATGTACACACGAGGCTCTGAGGACAAATTAACCAAAGAATTTATCGAATACATGATGTCTGAAGAAGTGCAAGGTGGTATTGTATCAAGCATGGGTTACATTTCAATCCATGATATGAAAGTGACGAAGGATGCTAACGGAAAAGTTAGCAAGATTGGAGAGTAAATATGAAAAACGAAGAACTCGCGAAAAAATTGGCTTCTCCATCGAAAAATTCTCGCTTGGAGCGCTTTGGAAAAACAATCACTTTTCTTTGCTTAGCCTTGATTGTTTTTATTGTCTTTATGATTTTGATTTTCGTTGCCCAACGTGGTTTGTCTACCTTCTTTGTAGACGGCGTTAATCTAGCTGATTTCTTGTTCGGTTCAAAATGGGAACCAAGTGCCAAAATTTTTGGTGCACTTCCAATGATTTCAGGTTCCTTTATTGTAACGATTTTATCAGCAGTAGTCGCAACACCGATTGCCATTGGAGCAGCTGTCTTTATGACTGAAATTTCTCCGAAGCGTGGTGCTAAAATTCTGCAACCTGTTATCGAGTTGTTGGTCGGTATTCCATCCGTTGTTTATGGATTTATCGGTCTTCAAGTCGTGGTACCTTTTGTTCGTAGTATTTTTGGTGGTACTGGTTTTGGAATTTTGTCAGGGGTCTTTGTCCTCTTTGTTATGATTCTGCCAACAGTAACCTTTATGACTGTAGATAGCTTGAAGGCTGTACCTCGCCATTACCGTGAGGCTAGCTTGGCTATGGGAGCAACCCGTTGGCAAACCATTTGGCGCGTTGTCTTAAACGCTGCAAAACCTGGTATTTTCACTGCAGTCATCTTCGGTATGGCTCGTGCATTTGGTGAGGCTTTGGCCATTCAGATGGTGGTGGGTAACTCAGCAGTTGTTCCAACTTCATTGACAACGCCAGCGGCAACCTTGACTTCTGTCCTAACCATGGGAATTGGTAATACTGTAATGGGAACTGTCCAAAATAATGTTTTGTGGTCACTCGCCTTGGTATTGTTGCTCATGAGTTTGGTCTTCAATATGATTATGAAATTGATTACAAGAGAGGGTAAGAAAAACTATGCACGCTAAAAAAATGGATAAGTTGGCAACGGGCATTCTTTATGCTATTGCCTCCGTTATCGTCTTGATTTTGACCTCTCTGATTCTCTATATCTTGCTCAGAGGGATTCCGCATATCAGTTGGCATTTCTTGACAGGGAAATCATCTTCTTACCAAGCTGGTGGAGGGATTGGAATTCAACTCTATAATTCCTTCTTCCTGTTAGTCGTAACCTTGCTCATCTCTGTTCCATTGTCAACAGGAGCAGGTATCTACTTGGCTGAATATGCTAAAAAAGGACCAGTGGCAAACTTCATTCGTACGTGTATTGAGATTTTGTCTTCACTTCCATCAGTGGTCGTTGGTCTCTTTGGTTATTTGATTTTCGTTGTTCAGTTTGAATATGGATTTTCTATCCTTTCAGGTGCCTTGGCGCTAACTGTCTTTAACTTGCCACAAATGACTCGTACTGTAGAAGATAGTTTGCGTACGGTTCACCACACGCAACGTGAAGCAGGTCTGGCACTTGGATTGTCACGTTGGGAATCTGTCCTTCATGTTGTTATTCCCGAAGCTCTTCCTGGTATCGTAACTGGTATCGTCCTTGCTTCTGGTCGTATCTTTGGTGAAGCAGCCGCCCTCATTTATACAGCTGGTCAGTCAGCACCAGCGCTTGATTGGTCTAACTGGAATCCACTTTCTGTAACCAGCCCAATCTCTATCTTCCGTCAGTCAGAAACCTTGGCTGTACACATTTGGAAGGTAAATAGTGAAGGTACTATTCCTGATGCGACGCAAGTGTCGGCAGGAAGTGCAGCAGTGCTCTTGATTTTCATTTTGATTTTCAACTTAGCTGCGCGCCGCTTGGGTAGCATTCTTCACGCCAAATTGACTTCCGCTTCTTAAAAGGAGAAGAAATGACTGAATATAACTGGAATGAACGCCATATCATTACCTTTCCTCAGGAAAAAATTGCTCTTGAAACCAAAGACCTTCATGTCTACTATGGTGGAAAAGAAGCCAACAAGGGAATCGATATGCAGTTTGAAAAAAATAAAATTACGGCCTTGATTGGACCATCTGGATGTGGGAAATCAACTTACCTCCGTAGTTTGAACCGCATGAATGACACCATCGATATTGCCAAAGTAACGGGTGAAATTCTTTATCACGGCATCGATGTCAATCGTCCTGATATGAATGTCTATGAAATTCGTAAGCATATCGGTATGGTGTTCCAACGTCCGAATCCATTTGCCAAATCTATTTACAACAATATCACCTTTGCACATGAACGTATGGGGGTGAAAGACAAGCAAGTATTGGATGAAATCGTAGAAACATCTCTGAAACAAGCTGCTCTTTGGGACCAAGTCAAGGATGACTTGCACAAGTCTGCTTTGACCTTATCAGGTGGTCAGCAACAACGTTTGTGTATCGCTCGTGCGATTTCTGTAAAACCAGATATCCTTCTTATGGATGAGCCGGCTTCAGCCCTTGACCCAATTGCCACTATGCAACTGGAAGAAACCATGTTTGAACTGAAAAAGGATTATACCATTATCATCGTGACACACAACATGCAACAGGCCGCTCGTGCGAGTGACTATACGGCATTCTTCTATTTGGGAGACTTGATCGAGTATGACAAGACTGCCAATATTTTCCAAAATGCCAAGTTGAAGTCTACAAGTGACTATGTATCAGGCCACTTTGGTTAGAAAGGGATAAAATGACAGAACCGATTATTCAAGTAAAAGATTTATCTGTTTATTACAACCAGAAAAAAGCCCTCAACAGCGTGTCAATTGATTTTTATCCGAATAAGATTACAACTCTCATTGGACCTTCAGGTTCAGGGAAATCAACACTTTTACGTTCTATCAACCGCATGGGTGACTTGAACCCAGAAGTGACCTTGACAGGAGCTATTAATTACAATGGTCGCAACATCTACAGTCCACGGACAGATACAGTAGACTTGCGTAAGGAAATTGGGATGGTTTTCCAACAACCCAATCCTTTCCCAATGTCTATCTATGAAAATGTGGTCTACGGCTTGCGAATCAACGGGATTAAGGACAAGCAAATCTTGGATGAAGCTGTTGAAACCTCTTTGATTGGGGCATCTATCTGGGATGAGGTGAAAGATCGTCTTCATGATTCTGCACTTGGTTTGTCAGGTGGTCAGCAGCAACGTGTCTGTGTGGCTCGGGTATTGGCAACCAGTCCAAAAGTGATTCTTTTAGACGAACCAACATCAGCCCTTGACCCTATTTCTGCAGGTAAAATTGAAGATACCCTTTATGGATTGAAAGAAAAATATACCATGGTAGTAGTCACACGTTCTATGCAGCAGGCATCACGTATTTCGGACTACACTGGTTTCTTCTTGGACGGTGATTTGGTTGAATACAACACAACTAAGGACATGTTCTTGAACCCAGCAAATAAAGAAACTGAAGACTATATTACAGGTAAATTTGGCTAGAAATTAGTCAAGAGAAGAAAGAGGCCACAATGTTACGTTCACAATTTGAAGAAGAATTAGCGAAATTGCACAATCAATTCTATGCAATGGGAAATGAAGTCCTAGGACAAATCAACAAAACGGTTCGCGCTTTCATTACTCACGACCGTGAGATGGCAAAAGAAGTGATTGAAGCAGATGCGAAAATCAATGATTTTGAGGTGAAATTGGAGCAAAAATCACTTGAAATTATTGCTCTCCAACAACCAGTTTCAACAGACCTCCGTACGGTTATCACTGTTTTGAAAGCAACCAGCGATATCGAGCGTATGGGTGACCATGCTGCTGCGATTGCTGAAGCAACTATCCGTATGAAAGGTGAATTGCGTATCCCAGAAGTTGAGCAAGAAATCAATAAAATGGGTAAAGAAGTGCGTAAATTTGTTGAATCTGTCTTGGATTTGTATCTCAACAGTGGAAACGAAGAGCAAGCTTACGAAATTGCTGCTCATGATGAAATCGTCAACCATTACTTTGATAGCATCCGTGAATTGGCAACTGCCGAAATTCGTAAAAATCCAGATGCCATTATTGCAGGTCGCGATTATTACCAAGTCATTTCTTACTTGGAACGAATTGGTGATTATGCTAAAAATATCTGTGAGTGGGTTTGCTACATCAATACAGGTAAAATTACAGAATTATAATAAAAATGAAAAAACCGGGAGACCGGTTTTTTTTGCTGCCTTTATTTTTCTTCTCATGTAAACGTTTCAGTCTCTTGCATTCTGTTTTCAGAGTAGTAGACTAGTAGGTGAGGTGTTTTCATGAAATTATACGTGCAATTAATGATTATTTTGTGTTTTTCATTTGCTGGTGAGGCGATTTCGACTTTGTTTCACTTGCCAGTTCCTGGTAGTATTATCGGTTTGCTCTTGCTTTTTATTGCCCTAGAAATGAAATGGATTCGTTTGCGGCATATTGATAAGGTGGGGAGTTTCCTTTTGGCGAATATGACCATTCTCTTTTTACCACCTACTGTTGGGATTATGGAGAATTTCACAGCTATCAAACCTTATTTACTTCCGATTAGTTTGATTATTGGTGGAGCTTTGGTCTTAAATATGGTGGTTATTGCATTTGTTGTTGGCTTCATCAAAAATCGGTACGAAGGCGACTTTGAGGAGGGCAAGTAAATGGCAGAGCTATTTTCGAGCCCAATGTTTGGGCTTATGGCCAGTATCGTGGCTTATTTTATAGGAATGATGATTTTTAGACGGTTTCCGCATCCGTTGACTACGCCTTTATTGCTTGCTACGGTGATTTTGATTGCTTTCTTGAAATTTTTAGGTATTTCTTACAAGGATTATTACGTTGGCGGGTCGTATCTAACCACTCTTATCGCCCCTTCAACGGTAGCGCTAGCCATTCCTCTCTATCGGACTTTTCATCTGATGAAGCATCATGTACGTAGTATTTTATTGTCAAGTTTTCTAGCTTGTCTGGCCAATACTTGCTCTACGGCTGCTATTGCGAAAGTTTTTGGGATGAATTATTTTCTAGCTATTTCTCTTTTTCCAAAATCCGTGACGACAGCTATGGCGATTGGAATTACGGATAAGATGGGTGGAATGATGACCATTACCCTGGTCGTAGTCGTTATCACTGGAATACTGACCAGTGCCCTCGGGCCAGTTATCTTGAAAGTGCTGAAAGTAGAAGATCCTGTGGTGATTGGCTTGGCCTTGGGAGGGACAGGACATGCTGTGGGAACAGGAGCTGCGCTACAATATGGACGAGTGGCAGGAGCCATGGCTGGCTTGTCAATTGGTATTACAGGTATCATGTACGTCCTTGTCAGTCCAATAGTGGCGCAGTTGATTTTAAAGTAAATAAATAGAGGCTAGGACAAAGTTCCTAGCCCATTTTTGTCTATAAAATTTGTAAAATAATCTGTGCCCAAAACCAACTTAGAGGCATGACCAAGATCATGGCAGGTATCATATTTGCCACTGGAAAGAGTTTGACTTGAATCATCCTAAAACCAGTTGCCAGCATGAGAAATCCACCGCAAGCTTTGAAATCAGCTTGTTGTCATAGGGACAATAAAGCGAGCCAGATAAAAGAGAAGGGTGAAAAAGAGGAATTGGGGAATAGCGATTAAAGATACGATATAGCCCAGATTGCAGGCAAATATCGCGGCTGTGAAAAAGTCTAAAATTGACTTTGAGATGAGAATAGTCGCATCTCCTGACATACCGGCATCCAAACTACCATAAATTCCAGTGCCGCTAGCACAAAAGAGGACGATAACAGTCAATAAGCTAGCTAAAAATTCTTCATGAGGTATGTCCCGTGGCTGTTCAGGCAGGATTTTAGTCATAGCCTTTTCCATCAAAAGTCCTACTTGGTTGATTTTATCGCCCAAGTTTAAAACCAATCCTAAGCCTGTTCCGATAACGAGGGAAAAAATGACAGCGGGCATAAATTTCATTCCAGCGATGGAGGCGATTCCCATGCCCATCGAGCAAATTCCAAAAATTAGATTGATTTGTGTTTTAAATTCTTCCGTCAGTTTGTGTCCAACCAAGCCGCCCAAAATCCCTCCAAAAACGATGGAGAGAGAGTTTATAATCACGCCAGTTGGCATATGGTATCTCCTCAATTTTTTATCTTGTTCTATTTTATCACTGAAAAACAGAATTTCAAGGGTATTTCAACAATTTATGTAAAAAAATACAAATATTGAAATTGAGTTGATTTTTTTATCAAAAAATTCTGAAAAATATGAAAATTATGTCTACCTTAGCTAAAGAATTAGTGTAAAATAACATAAATATTCAAATCTATGAGAGAAGATAGACGAAGTCTATGGTTTAAGACAAGAGACAGAGAGCGCCTAAGGGTGAGACGGTGTGCAATCCTTGAACCCCACATTCTCGAGTGCTTCGGCGAAGCTGGTTGGTACAGTGTGTAGTATAAGTCGGGTGGCTTCGTTAGCGACTAGGAGTCTCGAACTTCATGAGGGTTATCAAGCGATTGATGGCCGAATAAAGGTGGAACCACGTTTTCAGCGTCCTTACAAATGTATTTTTGTGAGGATTTTTTCTACTCTCATGACAAGAAAGGAAGAACGATGATAAGAGGACTAAGACAAATCGATGCTTATGTTGCTGGCGCTCAGCCAAGTGGTGACAAGATGATTAAACTGAACACCAACGAGAATGCTTATGAGCCTAGCCCAAAGGTGCTAGAGGCGTTTGCTCATTTTGATGGGAATTGTTTGCGTAAATATTCAAGTTTGGACCAGGCTGTGTTTCGAGAGGCTTTATCTAAGCAACTTCAAGTTCCGGCTGACCAAATTATCGTCGGAAATGGCTCAGATGATATCTTATCTATGGCCTTTCTAGCTTTCTTTAATGACGATTTACCAGTGCTTTTTCCAGACTTAACTTACGGATTTTACAAGGTATGGGCTGACCTTTATCATATTCCATTTAAGGAGATTCCTTTGACAGCGGACTTTAAGATTGATGGGGCAGACTATCACGTGCCAAATGGAGGTATCATCATCACAGATCCAAATGCGCCAACGGGTATTTTCAAACCTTTGGACGAGATTGAGAAAATTATTCAGGCTAATCAGGATGTGGTGGTTATTGTAGATGAAGCCTATATCAATTTTGGTGGTCAGACAGCTCTTCCCTTGCTTGAAAAATACGATAATCTTTTCATCACGCGAACGTTCTCAAAAGATGCTGCTTTTGCTGGTTTGCGGGTTGGATACGGTATCGGAAACCCCAGGCTCATAGCAGTTATCAATGCTATCAAGAATTCTGTCAATCCCTATAACCTTGATGCTCTTGCTGAGAAATTAGCGACAGTTGCGGTAGAAGACTGGCCTTACTACGAGGGGACTTGTCAGAAAATCATGACGACTCGTGATTGGTTTGCACAAGAATTAGTTGATTTGGGCTTTGAGGTGCTACCAAGTCAGACCAATTTTGTCTTGACTAGGCCGCAGACCGTTAGTGCCAGCCATTTGTTCTAAAAACTACAAGAAAAAGAAATCTATGTCTGCTATTTTCCAAAGGTAGCGAGGCTCAAGGACTACCTTCGCATTTCCATCGGAACGCAGGCGGAAATGGAAGAAGTGGTGTCGGAAATCAGGAGGATTTGCGGATGAAGAAGACGACCTTGCCGCAGGGCATGCATGATAAGTTGTTTAAGCGAGCGCGGGTGACCTACAAGATTGAACACGCTATCAGCGATTCGCTGATGGAAAAGGGGCTTAATCGGATTGAGACGCCGATCATGGAGCATTTCGAGGTTTTTTCGAATCAGGTATCCAGTCAACACTACAATCTGTTTGATACGGAAGGACAGCTCTTGAGTTTGAGACCAGATGTGACTAGTCAAATTCGGGTAAGGTATTTCAACGTCACGAAGACCTGGGAGGACTGACAAATGAACACACACAGGCAGGTGTGGAAATGATTGGCTATCCAGTGCAACTAGCTGTCGAAGAAGTTCTCTTGTCTGCCAAGGAAGCCTTGGATGTGGCAAAATTGGACCAAGTAACGTTTGAATTATCCCATGCGGCCATTTTAGAAACGGTCTTTGAAAGTATGACGCTTGCTTATAATGAATTACAGAATTTTAAGCAGGCAATCCAAGATAAGAATGTGACCGGGCTGAAGGAATTTACCCTGGCGCATCCGAGTGAATTTGATGGCTTTATCAGTCAGCTTCCGTTCTTGTTTGAGGATTGGAAAGAGGCGCTGGAGCAGGCGCGTAAGCCCGTGCCTTATTATACAGGACTCATGTTCAAAGTCTTTGGCGATAAGGTGCCGGATGCTTTTGTTTCTGGTGGGCGTTATGACAAGCTCTTTGAACGTTTTGGTGCCAAGGAATTGACAGCGATTGGTTGAGCCATTGACATTGACTCGGTTTACCAAGCGGTGCATGATCGTTTTGAAAGTGAGGTGGCGCATGGCTAAGCCTGTAACCATCGCCCTGACCAAGGGGCGTATTGAAAAATCGACGATTGACTTGTTGGAAAAGGCTGGTTTTGACATGACTTTCATGGCAGACAAGGGACGCCATTTGATTTTTGATAGCCCGGATGGCAAGTTCCGCTTTTTATTGATTAAGGCGCCTGATGTGACCACTTATGTGTGTCATGGGGTGGCTGACTTGGGTGTGGTTGGAAAGGATGTGCTCATCGAACATCCGACGGGCTATCTTGAAATGTTGGATCTGAATTTTGGACTTTGTAAATTTGCGGTGGCATCAACGGCAGACTACGGCCCGTCTGATCATAAGCGCAAGCGTATTGCGACCAAATATCCGACCGTGGCGACACATCACTTTGCCCAAAAAGGGTGAAGATGTGGAAATCATTTCCATCCAAGGGTCAGTTGAGATTGCGCCTGTCATTGGCTTAGCAGATGTTATTGTCGATATCGTGGAGACTGGTTCAACTTTGGTGGCTAATGGTCTTGAAGTTTATGAAGATATTTGTCGGATTTCAGCTCGGCTCATTGTCAATAAGGCTGCGCTGAAAAATCATGCAGCGGTTTTGCCTTTCATTCAGACCTTGGAAGGCTTGGTAGGAGATAGAGAGGTGGCTTTCAAATGAAGCGATTAAGTGGAACTCAGCCGTCAAAATGAAGATGTCGAAGCAACTGTTCGTGATATTATTGAGGCGGTTAAGACGCGTGGTGATGACGTTTTGCGTGATTATAGTAAACAGTTTGATGGCATTGACCTAGCTGATTTCGAAGTGGTTCAAGATTTGATTGACCAAGCTTTTGAGGATGTGGACCAAGCGGTCTTGTCAGCGCTTGAAAATGCCAAGGCTAACATCGAATCTTACCACCGCCAACAATTGGAGACTGGCTTTGAAGACCAACCTTCTGATGGGGTTATCCGTGGGCAACTCATCCGCCCTATTGAGCGTGTGGGGGGTACGTTCCTGGTGGGACGGCAGCCTATCCGTCATCTGTCCTCATGAATGTCATTCCAGCCAAGATTGTGGGTGTCAAGGAAATCATCATGATTACACCACCGCAAGAAAACTTTGTGCCAGCGATTTTGGTGGCGGCAAAACTTGCTGGAGTGGACAAGATTTACCAAGTTGGTGGTGCTCAAAGGGTGGCAGCGCTAGCTTATAGCACGGAGACGATTCCCAAAAGTCGATAAAATCACTGGACCTGGTAATATCTTTGTAGCGACTACCAAGAAGCAGGTCTATGGACTGGTCGGTATCGACATGATTGCGGGGCCTTCTGAAATTGGCGTTATCGCTGATAGTTCTGCCAATTCCAAGTATGTGGCGGCGGACCTTCTATCTCAGGCTGAACACGATAAAAGAGCGCGAGCTATTTTGGTTACGGATTCGGAAAAATTGACAGAGCAGGTTGAAACAGAAATTCAGAGACAGCTACTTGATTTGCCTAGACAGGAGATTGCGCGTACGTCTGTGGAAAATAATGGGCGAATCATCATTGCACCAGATGCGGACAGCATGTTTGATCTCATGAATCAAGTCGCCCTAGAATACTTGGAAATCGCTATGGAAAATGCCTATGCCTACTTGGACAAGGTGGGAAATGCAGGCTCAATCTTCCTCGGTCACTACACCAGTGAACCAATCGGCGATTACTATGCGGGTGCTAACCACATCCTTCCGACGACAGCAACCAGCCGTTTTTCATCAGCTCTAGGAGTACATAACTTCGTCAAACGTATCCAGTACACCCAATACAGCAAGGCAGCTGTCAAGTTTCTTTCATTTGGCAAGAGCGACCAAACACCAAAACTAGCTTTTCGTTCTCTGTCGCAAATTGGGGAATATTTCAAGAGTGGC
>NZ_JALJXU010000009.1 GCF_024170225.1 Streptococcus gallinaceus | reverse complement strand
CGGTAGTCGCTTAGCAATTGGGAGTTTAGCTCAGCTGGGAGAGCATCTGCCTTACAAGCAGAGGGTCAGCGGTTCGATCCCGTTAACTCCCATAAATAGAAGGTCCCGTAGTGTAGCGGTTATCACGTCGCCCTGTCACGGCGAAGATCGCGGGTTCGATTCCCGTCGGGACCGTAGACTCGTTAGCTCAGTTGGTAGAGCAATTGACTTTTAATCAATGGGTCGCTGGTTCGAGCCCAGCACGGGTCATATATGCGGGTTTGGCGGAATTGGCAGACGCACCAGATTTAGGATCTGGCGCTTTCGGGCGTGGGGGTTCAAGTCCCTTAACCCGCATAGTAAGAAAATAGGCCGGCTTAGCTCAGTTGGTAGAGCATCTGATTTGTAATCAGAGGGTCGCGTGTTCAAGTCATGTAGCCGGCATAGAATGCGAACGTAGTTCAGTGGTAGAACACCACCTTGCCAAGGTGGGGGTCGCGGGTTCGAATCCCGTCGTTCGCTTGAGTCGCCGGGGTGGCGGAACTGGCAGACGCACAGGACTTAAAATCCTGCGATGGCAACATCGTACCGGTTCGATTCCGGTCCTCGGCATAGAACCACAATAGTATAATGAGCACCCTTAGCTCAACTGGATAGAGTACCTGACTACGAATCAGGCGGTTAGAGGTTCGACTCCTCTAGGGTGCATAACTCGCTTAGTGTTTACATTAAGGGAGATTTATTTTTAATCATATCGGGAAGTAGCTCAGCTTGGTAGAGTACTTGGTTTGGGACCAAGGGGTCGCAGGTTCGAATCCTGTCTTCCCGATTTGTAAGGACTCATTGTCAACTGTAGTGGGTGACTACTAATTAACATCTAGAGAGAATCACATTGTTTCTCTCTTTTTTGATGTTTAAAGCGATGATGATTTTAGTTTTAAAGTTCTTAAAATTTCTGAAACCAAAAGCTTTTCGTTTAATATCTTTAATTAACTTATTAGTTGCTTCTAATTTGGCATTTGAATATGGCAATTCCAATGCGTTTTTGATGTAGACTTTATAACGGATGAAGGTTTTTAAATACCCTGTCAAAGTAAGTATTCGCTAGGGATTTGTTCTCTTCAATTAAATCAAAGAAATGAACCGTATTCTTCTCTTGAAAGTGAAAAAGTAACAGTTGATATAAATTGTAGTAAAAGCGGAGTTCATCTGAAAATTGTAAAGCCTTCTCAACGAATTCTTTAGGTGCCCTAGTTTCCCTAAGAGTCCGCGAGTAGAAAGTTTTATCGGATAGTTTACGACTATCCTTATGCAATATTCTCCAGTGATTGTTCATGATTCGGTAAGGAAGTGATTGCTTGTCAAATTGCTTCATAATAGCGATACGAGTTGCCATCATGGCCCGGTTGAGATGTTGAATGATATGAAAACGATCCAGAACAATCTTTGCATTAGGGAATAGTTGTTTGAGAATTGGGATATAGGAACCGGACATATCAACAGTCACAACTTTAACCCTTTCACATATCTTTCTAGAATACTTGTAGAAATAGTTTTTGATGGTAGTTTGTCTGTTGTTTTCAAGGATAGTCACTATGTTTTTTGTTTGATAATCTTGAGCGATAAAGGCTAATTTCCCTTTGTTTCTAGAAAATTCATCAATGGATAAGATTTTAGGTAGTTTATCAAATGACTCTTTGAAGGTAAACTGTGCTAACTTTCTTTGAACAGTTGAAACAGAAACGTGAGTAAGCTCGGCGATATCGGTATTAGTTAATTTATCAGTATGAGCCTCAGTGATTTTCTTCCAAACAGTCTCAGAAATTTGATGGTTTTTCTGTACAAGAGAGGTTTCGGCTACAGTGATTCTCTTACAAACTTTACATTGGAAACGACGTTTTTTAAGTTTAACAAGTGTTGGTAAACTTCGCATGTCTAGAATAGGAATAGTAGATACTCTTTGAAAGTCATACTTAATTCTCTTCCCCTTACAGTTAGGGCAGGGACTAGGCTTATAACCTAGTGTTGCATTGACACAAATGTGAGTCTTATATTCTATTATTGATTCAATGGCTATATTTTTATCTTTAATTCCAAGCAGTTCTGTGTTATTATGAATATGTTCCATATGACTCTTTCTAATGATAGTTTGTTCGTTTTTCATTATAAGTCATGTGGGAGTTTTTGTATATTCAAAAAAGCTCCATAATCTCAATAGTGGATTTGCCCACTACAGAAATTATAGAGCCTTTGTAAGACAACCTAGGGTTGTCTTTTTGTTTTGTTAAAATTAGGAATTTGGTATACTATTCTTATGAAAAATTTAAGTGATTCCTTGAGTGTTTTACCTGGAGTTGGGCCTAAATCAGCTGAAAAATTTTTGAAAATTGGTCTTGAGACTGTTGAAGATGTATTGATCTATTATCCTTTTCGATATGAGGATTTTCAGGAAAAGTCTATTTTTGACTTGTCTGATGGGGAAAAGGTTTTGTTAACTGGTGAGGTCGTTACTCCGGCTAACGTGCAATATTATGGATATAAGAGAAATCGTTTGCGATTTTCAATAAAAAAAGATGAAGTAGTCGTCTCCGTTTCTTTTTTTAATCAGCCATATTTAGCAGAGAAGGTTGAAATAGGGACAAGCATCGCTATTTGGGGCAAATGGGATAAGGCTAAAGCGACCTTAACGGGAATGAAAATTCTTTCTCAGTCAGTGGATGATTTGCAACCAGTTTATCATGTGGCTCAGGGTGTGACGCAAAAGAGCGTCGAAAAGTTAGTAAAGTCAGCCTTTGACTTGGGATATTTGGAATTGTTGACGGAGAATTTACCAGTCGCGATTTTAGAAAAGTATCGGTTGATGCCAAGAAAAGAAGCTGTTTATGCTATGCATTTTCCTAAGGATTTATCTGACTATAAACAGGCTTTGCGTCGTGTTAAATTTGAAGAATTGTTCTATTTTCAGATGAATCTTCAAGATGTTAAGTCGAGGAATCGCTTGGCTAGGGATGGTGCTATAATCCAGTATGATGATAAGTTGGTTGAGAACGAGATACAGAGACTTCCTTTTAAATTGACAGAAGCACAGCAATTGGCTTTGTCTGAAATTTTATCAGATATGAATTCGAGTGCGCATATGAATCGTCTTCTGCAAGGAGATGTGGGATCCGGCAAGACGGTTGTAGCGGGACTAGCTATGTTTGCATCTTATACGGCTGGTTTTCAGTCAGCGCTTATGGTTCCTACGGAAATATTGGCGGAGCAGCATTGTGAATCGCTGCGGGAATTGTTCCCAGATTTGTCCATTGTTTTATTGACTGGTGGAATGAAGGCGGCTCCTCGAAAGGCTGCGTTGGCTGCTATTGCTTCGGGGGAAGTAGATTTGATTGTGGGGACTCATGCGCTGATTCAAGATGGGGTGGAATTTCATAATTTGGGGCTGGTTATAACAGATGAACAGCATCGATTTGGTGTCAATCAGAGGAGAGAATTGCGTGAAAAAGGAGAGAATCCAGATGTCTTGATGATGACTGCGACGCCTATCCCTAGGACATTGGCCATTACAGCTTTTGGGGAGATGGATGTGTCGGTCATCAATCAACTTCCTGCGGGGCGCAAGCCGATTGTGACGCGTTGGGTTAAGCATGAGCAGATGTCAACTGTTTTAGAGTGGCTGAATAAGGAGGTTGCACATGGTGCTCAGGTATATGTTATTTCTCCGTTAATTGAGGAATCAGAAAGTTTGGATCTTAAAAATGCGATAGCTTTAGAAGAAGAGTTGGCGACTTATTTTACTGGGCGGGCACAGGTTTCACTTTTGCATGGTAAGATGAAGGCAGACGAAAAAGAAGCGGTTATGCAGGATTTCAAGGAGAAACGAACGGATATCTTGGTTTCCACAACGGTGATTGAAGTTGGGGTCAATGTCCCTAATGCGACGGTGATGATGATTATGGATGCGGATCGATTTGGCTTGAGTCAGCTGCACCAGTTACGCGGTCGTGTCGGTCGGGGCCACAAGCAGTCCTATGCAATTTTGGTAGCTAATCCCAAGACAGAGTCTGGTAAGCAACGTATGAAAATTATGACGGAGACGACAGATGGTTTTGTCTTGGCCGAGGAAGATTTGAAAATGCGAGGTTCTGGAGAGATCTTTGGAACCAAGCAATCTGGTATTCCAGAATTTAAGGTGGCAAATTTAGTAGATGATTTTGCGATTTTGGAAGAGGCTAGAAGGACCGCAGCAGCGATTACATCAGAAAAAAACTGGCGCCACAATCCTGACTGGGCTTTTCTAGTAGAAAACTTGAAGGAAAAAGAAGAATTAGATTAAGTTTTGTTTTAGAAAAAATTTCGTTTTCTTTAAGTTTGAGATTGTAGAATGGTTTCAATCAAAGAAAGGAAGTTTAATTATGAAGATTTCAATCCAATATAGTACACAATTCTCTACTGTAATCGTGAAGGAAAATCAGTATCCTACAAAAATAGAAGAAAACCAGTCCTCAAATGAGACTGGTTCTTTTTTATCCTTGGATATAATCGGCGAGTTCTTGGCCTGCTAGACCCTCATTCAAGGCAATCAAGAGTTTGATTCGGGCTTTAGTAGCATTTAATTCTTTGACAAAAAGGACGCCCTTTTCTTGAAGTTGCACTCCTCCGCCCTGGTAAGCATAGACAGGTTCAGCAATGCCGTTGAAGCAACGGGAGACGAGCACGAGAGGAATACCAGCTTCTAGAAAACGGTCAAGTGATGGCAAAATGGTTAAGGGAAGATTTCCCGCACCTAAGGCTTCAATGACTAGTCCTGAGATGGCTTCGAGGTTTAGGCTGTCGAGTAGGAGTGGTTCCATGTCTGTGTAAGCCTTGATAATTGGGACAGTTCCTTGGACTGTTTGCAAATCAAAACGAACTCTTGGGTCGGTTGTTTTGAAGTAGAGAATTTCTCTTTTGGTTACTAGTCCAAGTGGCCCATGAGTTGGAGTTTGGAAGGTTGAGACATTGGTGGTATGGGTTTTTGTGACATACTTTGCTGCGTGAATTTCATCGTTCATAACGACTAAGACACCTTTGTCTGCAGATTGAGAATCTGATGCGACCCGTAGGGCGCTGAGATAATTGTAAACGCCATCGCTTCCCAATTCATTTGAAGAACGCATGGCTCCAGTGAGAACAATGGGTTTTTGAGGGATAGCCATGGTGTCTAAAAAGTAGGCAGTTTCTTCCAGTGTATCTGTACCATGTGTAATCACAAATCCATCAAAATTTTCCTGCTCGGTCTTGATTTTTTTGTAGAGTTGTAGGATATGCTGGAGAGTCATATGCGGGCTGGGAATATTGAAAAAGTCAAGTGAGGTTACTTCAATATGAGGCAAGGGGCTATTGATTTGCGTCATTGGGTTGATGTGGCTGGAGGTTACTGCACCGGATGCGTCGGCTTGCATGGAGATGGTACCGCCAGTGTGAAGTACGAGTATTTTTTTCATAATTTTTTCAGTTTCTTTCAAAATATGCTATACTAATTGTATCATAAATGGGGAAAGATGGTGGTTTGTTTGGCGATAAAAGCGGTATTTTTTGATATTGATGGTACCTTGCTGACAGACCATCGTGTGGTTCATCAGACGACGATTGCAGCAATTAATCAATTGAAAAAACAAGGGATTTTGGTCGGTCTAGCGACCGGACGAGATCCGCGATTTGTCTTGAAATATATGGCTTCTTTGAGTATTGATTTTGTGGTAGCTTATAACGGGCAATATATTTTTTCTCGTGATGGGGTGATTTTTGCTAAGGAGTTGCAGCGTGTAGATATGGAAAATCTGATTGCTTACGCTCAGCGGCACAAGCAGGATGTTACTTTGGGAACTGCAACGGGATTTGTAGGAAGTAGCATCATGAACATGGGAATGGGAGACCTGTCTTATCGGATTACCCGTTTGATTCCGTCTTGGTTGACACGCATGGTCAATCTTATCTTAAATCGTTGGATTCGCAAATTGGCGCCTCAAAAATCAGAGAATTTAATGGGGTTATTGCAGCAGCCGATTTATCAAATGGTTGTTTTGGCGACGGAATTTGAAACCAAGAAAATGCAAAAGGCATTTCCGAACTTAGAATTTACACGGTCTAGTCACTATGCTGCAGATATTATTAGCAAATATTCCTCTAAGTTGGCTGGGATTGCGCGTTTGGGAGAAATCTACGACTTTTCTTTATCGGAAGTGATGGCTTTTGGAGATGCCAACAACGATATTGATATGCTACGTGGGGTTGGTTTTTCGGTTGCCATGGGAAATGCATCGCGAAAGGTCAAGCTGGCAGCAACTTATGTAACAGAAAGTAACAACCGTGATGGGATTTTTCAAGCTTTAGCAGCGGCAGGCTTGGTCAGTGAGGATGAACATGTTTCAGAGTAAGGATGAGAAATTTAATCAAGTCAAGGCTTTTCATGCAGTCATGGACGGTCAGACGCAAGAGGTGGCGCATGCTTTTGATGCACAAACTGCAGCACATCGAGCGGATTTTAAATTGGAAGAACTGGTGGAGTTTTTACGTGCTAGTGTAGACAGCGAGGAGGCATTTGATGAGGCTGTAGCTAATCTGCACTTGGCCTTGGATAAGGCTGTTGAGAAGGTCAAAGGAAAGATTGCCCCGCAGCATTCCTTGGTTGGGCAGGTTGACGCCTTGATAGATATTCTCTATTTTACTTATGGTTCCTTTGCCTTGATGGGAGTGGATCCACAGCCGATTTTTGAGATTGTACATGCGGCTAATATGGGGAAAATCTTTCCAGATGGACAGGCGCATTTTGACCCAGTTACCCATAAAATTTTGAAACCAGCTGATTGGGAAGAAAAATTTGCTCCTGAGCCAGCTATTTTGAAGGAATTAGAAAAGCAACTTTCGAGATGAAAAAAGAACCTAGGACAAGAGTCCTAGGTTCTTTTTTTTGTAATTTTAGCAATTTGACGCAGGGGTTGACTGAATGTTCTTATTCCTTGTTGTGCAAGCAATTAGTCAACCGTGCGGTGGTGGGATTAGAAGGTTTGGGAGACCTTTTAATCTGAAGTCGACAAAATCGATTTCTATGAAATCACGATTGTTGTCCCACTCTCTTTCTTATAAACTTTTATCGCCATCGCGTACAATGAGGATATCAATTGGTGCGTGACGCATGATGTATTCGGATGAGGAACCGATGAGGATGCGTTCGAAGGCGTTGAGTCCTGTTGCCCCAAGTAGCATGAGGTCGGCACCTGTTTGTTGAGGAATGTCTTCGGCTAGTAGCACTTTTGGGTTACCAAATTCGATGATGATAGAGACATCTTCGACCCCAGCTTCAGTAGCAGTTGCTTGGTATTCAGCTAACAATTCCTTGGCTTCGGCTTCTAATGTTTCATAGACAGAGGCATCAAAGGCGGCTACATTATGAAGAGCGCGTGTATCAATAACATGAGCGATAACGAGACGAGCTTGATTGCGCTTTGCGACATGGATGGCTTTGTGGAGGGCAAGTTCTGCACCAACAGATCCATCAACGGCAACTAAAATAGTGTGATAAGATTGGGTCATAAGTCTTCACTCCTTTCACTTATATCTATATTGTAAGCCTTTTCAGCAAAAAAGTAAACTCTTTCTTGTTATTTTCTGGTAATTAGGCTAAAATAATAGCAATAGAAAGTCGAGGTAATCTCCATGAGAGAAATTAATAAGTCAATGAAATTGGAAGATGTGGCCTACGATATTCGTGGACCAGTTTTGGATGAAGCCAATCGGATGCGAGCCAATGGCGAGAAAATTTTGCGTTTGAATACTGGCAATCCAGCTGAATTCGGTTTTACTGCGCCAGATGAAGTCATCCGTGATTTGATTACCAATGCGCGACATAGTGAAGGGTATTCGGATTCCAAAGGGATTTTTTCTGCTAGAAAAGCCATTATGCAGTATTGTCAACTCAAGGAATTTCCTGATGTAGATGTGGATGATATTTATCTTGGAAATGGTGTTTCAGAGCTAATTTCGATGTCTATGCAAGCCTTGCTTGATAACGGCGATGAAGTCTTGGTGCCTATGCCAGATTATCCCTTGTGGACGGCTTGTATTAGCCTTGGTGGTGGACATGCGGTGCACTATCTCTGTGATGAAGAGGCTAACTGGTATCCAGATATTGATGATATTAAGTCGAAAATTACACCGAATACCAAGGCGATTGTCATTATCAATCCCAATAATCCAACAGGAGCCTTGTATCCAAAGGAAATCTTAGAAGAAATTGTGGAGATTGCCCGTCAAAATGACTTGATTATCTTTGCGGATGAAATCTATGACCGCTTGGTAATGGATGGTGGAGAGCACATTGCCATTGCTAGTTTGGCACCGGATGTCTTCTGTGTGTCTATGAATGGTCTGTCAAAATCACACCGTGTTGCTGGTTTCCGTGTTGGTTGGATGGTCTTGTCTGGTCCTAAAAAACATGTCCAGGGCTATATCGAAGGACTGAATATGTTGTCTAACATGCGACTTTGCTCAAATGTTTTGTCACAGCATATTGTACAAACGTCTTTAGGTGGTGTTCAGTCTATTGATAAATTATTACTACCAGGTGGTCGTATCTACGAGCAACGGAATTTCATTTATGAAGCGATCAATAACATTCCAGGTTTGTCAGCTGTTAAACCGCAAGCTGGATTGTATATTTTCCCAAAAATCGATCGCAATATGTATACCATAGATGATGATGAGCAATTTGTCTTGAATTTCCTAAAACAGGAAAAAATCATGTTGGTGCACGGTCGTGGATTTAACTGGAAAGACCCAGATCACTTCCGAGTTGTCTATCTGCCACGTGTAGAAGAATTGTCAGAAGTGCAAGAAAAGATGACGCGTTTCTTGCAACAATATCGTCGCTAAAGCAACTCTCCTTTAGGAGAGTTTTTTTAATTGTCTGCATAAATAAAACAATACTTAATTTTCTGATAATTGTTGAAATTCAATTTGTTTTTTGTTATACTGGAAACAATTATAGTATAATGAGGAAATTATGGTTACATTACTTGAAAAAACACGCAACATTACCTCTATTTTGAAACGCTCAGAGGAAAAATTAGCAGAGGAATTACCTTACAATGCGATTGCGAGCCAGTTGGCAGATATCATTGACTGTAATTCCTGTATCGTGAATTCAGCTGGTTTGGTGTTGGGGTATAGTTTGAAATATGAGTTCAACAATGATCGAACAGAGTCTTATTTCCAGAACAAGCATTTTCCAGATGAGTTTGTCAATGCAGCAGCAGCTGTGTATGACACAGAAGCAAATTTGCCGATTGAGAGCGACTTGACAGCCTTTCCGATTGAGGCACGTGAAGTCTATCCAAACAGTGTGACAACACTTGCTCCTATTCATGTGACAGGAATCCGTTTTGGTTCATTGTTGATTTGGCGCAATGATGGTCAATTTAGCGAAGATGACTTGATTTTGGTGGAAATTGCAGCAACTGTGGTTGGTATCCAATTGTTGAACTTCCAACGGGAAGAAGATGAGAAAAATATTCGTCGTCGTGCAGCTGTTAACATGGCGGTTAATACACTTTCTTATTCTGAAATGAAGGCTGTTTCAGCGATTTTGGGCGAGTTGAATGGCAATGAAGGTCAGTTGACAGCTTCAGTGATTGCAGACCGAATCGGGATTACACGTTCCGTGATTGTCAATGCACTTCGTAAACTTGAAAGTGCAGGGATTATTGAAAGCCGTTCATTGGGGATGAAGGGGACTTATCTTAAGGTCTTGATTCCAGCTATTTTTGATGAGATTAAGAAACGAGATTATTAGAAAAGCATGACAAAAGCACTGATTTCAATTGATTATACTCTTGATTTTGTGGCAGATGATGGGAAGCTGACGGCTGGTTTGCCAGCCCAAGCTATTTCTCAGACTATTGCTCAGGTGACACAGGAAGCTTTTGAGCGAGGGAACTACATCTTTTTTGCCATTGATGGTCATGATGAGGGGGATATTTTTCATCCGGAAACCAAGCTATTTCCACCGCACAACTTGATGGGGACCAGTGGTCGCCAGTTGTACGGGGGCTTGGCAGATTTTTATGCGCAACATGGTCAGGATGAGAAAGTGTTTTGGCTGGACAAACGTCATTATTCTGCTTTTTCAGGAACGGATTTGGATATTCGTTTACGAGAGCGGGGTGTCCGTACAGTTATTTTGACAGGAGTGCTGACAGATATTTGTGTGTTGCATACCGCAATTGATGCCTACAATCTAGGTTATCAGATTGAGGTGGTTGCATCGGCGACGGCGAGTCTGACTGAAGAAAATCATCTCTGGGCTCTAGCCCATTTTCAACATGTCCTAGGAGCTAAGATTATCGAATAGAGAGAACCGAGTCTGTACTCGGCTTTTTACATTTTTTCATCGGATAGTTCTGTCTTCAACTAGCTGATTTTATGGTATAATAATAGAGATTGTATGAAAGGAAGGAGGCTTCTGTGAAAGGAATTGTTAGGTGGCTGAGAAACCTGATTTTTGTACTTTTACTGCTCGTTGGCTCTTACATAGCCTATGTATTTCTAGATTACCATAGAATTCCTGATCATCAAGCCTTGCAAATTGTGCAAAAAGGGAAGGATAGTGAATTAGAGGCGGAGAAAGATTACTCTATCATGACCTACAATGTTGGGTTTGGAGCTTATTTGCCTGATTTTTCTTTTTTTATGGATGGTGGCAAATCTTCCTGGGCTAAAAGTGAGACTAGTGTGCAGCAGACTTTGGATGCGATTGGGGAAATGGTGTCCAAGGAAAATCCTGATTTTTCACTTTTTCAGGAAGTTGATTTAGCTGGTACGCGGTCCTACAATGTCAATCAATACGGTCTTTTGCAAGAACACTTGAAAAAGCAAAGTTCAACTTTTGCAGTAAATTATGATTCCAGTTTTCTCTTTTATCCCCTAGGGCAACCTCATGGTAAAAATCGGTCTGGTTTGGCGACTTTTGCCAAGACAGGTATCAAGTCTGCTCAAAGACGGAGTTTGCCCATTAGCAATGGATTTAGTAAGTTTTTTGACTTGGATCGTGCCTATAGTGTCCAGCGGTTTGCGGTGGAAAATGACAAGGAATTGGTCCTCATCAATGTCCATCTGTCTGCCTATAGTCAGGATAAAAATGTACGAAACGGTCAGATGAAAATGCTGACGGATGAGATGGAATCAGCTTATGCCAAGGGAGATTATATCATCGTAGGTGGTGACTTGAACCATGATTTGGAGGCGGCAGAGGGAGAAAATCCTGGTGGGCGTTCTTGGACAGCTGCCTTTCCTAGAAAGGCCTTGGGAGAACATTTTTCTCTAGCAATGGATGGGCTGACGGACGCGCAGCGCTTGTCACTGGGGCATTCGGTACGTGATGCCAATGAAGCCTATCAAGTCGGCCGGACATTTACAGTAACAGTGGATGGCTTTATCATCTCAGACAATGTGGCGGTAACGGATTACCATTTGTTAAAAACAGGTTATGCCTACTCGGATCATGATCCTGTTGAGATGCGTTTTTATTTGAAAAAAGATTAACCTAGTCAGTAGGATTGAAAGGAATATAAAATGAAAATTTCTGAAGAAGAAGTTCGTCATGTAGCGAATTTATCAAAATTAGCATTTTCAGATCAGGAAACGACTGAATTTGCAACGACCCTATCGAAAATTGTCGACATGGTTGAATTGTTGAATGAAGTGGATACGACTGGAGTTCCTGTGACTTCAACCATGGCAGATCGCAAGACAGTTGTGCGTGCAGATGTGGCGGAAGCAGGAACAAATCGTGAAGAGCTCTTTAAAAATGTGCCTGAAAAAGAAAATAACTTTATCAAGGTACCGGCCATTTTGGAAGATGGAGGAGATGCCTAATGTCTTTAAATCATAAAACTATCTCAGAACTGCACGAACTTTTGGTTTCTAAAGAAATTTCTGCGGTTGAGTTAACCCAAGAAACACTTTCAGATATTAAAAAACGTGAGGAAGCTATTGGTTCTTTCGTTACTATTGCAGAAGAAGCTGCCTTAGCGCAAGCTGCGGCTTTGGACGAAAAAGGAATCGATGCCGACAATGTCATGGCAGGAATTCCGCTTGCGGTCAAAGATAATATCTCGACGAAAGGAATTTTGACAACAGCAGCCTCAAAAATGCTCTACAACTACGAGCCAATCTTTGATGCAACAGCCGTTGCCAATGCCTATACAAAGGACATGATTGTCATCGGAAAGACCAACATGGACGAGTTTGCCATGGGTAGTTCTGGTGAAACTTCTTACTTTGGTGCTACGAAAAATGCTTGGGATCAAACCAAGGTTCCTGGTGGGTCATCCAGTGGTTCAGCTGCAGCTGTTGCGTCTGGTCAAGTTCGTTTGTCACTGGGTTCAGATACGGGCGGTTCTATCCGTCAACCAGCAGCCTTTAATGGTATCGTTGGTCTCAAACCAACTTACGGCACAGTTTCTCGTTTTGGCTTGATTGCTTTTGGTTCGTCTCTTGACCAGATTGGTCCATTTGCTCCAACGGTTGAAGAAAATGCGCAACTGCTCAATGTGATTGCTGGAAAAGATGCCAAGGATGCGACTTCGGCTCCTCTTGAAATTGCGGATTACACGTCAAAAATTGGTCAAGATATCAAAGAAATGAAAATCGCTCTTCCCAAAGAATATTTGGGAGAGGGTATTGATCCAAAAATCAAGGAAAATATCCTAGCAGCGGCCAAGCATTTTGAAAAACTAGGAGCTGTGGTTGAAGAAGTTAGCCTGCCACATAGCAAGTATGGCGTTGCGGTTTACTACATCATCGCCTCATCTGAAGCCTCCTCTAACTTGCAACGCTTTGACGGTATCCGCTATGGTTTCCGTGCTGAGGATGCGACGAATCTAGAAGAAATCTACGTTAATACGCGTAGCCAAGGTTTTGGTGAAGAGGTCAAACGCCGTATCATGCTTGGAACCTTCAGCTTGTCATCTGGTTACTACGATGCTTACTTCAAGAAAGCTGGTCAGGTGCGTACCCTCATTATTCAAGATTTTGAGAAGATCTTCGCGGACTATGACTTGATTTTGGGACCAACAGCACCGACAGTTGCCTTTGATTTAGATAGCCTGACTCACGATCCTGTTGCCATGTACTTGGCGGATCTCTTGACCATTCCAGTCAATTTGGCGGGTCTTCCCGGTATTTCCTTGCCATCAGGATTTGTGGATGGCTTGCCAGTTGGCTTGCAGTTGATTGGTCCAAAATACTCAGAAGAGATCATTTATCAAGCAGCGGCAGCATTTGAAGCCACAACAGATTACCATAAGCAACAACCGATTATTTTTGGAGGTGCCAACTAATGAACTTTGAAACCATTATTGGACTTGAAGTCCACGTTGAATTAAACACCAATTCGAAAATTTTCTCACCAACGCCAGCTCATTTCAGTGATGACCCAAATAGCAACACAAACGTTGTTGACTGGTCATTCCCGGGTGTTTTGCCTGTGATGAACAAGGGTGTTATTGATGCAGGAATTAAGGCTGCGCTTGCTCTGAATATGGATATTCACAAGCACATGCACTTTGACCGCAAAAACTATTTCTACCCAGATAATCCCAAAGCTTACCAAATTTCTCAATTTGATGAGCCGATTGGTTACGATGGCTGGATTGACATCACGCTTGAAGATGGTTCGACTAAAAAAATCCGCATTGAGCGTGCCCATTTGGAAGAAGATGCGGGTAAAAATACTCACAGTACAGACGGTTATTCCTATGTTGACCTCAACCGTCAAGGTGTGCCATTGATTGAAATTGTATCTGAAGCAGATATGCGTAGTCCAGAAGAGGCCTATGCCTACCTGACGGCTCTTAAAGAAATCATCCAGTACACAGGCATCTCTGATGTGAAGATGGAAGAGGGATCTATGCGTGTGGATGCGAATATTTCTCTTCGTCCTTATGGTCAAGAAGCCTTTGGTACCAAGACAGAGTTGAAAAATCTCAACTCATTTAGCAATGTCCGCAAAGGTCTCGAGTTTGAAGTGGAGCGCCAAGCGAAAATCCTTCGTAGTGGTGGACAAATTCAACAAGAAACGCGTCGTTACGATGAAGCCAATAAGGGAACTATCCTCATGCGTGTCAAAGAAGGGGCAGCTGACTACCGTTACTTCCCAGAGCCTGACCTACCGCTTTATGTGATTGACGATGTTTGGATTGAGGACATGCGTCAGGAATTACCAGAATTTCCAAAAGCACGTCGTGTGCGCTATGTGGCAGACCTCGGTCTGTCAGCCTATGATGCAGGTCAATTGACAGCGACCAAGAACTTGTCAGACTTTTTTGAAAAAGCAGTGGCACTTGGTGGCGATGCCAAACTCGTATCTAACTGGCTCCAAGGTGAGGTTGCTCAGTATCTCAATGCGGAGTCAACTAGTCTTGAAAACATCGCCCTAACACCAGAAAACTTGGTGGAAATGATTGCCATTATCCAAGACGGTACCATCTCTTCTAAGATTGCCAAGAAAGTCTTCGTTCACTTGGCGAAAAACGGTGGTTCTGCGCGTGAGTACGTGGAAAAAGCAGGACTTGTTCAAGTCTCTGACCCAGCGGTCCTTATCCCAATTATCCACCAAGTCTTTGCAGACAATGAGGCAGCTGTTGCCGACTTCAAGTCAGGTAAACGCAACGCCGACAAGGCCTTTACAGGCTTCCTCATGAAAGCCACAAAAGGACAAGCCAACCCTCAAGTCGCACAACAATTGTTGGCACAAGAATTGGCTAAACTATTGGATTAAACAAACAATGATAAAAAGAGTGATTGAGCTAGATTTATGTAACTCGAATCACTCTTTTTAGTTATTTCCAATTATATATTCTTCAAATGACTTGTTCGAAAACCGGACAAGCTATTTTTATGTTTGCCTGACTGTTAGGTTAGGTGCTATTTATTTACTGGTCCCACGCAGCGTTAGTTTGGTTGCTAGCTGGATCATACGAGGAATGGTAGGGCTATCTGCGGATAAGATAGCATCTAGACTGGTTAGGGCGCTAGCACCCATTTCCTCCGTAAAAACGGTCACGCAGGACAGAGCAGGATAAACTTGCTTGGCAACGGCTGTATCATTAAAGGCAATGAGGCTAACTTGCTCAGGGACTTGGATACCTGCTTCCTGGAGGGCCCGAAGGGCACCGATGGCCATGGTATCGCTAGCAATGAAAAAGGCTTGTGGAAGTTGGCTTTTTTTTAGGGCTTGGGTCATGAGTTGGTAGCCGCTATCGCTGGTAAATTGCCCGATGAAGACATGTTCGGGCTTGTAGAGTTTTTTGCTGGTCAGGTAGGATTGAAAAGTTTCAAAACGCGGGTCGAGCAGGGGCTGGGACTTGTCCTCTGTCCATTCTTGTCCAATGAGCAGTCCAATCTCTGTCTGTCCCTGTTGGATAAAATAATCAAGGACATTGCGCGTGGTATGCTGAAAGTCAGTCGTAATACAGGTGTGCCCATTGTTCAAGGTATCACTATCGACGAAGACTAGATGCGATGAGATACTTTCAAAAATAGCAATTTGGTGCGGACTGTATTTTCCGATAGCAATGATGCCGTCGACCCCATGGGCATCGCTCAGCGGATGGTCATGAAAAATTCGGACTAAATCATAGCCCAGTTCCAAAGCACGTCGTTCAATGCCAATCCGAATGGAATAATAATAAAGGTCGTTGAGCTCTTCATTTTGCGTGTACCATTGAATGATGGCAATTTTTTTCCGATGTGGATAGGCGAGGATATTTTTCTTGTGGCGGGTATAGCCAAGCTGGTCGGCTATTTGGAAAATTCGCTCGCGAGTAGGAGCACTGACGGACATGCTTTCGTCCTTATTGAGTACGCGCGATACGGTAGCAATGGAGACGCCGGCTAATGTTGCGATTTCTTTGATAGTGGCCATATTGTTTTCCTTTTTTATCTAGTAAAACTAGTATAGCATAGTTGGTAAAACTTTAGTAAAAATATTGACAAGAATACTAGAAAAAAATACAATGAAATAAAAACGGTTACAAAAAGGAGAAGTCCATGAATACAACAGAATTGAATCAAGCATTTCAAGCAATTTTTGCTGAACAAGCAGATGCAACTTTTTTCTCACCAGGTCGGATCAATCTGATTGGAGAACATACGGACTATAACGGCGGGCATGTTTTTCCAGCGGCCATTACGCTAGGGATCTATGGTGCGGCTCGTAAGCGTGATGATCGGACTCTTCGTTTTTACTCAGGAAATTTTGAAGACCTAGGTGTCATTGACGTTTCTCTAGATGAATTGGTGTATAAGAAGGAAGATAACTGGGCTAACTATGCGAAAGGTGTCTTGAAATTCTTGCAGGAAGCAGGTCATGTGATTGACAAAGGGATGGATATCTATATCTTTGGGAATATTCCAAATGGTTCTGGTCTGTCGTCATCGGCTTCCTTGGAGTTGCTGATTGGGCTTATAGCAGAAGAGTTGTTTGACTTGAAGCTGGACCGTCTGGACTTGGTCAAAATCGGCAAGCAAACGGAAAATCATTTTATCGGAGTAAATTCTGGTATTATGGACCAATTTGCTATCGGGATGGGTGCGGACAAGCAGGCCATTTACCTAGATACCAATACTTTGGAATATGAGCTGGTTCCGCTTGATTTGGGCGACAATGTCATCGTCATCATGAATACAAATAAGCGTCGTGAATTGGCGGATTCCAAGTACAATGAACGCCGTGCGGAATGCGAAAAAGCAGTTGAGGAGTTAAATGCGGTCTTGGATATTGAGACTCTGGGTCAACTAGATGCGCAGGACTTTGACGAATACGCTTATCTCATCAAGGATGAAAATCGTCTCAAACGCGCCCGCCATGCAGTTCTTGAAAACCAACGGACACTTCAAGCCAAAGCAGCCTTGTTGGCTGGAGAGTTAGAGAAATTTGGCCGTTTGGTCAATGCCTCTCATGTTTCCTTGGAGCATGATTATGAAGTGACAGGTTTGGAGCTAGATACCCTAGCTCATACCGCTTGGGAGCAAGAAGGTGTATTGGGAGCTCGCATGACAGGAGCAGGATTTGGCGGTTGTGGCATTGCCATCGTTGCCAAAGACAAGGTGGACAATTTCATCGAGCAAGTTGGTCAGAAGTACAGCCAAGTGGTCGGTTATGCGCCAAGTTTTTATATCGCTGAAATCGCAGCAGGTTCACGTGTTCTTTCACGAAACTAGATAGGAAATCAGATGACAGAGACACTTATTGGAAAATTTATTGAGCAGATTATCGAGCATAGTGACTTTACAGAGCTGGATAGTATTTACCTGAAAAATCGAGTCATGGCTCTGGTCGGTGAAGAGGGGGTAGAGTGTCAGACACAGGCTACAAGCCTCATTGACCTCAAGGATGAACTCTTAACTCTTGCTGTTAAAAATGGGAAATCGGGCGAGCTACTAGAAGAACAGGATATCGTCGGAGCTCAGCTCATGGATTTTGTGACACCAAGTCCTAGTCAGGTCAATCAGCGTTTTTGGGATACCTACCAAGCTCATCCTGAGCAGGCCATTGCTGACTTTTATGCCCTCAGCAAACGCAATGACTATGTCAAGGTCAAGGCCATTGAGCGCAATATCTATTTTCCAGCGGAGACAGAGTATGGTGACTTGGAGATTACCATCAACCTATCCAAGCCTGAAAAGGATCCCAAAGCCATTGCAGCAGCCAAGTTGGCCAAGTCGTCTAGCTATCCTGCCTGCCAGCTTTGTATGGAAAATGAAGGCTACCAAGGTCGTATCAATCATCCAGCACGTGCCAATCATCGTGTCATTCGTTATCAGATGGAAGGGGAAACATGGGGCTTTCAATATTCACCCTATGCCTACTTTAATGAGCATTGTATCTTCTTTTACGGTCAGCATGAGCCGATGCAGATTAGTCCAGTGACTTTCAAGCGTCTCTTGGACATCGTTGAGCAGTTTCCAGGTTATTTTGCGGGTTCCAATGCCGACTTGCCGATTGTCGGTGGATCGATTTTGACACATGAGCATTACCAAGGAGGACGGCATACCTTTGCCATGGAAAAGGCAGAGCTGGACAGAGAGTTTACCTTTGCAGGATTTGAGCAAGTGCGAGCAGGGATTGTTAAATGGCCCATGTCTGTCTTACGCCTGACCAGTGTTTCTAAGCAGGACTTGCTGGGCTTGTCAGAAAAAATTCTGACGGCATGGCAGACTTACTCAGACCCAGCAGTCGGTATTTTAGCGTACTCAAACGGACAAGTCCATCATACCATCACCCCGATTGCTCGTCGAAAGGGAGACTTGTTTGAATTAGACTTGGTTTTGAGAGACAATCAAACTTCGGAAGAATTTCCAGATGGTATTTATCATCCCCACCAAGATGTTCAGCACATCAAGAAAGAAAATATCGGGCTGATTGAGGTGATGGGGCTGGCTATTTTACCGCCTCGTCTTAAGGAGGAATTGGCTGTTGTGGCAGATTATTTGCTAGGCAAGGTGGATGCTGTGGCAGATTATCATCAAGAATGGGCTGATGATCTCAAAGCAGCTCATCCAGAAGTAACGGAAGCGACGGTTGCTAGTACCGTTCAGACAGCAGTGGGGCAGGTATTTAGTCGTGTGCTAGAGGATGCGGGTGTCTATAAACGAACAGAAGAAGGGCAAGCCGCCTTCATGCGTTTTGTAGATAGCATTGGTCTTGTTTGATGAGGTAGAAAAAGAACCTAGGGCGTCTGTCCTAGGTTCTCTACTGTTGCAATTTAGGTAGAACTGTTGGTTGACTGAAATGCTAACCCGTTCATTTTAGGAAAAACGTAAAAAAGTGAACAAACCGAAATTCATTGTTCGGAAAGTCTGAATAATTCCCTTTTAAGATGGAAAATTTGTTATAATAGAGACTGCAAATAAAGAAAAGTTAGAAGAAAAAATGAGAAAATATCAGGAAATTTTCAATGATTTGAAAGAAAAAATTATCCAACACGTTTATCCAGTAAACAGTTTATTGCCGACGGAAGAACGGTTGCAAGAGCAATACCAAGCCAGTCGGGCAACCATTCGCAAATCCTTGGAGATGCTGACCGAGCAGGGATTTATCCGACGCCAACAAGGACGTGGCACTCTAGTTATCCAAAGTGAACAGTTGAACTTTCCGCTTTCTGGTCTCAACAGTTACCGCGAAGTGAGTACCAGTATGAATCTCAATGTACATACTCAAATGATTTCGTTGGAAAAGAAAAAGGTGACGTCTTCCTTGGCCAAGCAGTCTGGTTTTAGAACAGGTCAAGAGGTTTGGAAGATTATTCGTATTCGGTACTTGGAAGGCAAACCTGCTATCGTGGATACGGATTATTTCCGGACGGACTTGGTGCCAGAAATGCCTCGAGAAGCTGTTGAAGACTCGATTTATGCTTATGTTGAAGAAGAATTGGGACTGTCTATTGCTTATGCTCGCAAAGAAATTACAGTTGAGCATACGAGTCTTCAAGAAAAAATTTGGTTGGATACGCGAGATGAGAGTTTGGTCTTGATAAAATCAGAAGTCTTTTTAGAAGATGGACCGCAATTTCAATATACGGAAAGCCGACACCGCTTGGATAAGTTCAAATTTATTGATTATGCCCGTCGGAAGAAGTTAAAGAGGGATGCGAATGAAGGAGACAACTAAAGGAACAATCTATACCTTGATTGCCGGTACGGCTTGGGGGATTTCAGGGGTAAGCGGTCAAGTGCTGATTGCAAATGGGATCAGTGTCATTCAGATTACCAGTCTACGTTTGCTGATTGCGGGTTTGTTTTTGTTAGTATTGGCACAAATGACCGCTCCAGACAATCTAAAACGAACCCTTCGTGACAAGCGTGCCTTGCTTCATATTTTTATCTTTGGTATGCTGGGAATGGCGTTTAACCAACTGGCCTATCTGGTTGCCATCCAGCACACGAATGCAGGAACGGCAACGGTTCTCCAGTACCTTTGTCCAGTCTTGGTACTGGCTTATACCTGTCTTCACAATCGACAACGGCCGACACTGGTGGAGGTACTGGCTATTTTATTAGCAATTGGTGGTACGGTCTTGATTGCGACTCACGGGCAAGTAACGAGTCTGGCGGTAACTCCACTGGGGTTATTCTGGGGAATCTTCTCCGCTCTGACCTATGCCATTTATATTATTTTGCCAGTTCGCTTGATTCGCGAATTTGGCAGTTTGACCGTCATGGGACTTGGAATGTTATCTGGTGGATTGGTGATGACACTTGGCTTTCAAACTTGGAATTACAGCCTGCCTTTGACGACAAGTAATCTTTTGGCCCTAGTAGGGATAGTCGGTATTGGAACCATTTTTGCCTACACAGTTTTCTTGGAAGGTGTGAGTAAGGTTGGCTCTGCAAAAGGAAGTCTACTCGCTTCTATTGAGCCAGTAGCATCGGTTTTCTTTTCAGTCTTACTGGTGCATGAACTGTTTTATCCCATGGATTTAGTGGGAATGTTATTGATTTTACTCGCCGTTATGGGAATATCCACCAAGGATTTTCTCTTGCAAAAACGGCAGGTGAACGGAGAGAGAAATGATTAAAGAATTTTGTGCGGAAAATCATACAGATATAGCTGCAGCCATTGCTGCTGGGGCTAAGCGGATTGAATTGTGTGATAATTTGGCTGTCGGGGGAACGACTCCCAGCCCTGGGGTCGTGTCTTATGTCTGTCGCTTGGGGGAAGCGCATCAGGTGTCGGTTATGACCATGATTCGGCCCAGAGGTGGGAATTTTGTCTATACCAAAGACGAAATAGGCATCATGATGGAAGATATTGCCATGGCGCGTGCTTGTGGTACGGATGGTGTCGTTTTTGGTGCTTTAAGGCCTGATCATCAGCTGGATAAAAGTAGCATGGAAGCCCTGATTGAGGCTTCTGAAGGTCTCGAAATCGTCTGCCACATGGCATTTGATTTGCTGACGCCAGCGGACCAATTGGAGGCCATTGATTGGTTAGCTAGCCGAGGCGTGACCCGGATTTTGACCCATGGCGGTCCGGCGGGTACTCGCATTGAGGACAACTTCCATTGGTTGGCGCAATTGGTCAATCATGCACAAGGGAACATTGCTATTCTAGCTGGCGGCGGAGTGAGTTTAGAAAACTACCAAGAAGTCATGGCAAAAACGGGCGTGGCAGAAGTGCACGGCACAAAGATTTGTAAACTATAAAAGTCTCTAAGTTATTTCTTAGAGACTTTTTCTTTCAATGACATATTAGGTAGGTTAACGTGGTATTTGATGACGAGGAGACGGATGACCAGCGCAATGGTGAAGAGGGCTATGTAGACAGGGATTCGTGGCAAATGAAAGTCCAAAACCAAAATATGATAGGCGATACCAGCAAGGAATGCAAGAACTGCGTAGACATCTTCCTTGAGGACGATAGGTGTTTCATTGACCAAGAGATCGCGTAAAATACCGCCACCGACACCTGTTAAAGTGGCAAGGATGCCGGAAGTCATAAAGTTTAAGTGCAATTCAACGCCTGCGCTTGCACCAATGAGGGCAAAAATGGCTAAGCCGATGGCATCGAAAACCAGATTGGTAATAGCTAGAAAACGATACATCTGCTGATGTTGTAATTTGTCGGTTTTTCTCGTGATGACAAAGAGATACATAATCAAGGCCACGGCAATGGCAAGATAGATAGAAGTTGGATCTGTTAGCGCAGCGGGAATGCGAGCAGTCATCATATCGCGAATGATTCCGCCGCCGACAGCGGTTAAAATTCCTAGAAGTGTAATACCGAAAATATCTAGATTTTTATTGAAGCCCTTGACCACGCCAGAGACGGCGAAGGCGATGGTGCCGATGTAGTTACAAATTAAAAGAAACAATTCAAATTCCATGTCATCCTCCCTGTGACATATTAACATAAAATGAAAGGCTTTTCAAGATGGCGTGAAAGTTTGTGAAAAAGATAACTTAGCACTAATTGATAGGCAAGCTTAATAGAGTGAAAAGTCAGCTGGGGCAAGGTTTTTTAGAATTTTTGGACAAGAAATGTTCAGACCAATTATTTGCTATTTGTGAATCTTTGGTCTATCATAGTACAGAAAGAGAAATACATTGGAGGAAAATATGGTATCTATTTCAAAAGAGCAACACTTGGATATGTTTTTGAAAATGCAACAAATCCGCGATGTTGATATGAAACTTAATAAATTGGTTCGTCGTGGCTTTGTCCAAGGGATGACTCACTTCTCAGTTGGTGAAGAGGCAGCTTCAGTTGGTGCAATCGCTGACTTGACAGACCAAGATATTATCTTCTCAAACCACCGTGGTCATGGTCAGACAATCGCTAAAGGAATTGACATCAACGCGATGATGGCTGAGCTTGCTGGTAAAGCAACTGGTTCATCAAAAGGTCGTGGTGGGTCTATGCACTTGGCCAACCTTGAAAAAGGAAACTACGGAACAAATGGTATTGTTGGTGGTGGTTATGCCCTCGCAGTTGGTGCAGCCCTTACTCAGCAATACACTGGCACAAACAACATTGTTATCGCCTTTTCAGGTGACTCTGCAACCAACGAAGGTTCATTCCACGAATCTGTAAACTTGGCTGCTGTTTGGAATTTACCAGTTATTTTCTTCATCATCAATAACCGTTACGGTATCTCAACAGATATTAGCTACTCAACAAAAATTCCTCACCTTTACACTCGTGCAGATGCTTACGGCATTCCAGGTCACTATGTTGAAGACGGAAATGACGTTGTTGCCGTTTATGAAAAAATGCATGAAGTGATTGAGTATGTTCGTGCTGGCAATGGTCCTGCTATCGTTGAGGTAGAATCATACCGTTGGTTTGGTCACTCAACAGCGGATGCTGGTGTGTACCGTACAAAAGAAGAAGTGGACAGCTGGAAAGCCAAAGATCCACTTAAAAAATACCGCGCTTACTTGACTGAAAACAAGATCGTTACAGCTGCAGAGTTGGATGCGATTGAAGCACAAGTCGCTGAAGAAGTTGAAGCATCAGTGAAATTTGCTCAAGAAAGCCCAGATCCAGACATCTCAGTAGCTTACGAAGACGTATTTGTAGATTAAGATGTGAAGACGTTAAAAGCACACAGTAAAAATAGGCGGCCAAGCAGAAGTTTATCAAAACTTCGTTGCGAGACCCCCGCAATGACAACTAGGTAAAAGCCAAGTCATGAAACGTAGGCTTTTGCCAGATGTCAACTGCGTTAGAACTAAGAGGGTAGATTTTACCCAGTGCTTAGTCTGAACTCGATTGAATAAAACAATCAACGCAGGAATCACTCCGGCGGATGCCATTGGTTGACCTGCCTACTTGCGACTACAATTTCGTATTTTATAGGATGACAAATCTAAAATCGGTATTTTATTAGAGGAGAATAGTTAAATGACTGAAACAAAAGTAATGGCCTTGCGTGAAGCCATCAATCTTGCTCAGAGCGAGGAAATGCGTAAGGATGAAACAGTATTCTTGATGGGTGAAGATGTCGGTATCTACGGTGGTGACTTCGGTACTTCTGTTGGTATGTTGGCAGAATTTGGCGAAAAACGCGTTCGCGACACTCCTATCTCTGAAGCGGCTATCGCTGGTTCAGCAGTTGGTGCAGCCCAAACAGGTCTTCGTCCAATCGTAGACTTGACATTCATGGATTTCGTTACGATTGCACTTGATGCCATTGTTAACCAAGCTGCCAAAACAAACTATATGTTTGGTGGTGGTTTGAAAACACCAGTAACTTTCCGTGTTGCATCAGGTTCAGGTATCGGATCAGCAGCTCAACACTCACAATCACTTGAAGCGTGGTTGACACATATTCCAGGTATCAAGGTCGTTGCACCTGGTACAGTAAATGATGCAAAAGGTCTCTTGAAATCTTCAATCCAAGACAATAACCCAGTTATTTTCTTGGAACCAAAAGCGCTTTATGGTAAAAAAGAAGAAGTCAACCAAGACCCAGACTTCTACATCCCACTTGGTAAAGGGGAAATCAAGCGCGAAGGTACAGACGTAACCATCGTATCATACGGTCGTATGTTGGAACGCGTCTTGCAAGCAGCTGAAGAAGTTGCTGCAGAAGGTATCAGCGTTGAAGTGGTGGACCCACGTACCTTGATTCCGCTTGATAAAGAAATCATCATCAACTCTGTTAAGAAAACTGGTAAAGTTATCTTGGTTAATGATGCCTACAAAACAGGTGGATTTATCGGCGAAATCGCATCAATCATCACTGAAAGTGAAGCATTTGATTACTTGGATGCACCAGTTGTTCGTATCGCATCTGATGATGTCCCTGTTCCTTATGCCAATATCCTTGAAAATGCAGTCTTGCCAAACGTAGAAAAAATCAAAGCTGCAATCTACAAACAAGTGAACCGTGGCTAATTGATAGCCGCCCAAAAACATGCGAGAGCTTGTTCAGTAGCAATCGTCATCGTTTTTAAAAGGTTATCCGTTTCAATCTGGCAGGGCGTCAATCCTGCTAGATTTTACATGTTTTAGAAAGAAGGAAAATTCATGGCAGTAGAAATCATCATGCCAAAGCTCGGTGTTGATATGCAAGAAGGCGAAATTATCGAGTGGAAAAAACAAGAAGGCGATGTTGTCAATGAAGGCGACGTTATCTTGGAAATGATGTCTGACAAAACCAGCATGGAATTGGAAGCTGAAGAGTCAGGTGTCTTGATTAAAATCGTTCGCGGCAATGGCGAAGTTGTGCCTGTTACCGAAGTTATTGGTTACATCGGTGCAGAAGGTGAAACAGTTGATGTGGCTGCAGCAGCAAGTCCAGCACCAGCAGCGGCTCCTGTTCAAGAAGCAGCACCTGCGCCAGTTGCTCCAGTAGCAGCTGAAGTAAAACCAGCCGTAGCACCTCAAGGTGGTGGAAAAGTTCGCGCAACACCAGCAGCTCGCAAAGCGGCAAAAGACTTGGGTCTTGACCTAGGAAGCGTTCCAGGAACAGGTGCCAATGGTCGTGTGCACAAGGTTGACGTAGAAGACTTCAAGAATGCACAACCAAAAGCAACACCACTTGCTCGTAAAATGGCTGTAGATAACGGAATTGACTTGGCTGCTATTGCAGGGACAGGTCATTCTGGTAAGGTTACTAAGGAAGATATCCTTGCTCACCTTGCAGCGCAAGCTCCAGCACAAACGGAAGCAGCAGCTAAGACAGCTGAAAAACCTGCTAAAGAATTGCCAGAAGGCGTGGAAATCATCAAGATGTCTGCTATGCGTAAGGCAATTTCAAAAGGAATGGTCAACTCTTACCTTACAGCTCCAACCTTTACGCTCAACTACGATATTGACATGACAAACCTCATGGCACTTCGTAAACAAATTCTTGAGCCAATCATGAACAAAACAGGTCTCAAAGTAACCTTTACAGACTTGATTGGACTTGCTGTTACACGTACATTGATGAAAGAAGAACATCGTTACATGAACGCTTCACTTATCAATGACGCACAAGAAATCGAATTGCACAAATTTGTCAACCTTGGTATCGCCGTAGGTCTTGATGAAGGACTTGTCGTACCAGTTGTTCACGGTGCAGATAAGATGAGCTTGTCAGACTTCGTGGTTGCTTCAAAAGATGTTATCAAAAAAGCACAATCAGGTAAGTTGAAAGGTGCTGAAATGTCTGGTTCAACATTCTCTATCACAAACTTGGGAATGTTTGGTACTAAGACATTCAACCCAATCATCAACCAACCAAACTCAGCAATTTTGGGTGTAGCTTCAACTGTTCAAACACCAGTTGTGGTTGACGGAGAAGTGAAAATTCGCCCAATCATGGCACTTTGCTTGACCATTGACCACCGTATCATCGACGGTATGAACGGTGCCAAATTCATGGTGGATCTCAAAAACTTACTTGAAAATCCATTAGAATTGCTTATCTGAGTGAAATAATTTATATAAATAAGCGAACAAAGTGAGCAAATCAGATTCTTGTCGCTGTGTCTCAAAAATAAGTCATAGAACCAAAGGTTCGCTGATGTCCCCACCACCTTAGACAAGAATCAAAAAGAGTTTTGAAAGGAAAAATTAACATGGCTGTAGAAATTATTATGCCTAAACTTGGCGTTGACATGCAAGAAGGAGAAATCATCGAGTGGAAAAAACAAGAAGGTGATGTTGTCAACGAAGGCGACGTTATCTTGGAAATGATGTCTGATAAGACAAGCATGGAATTGGAAGCAGAAGACTCAGGTGTCTTGCTAAAAATCGTTCGCGGTAACGGCGAAGTTGTTCCTGTCACAGAAGTGATTGGTTACATCGGTGCTGAAGGCGAAGTGGTCGGCGAATCAGCTGCACCAGCTGCTGCTCAAGTAACTCAAGCAACTGCTGACTTGAAAGCTGCTGGACTTGAAGTTCCATCTACACCAGCTGCAGCGGCACAAGCTCCAAAAGCAGACTTGGCTGCAAATGAATACGACATGATTGTTGTCGGTGGTGGTCCTGCTGGTTACTACGCTGCCATTAAAGGTGCTCAACTTGGTGGTAAAGTTGCTATTGTTGAAAAATCTGAATTTGGTGGTACCTGCTTGAATGTGGGTTGTATCCCAACAAAAACTTACCTTAAAAATGCTGAAATCCTAGACGGTATCAAACATGCAGCAGGTCGCGGGATCAACTTGGCATCGACAAACTACACTATCGATATGGATAAAACTGTTGACTTCAAAAACACTGTTGTTAAGACTTTGACAGGCGGTGTTCAAGGTCTCCTTAAAGCCAATAAAGTCACTATCTTCAATGGTCTTGGTCAAGTAAATCCTGACAAGACTGTAACCATCGGTTCTGAAACAATCAAAGGTCGTAGCGTAATTCTTGCAACAGGCTCAAAAGTTTCTCGCATCAACATCCCAGGTATCGAGTCTAAACTTGTCTTGACATCAGATGATATCCTTGATCTTCGTGAAATGCCAAAATCACTTGCTGTTATGGGTGGTGGTGTCGTTGGTATCGAGCTTGGTCTTGTCTGGGCATCATACGGTGTTGACGTAACGGTTATCGAAATGGCTGACCGCATCATCCCTGCAATGGATAAAGAAGTGTCACTTGAACTTCAAAAAATTCTTGCTAAGAAAGGTATGAAGATCAAAACATCAGTTGGTGTTTCTGAAATCGTTGAAGCAAACAACCAATTGACATTGAAACTCAACAACGGCGAAGAAGTTGTAGCTGAAAAAGCCCTTCTTTCAATCGGTCGTGTACCACAAATGAATGGACTTGAAAATCTGAACCTTGAAATGGACCGCAACCGTATCAAGGTTAACGAATACCAAGAAACATCAATCCCAGGTATTTACGCACCAGGTGATGTCAACGGTACGAAAATGCTTGCCCACGCAGCTTACCGTATGGGTGAAGTTGCTGCTGAAAATGCCATGAAAGGCAACCACCGCAAGGCTAACCTTGAATTCACTCCGGCTGCTGTTTACACACACCCTGAAGTGGCTATGGTTGGTTTGACAGAAGAACAAGCGCGTGAACAATACGGCAATATCCTTATCGGTAAAAACAGCTTTACTGGTAACGGTCGTGCCATTGCTTCAAACGAAGCACAAGGTTTTGTAAAAGTTATCGCTGATGCTAAATACCACGAAATTCTTGGTGTACACATCATTGGTCCAGCTGCTGCTGAAATGATTAACGAAGCTGCAACTATCATGGAAAATGAATTGACAGTTGATGAATTGCTCTTGTCAATCCACGGACACCCAACGTTCTCTGAAGTGATGTACGAAGCATTTGCTGACGTATTGGGTGAAGCCATCCACAACCCACCAAAACGTAAATAATCTATTTGTTAAAAGAAGCCTTAGGGCTTCTTTTTTGTTTTAATTTTAGCTAAATAGTCTGATAATTTTAATATAATATTGACTTTTGAAATCGCTTTTGTTAAAGTAAATATAGTTCATGAACAAAATGTTTGAAAGGAGGAAGTGGTGAGAAAGGATAGATGGTTGTTCATTTTGCTCGGTGGGTTGCTGTTGCTTTCCTTGAGTGTCGGATCGAGCTCGGCCTTTTCTTGGGTCGGTCTTTTTAGTGGGGATAAGGGGGCGCTGAGAGTTTTCTTAGAGGCAAGGCTTCCTAGGACAATCTCCATCGTCCTATCCGCAGGCTCGGTCAGTTTATCGGGACTCTTGATGCAGACCGTCACACAAAACCGATATGCAGGGCCGTCTACCACGGGAACGGTAGAAGCTGCACAGCTGGGAATGTTGGTCTCTCTCTTCTTCTTTCCCCAGGCTAATTTATTTCAAAAAATGACCTTTGCCTTTGTGGCAGCAATGGGGGCAAGTCTGCTCTTTTTGACCTTTGTCCGTAAGTGTTCTTTTCATGAAAAATGGATGCTGCCTCTGGTTGGAATCCTGTTTGGTGGGATCATTGGGGCGATTGCAGAGATGATTGCCTATCGTTTTCAATTGGTTCAATCCATGTCTTCCTGGACACAAGGTTCGTATACCATGATTCAGCGCAATCAGTTTGAGTGGCTCTTTTTGACGATAGTAGTCTGCGTGGGGATCTGGTTCGTTACAGAGAGTTTTTCTCTGATGGCACTTGGAGAGTCCGCTAGTCGTAGCTTGGGCTTGCCCTTTCAGAAAATGGAGCAAATTGCTCTCTTTTTAGTTGCTCTATCGACGGCTGTGACGATGATTACAGTGGGAGGCTTGCCATTTTTGGGAGTCATCATACCGAATCTTGTCCGTCAGCGCTATGGGGATTATTTTAGAAAAATCAGAGGCAAAGTGTTCCTTGTCGGTGTCTTGCTGGTCTTGTGCTGCGATATTGTGGCGCGTCTGGTTGTTTGGCCTTACGAGCTCTCAGTTTCAGTCGTCCTTGGTGTCTTGGGTTCTGTCTTTCTAATCCGGGTTCTTTGGAAGGAGGAGAAGCATGCAGCAGCTTAAAGTCAGAACCAAGTTCATTCTGGGAATGTTGATGTTAGTAGTCGTTGTAGGTCTACTGCTGTACTTTTTACCCAAGTCAGCAGGGATGTCGGACTATATTTTCCAGTTGCGATTGAAAAAAATCTTGGTCTATCTAGTGGTAGCTGTAGCGGCAAGTTTTGCGACGATTAGCTTTCAGACGGTAACGGGAAATCGATTTTTAACACCTGCGGTTTTGGGATTGGAGAGTTTGTACGTCTTTATCCAGTCGACCTATCTCTTCTTTTTTTGGAGATGGGCCAATCAACACCAACCATCAGTTCAGGTTGAATTTCTCATTGTTCTAGGTCTCTTATTGCTTTTTTTCGGAGCCTTACAGCCTCTGTTGAAGCAATTGTTATCCAGAGGATTCGGAACGATTTTACTCATCTGTATGTCATTGGGTACACTTTTGCGCAGTCTATCAACCTTTATGCAAATTCTCATGGATCCAAATGAATACGATAAGTTGCAAGGCAAGTTATTTGCGTCCTTCCAGCATGCACATCAAGATGTGTTGGTGTTAGTTGGACTGGCGACTCTTATCTTGGCTTACTATCTCTATCGTCTTTATCCAGTTTTAGATGTCTTACACCTGGGTAAGGAGCAGGCATTGTCTCTTGGTGTGGATGTGGAAGCAGTACAGAGACGTGTTTTGTGGGCGGTTGTTATCCTGACTGCTAGCACGACGGCTATGGTTGGACCGCTTTCTTTCTTTGGGTTTATAGTTGCCAATCTTACCTACCGCCTTGTCAAACAATACCAACACCACTGTCTTTTTTTGGTAGCGACTTGTCTTGGATTTGTTTCTTTGGTGTATGGGCAAATGTTGGTAGAGCGATTTTTCCAATATGCCGTGACAATCAGTATGATATTGGAGCTGTTTGGTGGGAGTTTCTTCCTCTATCTAGTGTATAAGGAGCGTTTGAGATATGATTAAGGTGGAGCAAGTAAGCAAAACTTACGGTCAAGCTCCTGTCCTACAAGTGGACGATTTACAGGTATTTCCGAAGCGATTCACAGCTTTTATTGGGCCAAATGGTGCTGGGAAGTCAACTCTTCTTAGTCTCATGAGCCGGCTGATGAAAAAAGAAGAGGGCTGTCTGTATATCAAAGGACAGGAAATTGATAGTTGGGGTTCCAGAGAATTTGCACAAGAATTAGCCATTTTGAAGCAGCAGATTCATTGCCAATCCAAGCTAACTGTTGAAGAACTGGTTTCTTTTGGACGATTTCCTTACAGTCAAGGTCGTTTGAAAGAGGAGGATTTTGAAAAAATTCAAGCAGCAATAGCCCATATGGGCTTGGACGAATTTCGTGATCGCTATGTTGACCAGTTGTCGGGAGGACAGTTGCAGCGGGTCTTTATTGCCATGGTATTGGCTCAAGATACAGATATTATCTTGCTCGATGAGCCGCTCAATAATCTAGATATGAAGCAAGGTATTCTGATGATGCGTACCTTACGTGACTTGGTAGATAAGATGGGGAAGACGGTTGTTGTCGTTATCCATGACATCAATGTCGCGAGCCAATTTGTTGACCACATGGTCGCTTTCAAAGATGGTCAGGTCTTTTGCCAAGGTAGTCCTAGCCATGTTATGAAAAAAGAAGTCCTAGAGGAAATCTATGACATTAACTTAGAACTGGCCATTATCAATGGCCGGCCGATTTGTTTATATCAATAAGAAATGGAGAAAAAATGAAAAAGAAATTAGCAACAGTAGTAAAAGTTATCTTGATGAGTGTGCTTACAGTAGGTCTTGTGGCTTGTGCAAGCAAAAAAACAGCTGAAAAAGAAAAGCCAGCAGCACAGGAAATCACATTGACCGATGCAAGTGGTCAAGTGACATTGAAGGCAAATCCGAAAAAAATTGTTGTCTTGGATAATGGTGTTGCGGACAGCATTCGTGCACTGGGCTTTGAAGACACAATTGTTGGGATGCCTAAAGACACCTTGCCAGCCTACTTAAAAGATTTTAAAAATAAAAAATCAATCACGAATGTCGGTAACTTAAAAGAAGTAAACATGGAAACTCTTGCTGAATTGGCGCCAGATTTGATTATTGCTTCCGGCCGTACAGCGGATAAGGTGGCAGAATTCAAGAAGATTGCTCCAACGATTTACTTTGCAACCGATAAGGACAAACCTTGGGCATCTATCAAGGGAAATATCCAAGAATTGGCCAAATTATTCGGTGAAAAAGGTCAAGAAAAAGCTAAAAAATCACTCGCAAAATTGGATAAAAAAGTAGAAAAAGTTGCCAAAGCAAACCAAGAAAGCCAAAAGAAAGCTTTGACAGTTCTCTTGAACGAAGGAGCTATCGCAGCTATTCCTGCAACAGGTCGCTACGGCCTTCTCTATAAGGACCTAGGCTTCAAAGCGACAGAGATGGTAGTAGAAGACGCAGCGAAAGCTGGGAAACACGGGGCGATGATTTCATTTGAAGGTATCCATCAATTGAACCCAGATTTAATCTTTGTAGTTGACCGTAGCTTGGCTATCGGTAGCGATCATTCTAAAAATGAATCTGCGTTGAAAAATGACTTGGTTCAAGCAACAAATGCAGGTAAAAACAAAGGAATTGTTTCATTAACAGCAGACCTATGGTACTTATCAGGAGGTGGCTTGGAGTCAACTGAGCTGATGATTGATGAAGTCGCAGCCTATGCTGGAAAATAAAAAGAATCCAGAAGTCAAAACTTCTGGTCTCTTTCATTTCTACACGAACATTCAAGGAGACAAATTTTCGGTTCATATCTTCCGAAATCAAGTTTTTTTCTGTTATAATAATCCTGTAAATGCTAACAAGATGAAGAGGAGTTTCACATGAAATACATCGTCAACCAATCAAATGATCCAGCTTACAATATTGCCTTGGAGGCTTATGCCTTTCGTGAATTGAAAGAGTTGGATGAAATTTTCATTCTTTGGATCAATGAGCCAGCCATAATCGTTGGGAAACACCAAAATACCATTCAAGAAATCAATAAGGAATTTACAGATGCTCATGGCATTCATGTCGTGCGTCGTCTGTCAGGTGGTGGGGCGGTTTACCATGACCTTAACAACCTCAACTACACCATCATTTCCAATAAAGCAGATGAGGGAGCTTTTGACTTTAAAACTTTCTCAAAACCTGTGATTGATACACTAGCAAAATTGGGCGTCAAGGCTGAATTTACAGGACGTAACGACCTTGAAATTGACGGGCAAAAATTTGCAGGAAATGCCCAAGCTTATTTCAACGGACGCATGATGCACCACGGTTGCTTGCTCTTTGATGTGGATATGTCTGTCCTTGGGCAAGCCCTTAAAGTTTCAAAAGATAAAATCGAGTCCAAAGGTGTTAAATCTGTTCGTGCGCGTGTGACTAATATTGTAGATCACTTGGAAGACAAGATCACGGTACAAGAGTTTAGCGATGCCATTCTAAACCAGATGAAGGAAGAATATCCTGATATGGAAGAATACGTCCTCAATGAAACAGAATTGGCTGCTATCCAAAACTTGCGTGACCAGCAATTTGCAAACTGGGACTGGACATACGGAAAAGCACCTGAATACACAGTTGAGCGTGCGGTACGTTACCCAGCTGGTAAAATCACTTCTTATATCCAAACAGAAAAATCTCTTATCGCTTCCATTAAAATCTACGGGGACTTCTTTGGGATTGAAGACGTAGCAGACATCGAAGAATTATTAGTCGGTACTCGCTACGAATACCAAGATGTCTTGGAAAATCTCAAAACCATTGACACAACTCGCTATTTCTCACGAATGACAGTGGAAGAAGTTGCCAAAGCCATCGTTGCCTAGTGATAGGAAAATCTAAAATCTACAATAAAAATCATCTATTAGTCAAATAGGTGATTTTTCGTTATAATAGAGGAGTTCTTTGGACAAATAGGACTATTTAGGAGATATCATGAAACAACATTCAATCAAAACAGTTGTCGCAACAGGGATCGGAGCAGCTTTATTCGTTGTGATTGGTCTAGTTGTCAACATTCCAACCTTTGTACCCAATACAAATATCCAACTCCAATACGCAGTGCAGTCACTCTTTTCAGTCATTTTTGGCCCTGTTGTTGGCTTTTTAATTGGTTTTATCGGGCATACTGTCAAAGATTCTGTCAGCTACAGCCCATGGTGGTCATGGATTTTGGCTTCAGGTTTGCTAGGATTCTTGATCGGATTATTGAAAAAACGTCTGCGCGTGGAGGAAGGTATCTTTACCTCTAAGGACATTCTGTTATTTAATGGAACGCAGATTATTGCCAATGTAATTTCTTGGGGACTTGTGGCGCCCTTACTGGATATTATTATCTACCAAGAGCCAGCAAATAAAAGCTTTACCCAAGGCTTGATTGCAGGGATTGCCAATGCTGTAACAATTGGTGTTGCAGGGACACTTTTGGTAAAATTCTACGCGAACTCACGGACACAGGCAGGCAGCCTATCCATTGATAAATAAGAAAGGGACTAGTTTAACTAGTCCTTTTTTTCTACTTTTTTGTAGTTACTGAGTAATTCTGTGACAGATTTTGCGAGTTTTGTAGAAGATGGTGCAAGGTCGAAACCGTCGTCATCTCCAGTTTGAACTTGGTAGCTTCCCTCTTTTTTGACGAGTTGAGGTTGGTCTTCGTAGTCGTCTGTCAATGCAGTTTCCTTTAGTTGGAAATATTGTTTTTTCTTGACATCGGCAAGGGTTTCAAATGCAATGCTGATTTCTTTTGTGGGTTTGAGATAGATATCGTCCCCCTCTCGCTTGTAGTCTCCTTGATAGTAGTAGAGAGTTGGGTAGACCTCTTCCGGATAGTTTTCTTCTTGGATTTCCTCTAACTCCTCTTCGCTTTCATAATCCGTGTCATCTACTAAGTAGATATAGTGACGGTCGTCGATGAGGCTGAGTTCACCGTACATTTCGTAGGTTTTTCCGATTTTTATTTCCTTGACTAGAGGTTCGTCGGTTTGCTGAGAGGTTGGTGCTTGTCGAGAAAGAGCGTAGCCAATCGCCATGCCCATTCCTGTGACTAGTAAGAGTCCAAGGGGCAGGTAAATCGTTTTTTTTCTGAATTTAGTGTTCATTTTTCTTGGTCTCCTCTACCAGTTTTTGAAATAGTTGAATGCTATTTTTGACACGATCAGCAGCAGATTGTTTTGCGATGGCAAAGTTTCCGTCAGGATTGAAATAGGAATTTTCCCATTTTTGCCGTTGAGTAGCTGCTTTAGGGTCTTTTAAGCGATTTGGTGTTCGAAAATGAAGGGCTGTTTTTTTAGAAAAGTTTTTCCGAAATTCCGGGTCGTGGATGCGGATGGGTTTGACATCTAAGGTGCGGTGCAGGGCGTTATTTTCATTTGCATAGTTGTAACTTGCCCCGTTGATGACTCCGTTTTCGGTAATCTTTTCGGCATCCACTTCATTGAGGAAATTTCCTGCCTCATCCAAGATAAATTCGCTATAGAAATCCATGACGATTTTGAAATTCACTTGGTTGATATTGTCGGGATGATGGATAGTGACAATGCCTGTACCATCTACTGTCACGGCGATTTTGTTATGAAGTCGTGCAGATTCGCCGTAATTATAGTCGTAGTAGTAATCGGACTCAACGATTCCGGTTTGCTCGAGGAAGGAATTCATCTCATCCATGTCTTTCATGTAGACAGCTAGAGCTTGGGCATCGGTCATTCCTTTTTTCTTGTAGTTGGTTCGCACCCATTGGGCTTGTTGAGAAGAGATGACATAGCGGAATTGATGAACCTTTCGTGCCAAAATGTCGGACTCATCAGAGAGACTGTTTTTAGGAAATGCGACTTGTACTGTTTTGGAAAAATATTTCCAAAAGTTATCGTCTGGTTCGAGTTGAGTGTCGAACTTGGCAATCAATTGCTGTGTTTGGCTTGGTTGACCAGACAAGTCCTCCGGCATTCTAACGATGTCCATGGTTTTCTCTAATAAAAATCGGGCAACTTTACGAGACTTTTTATAAGGTGAATGCGTCCAGAGGTCTGAAAAGGCTGTGGAGCCAAAAATCTTGGTTTCGGCAAACCGCTGGTCCAGATAGGCGAAGATATCCTTGTCTGATGTTTGACGTTCCATTTGATAGAGGTAGCCCTTCCAGATGGCCTTGTTTGACCAGCCGTCCTTTTGCAGTTGCTGAATTTGTTGAGTTAACTTGGCCTTGACGTTTTCTTGTTGGTCGTCAGATAACAGATCTTTGTGGATAGTCACATAGACCTGTGGTGCTTTTGCCAATGCCTTTTTGGGCTTATCATTGCGGATGTATTTAAAAGGAGAAGCTGACTGGTCAGCCTTTAGTTCCGTTCGGTAGAAGAAGTAACCAGCCCAGACTCCCAATCCAAAAATGACGATACTGATGAGTAAAATCCATTCTTTTTTCATACTTTTAGTATAGCATAGTGACTTGATTTTCAGTCAAATTATTTCCTATCTCTTGTCAAAATCGGTACAATAGAAAGGTAACATTAAAAGATTGAGAGAAATTAGAAATGTCTAACGATATTCGTGTATTGCTTTATTATAAATATGTTCCCATTGAAAACGCACAAGAATATGCTCAAGAGCACTTGGATTTTTGTAAATCAATCGGACTCAAAGGTCGTATCTTGATTGCAGATGAGGGGATTAACGGTACCGTTTCTGGTGACTACGAAACAACTCAAAAGTATATGGACTGGGTTCACAGCGATGAGCGCTTTGCAGACCTTTGGTTCAAGTTTGACGAAGAGCCACGCGATGCCTTCAAGAAAATGTTTGTTCGCTACAAAAAGGAAATTGTTCACCTTGGTTTAGAAGACAATGATTTTGATAGCGACATCAATCCGCTTGAAACAACGGGTGAGTACCTCAACCCGCAACAATTTAAAGCTGCCTTGTTGGACGAGAATACAGTTGTTCTTGACACGCGTAATGATTACGAGTACGACCTTGGTCACTTCCGTGGTGCTATCCGCCCTGACATTCGTAACTTCCGCGAATTGCCACAATGGGTGCGTGATAACAAAGAAAAATTCATGGAAAAACGTGTCGTTGTCTACTGTACAGGTGGCGTACGTTGTGAAAAATTCTCTGGATGGATGGTTCGCGAAGGCTTTAAAGATGTCGGCCAGCTTCACGGCGGTATCGTGACTTACGGAAAAGACCCTGAAGTGATGGGCGAACTCTGGGATGGTGCTATGTATGTATTTGACGAGCGTATCTCTGTGCCAATCAACCGCGTCAATCCAACAGTCATCGGACGCGACCATATTACTGGCGAAGAATGCGAACGTTATGTAAATTGTGCAAACCCATACTGTAACGAACAAGTCTTCATGTCTGAAGAAACAGAACATGCCTATGTTCGTGGTTGTTCAGCAGCATGTCGTGCGCATGAGCGCAACCGCTATGTCGAAGAAAACGGCTTGTCTCGCGAAGAATGGGCAGCTCGTTTGGAAGCCATCGGTGAAGAATTACCAGAAGTCGTTGGTACTTAAAAAATCAAAGCAAATCAGCCTGTCTGATTTGTTTTTTTGTTATACTATAGGTATGAATAAAGAAGAATTAATGGAAGTCATCGGGCGGTTCTGCGACCAAAAATCATCGGTTACCATTCGGATTTGCGGGCATGGAGCGTCTGGGAAGTCGACCTTAGCGGCTGACTTAGCACAGTATTTAGGAAAAGAAGAGGTCAATGTCCTGGCTGGAGACCTCTATGTTATTCCGGGGCAGATTAGCGACCAGGCTTTCCTACGTTATGAGATGGAGGGGCAAGCGGTAGAAGCCTCCATCACAGCCTGTCATCCCGCTCGACATGAATTGATCAGTCTTAAACGGGATATTTCAGCCCTATCAAGAGGAATGGACCTCTTGACACCGGACATGCCGTGGCAAAAAGAGGAAATCCTCAAAGGACAAAAGCCCATTACGATTGTAGAAGGCATGTCACCAACTTTTCTGGAAAAGGACTTGTTTGACCTGTCCATCTACATCTATACTGATGCAGAGACTGAGTTGGCAAGAAAGCTGGCGCGTGATGTGGCAGAACGAGGCCGGATTCCCGATTTTGTCCAGAAAAATGCAGATCGCAGAAGAAGGCAATATCAGCTTTACATGGAACCCTATAAGAATGAATTTGATATTCTCATTAATGATTCGCAGGGCCAATTTCTCATCGAGGCGAATTCCTTTAGAAATTAAGGAATCCTAGCCTTTTTTATTACCCCTTTTTACGCTATAATAGTAACATGAAAAAAATCATTGAATGCAAGGATTTTACCTTTCAATACCTGACGCAACAAGAGCCGACCTTGAAAGATGTAAATCTGGAAATTTATCAAGGGGAAAAAGTCTTAATTCTGGGGCCATCTGGCTCAGGCAAGTCGACCTTAGGCCAATGTCTGAATGGACTTATTCCCAACACCTATAAAGGAAAAGCAAGTGGGCAATTTCTAATGAATGGACAAGACGCTTTTAGCATGTCTATCTATGAAAAGTCATTGCTGGTGTCAACTGTTTTACAGGACACAGATGGTCAATTTATCGGCCTATCCGTGGAAGAAGATTTGGCCTTCTCCTTAGAAAATGATATGGTAGCCCTCCCTGAGATGCAGTCTCGTGTATCGGACTGGGCTGACCGCTTGAATTTGCAGAACTTGATTGGCCATCGGCCACAGGATTTATCTGGTGGACAGAAGCAACGTGTTAGTTTGGCGGGTGTCTTGATCGATGAAAGTCCAATTTTACTTTTTGACGAACCCTTGGCTAATCTAGACCCGCAAGCGGGGCAAGATACGATTGATTTGATTGACCGTTTGCATCGGGAAGAAGGTGCGACCACCATCATTATCGAGCACCGATTGGAAGATGTTTTACACCGCTCTGTTGACCGAATCGTCTTGATGAATGAAGGACGCATTGTCTTCAATGGTAGTCCTGACGACTTGCTTGCAACGACTCTACTAGCTGAAAATGGTATCCGTGAGCCGCTCTATATCTCAACTTTGCGGACTTTGGGCTACCCGATTGAAACCTCAAAACATCTCAGTCGACTAGAAAAGTTAGACCTAACCTCGCTCCAGCATCCCTCATTACCATTTGTGGACATTCATGAGAGCGATGGTCCACTCTTGTTAGAAGCCATTGTTCTGTCCTATGCCTATGATCAGGGAGCAGCCTTAGAGCAGATTAGTTTTGAACTTCGCAAAGGAGAACGCCTTGCAATCGTTGGGAAAAATGGTGCAGGCAAGTCTACGCTTGCCAAGGTACTTTGTGGATTTTTAGAAGCGCAAGGCCAATTGAAGTGGCAAGGTCAGTCTATCTCGAATGACTCCGTCAAGGAACGAGCAGAACGAATTGGCTATGTCCTGCAAAATCCAAATCAGATGCTTAGCCAGGCCATGCTGTTTGACGAGGTGGCGATGGGCTTACGACTCCGCCATGTTTCCGAAGAAGAAGTGACAGAGCGCGTCCATGCGGTACTGAAAACGTGCGGCCTTTATGCCTATCGGAATTGGCCCATCACAGCCCTGTCCTATGGACAGAAAAAACGCGTTACGATTGCCTCTATCCTGGTGTTGAATCCAGAAATTATCCTTCTAGATGAGCCGACGGCGGGTCAGGATAAGCGAAATTACACTGAAATCATGGAATTTCTCACTGAGCTCAACCGACAAGGACATACCATCATTATGATTACGCATGACATGCAGCTCATGTTGGATTATTCGGATAGGGCTTTGGTGATGGTGGACGGACAGATTATTGAAGACGCGAGTCCTGCTGAGATCCTGAGTGATCCGCTATTGATTCGGCAGGCTAATCTAAAAGAAACCAGCATTTTTACCCTGGCTGAGCGCTTGGGAGTGGACCCGTTACAGTTGACATATCTGTATATGCAGGAAGGAGGTAATCAATGAGCCAACAACGATTGATTGGTTACCAAAAAGGAGACAGTTTTATCCACCGTTTATCGGCTGTAACCAAGCTACTCACCTTTCTGATTGTCTCTATTTTGGTCATGGTGACCTATGATACGAGACTGATATTTGGATTGGGAATTCTGTCCTTGTGTTTATTTAAATGGTCGCGGATTCGCCTCAAAGATGTGTCCTTTGTGCTCATCTTGGCAATTGTATTTGCCCTCTTGAATGTCGTCATGGTCTATTTCTTTGCGCCAGAATACGGAGTGGACCTCTACGGTCAGCGGACAGTTCTATGGCAAGGAATCAGGCACTACACCCTAACGAGTCAGGAATTGTTTTACTTAGCAAATCTTGCCCTCAAGTATTTTTCAACGGTGCCACTTGCTCTGATCTTTTTGATGACAACCCATCCGAGCCAATTTGCCTCCAGTCTCAATCGGATTGGGGTCTCTTATCGGATTGCCTATGCTGTCAGCTTAACGATGCGCTACATTCCTGATATCCAGGAGGAATTCTACACGATTCGCCTTTCTCAAGAAGCGCGTGGTCTAGAATTGTCGAAAAAGGCGCCCCTCTTGCAGCGGATAAAAGGAAATCTCGTCCTCATCACACCTCTGATTTTCTCATCGCTTGAACGCATTGATACCGTTTCAACGGCTATGGAACTGCGTCGCTTCGGGAAAAATAAAAAGCGGACTTGGTACAGTTACCAACAGATGAATAAGGTCGATTACCTGATTCTATTGTTTCTAGTTGCACTCATCTGCCTGACAGTTGGCCTACTTATCCACAATCACGGTCGATTTTACAATCCATGGGCTGCCAGTTTCTAAGATAAATGAAACAACAAACTTTCCTTGGAAAGTTTGTTGTTTTGTATGTCACCGATGATTAGTTTTACGCTTCGGAAAAATTTATATGAGCATATACAAAGTAACCCTCAAGACATGCAATAGATTACAATTATATTTTAATTAGTTTAATGATTTTATAAATTAATTATTATAAAATATTTGAAAAATAATATATTTGGTTATTTAGGGCCAAGAGGGGGATATATGAGAAAAAGAAGACGTAAAAAGACTCTTTTCAACATACAACAACACTTTGGTATTCGCAAGTTTGCGATAGGTGCAGCATCTGTACTGATTGGTTTAGGCCTAGTTGGCGCTAAACAGGTGAATACAGTATTGGCCAATGCTCCAAAATCAAACTCATCATTTATCTCAGCAGCAGTAGATACGGAGGAACGAAAACGCTAATTAAGAATTATCGGTGCAAAAGACTTGGCAGGAGGAATTCTAGATGTTATAAATATCATTGATGAAGCAGAACGCAGCCGTCAATTGGGTATTATTGCTAAAACAAAAGAAGCAGTAGCGCCCAAAGAAGGTCCAGCTACCTCAGATCTTGCAGGTGGTATCTCAGCTGCCTCAGATAATATTGATGAAGCAGAGTGCAACCGTCAACTTGAAGCTATCGCAAATAATAAAATTGAAACATTGAAAAATGATTCAACAGGTATCGCAATCTCAGGTAGCCACAAAGCATTGAACGGAGCAGAAAGAATTGAAATCGTCCGTCAGGCAGATGCAATTACTCCAGCCCTTCAAGGGAAAGAGTACGACTTGTACGACATCAACTTGTATAATGCTGCAGGAGAAAAAGTACAGATTACGGCTCCTGTGACAGTGACTATTCCAACTACTAAGCAAGCGACTGCTGTTTATTATGTATTGTTGGATGCGGCAGAAAATTTGGCTATTTCTAACGCGACAGCAACATCTGTATCATTTGAAGTAAGCCACTTTAGTGAATACGCTGTTGTCTACGGTGAAGCAAAACTAGATGTTGCCCCTATTTTGTCAAAAGTAGAAAGTGTAGTAACAGGTAAAAAAGTAGAAATTTCAGCTTCTACTATGCCAGAAACTGAAAAAGAAGCGAAGGAAGCAGACGTAGCTCACATTAGTGCAGAAAGTAACTGAGATAATCAATGCAGCTCAAAATATGGAAGAAGCACACGCTTCAGCAGATAAAGCGTGTGCTGCAATCGGTGCTATCACAGTAAGCCAACCGCAAGTAGCACCACAAGAAGTTGTTGAAACAAAAACAGAACCAACTCAAGTAACCGCAACACCAGCGGTTGAAGTGACTGAGAAAAAAGTTCTCCCACAAGCAGGTGAGACGAAATCACCAGTATTGTACGGACTTGATATCCTTCTTGCTTTGGTAAGCTTAGTAGGAGCTATCGTAACAGGTCGCAAAAGAAGCTAATTTACCTTAACGAAGTCATTTGTTTGGTCAAAGCAGAAAAATCCCTCTTAGAGGGATTTTTTAGTACCAAAAAAGACTGAAATCAAGGTTCAGTCTATAAAGGTCGTTTATTTGGCAAACCAGCTTTACGCGGGTATTTGTTGGGTGTTTCTTTCTTTTTATCAACGATAGTCAGGTTGCGCGGGTCGCCATTTGGCAGGTTGTAATCCACATTTTCTAACACCTTGGCAAAAAGGAGAGTAAGAGCGTTTTTGGCCTCAAGCAATTCATCACCGGCGTTAGAAGCTTTTAGAGCGATGAGGCGACCGTTGACCTTGAGGTAGGGAATGGTCAGCTCCGACAGGACCTGCATGCGGGCAACGGCGCGAGCAGTAACCATGTCAAATTGTGCGCGAAAAAGCTTATCTTGGGCGAAATCCTCCGCCCGTCCGTGGTAGAAATGTACCTTATCTAAACCAAGTTCCTCGGCCAATAAGTTTAAAAAGTTGATGCGTTTATTGAGGGAATCAATAATCGTCACATCAAGGTTTGGATAGATGATTTTCATGGGAAGACTAGGAAATCCAGCCCCTGCCCCGATATCGAGCAGACGAATGTCTTCATTTTTGATATGCCCTTGCAAAATCGGTGCGATAGAATCATAGAAGTGCTTGAGATAGACTTCTTCCAAATCTGTAATGGCTGTCAAGTTTATTTTTTGATTCCACTCGACCAAAAGCTCAAAATAACGATGAAATTGCTGCTTTTGCTGGTCGGTTAAGGAGATATTTGCTGCTTCTAATGCGGTGTAAAATTCTTCTGGTTTCATATACCTATCTTATCACAAAGAGGAGAAAATGAAAAACATAGAATCCAACTGGCTTCTATGTTTTCTATTATTGACCACTCGTTGCTTGAGAACTTGCTGAGCTGGTGCTCGTTGTTTCGGTAGTAGAGGCAGTGGTTGTAGCAGATGATTCTGTGCTGCTTACCTCGGTTATTGAAGTCGATGAACTTTGCTCAGTACTAGCTACACTTGAGCTAGCGGCAGTCGTATTGCCTTGGTAGTTGTAACTGTTTTTGTAGGAATTGTAGCTACCGGTCTTACCACGCATATAGAGATAAATGCCGGATTGGTAGAGGCCGTCTGGCATTTCCCAGTCAGTCGCAGTTTCTACGGGGTTCAGATAGCTCATCATATTGCGATAAACATCAGTAGCCACTAGCATACCATTGTCTAACACTGGTGTAGAACGATTGGTATATCCTGTCCAGACTGCCATAGCATACTTGGTAGAGAAACCAACGAAGTTTTCATCAGGAACCACCATGGTACTATAATTAGCGGCTTCATTCACTGCTAAAATTTTTGTGATTTCATCGTCTGAATAGTTAGAAGTACCTGTCTTACCGGCCATAGGAACTCCAGAAACAGCACCATTCAGACCATTTCCGTATGTCATAACTGATTTTAAGGTATCTGTCATGATGTAGGCTGTTTCCGCTGACATTACTTTCTTGCTGTCAGCAGCGTACTCTTTGACAGTATCGTCGCTAAAGACAATTTTATTCACATAATAAGGCTTATTGTAAGTTCCACCGTTAGCAAATGATGCGTAGGCAGCAGCCATTTTTTCAGTGCTAGCGCCGTATTTATTGGTGGCATCTGTTGTGTTACTTGAGATGGCATTTGAGTAGAGGAGGTCGGGGTAGTAGATTCCAACACTGTTAAGGAAGGAATTTGCTTTACCTAAACCAGTTGCTTCCAACATCTTAACCGCTGGGATATTTCGTGAATATTGGAGGGCAGTACGGAATGTAATATTGCCGTAGTAGCCATGATCCCAGTTGTAGACAGGAGTTGTTGAACCAGGATAATTATATGGTGCATCGGCAATCACATCTGCTGTGGAAGCCAGTACGCCATTTTCAAAGGCAGGAGCATAATCTGTAAGAGGCTTCATAGTCGAACCAAAGTCGCGGTTGGTTTCCACTGCTTGGTTGGTACCAAATGAAACATTGCTCGATTGATTTCGTGAACCAAGTTGGGCAACGACACGTCCGTTTGTGACATCGACAACTGTCGAAGCTACTTGGAGCGTATTGTCAGGGAAGTTGACATAGTCAACAGAATTATAGATATCCCACAATTGTTTTTGAGCAGCTGAGTCCACATTGGTATAAACGCTCATACCGGTTGTTAGTAGGTTGTAGCCTGTCTTTTCCTGAACTTCTTCGATAACTTCTTTAAGGTAATTGTCCAAGTAAGCTGGGTAGGCTGCTGTTGATGAGAGGGACTGAAGTCCGTCTGTTACAGGAGTAGCGGTTGCTTCCTTGTATTGTTTTTGGGTGATGTATTTTTTTTCTAACATCTGAGACAAGACAAGGTCACGACGGTGTTTGGCGGCTTCTGGCTGTGTATAAGGGTCGTACTGGTTCGGCGCTTGCGGCATTCCTGCTAACAGTGCCAATTGGGCAAGGGAGAGTTGGTTTAACTCTTTATCGTAGTAGGTATTAGCAGCGGTTTTCATACCGTAGTTACCATTCGACATGTAGACCTTGTTGACGTAATAGGTCATGATTTCTTGTTTGGTATTGCGGCGTTCCAACTGCATCGCCAGCCAGGCCTCTTGTATCTTACGCTTGATATTTTGGTCTTGAGTAGAAGTCGAGAAGTAGGTCAATTTAATTAATTGCTGATCGAGAGTAGACCCACCTTGAAGGCTGGAACCGTTCAGATTGTGAAGGAGGGCTCCAGCAATCCGGACCACATCTACACCACGGTGATTGAAGAAACGTTGGTCTTCGATAGACACAATCGCATTGACCAAGTCAGTCGGAATTTCAGATGTTTTGGCATTGGAACGTCTTTCTGAACCCAAGTCTGCGATGAGATTACCATCTTTGTCATAAACTTTACTAGAAGTAGTTGCCGTTAGGGCTTTTTCGGTCAAGGCTGGCGTCGAAGAAAGGTAGTAGGCAGCGAGCCCAGCACCAGCTAGAAAGGCGATTAAAAATCCAGTCAACAGCACATTAGCTGCAATCGTAAGGATTTTTTTAAGGTTCGTATTATTCAATGGATTCACCACCTAAAAGATTTTTTTCAACAATGTTGAGATAGGGAAGACTAGGAAAGGTCCCCATACTCAATGCAAAGCCATGCTGCCGGATATACTCAAGGGGCATGGACCGTCGTCCTTGGTCGATACGATAAAAATCAATCAAGGGTTTGGCAGGTAAAAGATAGGTCTCTTTCAGACTTGAAAAATGAAGGAGGACGAAGCAGATACCCTGTTGGTCGAGCACTTGTTGCATGTGTTCAATCTGGTGAGCATGGAAATTTTTCATGGGCATAGCTGTTTTTTGCCGAGTTTCCTTGGCTTCAAAATCAATATAATGTCCTTGAAAAACGCCAGAATAGTCCGTTGTGGAGGCTTGGCGGAAGTAGGCTTCTACAATCTTTGCCCGACTTCGCTTAGGATAGTCCACTTTCACAATTTGAACAGGCGTAGGCTTTTTATGAATAACAGCAATATTGTGAGCCAAGTAGTATTGGTTGCTATCGTTGATGGCTGCCTCAAAGGTCATTCCACGGTTGGCAAAGTCCACTTGTTTTTTCTTCGGAACATTCGGTGTTTGACTTTGTGATTTTCGAACACCATGTGGATAATTGACCATATGACTCCTTCTTGATACACTATTATCAGTATATTATATCATAAAATGAGAAGTAGGTTCAAGTAAAGCGTATGAAGACAGTGCTAGTTTCGGGTTACCGGCACACAGATTTGGGGATTTTTTCAGACAAGGACCAGCGGCTACCTATTATAAAAAAGGCGATTCGAGAAGACCTGATTCGTTTATTGGAAGATGGAGCAGAATGGTTTATTTTTACTGGGAACCTCGGTTTTGAGTATTGGACGCTAGAAGTCTTAAAAGAATTAAAATCAGAAGGATATGAGTGTCAACTTGCAACGATTTTTTGTTTTGAAAATCATGGAGAAAACTGGAATGAAGCCAATCAACTGAAACTGTCATCCTTTAAGGCAGTTGATTTCACAAAATTTGCCTTCCCCCACTATCAAAATCCAGGACAGTTTAGAGATTATAATCGTTTCTTGCTGGAAAATACAGAAGGTGCTTATTTATTTTACGATAATGAAAATGAAACAAATTTGAAATATTTGGTTCATGACATGGTAAAAAAAGACGGATATACTAGAAAAACGCTTACTTTTGACCGACTAAATGAAGTTGCCGAAAATTTTGAAGAAAATGAGTAATTTAGCTTGATTTTTACTTTGATTTTTTAATATAATAGAGGTAGCGACATTTTTATAGAACGAGGAGTGAGGAATGGCAAGTATTAAGTACACAACTAAAGACATTTTTGAGCAAGATTTCAAGTCAAGTTTCCGTGGTTACGACCAGGATGAGGTGAATGATTTCTTGGATGACATCATGAAAGACTATGATGCCTATGAAGCAATTATCAAAGAATTAAAAGGTGAAATTGCTCGTCTCAAAGCCGTTTCTGCAAATAGCTCACGTCCAAGTTCATCGGCTGTTGAAGCGACAGATACTTTGCGTACAGAACGCACATCATCTGCTACCAACTTTGACATTTTGCGTCGATTAAACCGATTGGAAAAAGAAGTCTTCGGCAAGCAAATCGCTCAAGACTAATATATCGTGCAATTTTTGGATAATCGCGTGATAGCAAACTATCATGAGGAAAGTCCATGCTAGCACTGGCTGTGATGCCGGTAGTGTTTGTGCTAGGCGAATGCATAAGCCTAGGGACGTCTTCGGGCGTTACGGCGATCGAAAGGACTAAGTCTTCGGATAAGTTTGAATAGGTCTGAAAGTGCCACAGTGACGGAGTTCTCAGGGAAACGTGAGAAGTGGAACGCGGTAAACCCCTCAAGCTAGCAACCCAAACTTTGGTAGGGGCATGGGAAAGACGGAAAAGCATTTTTATGGAACGAATTTCCTGACTGGAAACAGTAGACAGATGATTATCGAAGGTGGTAGTGCCTAGTACCACTGGAACAAAACATGGCTTATAGAAAATTGCATAATAGGTATAGTCTAGGACGAAAGTACCTAGACTTTCTGATTTTAGAGAAATATATCGGGGAGTGGCTGACGGTGTTTGATTTGATAAAAAATCGGCGAGTGATCCTCCCTTTTGAAATAGAGGACATATGAAAAAACAATTTAATTTGATTGCGACAGCAGCTGCAGGTTTAGAGGCAGTTGTGGGACGCGAACTACGCAACTTGAACTATGATTGTCAGGTTGAAAATGGACGCGTTCGTTTCGTCGGAGACCAAGCCGCGATTATGGAGACCAATTTGTGGCTCCGCTCTGCAGACCGCATCAAGATTGTGGTAGGACAATTTCCTGCCCGCACTTTTGAGGAGCTCTTCCAAGGCGTCTTTGGGCTGGATTGGGAGAATTACTTGCCTTTAGGTTGTAAATTCCCGATTTCGAAAGCAAAATGTGTCAAGTCAAAATTACACAATGAGCCTTCTGTACAGGCTATTTCCAAAAAAGCAGTTGTTAAGAAGTTGCAAAAACATTTTTCGCGCCCGGAAGGTGTTCCTTTGCAAGAAGTCGGAGCAGAATTCAAGATTGAAGTTTCTATTTTAAAGGATATAGCAACTGTTTTGATTGATACGACAGGGTCAAGCCTCTTCAAGCGCGGCTATCGTGTGGAAAAAGGTGGTGCGCCGATCAAGGAAAATATGGCGGCAGCTATTTTGCTCTTGTCCAACTGGTACCCAGACAAACCCCTGATTGACCCAACCTGTGGTTCAGGAACTTTCTGTATTGAAGCCGCTATGCTTGCGCGCAATATGGCACCTGGTCTCAAGCGTTCATTTGCTTTTGAAGAGTGGAACTGGATGGACGCGGCCTTGATGGAGCAGAAGCGAAAAGAAGCCCAGGAAGCCATTAAGTCTGATTTCCAATTAGACATTTCAGGATTTGACATTGATGGCCGAATGGTTGAGATTGCTAAGAAAAATGCCTTTGCAGCTGGTGTGGAAAATGATATTACCTTCAAGCAGATGCGGTTGCAGGATTTGCACACGGATAAGGTCAACGGGGTTATTGTCTCCAATCCACCATACGGGGAACGGCTTTTGGACGACGAGGCAATTGTCAAGTTGTATCGCGAAATGGGGGATACCTTCGCACCGCTGAAAACCTGGTCTAAGTTTATTTTAACTAGTGACGAATTATTCGAGCAACGGTATGGCAGTCTAGCAGACAAGAAAAGAAAATTATATAACGGGACCTTGAAAGTGGACCTCTATCAATATTTTGGTCAACGTGTGAAACGAGTTCAACTCGAACAGGAATAGGAGGAAGCATTGTGGCAGAAAAAGACGAAGAAGTATTGGATTTTGAAAAAGCCAAGGAAATGACAGTTGGCGAAGCAGCGCGCAGACAAGAAGACTTGGAAGTGGGCATTTCGGAAGATGATAATATCTTGGATCGCTATATCAAAAAGCACCGCGAGGCAATTGAGGCGGACAAGTTTGAGACAAAAGTTCATATACCCATCATCAAGGAAGAAGACTTGACGGTAGGTGAAAAAATAGAAGAACTGGGTATCCATAAAGTTCAAGCCAAGGAAGACATTGACCTTCCTGTTGAAGAAAAGGTCGTTGAGGAAGCAATGGCTGTCATCGAGCCAGTCCCTGTTCTTGCTCCTAAACCAACTCCCACCCCAGTAGTCGATGAGGAATGGGAAGTGTCGACTGAGGAGGAGGCCCCTGCACCGGATTCTAAGAAAAAAATCTGGATTTGGGCTGCTTTAGTGGCTCTGTTTGTGGGAATTTTAGCCTCAGTATTTGTCTGGATGAATGGTAGTGACAAAAATACGAAGACGACCGTTTCTTCTTCGACCACAAGCCAATCTAGTACGACTAGTTCCAGCGCAGCAGATGTAGCTGTTACTAACTTTGAAAATCTCTATAAGACATTTTTCACTGACGCAAGCCTGAAAAACTTGAAAAATAGTCAATTTGGGAAATTAGCTGACTTGAAAGCCTTATTAGATAGGATTGATAACAAGTCAACAGCTTACAAAGACGCAAAAGCTAAGTATGATAACTTAGAAAAAGCCATCAAGGCTGTTCAAGCGCTCAATGGTCAGTTTGACAAGGCTGTCATCCAGGATGGTCAAGTGGATACCAGTGCGACTGTAAAAGAAGGGCAAAACCTAACTGCAGCGGCGACAGGACTGGAAAGTGTTGATGCAGCGATTGCTTCAGCAGTAAACTTTGGTCGTTCCCAACAGGCTAACGCCTCAGCAGCTAAATCAGCGGCAAGCACAGCACCAGCACCAGCTACTCCAGCAGAGACACCTTCTTCTGCACCATCAGCTACGACAACACCAGCACCGGCACCAGCTACTCCAGCAGGAACGACTTCGGCTGTTATTGCTGGGGACAATCCATTGTATGGTATCGCGATTCCAGCAGGAGTAACCTTGCAACGTGAATTGAGCCGTGTGCCTTATGATTGGGACAAAATCAACAACGATCCAACCAATGAAGCTTGGAATTTCAATGAAGGAGTTCTGGAAAAAATCATTGCAACCTCTCAAGCACGTGGCTACGTTTCTGGCAATCAATATATCCTTGAAAAGGTCAATATCATCAACGGCAAAGGCTACTATAACCTTTACAAACCAGATGGTACCTACCTCTTCTCCATCAATGCAAAAACTGGCTATTTCGTAGGAAATGGTTCTGGTCACGCGGATGCCTTGGATTTTTAATCAAAATTGAAAGAACCTAGGAAAAATCCTAGGTTCTTTTTGCAAACAAAAAAACGCTGACTTTCCAGCGTTTTGATTATTAGACAATGTGACGCTCAAAGGCATCGTCTGAGATACCTTGTGAGAGGATAAGTTTCGCCCATTCACGTGCAGAATGCAGACTGTGGTCCTTGTAATTGCCGCAAGACTCAATAGTCGTACCGGGTACATCGTCCCAAGTAACCGCCTCAGCAATCGCTTCTAAGCTCGATTTGATAACTTTGGCAATGTCGGTTGAACTGTGTTTACCCCACATAATCATGTGAAAACCTGTCCGGCAACCAAATGGTGAGCAGTCGATCATTCCATCAATGCGCTCACGAATCAATTTTGCCAAGAGGTGTTCAATGGTATGAAGACCGGCAGTATCCATGGAGTTGGCATTTGGTTGGATCAGGCGAATATCAAAGTTGGTAATCACATCGCCTTTGGGACCAAACTCCTCAGAAATCAAACGAACATAGGGTGCTTTTACAATAGTATGGTCAAGTTCAAAACTTTCTACGATAACTTCTTTAGACATCATTTCCTCCTAGGTATATATCGATTATACCACAAGTCGATTGAAATCGCTCTCTATTTTTCAAGGGAAAAGATAAATTCCATTTGTGAAATCGTTTGAAATATGATAGAATGTAGAAGGACTTTTTTGTAGAAAAGCCTATTAAAAAATTGAGGTGGAACATGAACATAGTAAACCTTGGATTGGGACTTGTTGCTGTTCTCGTCGGTTTAGTGATCGGATATATCACGGTTTCCCTAAAAATGAAATCTGCCAAAGAAACGGCAGAGTTGACACTTTTGAATGCTGAACAAGAAGCAAGCAATATCAGAGGAAAAGCGGAACAAGAGGCAGAAAGTATTGTAAAAACTGCTGAGCGTGACCGCCAATCTTTGAAAAAAGAAATGCTTTTAGAAGCGAAGGAAGAAGCACGTAAATATCGTGAAGAAATCGTGGAAGAATTTAAATCGGAACGTCAAGAATTGAAGCAAACGGAAGTCCGTTTGGCTGAACGTGCGACAAACTTGGACCGTAAAGATGATAATTTAACCACCAAAGAGAAGACTTTGGAGAAAAAAGAACAAAGTCTGACAGATCGCACTAAACACATTGATGAGCGCGAAGAACAAGTTGCCAAATTAGAAGAGCAAAAAGCTCAAGAACTTGAAAAAGTAGCTTCATTGAGTCAAGATGAAGCGCGCGACATTATCTTAGTGGAGACACGGGATAAATTAACCCACGAAATCGCGACACGCATCAAAGAAGCGGAACGCGAAATCAAAGAGCGTTCGGATAAGACTGCCAAGGAATTGTTGGCACAAGCCATGCAACGTATCTCTGGTGAGTATGTGGCAGAGCAGACCATTACCTCTGTTCATTTGCCAGATGACCAGATGAAGGGACGGATTATCGGACGCGAAGGTCGCAATATCCGTACCTTTGAAAGTTTGACCGGGATTGACGTCATCATTGATGATACGCCAGAAACGGTTATTCTATCAGGTTTTGATCCAATTCGTCGTGAAATTGCGCGGATGACCATGGAAGCTCTCTTACAGGATGGTCGTATTCACCCAGCTCGTATTGAAGAGTTGGTTGAGAAGCACCGTGTAGAGATGGACAATCGTATTCGTGAATATGGTGAGGCTGCTGCTTATGAAATCGGTGCACCAAACCTACACCCAGACTTGATTAAGATTATGGGACGTTTGCATTTCCGTACCTCTTATGGCCAAAATGTCCTTCGTCACTCCATTGAGGTAGCGAAACTCTCTGGAGTATTGGCTGCCGAACTTGGTGAGAATGTCAACTTGGCTCGTCGAGCTGGATTCCTTCATGATGTGGGGAAAGCCATTGATCGCGAAGTGGACGGAAGTCACGTCGAAATCGGTACTGAATTGGCTAAGAAATACAAGGAAAATCCTGTTGTAGTCAATACAATTGCCAGTCACCATGGTGATGTCGAAGCAGAAAGCACAATCGCAGTGATTGTTGCCGCAGCCGACGCCCTTAGCGCAGCTCGTCCGGGTTCACGTCGTGAATCTATGGAATCTTACATTAAACGTCTGCAAGATTTAGAAGAAATTGCTAACAGTTTTGACGGAATTAAGCAAGCTTACGCTATCCAAGCTGGTCGTGAAGTGCGCATCATCGTTCATCCAAATAAAATCAGTGATGATAAGGTGACAATCTTGGCACACGATGTACGTGAAAAAATTGAAAACAACTTGGATTATCCAGGAAATATCAAAATCACCGTCATCCGTGAAACACGAGCAACAGACATTGCAAAATAATCAAAAAAGAGATGCTGATTCGTCAGTATTTCTTTTTTATTAAAAAGTTTCTTCTTTTATATTGACTTATTGCCAATATACTGTTAAAGTTAGTCTTGTATTAAGTTTTTTGAGATATTTATTTGTTTTACCAGTAGTACCTCTTCAAAGTTTTTACAAAATAAATAAAAAGAGGTATCTCAAAATGGCACAAGGAACTGTAAAATGGTTTAACGCAGAAAAAGGCTTCGGCTTTATTTCAACAACTGAAGGACAAGATGTTTTTGCTCACTTCTCAGCAATCCAAGGTGATGGCTTTAAAACGTTAGAAGATGGACAAAAAGTTGAGTTTGATATCGAGCAAGGACAACGTGGTCCTCAAGCTGTGAATATCACAAAACTAGCATAATCAAAGTTGCGGCAATTGCTGCAACTTTTTTCTGTGAATAATGAAAACAACTTCGAAAACAACTTGAAATAAGGTGTGTGGTCATCAACTAGTAAATGAAAAAAATAGTGATGAACGCTTGAAATATCAGTACTTTTTTGCTAGACTAGAATGAAAGATTTAAAAGGAGATGTCATGACAGAGCGTGGGTTACTAATTGTATTTTCAGGACCGTCCGGTGTCGGCAAAGGCACAGTTCGCAAAGAAATTTTTTCAACGCCAGATCACAAGTTTGAGTATTCTGTATCAATGACAACACGTCCACAACGTCTAGGTGAAGTAGATGGTGTGGATTATTTCTTCCGTTCACGTGAAGAGTTCGAAGACTTGATACGCCAAGGGCAAATGCTAGAATACGCTGAGTACGTTGGAAATTACTATGGGACACCATTGACTTACGTAAACGAGACCTTGGATCGTGGAATTGATGTTTTCTTGGAAATTGAAGTGCAGGGTGCTCTTCAAGTGAAGCAAAAAGTGCCAGATGGCGTGTTTATCTTTTTGACACCACCAGATTTGGATGAATTAAAAGATCGCTTGGTTGGGCGTGGAACGGATAGTCAAGAAGTGATTGCCAAACGGATTGAACGTGCGAGAGAAGAAATTGCTCTCATGCGTGAGTATGATTATGCCGTTGTCAATGATCAAGTTCCGCTTGCAGCAGAGCGTGTCAAACGCATTATTGAAGCAGAGCATTTTCGTGTGGACCGCGTGATTGGTCGCTATGATGAAATGATGAATGAGCAGTTAACAGCTCGTTAAACTATTTAGAAAAGAGAACAGTATTATGATATTGAAACCTTCGATTGATACCTTGTTGGATAAGATACCATCAAAGTATTCTTTGGTTATTTTGGAAGCAAAACGTGCTCATGAATTGGAAGCTGGTGCAAGAGCAACACAAGAATTTACATCTGTAAAATCAACTCTCCGTGCCTTGGAAGAAATCGAGTCAGGTAACGTAATTGTTCACCCAAATCCAGAGGAAAAACGTGAAGCAATGCGTCGCCAAGCAGAGGTAGAACGCCTTCGTTTGGAAGAAGAAGAACGTAAAATCAAAGCACAAATCGCTAAAGAAAAAGAAGACGGCGAAAAAATTTAAGGAATGGAAAACTCAGTTGGTCAGTCAGCTGGGTTTCTTTTCTAAAAAAATAGCTAGAAAGGAGAAATATGTTAGCAGAGGTTATTGTTGATGTCCCCCTGATGCAAACTGACCAGCCCTATTCTTATGAAATTCCAGAAGAATTTGCGCAGATGCTACAAGTTGGGATGCGGGTTCATGTTCCTTTTGGAAAGGGCAATCGCTTGATTCAAGGGCTTGTAGTTGGTTTTTCTGAAAGATCAGAGCAGACAGATTTGAAGGCTATTGTAGAGGTCTTGGATTTTTCTCCTGTGCTCAATCAGGAGCAGTTGTGGTTGGCTGAACAGATGCGAAAAACAGTCTTTGCCTATAAAATCACCATTCTGAAAGCCATGTTGCCCAATTTGCTCAATTCTTCTTATGACAAGATTTTGAGGCCGGCGGAAGGGTTGACTGCTGCAGATGAGGCGGAGTTTTTCCAAGGGCAGGCTCAGGTCCATTTCTCGACGTTGGATCCTCAAGTGCAGGGTCGGGCTATGCGTCTGGCGCAAGCTGGGAAAGTTACGGTTGAATACCTTGCTAAGGACAAGCAGCAGGTCAAGACTGAAAAATGGTACCGCGTCAATGCTGAAAAATTGGCTCAGTTTGAGTTTGGAAATCGTGCCAAAAAGCGGCTGGCCTTACGTGACCAATTGCTGGTGCAAGAAGGGGAGTATCCATTGGCTTCCTTGCGAGAAGAGTATTCAGCAGATATTCTCAAATTTTTCCGAGAAAATGACTTAATAAGCGTGTGGGAAAAAGAGGTTAGTCGAACCAAAGAGTATTTTTCTGGAATTGAAATCAGTCAGGCCTTGCAACTCAATCCGGAACAAGCCATTGCCGTCAAGGAAATTTTGTCTCAAGTTGGTCAGGAGAGCCAGACCTACTTGCTTGAAGGGGTGACAGGAAGTGGAAAGACGGAAGTATATCTGCAAGTGATTGACCAAGTGCTACAGGCAGGCAAGGCGGCCATTATGCTAGTACCTGAAATTTCATTGACTCCTCAGATGACCAATCGCTTTATTGCGCGTTTTGGTCAGAAAGTGGCCATTTTACATTCGGGATTGTCGGATGGCGAAAAGTACGACGAGTGGCGGAAAATTCAGCGTGGAGATGCCCAGGTTGTTGTGGGTGCCCGTTCGGCCATTTTTGCGCCCTTGAAAAATGTGGGGGCCATCATTATTGATGAAGAGCATGAGTCGATCTACAAGCAGGATAGTAATCCGCGTTACCACGCTAGAGATGTGGCTAAGCTACGGGCTGACTATCACAAGGCCGTTTTGGTGCTGGGGTCTGCGACTCCTAGTTTGGAAAGTCGTGCTCGGGCTAGTCGTGGAGTTTATGGTTTCTTGACCTTGACTCAACGTGCCAATCCTAAGGCAAGTTTGCCGACGATTGAAGTGATTGATTTTAGAGACTATATTGGTCAGCAAGAGGCGGGAAATTTCACGCCGGTATTGGTGGATAAGATTCGAGAGCGGTTGGATAAAAAGGAGCAAATTGTCTTGATGCTCAACCGTAGAGGTTACTCGTCCTTTGTCATGTGTCGGGATTGTGGTGCGGTTGACCAATGTCCAAATTGTGATATTTCACTGACCTTGCACATGGATACCAAGACCATGAATTGCCATTATTGTGGTTTTCAAAAGGCGATTCCGGCGACCTGTCCGTCTTGTGCTAGTCGCTCCATTCGCTACTATGGTACAGGAACTCAGAAAGCTATGGATGAATTGCAGACGCTCTTGCCGGATGCGAGAATTCTCAGGATGGATGTTGATACGACTCGGAAAAAAGGAGCTCACGAAACCTTACTTCAGCAATTTGAAGCACAGGAGGCGGACATTCTCTTGGGAACGCAGATGATTGCTAAGGGCTTGGATTTCCCAAATGTTACATTGGTTGGGGTACTCAATGCAGATACAGCGCTGAATTTACCCGATTTCCGTTCGTCAGAGCGGACATTTCAACTGTTGACTCAAGTAGCTGGTCGGGCTGGTCGAGCAGACAAGGAAGGAGAAGTGGTTATCCAGACCTACAATCCAAATCACTACGCTATCTCCTTTGCTAAAAATCAAGATTATGAAGGTTTTTACACCTATGAAATGGGTATCCGTCGTAGCCTCGGCTACCCGCCCTATTATTTCACGATTGGCTTGACCCTGTCTCATAAGTCCGAAGAAGCGGTGGTGAAAAAATCCTATGAAATCGTCAGTCTCTTGCGCCAGCAGTTGTCGGATGGTATCCGGATATTGGGTCCGACGCCCAAACCCATTGCGCGGACGCACAATCTCTATCATTACCAAATTTTGCTCAAATATCGCAAGGAAGAAAATTTAGAGCAGGTCTTAAATCAGATTTTGGACTGGGGGCAGTTGGCGGACAACAAAGATATGCGACTGGTCATTGATAATGAACCGCAGAATTTGATGTAGAGCCAAAACAGTTATTTTAAGGAAAAGTATGAAAATACAAATTGAACAATTATCCCGATCCTATCGTGTTAGAAGATTGACAGAACAGGATGTTGCGAGCATTCTTGAACTTGAGCGGGGAAATTCTTTATACTATCAGTACAGTCCGCCTGCGCCTAGTCAAGCAAGCGTGGTAGAGGATATGCAGGCTCTGCCAGTGGGGAAAACAATGGCAGATAAGTATTTTCTCGGATTTTTTCAAGGTCGGGCACTGGTGACAATCGTGACCTGATCGCACATTATCCACAAGAAGATATCGTATTTATTGGCTTTTTCATGGTAGACTGTCATCAATCTGGGAAAGGTATAGGTACTAACATTCTGAAGGAAATGTTGGTTGGATTGCGAAACAATGTTTTTTGTTATGCGAGGTTGGGGTATATGGCTGGAAATCAGCAAAGTTAAAACTTCTGGGAGAAATGTGGATTTGTAGAAACGGGTATTCAGATCAAGAATGACCAAGGAATCGTGATTGTTTTAAGCCGAGAGTTGTGAGGAGAGTAGGTGTTGATAACGATGAAAAAATGTCTATTTATCCGTGGCAATTCGGCTAGTGGCAAAACAACTTTGGCAAAGTTGATCCGAGATCAGGCGCTGTGTTCGGCATTTTTGATTTCTCAGGATACGGTTCGTAGGGAGATGCTGGCCTGCAAGGATGGACCGGCGACGCCTGCTCTAGCTATCCTGCAGGAAATGTTAGCGATTGGTCACAGGGAGTTTGAATTGGTTATTGTAGAGGGAATTTTACGAAGTGATTGGTATGCTCCTCTTTTTCAGCAGGCAAGAGACCTGTATCAAGAAAATGTACTAGCCTATTATTTTGACCTTTCTTTTGAGGAGACTCTACTGCGGCATGAGACCAAGCCACAGGCTCGAGAATATGGAGAAGATGTCTTGCGATCATGGTGGTTGGAAAAGGACTATTCTTCTTATTTGCGGGAAGAGTTGATTGATAGGACAAGTACTTTAGAAGACATAGCTGAAATCATCTTAAGAAAATTGTGAGCAGAGAACCTGGGAGTCAGTCCTGGGTTCTTGATTTTTTATAATTTTAACAGTTTGACATAAGGGGTGACTGACTATTCTGATTCTTTGCAAGGCAAGTATCGACAAAATCGATTTCTAAGAAATTACGATTGAGTCTCACTCTCTTTTTCGGTCTAACTTGCGGCCAGTTAATCTTCTTAAGAGTAAAATAAGCTAGAAAATGGTATAATGAAAGGATAGAAATGAAGCGAGGAAATACATGACCAAGGTAATTTTTATGGGAACGCCTCAATTTGCGGCGACAGTTTTAGAAGGAATTTTAACAGATACACGCTACCAAGTTCTAGCTGTTGTGACACAACCTGATAGAGCAGTTGGTCGGAAGAAAGTGCTGAAAATGACACCTGTCAAAGAAGTTGCGCTTGCCAATAATTTACCTGTCTTTCAGCCTGAAAAATTGTCTGGAAGCCAAGAAATGGCAGATATCATGGCTTTGGGAGCGGACGGGATTATTACGGCAGCTTTTGGTCAATTTTTACCGATAACATTATTGAATTCGGTTGATTTTGCAGTCAATGTTCATGCGTCACTTTTGCCAAAATACAGAGGTGGAGCGCCGATTCATTATGCTTTGATCAATGGTGACGAGCGCGCAGGTGTGACTTTGATGGAAATGGTCAAAGAAATGGATGCCGGTGATATGATTGCCAGTGACAGCATTGTTATTGAAGAAGCGGACAATGTCGGCACTCTTTTTGAAAAGTTGGCAGTGGTTGGTCGTGACTTGCTCTTGAATAAGTTACCAGATTACCTATCAGGGCAATTACAACCTACCCCACAAGATGCTAGTCAAGTCAGCTTCTCACCAAATATTCAACCAGAAGAAGAACGATTAGATTTAACAAAGACAGCTCGTCAGATCTTCAACCAAGTACGCGGTATGAGTCCTTGGCCAGTTGCCCACACTCTCTGGAAGGGTGAACGGTTCAAGGTCTATGAAGCGGTAGAAGTAGATGGCTCGGGTCTGCCAGGACAAGTAATCGCCCGCACTAAGAAAGACTTGGTTCTAGCCACTGGTCAGGGGGCTATTTCTCTTAAAACAGTGCAACCAGCAGGAAAGCCCAAGATGTCTGTAGCAGATTTCTTGAATGGAGCTGGACGTGATGTGCAGGTAGGAGAACAATTTGGTGAGTAAGAATAATCAAACCGCTCGCAGTTTGGCTCTGACTGTATTGACTCAAATTTTTGACGATGGAGCTTATAGCAATATTGCACTGAAGCAGGAACTGGACAAGTCTCCATTGACTAGTCAGGATAAGGGACTAGCAACGGAGTTGGTCTACGGTACTGTAGCACGAAAATTGACCTTGGAATGGTATTTGTCACACTATATTGCAGACAGGGATAAGCTGGACACCTGGGTTTATTATCTGCTGATGCTGAGCCTCTATCAGCTGCTTTATCTGGATAAAATACCGACTCACGCCTTGGTCAACGAAGCGGTAAATTTAGCCAAGCGTGGCAAGGGGACAGACAAGTTTGTCAATGCCATCTTGCGAAAAATAGTTTCTCAAGACTTACCAGAGATTGCGACCATCAAGCGAAAAAATAAACGTCTATCCATCCAGTATTCAGTTCCGATATGGCTGGTTAAACTCCTCTCAGAAGAGTACGGGGATGAGCGAGCAGAGAAGATTATGGCTAGCTTGTTCGAGCGAAACAAAGCCAGTGTCCGAGTTGTGAAGCAAGAGGAGCGACCTCGTTTGCAAGAAGAATTAGCTGCTGAGCTATCCCAGTTGTCACCAGTTAGTCTTGTTGCTCCAAGTGGACATTTTGCAGCCAGTGAAGCCTTTGCAAATGGAGAAATTACCATCCAGGATGAAACCAGTCAGCTGGTCGCCCCAACGTTGAAGTTGGAAGGGCAAGAGCACGTCTTAGATGCTTGTGCAGCTCCCGGTGGGAAGACCATGCACATAGCTTCTTATCTAACCACTGGGCAGGTGACCGCACTTGACCTCTACGACCATAAACTAGCTCTTATTGCAGAAAATGCTGAGCGCCTAGGGGTTGGAGATAAGGTCCTTATTCAAAAATTGGATGCCAGACAAGTTGCCCAGCATTTTGGCCCAGATAGCTTTGATAAAATATTGGTGGATGCACCGTGTTCGGGGATTGGGCTCATTCGTCGCAAACCAGATATCAAATACAATAAAGAAATGGCAGATTTTTCTAGTTTGCAGGAAACGCAGCTAGAGATACTGGACAGTGTTTGCCAAAGCATTAAAAAAGGTGGTATAATAACCTACAGTACTTGCACCATTGTCCAAAAAGAAAATCAAGAAGTCGTCCAAGAATTTTTAAGACAGCATCCAAATTTTGAACAAGTCATGCTCGAACATCCTTGTTCAGATATTTTAGTGGATGGATGCATCTTGATTACACCAGAACAGTATCAGACAGATGGATTTTTCATTAGTCAAGTACGGAGAATATCCTAAATTAGAGGAGGAAGCTGATTTTTCAGCAAAAAGACAGTATGGAATATGCTTTATTAACAGATGTTGGTCAAAAGAGATCAAATAACCAAGACTATGTCAACCGTTATACAAACCGTGCAGGAGTTGATTTGATTATCTTAGCAGATGGTATGGGCGGTCACCGTGCAGGTCATATCGCTAGTGAAATGACAGCGACAGATCTTGGGGCGGCATGGGTTGATGCACAACTCAACACCCTCAATGATGTCCGTGAATGGTTTGTAGATGTGATTGAAAAAGAAAATCAAAAAATCTACGAACTCGGTCAAACAGAAGAATATAAGGGCATGGGAACAACGCTTGAAGCTGTTGTTGTCATCGAGCAACAAATGATTTATGCCCACATCGGTGATTCACGTATTGGGATTGTTCGCAATGAAGAATACGTGCAATTAACAAGTGACCATTCCTTGGTAGGCGCTTTGGTGCGTGCAGGTCAATTGACCGAAGAAGAAGCGAGTCGCCACCCGCAAAAGAATATTATTACGCAATCAATTGGGCAGCAAGATCCAGTTGAGCCAGATATCGCGATCAAAAAACTGGAAGTGGGAGACTATGTCCTCGTTAACAGTGATGGGTTGACAAATATGATTTCAACCGGAGATATCCGTGATATTTTGGTCAGCGAAGTGCCACTTGCTAATAAAGCTGAGAGTCTCATTCGCTTTGCCAATAATGCAGGAGGAACAGATAATATCACCGTTGCGCTTCTTCATCTAACGGAGGAGGCCTAATCCATGATTCAAATTGGAAAGATATTTGCAGGTCGCTATCGGGTCGTTCGGCAGATCGGTCGTGGTGGCATGGCGGATGTCTATCTGGCTAGGGATCTGATTTTAGATGGTGAAGAAGTGGCTGTTAAGGTCCTTCGAACTAATTATCAGACGGATCAGATAGCCGTCCAACGTTTCCAGCGGGAAGCGCGTGCTATGGCGGATTTGGATCACCCTAATATTGTCCGTATCTCAGATATTGGTGAAGAAGATGGTCAACAATATCTGGCGATGGAATACGTTGACGGATTGGACTTGAAGCGCTACATTAAGGAAAATGCTCCCTTGTCAAATGACGATGCGGTTCGGATCATGGGGCAAATTCTTTTAGCTATGCGTATGGCGCATACGCGCGGGATTGTTCACCGTGACCTCAAGCCGCAAAATGTCCTCTTGACACAAGATGGGATAGCAAAAGTGACCGACTTTGGGATTGCAGTTGCCTTTGCAGAGACAAGTCTGACACAGACCAATTCGATGTTGGGTTCTGTGCATTACCTCTCGCCTGAGCAAGCGCGTGGTTCGAAGGCGACGGTTCAAAGTGACATCTATGCTATGGGGATTATCCTCTTTGAGATGTTGACAGGTCGGATTCCTTATGATGGAGATAGTGCGGTTACGATTGCCCTCCAGCATTTCCAAAAGCCACTTCCATCTGTTCGTGCGAGCAATCCGCAAGTGCCGCAAGCATTGGAAAACGTCGTCCTAAAAGCTACCGCAAAAAAATTAACAGATCGTTATAAAACGGTCGCAGAAATGTATGCGGATCTGGTTTCATCTTTATCAAGTAGCCGAAAAAATGAGAAAAAAGTCGAGCTATCAGACAATAAAGTAGACACTAAAACACTTCCTAAGTTGAGCCAATCAACTACGGAAGTAAAGCCAGTTAAAGCAAAATCACCAGCTAAGAACAATGCTAAACAAGCAGAAGCGGAGAAGAAAACTGACAAAATCAAACGCCGGATGCGTACACGCTACAAGGTCTTGATTGGAGCAATTTTCCTGTTGGCAGCTGCCTTTGTAACAATTTTGCTCAGTACACCAGCTACGGTTAAAGTTCCAGATGTAGCCGGCTTAACGCGTGACCAAGCCGTTGACAAGATTGAATCAGCTGGTCTTAAAATTGGTCAGATAAAAGAAGAAGCCTCTTCAGATGTTGAAGCTGGGAAGGTGATTCGGACGGACCCGGCCGCCAAAACTTCTCGTCGTGAAGGTAGTGCAGTAGATTTGTTTATCGCAGTAGAAGAAGCTGTTACGGTCCCAGATGTATCAGGTAGTGACTTGGAGACGGCCAAGGTCAAATTGCAGGAACTTGGTTTTAAAGTTGGGGAAGTGAAGTATAAAAATAGCGAATCTGTTGCAGAAGGCAATGTCATCAGTACAGATCCAAAAGCCAATACTTCTAAATCCAAAGGAAGCACGATCAATCTAGTAGTCTCTTCAGGAGTTGAAACAGTGACTGTTCCAGATGTGGCAGGAATTAGCCAATCTGCAGCAAAAGATGCATTGACAGCTGCTGGATTAACCGTCGGTACAGTGACGGAGAATGCTAGCGATACTGTGGCAGCTGGTTTAGTGATTAGCACAGATCCTGCTGCTAAAGCTCAAGTTGCTAAGGGAAGTACAGTTAATTTGGTTATTTCCAAAGGCGCAGCCATTACCATGCCAGATTTTGGTTATATGAAAGTTAGCTATGCAGAAGCACGTCGTCAGTTGCAAGCGTTGGGTGTTTCCGTTTCTGCCATTGAAAAGCAAACAGATTCAACGGTCACAGCTTCTACATCGGACATGGTTCTCAGTCAATACCCGTCTGCAGGATCGGTTATTGATGGAACAGTCACGCTTTATGTATCTGTAGCAAGCACAAGCGGTACAACAAGTACGACCGGAAGTTCATCAACGACAACAACTACTACAGGCTCAACCACAAGCGAATAACAATAAAGGATCTAGGATTATCTAGATTCTTTTTCTTCATAATGAGAGTTTAGAAGGAAGTTTCTTCTTTTGTGAAAGGAGGCAAAATTACGACTTCTCTCTAAAATTTGTTACAATAATAGAGTGAGGAATAGTCATGAAGAAAGTACAGTTTTTTTTATTAGTTGAGGCCTTTATTTTTACCCTGGCCTTATTTGATATATTGGCCAGCGAGACAGCGCGTATCTTGTTGCTCCTGGCAGCACTCTTGTTGGTAATTTGGTACTTTACCAGTCGAAAGGTCAATAGCCTCCTGATAACCAGTGCCAATATTTTAATTTTGTTGGTCTTTGTACTCAATCCATTTTTCATCGTTGGTGTTTTGATTGCCTTGCTGTATGTGGTGGTAAACTTTTTTGCCCGAAATGAAAAGAAAAATCAATATACCCACATTATCATGGATGAAGAGACAGTATCTGTTGATCGCAAGAAAAATAAATGGCTGGGGAATCAGATACATACACGAGACCATTATGGTTTTGAGGATATCAATATCATTCGATTGTTTGGAAATGATGTGGTAGACCTGGATGAGACGGTCTTGGTCGGTCGGGATAATATTGTTATGGTCCGAAAAGTATTTGGTCGAACGAAAATAGTTGTTCCAATTGATGTAGAGGTCAGCTTGTCGGCAACCAGCCTCTATGGTCAGGTTCGATTTTTAGGATTATCCGAATGGGATCTGCGCAATGAAAGTTTTTCTATTTCCAGCTCACATTACAAGGAATCGCATAAGCGAGTGAAAATCGTCAATAACAGCCTCTTTGGCGATGTGGAGGTGGTCCGCGTATGACAAAACGAACCTTTCTCCTTCTGATTTGGTATGCAGCTCTGATTATCTTGGTTGTCCTAGCAGCCATTTTTCCTCTGTTGCACTTATCCATTTGGGATGTTTCTCTCTGGATTGCCACCGATCAGCTGATTTTTACCTTGATTTTACTGGTCCTTGTCTTGGCATTCTTTCTTTTTATCTTGGTTCAATCCTCGGCTATTACCGCAACTCAGCTTATGCGGCAAAAATTACGGTCTATTTTGCAGAATAAAAGTATTCGTACAAGTTCAGAAGAGGATCAGCTCTTATTGGATTTGTCGGACAAGGTGCGAAATTTAACCAAGCAAGTTCAACTGATTGACAACCAAGACTTAGTTAGGCGAGAGGAAATTGTAGAGGGTGAACGCAAGCGGATTGCTCGCGATTTACACGATACAGTTAGCCAAGAGTTGTTTGCGACGAGTATGATTTTGTCAGGTTTATCTGCAAATCTAGACCAGCTACCAGCGGAGACCTTGTCACAGCAACTGGGCACCGTCAAGGACTTGATAGAATCAGCCCAGAAAGACCTACGCATATTATTACTGCATTTGCGACCAAGTGAATTAGCAGGAAAAAATTTGGTAGAGGGATTCGAAGTGATTTTGAAGGAAGTTAGTGATAAAAGCACTATTCAAGTTACCTTCCATCATGAAATTGACCATCTGCCCAAGTTGATAGAAGAGCATTTGTTCCGCATTGGTCAAGAAATTATCAGTAATACCTTGCGACATGCCAAGGCTGAGCACCTCGATGTCTATCTGGTACAGCATGAGACAGAAGTACAGCTGAAAATGTCTGATGACGGCCTTGGATTCGAGCAGACGGATGAAAAGGATATGAGTTATGGCTTGCAGAATATCCAAGACCGTGTGGAGGATATGGCTGGAACAGTTAAAATTCGAACAGCCCCTCAGCGAGGTGTGGCCATTGATATTCGTATTCCACTTTTGAAAGGAAAAGAAGATGAGTAAAATTCGAGTATTACTGGTCGACGACCATGAGATGGTCCGACTAGGATTGAAAAGTTTTTTAAATTTACAGCCCGATGTTGAGGTTGTGGCAGAGGCAAATGATGGCGAGCAGGGCTTGGAGATGGCCTTGGCTGAAAAGCCAGATGTTATTGTCATGGATTTGGTCATGCCCAAGATGACAGGAGTTGAAGCGACGCTTGCTATCTTGGAAAAATGGCCTGAAGCAAAGATTGTCATTTTGACCTCTTATCTGGATAATGAAAAAATTTATCCAGTTCTGAATGCGGGAGCCAAAGGCTACATGCTCAAAACATCTAGCGCAGATGAAATTGTCCAAGCTATTCGCAAAGTTTCGCGGGGAGAATTGGCCATTGAGACAGAGGTGGAGAAAAAGGTAGAACACCACCGCAAACATCCAGCCTTGCATGAAGGTTTGACGGCTCGTGAACGCGAGATTTTGACCCTCTTGGCCAAAGGTTACGATAATCAGCGGATTGCTGATGAATCCTTCATTTCCCTAAAAACAGTTAAAACCCATGTGTCCAATATCTTGTCCAAGCTTGAAGTAAGCGACCGCACACAGGCGGTTGTCTATGCATTTCAACATGGACTGGTGGCACAAGAGGATGAATAGTGGTATACTATTGAAAGAAAGTAAGAGAAGGGAGATTCATGGACGCTAAGTTAAAATACCGAGCCAAGAAAATCAAGTTGGTGATTTTTGATATTGATGATACCTTGCGTGTAAAAAATACAGGCTATATCCCAGCGACAATCCCACATGTCTTTGAATCCTTGCGAAAAAAAGGAATCGAAACAGGGCTGGCTTCCGGTCGTGCCAAGTACGGAGTAGTACCTGAGTTAGCCGCACTCAAGCCAGACTATTTTGCTATGATGAATGGCAGTTTGGTAGAAGATAAAAAAGGAAACATTATCTACGACAATCCCATTCCTCGGGAATTGGTGGAATCCTACATTGCTTGGTCTCAAGAAATCGGCATTGCTTATGGCTTTATGGGGGCAGAGGCAGCAGCAATTTCTGAGAGAAATGATGCAGTTCAAGAAACTATTGATATCGTTTATGATGATTTAGAAATCAATCCAGATTTTTATCAAGGCAAGGATATCTACCAGATGTGGACCTTTGAGCCCAATGGATTCGAAGCTATCTTGTCAGAAGAACTGGCTGAACTCAAGAGTGTCCGTTGGGAAACACGCTCATCTGATATCCTTTTGAAGACAGCCTCTAAGGCTACAGGAGTCGCAAAATTAGTAGAGCATTTAGGATTAAAACCTGAAAATGTACTGGTTTTTGGTGATGGTCTCAACGACATTGAACTGTTTGACTATGCCGGTATCAGTATTGCCATGGGAGAATCCCATCCAGCACTAGCAGCAAAAGCGGATTACATTACAAAAAAATTAGAAGAAGATGGCATCTATGATGCCTTGGAGAAATTAGGAATGGTAGAAACAATTAGAAATTATCCACAACTTGACCTTGCAAATGCAGAAGGACCAATTGCAACAATTCAAACCAATCATGGTGACCTTAAAATCAAGCTTTTCCCAGAACAAGCACCAAAAACAGTGGCCAACTTTGTCGCTCTTTCAAAAGATGGTTATTATGATGGTGTTATTTTCCACCGTATTATCAAAGACTTTATGATTCAAGGTGGCGACCCAACAGGTACGGGTATGGGTGGACAATCCATCTATGGAGACTCTTTTGAAGATGAATTTTCAATGGAAGTTTTCAACCTACGTGGTGCTCTTTCAATGGCTAATGCAGGTCCAAATACAAATGGTAGCCAATTCTTTATCGTTCAAAACACCAACTTCCCCTACTCAGCTAAAGAATTAGAACGTGGTGGCTGGCCAGCAGAAATCGCAGCCCTCTATGCAGAAAATGGCGGCACACCTCACTTGGACCAACGTCATACTGTTTTCGGTCACTTGATGGATACAGATTCATTTGCAGTTTTGGATGCTATTGCAGCGGTAGAGACTGGTTCACAAGACAAACCTCTTGAAGACGTGGTTATTCTTGGCGTGACAATCGAGGACTAGGATGAAAATCGGAGATAAAATCCAAGGAATCATCACAGGTGTACAGCCCTACGGTGCCTTTGTCGAATTAGAAGATGGAACAACTGGTTTGATTCATATCTCTGAGATAAAGACAGGCTTTGTAGACAATATCCACGATCATCTGAAAATGGGACAACAAGTTCTTGTTCAGGTGGTGGATTATGATGAATTTTCGAAGAAAGCCAGCCTATCACTTAGAACCTTGGAAGAAGAAAAGCAAAAATTTCCGCGTCGTCATCGTTTTACGAATGACCGCAATAAATTTGGTTTCCAGCCCTTAGAAGAAGCTATGCCAACATGGATTCAGGAAGCCAAAGACATGTTAGCACAAGAAAACAAGTGAAATCATCTGATTTCACTTGTTTTTATTTTAGTCTTCAAATTGATAGAGGGCAGTTGATAGATAGCGTTCTCCGTTATCTGGAGCTAAGGCTAATACTTTTTTCCCTTTTCCAAGTTTTTTGGCAACTTCAATGGCACCAAAGATAGCAGCAGAGGCAGAAATACCGATGAGGAATCCGTCCTGTCCACCAAATGTCCGACCAAAAGCTAAGGCGTCGTCAGATTTGATACGTAATACATGGTCATAAGAACTTGTATCTAAAGCTCCTGGGATAAAACCAGTTGAGATACCTTGAATTTTATGTGGACCAGGTTTGTCTCCTGACAAGACAGCTGACTCATCTGCTTCCAAACCATAAATTTGGATGTCAGGATTTGCTTTTTTGAGCGCGCGAGAAACACCAGTGATCGTACCACCAGTACCGATACCAGCTACAAAGGCATCTAGACCTGTTGGACCGAAGTCTTCCAGAATTTCAGCTCCTGTTGTTAATTCATGAATTTCTGGGTTGGCAGGATTTTCAAATTGCAATGGGACCCAAGCACCGCGTTCAGCAGCGATTTCTTTTGCCTTTTCAATGGAACCTTTAATGCCTTCAGAACCAGGTGTAAGGACCAATTCAGCGCCATAGGCTTGAACGATTTTACGGCGCTCGACACTCATTGTCTCAGGCATCACAATGACCACTTTGTATCCTTTAGCAGCACCGACCCAAGCGAGCCCAATCCCTGTATTTCCAGAAGTTGGCTCCACAATTGTATCGCCTGGCTTGATGATACCGCGTTTTTCAGCATCTTCAATCATGTTGAGAGCGATACGGTCTTTAACAGACGAACCTGGGTTGAAAGCCTCTAGCTTCACATAAACATCTGCTGCATCTTCAGGGACGATATTGTTCAATTTAACAACAGGTGTTTTTCCGATAAGTTGTGTAATATTTTGATAAATAGCCATAGTATTCCTCCAATTCTTGTAGGTTCAGTATACCCCCTGTACTTATTTTTGTAAAATATAAAAAAGCTATCGAGATGATAGCTGTTTTTAATTTATGGGGATTTCAACCACACGAACTGACGTCTCAGTTGCATGAATTTTACCATGATAGTAGTCCCTTAGACTGTTAATAGTTGTCTGAGTGTCTTCCTTGTCAACGTAGAGAGTTGTTGTTACAGTTTCTAAAAATTGGGTGTCATATTCGACCAATCCATTTTCAGAACACCATTTGGCAAAATCTTGGTATTGTGCGTAGGATAAAGTGACCTGAATCCCCTGTTGCTCTTTGACTAAAACGCAGCCAATCTTTTTGACTGCTTCAGCCACTGCTCCAGCGTAAGCACGGATCAGCCCTCCAGCCCCCAACTTTATACCGCCAAAATAACGCGTCACCACAGCCACAACATCGGTTAGCTCATGATTTTCTAAAACTGTCAGCATGGGAACTCCGGCTGTTCCTGAAGGCTCCCCATCATCGGAAGAACGTTTGGTACTAGACTGTTCTCCCAAGATAAAAGCAGAGCAGTTGTGATTAGCCTTGTAGTGTTCCTTTCTTAAGGAGTTGATAAATTCACGTGCCTCTTCTTCGCTAGTTACCCGTTTTAGATGGCAAATAAACTGCGATTTTTTTATGTCAATCTGAATGACACCATCTTCTTTAATCGTCTTGTATTTCTTCATAAGAAAATTGTACACATTTTTGTAGGACTTATCAAGTTTTCCTATCAATTTACGAATAATCAAGTATGAACATAAATGAAGATTATCTCGGTCGTTGGTTTACCAAGTATCAATTGACTGAGGAAGAGCGACGATTGGCAGAAATCATAGCGCCGGATCCCAAGGCTTGTTTACGCTGTGCAACTCCTTACCCTGTTGAAAATCGTCTCCCAAACGGTGCTTTCTATTGCAGAGAGTGCATCTTACTTGGACGAGTACGCAGTGACCAAGAAATCTATTATTTTCCGCAGAAGTCTTTTCCCAGACAAGATTCTTTATTATGGAAGGGGCAACTGACTAAGTGGCAGGCAGATATTTCGACAAAACTTTGTGCCAACATTGCAGCAAGGCAGCCAACTTTGGTCCATGCCGTGACAGGTGCTGGTAAGACGGAAATGATTTATGAAGCGGTAGCACAAGTGATTGACCAAGGCGGTAGTGCCTGCTTGGCAAGTCCTCGAATTGATGTCTGCATCGAACTGTATAAGCGGTTGAAAAGAGATTTTGCGTGTTCTATTTCACTTTTACATGGAGAGTCCGAACCCTACTTTCGGACACCGCTTGTGATTGCGACCACTCACCAGCTACTGAAGTTTTACCGCGCCTTTGACTTGATTTTGATAGATGAAGTTGATGCCTTTCCTTATGTAGACAATCCAGTTCTCTACCAAGCTGTTGACAATGCTGTCAAAGAAAATGGTGTCCAAGTCTTCTTGACAGCCACTTCTACAGCCGAGTTAGATAAAAAGGTAAAAAAGAAGGAGTTGGAGCGATTGCGTCTTCCTAGACGTTTTCATGAAAATCCGCTAGTCGTTCCAAGTAAGGTTTGGATACATCAATTTGACAAGCAATTATCTAAAAATCAACTTCCGGCGGTGATTAAAAAAGCTATTGCTGATCAGCGGAAGACAGGCTTTCCCTTGCTTATTTTTGTTCCAGAAATTACAAAAGGGAAAGAACTTTCTTCTATTATAGGACACTATTATCCAAAGGAAAAAATAGGCTTTGTTTCCAGTCAAACAGAAAATCGCTTGGAAATCGTAGAGCAATTTCGTAGCGGTGAAATTGGAATCCTTATCTCAACGACCATTTTAGAACGAGGAGTGACTTTTCCTTGTGTGGATGTTTTTGTTTTACAAGCCAATCATCGATTGTACACTTCATCCTCTCTAGTCCAGATTTCAGGTCGAGTGGGTCGGAGTGTGGAAAGACCGACGGGGCTCTTGTTTTTCTTCCTGGAGGAAACAAACAAAGCAATTGATAATGCTATAAAAGAAATTAAGTTGATGAACAAGGAGGCTGGTTATTGATGAATTGTTTACTATGCGGTGCGGCAGTAGCAGGTAGGCAAACATTTTCAGAACTTTATTTTCTCCGAGTAAGAGAAGAGGTTCTCTGTTTATCGTGCCAAATGTCTTTTGAAACAATACCTGATCAACACTGCCAACGATGTTATAAGGGGATGACAGATGAGATTTGTGAGGATTGCATCAAATGGGAAAAGCAGGGAAAAATCATTGATCACGTCAGTCTTTATCAATATAACGAAGCGATGAAATCCTATTTTAGTCGCTATAAGTTCGAAGGGGATTATCTTTTAAGAAAAATATTTAGCAAAAAATTGCAAAAAGTATTAAAAAATTACCAAGACTATACCCTAGTCCCGATTCCTGTCAGTCAAAAACGAGAAGAAGAGCGTGGTTTCAATCAGGTTAAAGGTCTATTAGATGCAGCAAGACTTCCCTATCAAGAATTGTTGGAAAAATATGAGACAGAAAAGCAATCGGAAAAAACACGTCAGGAACGATTGAAATTAGAGCAACCATTTTATGTGGTTTCATATAAACAAGTGCCAGAAAAGATTTTATTAATTGATGATATCTATACGACAGGTGTGACTTTTGAAAGGGCAAAAGAGGCTATATTGAAAAAAGGAAAGAAAGAAATCAAGACGTTTTCATTGGCAAGGTGAGAAAACGCTTGCATTATTTATAGAAAGTGATATAATAAAAGGGAAGAAAGGCGAAAGCCGAGAAAGAGGTACTCATATGATTAAATTCAGTATTCGTGGTGAAAACCTTGAAGTGACAGATGCACTCCGTCGCTATGTTGAAGATAAGGTAGCAAAAATTGAAAAGTACTTCAATGAAGAGCAAGAATTGAATGCTAAGGTGAATTTGAAAGTTTACCGTGAAAAAACTTCTAAAGTTGAAGTAACTATTCCGCTTGGTTCTATCACGCTTCGAGCAGAAGATATTTCTCAGGATATGTATGGCTCAATTGACCTTGTAGTAGATAAAATCGAACGTCAAATTCGTCGCAATAAAACAAAGATTGAAAAGAAAAATAGACAAAAGGTTGCGATTAGCCAAATCTTTACAGCAGAACTAGAAGAGCAAGCAGCAGTAGAAGAAGTTAAAGTTGTTCGCACAAAACAAGTTGATGCGAAACCAATGGACTTAGAAGAAGCAAAATTGCAATTAGAACTATTGGGACATGACTTCTTCATCTATGTAGATGCAAAAGACCATACGACAAATGTGCTTTACAAACGCGAAGATGGAGATCTTGGACTGTTAGAAGTACGCAATTAAAAATTCGCCCCAATAAGGGGTGAATTTTTTTGAAAAAAAGTCAAAAACAGTGTTGACAGTAGTGAGGTAGTCTGATATACTAATTAAGTTGTCTCGTGAGGGGCGGCGGTCATGAAAAAAGTTTCTAAAAAAGTTAAACAAAAGTGTTGACAAGAAGAAGCAAACATGATAGACTAAGATA
>NZ_JALJXU010000008.1 GCF_024170225.1 Streptococcus gallinaceus | reverse complement strand
TTAAACGAACAGCAGGCGACTTTATTAGTTACCTATCTAGGAAACACCGAACCCGTCAGAGAATTCAAAAAGAACCTAGTCAAAGCATTCTTTGACCTACGCAACGAGGTAGCAGAGTTTCGCTATCAAAGGGCGATAGAAAAGCCAAAGCGCAAAGAGTTAGTCAAAGCTATCAGCGAATGGGAGAACGCCCCTAAACACGCGCACAGCACAGTTACAAACCTATTGCTAAAGGCGGTGACTGGATTTAACGCTAAGCAGTTGCGAGCGTTGAGAGGCGAGGAAATAGCCCTAAACAGTCTTTACAGTGGCGAGTTGAAAGAATACCAAGCCTTGGAAGATATGGTTATCGCCATGATACAGCTTGGTTTTGACTATCACGACATTAAGAATATGGTAAATAAAAAGAACGCCCAACAAGGCGCATGAGAAATAAGTGACCATAATATCCATTCTAAGGTACAGGAGACTATCAAGAAAGCACTTCTGATACATTAAAGTGTTTCCTTAGGGTAAATATACCCTTTTGGAGATTAAACTTTGAAAACGCCTATTAGAACAAACGAAAAAGGAGAAAAAACAACATGAAACATAAAGCATTGACATTTTCAGAATTGAAAGAACTTATCAACTATGGGATTGAAGAAATTGAAGAACTCCAAGGAACTTTGGAAGGTGAGCAATTTAGACAAGCTGAACATGTTTCCCAAGCTTTAGAAACTGTACGCTTTATGCTAAAAGATAAAGTACTTTTCTATGACCGTAAGCGGGAACAAAAACGAATTGACGAACTCACAAAATAAAAACGCACCTAGAGGCGCGTGAGAACAACAAAAAAAGGCTTACCGAGACCAATCAGCAAAGCCTTTCACACACTAACTAAAACACAATTAAGAGGCAGGCAAGCCGTTATTAAAAGGGTTTTAGTATAGATTTGATACCTATATTATACCATGATTTGGGTATCTTGACCATACGGAGGGCGCTAATCCCTTAAAACTAGAACGGATAAAAGTATTAGGTGCTGGTATCGCCATTAGGGAGCTACGGCAATAGCAAACTAAACCAGTCTAAGAAAATTACACACTAGATAGACTATTATTTGGCACAGATTTACATGACCACGGGGCAACCTGGTGAATTTGGGGCGGTTATCCGCTGGGATAGTCTAGGCTAGCATAGCAAGAATTACACAATAAACCACCAGGGTATAGGAAAAAAAGTCTTTTATTCACGGGACAAGCACGCACAGGCGTTGCAACTACTCAGAAAATAATAAAACAGAGGTAAAACAACATGACTGAAACAACTTACGATATTATCACTAAAAGCCTAAACAGAATTAGTCAGGAGCTAAACCAAGCAGACGAAAACAATGACTTTTCTAGGGTATGGCTTTTATCGGCACGAATAAAATCACTCAAAGAAAATTTACAACGTTTGCTATGGATAGAACTTCCAGAACTCAACGAAGCAGAAAAACAAAAGGTACTTTCTAAAAAGACAACTGGAATGATTTTCAATCCTGGTATCTTTGAGTTTGACGCTATGAGACAAGCCTTTTTCAAAAGACAGGCTAAAACATTCTTTGAAACCGAGGAAGAACAACAAGCCTATATCACTTACACAGAAAAACAATACTTAGAGGCTACCATTAACCTAAAAGAAATCTATTTTAAGACTAATCAGATACAGCCCAAACTGAGTTATCAAGAAAAGAAAACACAAGTACAGGCTGAATTTATGGAGGCTATAAAACAATGAACGAATTAGACCTAACACCAACCCAAGCTATTATCTTTTTTGTGGTTATGCTCCTACTACTAGCCTATCAACTTTATAAGCTAAGCAAGGAAACAATCACTATTGAACTCTCAGAACAACAAGACCAAAAGCCAGCGTATAATCCCAACTATGGGGCATATATCCAGCTTGCAGGTAAACGATATAACTAGAAAGAGACAGACAATGACAGCAAACAAAAACTTTGACCTTGCAAAATCACGAGCTGAAAACTTTGGTCAGTGGTTAGATGAGGCTTTCCAAACTATGCTAGATTTTTCCCTAGAAAATAAATTTGATTGCTACAGTATCGAGGAACAAAACCAATTAGAGCGAGTATTAGAAGCCCTAACAGATTTTTCCGATATGTGGAATAAAGGGCAGATTATCCTAGTAAGCAAAGAAAGAGAGGCGACAGAATGACACTACCAACGTTACCAGAGAATTACAGGCGCGTGCTTAATCTTATAAAGGTAGGAGCTGACAACCCCACCACGGGGGCAGAAATAGCTCTTGTCTTAAAGATTGAGGAAATGACAGTACAAAGTATAATAAGCCGTCTAATCACGCACTACGGTGTTCCTATCATTGGTGTACGTCATGGCTTTAACCGAGGTTACTTTATCCCAGCAGATAAGGCAGAGCTACTAGATGGCGTAAAAGCCTTTTACAACCAAGTACAGGAAGAACAAAAGCGCCTAAGTGTATTGTTAAATGCTGACTTAAAAGCTACAAGGCACTACTGAAAGGGGCTGATATGAATGTTTAGCCTAAGTAAAGAGAGTGAAAACAGCCTAAAACGTGGCATATTAAAGCTGATAGATAGCTTTCTAAAGGATTATCTGAAACCTAAACCACGGATAACAGGCTTAATGACACCTACGCAGATAAAAAATGAATTGGACGTAGATTATAGCACCTTGAAACGTTGGGAAAGTGCTGGGCTACGGCGCTACTCTCCTCCTATCGAAGACACACGCAAAGTCTTTTATAAAATCGAGGATATTCTAATATTTTTAGGAGCGGATAAATGACAATATATGAAACCCGTGGTTTTGGGTCTTTGCTTTATCCATACAAAGGGAAACTAGCACCGTTTGACTATATCGCCCAGTTCAAACCGCTAGTAATTCCTGAAGGTGTGGACATAGAAGAATACAAGCGTACACAAGCCCCGTATTGTATCAGTGGAGAGGTCAAGGTGGAAAAAAACGGGACAATTAGACGGAACAATGACAGTCTTGTCTATCGTGATTTGATTTTTCTTGATTATGATGACATTGAAACAGGCGTAAACTTGCCTAAAATCGTTTCTGAGAGACTTTCGGAGTACAGTTACATTATTTACCCCACTATCAAACACACACCAGAAAAGCCCCGTTATAGGCTTGTAGTAAAGCCTAGTGGAAACATGGACGAAACAACCTATAAACAGATAGTCAAGGAAATAGCCAACAAGATAGGGCTACCTTTTGACCTAGCAAGCCTTACCTGGTCACAGTTGCAAGGTCTACCAGTTACAACAGGCGACCCAGAAGACTATCAGCGTTATGTGAACCGTGGACTTGATTATCCTGTACCAGTACAGACAACACAAACCACGCGCAACAAACAAGTAACAACCAACTATAGCCCACATCCAAGCGGTCAGCGGTCTATCACTATGAGGGTCTTAGATACGCTTTTCAACGGTTTTGGAGACGAGGGAGGGCGCAACGTGAACGCAACCCGATTTATAGGTCTATTGTTTAATAAATGGGTTGATTGTGACCTAGAAACAGCTTATGAATTGACTAAGCTAGCAAATAATAACACCGCCCAACCATTGCCGATTGAGGAGTTAGACCGAACTTTTGAAAGCATAGCACGGGCAGAATACAGAAAGAGAGGATAGAACCATAGAAAAAGAACAATTGAAAAACCTAGAAAGTGAAATCACGGAAGCGCGTGAGAATGAGGATAAACATTTCAGTACTTTCAAAGGAGTTAGAGGTCAACTTATCAAGGAATGTCAAACAGTGAAAGATGAAGCTTTCAAATTGGCTTATGATGAGGTTATGGCTGACAGCAATCACATTGAAAACGTTAAAAGCGGGAAAATAACCCAACAACAACATGAAGAGATAGCGAGACAAAAAGGGCAGGAAGCAAGCGAGAAGGCATTGCCGAAAACTCCTTTAGGTGTCGCCATTATGCTGAAACAGTTTATCCGCTTTATTCGTATCAAGCCAGAAGCGCAAGGACAGAAAGCCCCCCTATACTACTACAATCCCGATTATGGTATTTGGCTAGAAGATAATGAACTTTTACAAGACCTTATTTCTGTTATCTTCCCCAATGCAACCGAAAAGCAGGCTTTTGACACGCTTTATAAAATTGCTAGACAAAGCCAAATGAGGGAGATAGAAAGCCAGTACACTGTTATAGGTAGCCAGCTTTACAATGCCAAAACGGGGCAATTTGGAGCAGTTACGCCAGATATTACGGTCACACGTAAAATCAAAACGGGATACAATCCGAAGGCAAAAGAGCCAACTATCAAAGGTTGGAAACCGACAGCGTGGCTTTTGGAACTCTTTGACGGAGACAAAGAACTTTATGACCTTGCTATTCAAATTATTAAGGCAAGCATTACAGGGCAGTCATTACATAAAATTTTTTGGCTATTTGGCGAAGGTGGAACAGGTAAGGGAACATTTCAGCAACTGCTTATCAATTTGGTTGGCATGGAGAATGTGGCCAGTTTAAAAATCACGGGACTGTCAAAAAGTCAGTTTTCTACGTCCATTCTACTAGGGAAGTCTTTGGTTATCGGTGACGACGTGCAAAAAGACGCGGTTATCAAAGATACGTCCGATATGTTCAGCTTAGCAACAGGGGACATCATGACCATAGAGGACAAAGGGAAGCGCCCGTACAGTATCCGCTTGAATATGACCGTGGTACAATCTTCTAACGGTTTGCCACGGATGAACGGAGATAAGTCCGCTATTGACCGCCGTTTTAGAATTTTGCCTTTTACCAAAATATTCAAAGGCAAACCTAACAAAGCTATAAAAGACGACTACATCAACCGTAAGGAAGTTTTAGAATACTTGGTAAGGTTAGCTATTGAAATCCCAATCACAGACATCAATCCTAAGAAGTCCATGGAAATCCTAGAGGAACACCATAAGGAAATGAACCCTGTCATTGACTTTGTTTCCCAATTTTTCACGGATGAGTTGACAAGTGAGTTTATCCCTAACAGTTTTGTTTATCATGTCTGGAAAGGCTTTGTAGAATACTATGGTGTTAAGCTAAACAAAACACAAGAAGGCTTACACCGTGAAATAAAGACCAATCTACCCGAAGGATTTGAGCCTAGTCAAAGTGTTATTCCAATAGGTCAGCAACTACATAAGGGCTTTTACCCAAAAGAGGATTTGCCTTTTTATGCCAGTCTTGCCTACTCAAACGGGCGAGCTGACCCAGAAAGACAGAGGAAGCGAAAGAATGAACGAGGCTATAAAAACCACCTAGCAGAAGCTAGAAAGAAACGAAAATAGGACAATCTGTATACGGTGTATACGGTAGGGAATTTAACCGTGTGCAGAATAAACCCAGTCGTACCAAGGGTTGTATACGGTGTATACGGTTTATACGGTTTTTTCAAAATTTCCCATATAAGAGATATATTTAATATGACTATCCCAAATACCCTATATATAGTTTTTATTTTTACTGTATAAAGTGTATAAACCGTATACAACTATAGCTAAAGCCTTGATATGACTGACTTCAATTTGTATACGGTTCTAAAAATAACTGTATACAAATCAAGAAAACCGTATACAAAATGGAGAAAAGACATGAAAATTAAGATATTTTATCAGAAACACAAGCAAAAACTGGATGACTTTGAAGCCCAAGTAAACGATTTTTATGGCAGAAGTCCAAGTGATTGACGTAAAATATACTGAAGCAATGACAGGCGACTATGAGAGTTTGGCTAAGTAGTAAGGTAGACTAGGTAAAAACGATAAGCAAAACTCTAAGATTTACGGGAAGTTGTTACTACCTGCAACTACCTACATACTCTAAATTTCCAAAACGAACAAATAAAGAAAGTACGACATTTTCAAAACGACGAATAACCTAAAAAGAGTGTAAAATAGTTGATATAGAGCCTTTTCTATTCCGAACGCTCGGATAAACTCCGAGCGAACTCCGAGAAATGACAAAAAAAGCCAACGCACGCGCTGACCTCTTCGATATATATTTGCTAAATATATTATATCACAAGGAGAGGGCAGAATGGATACCAAGACACTGTTAAAACACTATCGACGTTGTGGAAGGATTGCAGGAAGTAACTTGACTATGGAAGATATAGATAAGGAGCTAGAACAAGTATATCCATCCGTTGACTTACCTATCCATCTTGAAGCAGTTGAATTTGTCAATGCAATTAGGCAAGCCTATAATCGAATGACTAACAAGAAACTGAAACGCATTTTATTTCTTGCTTATCTTAACGCTCAGCCAGAACACAGATACAAGAAAGAACTGTATCACAGTCTAGGGATGTCAGAAAGCAACTACTACAGAGTACAAGCAGAAGCGATTAGGCAGTTAGGAACAAAACTAGATTCTAATTGCTAATCATATGAGAAATACCCCTTTGTTTTATAACGGGGCTATAATTATTCGGAAATAAACAACGCTGCCCTTTTCCGTGCAAAAAGTTCCCTTTTTGAGATTTTTATTCGTGTTTTTTTAGCTAGAAATGCCTTTACAAGTGGTTTTTTGTTCGTTTACCCCTACCCCTAACAAGAATTAAAATAGTGAGATTGTGGTTAGGTAAAATGGTAAGGTTTTGGTAAGGTAACAATACTTAATTAGTAAGGGGATAAAACAAAGAACACACGCCTTTTTGATATAATCATAGTCATACGAGGTATTAAATGATGTTTGAAATAAATTTGACTATGAGCGAGCAACTAAGAAACGCTAGAGACCTAAAACCATTCATTGATAGCTTAGAAATCGAGTTGGCGCAGGTAAGAGAGCAATTCAAAGCACTTCCGAACCTACTAGAACCACAAGAAAATGAAATCTTAACAGCTATCAGAGAAATCACAGCAAAACGCCAGCAAATGGCTGGCGTAATCAATCAGCTATCAGACAAAGAGCAACAGGATTTATTAACCGCCCAATATATCGAGGGGATAAAGACTAAAGACCTTTCCGAGTTTTTAGGATTAAAAGACAAAGAAATTCAAAGCATACGCCGAAAAGCTATTAAAAACTTAGAACAGGTACAAAATCAACTAGGACAGTCAGAGGCTTAAAATAAGCCATGTTTCAGCGCGTGTTTTACTTTATCTGATAAAATTTAACCACAAACAGAATAAAACACCTTAGAAACGATTTTAGGGGCTATTTCTGAATTGCTCGTTTTTGATACAGAACATTCTTTTTACTTGAATACGTGTAACACGTATGATATACTAATCTTGTCAGGAGGTAAAAGCGCTATGCCTATGACACAAAAAGAAATGGTTAAGCTACTTACTGCTCATGGTTGGATAAAGACCAAAGGCGGTAAAGGGTCACACGTTAAACTTGAAAAAGCAGGCGAGCGACCTATAACCATTCCCCACGGTGAAATTAACAAATACACTGAACGGGGTATCAAAAAGCAAGCTGGGCTGTTATAAAGACAGTTCCCCGCTTGTCTTTAATTTGGAGGTAAACTATGCTTGTCACTTATCCAGCTTTATTTTATTATGACGATACAGACGGAGCGAACGCCCCTTATTTTGTCACTTTCCCAGACTTTGAGCATTCAGCGACCCAAGGCGAAGATATGGCAGACGCTATGGCAATGGCTAGCGACTGGTTAGGTATTCACCTAGCGGACTATATCGAGAATGGGCGAGACATTCCCACACCTACCCCTATTAATGCTCTATCTTTGGCAGATAATAACCCTTTCCATAATGATGGAGATATAGAGCTAGTTTATGACCCTAGCAAGTCTTTTGTCTCTATGGTTATGGTTGACGTAGCGGAATATCTAGGCAGTCAAGAACCTGTAAAGAAAACTCTAACTATCCCACGTTGGGCGGATACTTTAGGACATGACCTAGGTTTGAACTTTTCCCAAACTTTGACAGATGCCATTGCTGATAAGAAAATTCATGCCTAAGCTGATTTATGATACAATTTAGTTAATAATAGGGCTGGTCTAACACCCATGAAACAAGTAAATTTGTGGAGGTGGTGGGTCAGTCCTATTATTTATATTTAAGGAGTTCACTATATGGCTAAACCTAAAAAAGAATGGAAACCAACAATAACCCACATTGTCCCTAAAGGCACTAAGCTAGCAGACGGTACAATATTAGACGAAGAAACAACCTTAACCCAAGAAGAATTTACCAACAATCCCCCCGTTATCCCAGACAACCATCCTTTTTATGATATATGGGCTAGGATAATACAAGAAAAAATAGAAAAAGGCGAACTATAAAAATAAATACAGTAGGCTTACGCGTGATATTCGCTTGAAATTGTTTTGTTAAGGTCAACAAATTTGATAACCACACGCTTTTAGGTATCTTACCTTTTCGATAGATAAAGTAACTAATGCGCGTGATAAACATGTTATAATATATTCACAGCTGGAGGCTTGCATAGTCTAGCCGATTAGGGAGAGTTAACCCCTGAGGTCATACCCTCCCTTTTTTGATATAATAAGTCTATCAGATAAGCAAAGATAACTAAAAAAGCGTAGCTGATGACTACGCTAGTTCTTGCCTGCTGAACTCATTATTTGATTGACCTATTTTAGGTCTTTTTTGTTCACCTTTTTGTGGACTTTGGAAGACTATTAAAGAAAATCTATGACTAAAATTTTTCAAAAAATCCTTAAAAATATAGCTCACAAACGCCTAAAGAACAGTATTCTAAGCCATTCTTGAAAATTTCTTCAAATGTCATGGTTTCCTCCTCTTCTTTTTCTTTATTGTACCAAAAAAGAGAGATTTGGCACAAGTCCACCTAAAAAAGCAGTTAGCGAAAGACTATGAATAACCATATTTGAAAGACAATGAAAATACATTAAAAACGAATGATAAATAAATCCTAATCTCTGTAGGGTTACTACCATTCGCTTTTTCAGTTTATTTCACAAGATATTAAAATCTAACCATAACAAATTGGCTTTTACTTACCAATAATTTTATGGTAGGCATGCGATGTCCCTAGATAGACCAGAACATAGAGGACGAAATAAATGAGACAGGTTACCAAAGTGACTTGGAAAATAAAGCTAGTATCTAGTAGGCTAAGCAGACGCAAGATAAGAGATAGCATCTTAAAGGCAAAAGCCAGATGGATAAAAGCAACTGCGATAGGGAGGAAGAAGACCGTCAACATCTGCTTGCCGATACTTTTCTTCGTCGCTTCTTGATCTAGTCCCACTTTTTGCATGATGGCAAACCGCTCCTTATCCTCATAGCCTTCTGAGACCTGTTTGTAATAGATGACAAGAACTGCTGCCATAAAGAAGACTGATGTCAAAAGAAGACCAATAAAGAGAAACGAGCCTGTAAAGGCAAAGAAGTCTCTTTCCATGTCTATCCGAGTGGAGGCGTAGAAATGATTAAACGTGATCTCTTTATTCTCTGTGTTGTCATTACCATCCATATATCTCCACTTTTCACCCAGTTTAGATTGTTCATCAGCCGAGAGGGAAGTATCTATCCCAAAGTAGTAATGACTCTTCTCAACTGGCAGAACCTCTACACCATCTGCTACGACGATTAGAGTATCCTTGTCCATTATAAAACTCATTGAACGAGGGAGTTTCTTTTTAGTAATATCGTGATCCAGCACCTGCTTAATCACATAAGTCTTCCCATTTAGAATCAGGTCTTTATCCGTCTGATAATTCATCCCCTGACTATAGAGGAGAATTTGACGGCCTGACAAGTCTGCCTCTTTCCCCGTCAACTTCTTATAGTCGCTAGCTGAGATGACACTGATAGCTCCCTTAGTATAAGAGTCCATTGTTCCATAAGTATCTTCCATACCTGTATAGGTTTCAAGACGATTGCCCTCTACTTTTTTAATAAATTCAAATTGATAGGTATAGTCCGTTACTTGAGCATCTGAAATCTTTTCTTCTTTAATCAGTTTATCCACATAACTTCTAGCCTCTTGCTGAGTGCCAGACACCGTTCCATCCTCATTTTTCAAGGGTTCCATAACGATGGCAATTTCCTGTGGATAAGAAATGGCAACGGTATTGTGCCCACCGAAATAAATATTGACACCTGCAATCAGTGTCACCAAAACCATGGTCGATAAGATGGCGATGGTCGCAAGTCCCATGGCGTTTTTTCGCATACGGAAAATCAAGTTTGACACCGAGATAAAGTTGCTTGGTTGATAAAAATAGGAAGGACGATTTTTCAAAAATCGAAGAAAAACAATAGTCCCTGCATTAAAGAGTAGATAGGTCGCAAAGATAACCATAAGAACAGCGATAAAGAAGTTGCTTATTGCTGTGCTAGGATTAGAAATATCTGTTGCCAGCCAATAGGCAGCTCCCAAAACAAGAGTACCTATGAGAGTTTGTAGCTTGAGGAACCGTCCCTTTTTCTCACCTGTTCGCTTACCCTTGACTAGATTGAGTGAGGAAGAAAAACCGATTTTGCCTGCATTTAAAAGACTGGTAAAGGAAAAAATAACTGCAAAAGCCAACAAAACGGTTACCACACTCTTCCACTGAAAAGTGGAGCTAAAGACAACGGGCACTTGAATAATTCTTAGTAAAATGGCATAAAAGAGATTGTCCAACAAGATGCCAGTTAAAATACCCAGACCAGTCGCCATGCTGCCAAAGAGAAAAGTTTCTACTCCATTCATATAAAGAAGGTGTTTCTTATCCAAACCCAACACACTGTAGAGTCCAAACTCTTTGGAGCGCTGTTTCATGACAAAGGCATTAGCATAAAGAATCATCAAACTCACGGTAACCAAAACGACGACTAGACCAAATCCCATGATCGAATTGACAGCACTTGAAAAGGCAACTTTTTTGATATCGGGATTGTAGGTAAGAGAAGTAAAAATATAGGCCACAGCCGAAGACAGTACGGTCATCAAGGCAAATGGGTAGTAGAGTTCCCGATTTTTCAAGAGATTGGAAACGGCTAATTTATGCGTTAGTCCCCACATATTATTCACCTCGATTCGCCATGACGGTCAAGGTATCTGAAATTGCTTGGAACATCTCTTGCTCAGTACGGCCTCCGCGGTAAATTTGATTGTAGAGGATACCATCTCGAATAAAGAGCACGCGCTTGGCACGACTGGCCGCTGTTGTCGAGTGGGTCACCATCAAAATGGTCTGCCCTTGTTCATTGATGGTATCAAAGACATCGAGCAAGGTCGCTGAGGACTTAGAATCCAAGGCACCTGTCGGCTCATCTGCTAAGAGGATTTCTGGTTGGGTGATGATGGCACGTGCTACTGCCACTCGTTGCTGCTGACCTCCCGAAATCTCATAAGGCATTTTATTCTTTAAGGTAGCAATCCCTAGATGATTGAGAATGTCTATCCCACGCTTATTCATCTCTCCAACAGGCACGCGAGACAGAACGAGGGGCAAGAGGACATTATCCTTGACAGACAGGGTATCTAAAAGATTAAAATCCTGAAAAACAAAGCCTAATTTTTCACGGCGAAAAGCAGATGCTTCCTTCTGCTTGATGGACTGCGTATCCACCCCTTTCAACAAAATTTTCCCCTCCGTTGGCTTGTCTAACATAGCTAGGATATTGAGCAAGGTTGACTTACCACTCCCTGACTCTCCCATAATCGCCACATATTCCCCTTCATCCACTGTAAAATGAATGTCCTTCAAGGCCTCGACTTGATTGACCTGAAAGCGAGTTTGGTAAATCTTTTTCACATGTTGTACATCTAGTAGTGTCATCACAGTTCTCCATTTCTTTTTACTCGTTTCATTTTACTGCTAAAAAACCATGGTAGCCATGGTTCTAACTTACATCTCACTTACAGATTTGTAAGGTTAATCTAGCCTGAGTCGTTTTTGGTTAATACCAATCCGAACCTCTGTACCTTTCCCGACCTCGGAGGTCAATTTTAAGGAGAAATCTAATTCTTGAGCAATCTTCCGAGATAAATAGAGCCCTAATCCTGATGATTGTTGGGTAATCCTGCCATTGTAACCCGAAAATCCTCGTTCAAAAACCCGCTCCAAATCTTCCTTAGCAATCCCAATTCCCGTGTCACGAATCACCAAATCCCCCTCATCTAGCAAAATTGAAATAGTTCCTGTTTTGGTATATTTCAGTGCGTTAGACAAAAATTGTTCTAGCAGAAGCCCGAACCAGCGCTTATCTGTCACGATTTCCTGTTCTAAGTCTCCTAACTCCAGACGAATGCGTTGCTGGATAAAGAAAATGGAAAATTTCTTAACCGTTTGATTGACCAAGTCTGCAAGATTTTCCTTACGAAAAACGAGGTCATCATGAAAAGACTGCAACCGTAAGTAATTGAGCACCAAGCCAGTATACTGTTCAATTTTCAGCAATTCCTGACTCAGTTCTTGCTTGTGCTGACTGGCGTCTAAGTCGCCTATCAAGAGCTGACTGGCTGCGATGGGCACCTTCATTTGGTGGGCCCACATGGTATAGTAGTCCTGCAAATCCTCCTGACGGGCACGCTCCTCGGCTTTACAACTGGCCAGCTGCAAGGCTGCCTCTTGGTATTTCTTCAGCAAAAGCATCTCTATCGCTGTCTGATGAGGAAAATCCTGACCAGCAAGAACCGCCGACCATTTCCGAAACTGTCTCACACCGTCCATCAGGAAAACCAGCAACATTATTACTAAAATTAAAAGAAATCCATAATCAGCCACTCCTTGCTCGATACCGTAGAGACCTGAAAATGCCCACAGCAAGAAGCTAAGCAGAGCAAAACCGATCAAGAATAGAGCCCGTTCTCGCAACCAATTCCAAAGGAACTGCCACCATTCTCGTCTAGTCATGGCGCTTCACCAAGCCGTACCCGACTCCCTTTTTGGTTGAGATGATATTGGTCAAGCCCATGTCTGTCAATTTTTTTCGCAGACGCGCCACATTGACCGTCAAGGTATTGTCATCGATAAACAAGTCGCTGTTCCAGAGCTCTTTCATCAGGTCCTCACGGCTGACGATAACCTGCGGTCGCTCAAACAGTACCCGCAGGATTTGAAATTCATTTTTGGTCAGTTCATCTGTTTTTCCAGCAAAATGAATCTGCATGGTTTTTAAGTCTAGGGAAATATCATCAAAGAGCAGGACTGATTGCTCCCCTACAAAGTCGTAGGTCCGACGCAGCAAGCCCTGTATCTTAGCCAGCAGAACGGTCATATCAAAAGGCTTGGTCACATAATCGTCCGCCCCCATATTGATGGCCATGACAATGTCCATGGGCTGGTCATGCGAAGATAGAAAAATGATGGGCAAACGTGACTCTTTGCGGATTTCTTGGCACCGGTAATAGCCGTTAAAAAAGGGCAAGGTAATGTCCAACAAGAGTAAGTGCGGCTGAAATGAGCGAATCTGCTCTAAGACAGCTTGAAAATCCGTCACTTCCTCCACATCGTATCCCCATGTGATCAGATTTTTAGCCACCAAACGGCTAATGGTCGCATCGTCTTCTACAATTAAAATCTTCTGCATCGGCGCTCCTTTCTTTTCTCTTATTATAAAGGATTTAGCCAGTAAATGGAATGATTTTTAGCTGACTTACAAGATTTTAAGTTGGCATTTGTCTTTTCCAGCAACTTGGGCTATACTGATAGAAATAAGCAAGAGGAAACCACATGGCAAATATACTGACCTACCTGACCAATTATCAATATGACAATTTTTACGAGACTGCAATCAATGAATTGGACATTTTAGCCTTGACAGAGCTGTCTTACCTGCCCTTCGATGACTTGATTACGGCAGATTTTTCAGTGACAAAAGGCATTCGGTTGGATGAATTGGCAGATAAATTTCATGAAAAATTTCAGTCTGGCTATCCGCCACTTTCCATGGTCAACCGTGACCGTCTGGCACTACTTGCGCAACTAAGCCAGAGCAAACGGTTCAAGTATATCCGAGCCTTTGCCTATGTCAATGATTATAGCTTGGAGGATCAAAAGCAATTTGCAGCCGTCTCCTATCGCCTCACTCCAAACGATGTTCTGACCGTTTTTCGTGGAACTGATGATACCATAATCGGCTGGAAAGAGGATTTCCATATGACCTATATGGCCGAAATTCCTGCCCAAGCAGCGGCACGAGACTACTTAGAAACAGCTATTGAGACCCTACCGGCTAATTTTTATGTAGCTGGCCATTCAAAAGGGGGCAATTTGGCTACTTTTGCCAGCAGCCAAGTCCAGCCTGCCCTTCAGGAAAGCATCCAAGAAGTCTATAGTTTTGATGGCCCTGGCTTGCATGAAACTGTCCTTGCATCGACTGGGTATGCAGCCATTACCAAACGCATTCATTCCATCATTCCAGAAGGCTCTATCGTTGGTATGATGCTTCAAACACCGAAAAATGCCCACATTGTCAAAAGTACAGGGCTGGGACTCATGCAGCATATCAGTTTTACTTGGGAAATTGACGACAAAACCTTCCAAACTGCTGCCGCTCTGACCCCCGACAGCCTGCAAATGGACCAAACCCTCAAAACCTGGACAGCTAGCTTAAGCCCCGACGAACTCAAAACCTTTTTCGACCTCTTTTTCGGTCTCTTTACCCAAGCTGGCATTTACCGCTTCAGCGACATGACCATCGATACGCCTGCTAAGTTACAGGCCTTGGCTCAAAATCGACAAAACCTCTCCCCTGAAGAACGGCAAATGTTGGAAAGGATGACCCGACTCCTCATTGATACCCGATATCAAATCTGGAAAGAGCAAAATCAAAACCGCCCTAAATTTGACTTGGAGAAACTGAGAGTCAATTTACCTGATTTTCAAACCTTTCCCTTCATCAAATTTTCCGATGACAACAAACCTCAAAAATAAGTCAAAACCACCCGTGAAAACGGGTGGCTTGTACACCGGCTATAAGCCGATGGTCTCCAAATTCGCATGCTTACCAAATATCATCAAGGCACTTTTACTTTTTAAGTAGCCTATGAAATCAGAAATCGCTAGTTTTGGTGGAATCATGACAAGCATATGAACATGATTGGGCATCATGTGTCCTTCTATAATTTCCACACCTTTGTATTGACATAGATGACGGAAAATCCCAATCAAATCTTGTCTTATTTTGTATGTGATAAACTATAACTGGTTTTAGCCACGCTAAAATAGTCCACTGGACTTTTTTACTCCTCCTTTGTCTAACCTGAACAATTAGGTTAGACTAGGAAAAATAAAGGGAAGCTCGAAGCCTTGTCAGCCACCAGCTAAGCTGGTGGTTTTCTTGTTTTCCTCTTCGAGAAAAACTGGCTAGAAGCCATAAAATGAAAAAAGAACCTAGGACTGAGTCCCAGGTTCTTGATTTTTTATCACTATATTTTGCTAAAAAAATAACAGATTTTACACAAAATCCCCAATTTTGTCTGTCTGGCAAATTCTAGCCCTTCTTTTTAGAAAAATAAGACACAAAAAGAACGAGTTGGCACTCGTTCTCCTATCTGTTTATTCCGTCGCTTCAAAGATTAATCTCTCCCTATCCAGCTCCATGGTCAAACGGTAACTGAATTCATCAACCGACTCGATAAAGCCTAAAATGACCAAAGCCTGCACAAAGATCTCCGAACGTTTTTGCAGAAGAATATCCTTGCGGGTAAATTTCAGTAGAAATGTGGTCATGTATTTGAGAGCATAAGCGGGATTGACATCTCCCAAAAGCTCATACAAAACCGCCTGTTCAGCAGATAAGGGCAACTGCTCCCGCATTTTGTAAAAATAAGCATTCAATGTCAACTTTTCCCGCAAAAAATCAACTTTTTCTCGAATCACCAAAGCATTGGTGTCATTGGCCAAGTCCATCTCATAGGTCAAGTTTTTTAAATCCTGATAGACAGGGGATTGGTCGTCCACAAAGACCTCTTGACCAAATTCCAGCTGGTCACAGGACACCAGCAAAGAAAATTGATTGCGGTAGCGACGATTTTCACGCGCAATATAACCCGCGTCAATGTAGCTATCCAACAGCTTATCCACGTTTTTCACTTCGGAAAACGTTTTTTTAATGTCCCGCAAGATAACCTCATCATGCAGGGCTAGGTAATTGATTAAGTCTTGAAAAAAAGACTGCTTGGTTAATTTTGTAGGGTTCACTGTGATAATCATAAAAACAGTATAACAAAAAAATAGACTCTTGCGGAAAAACAGAGAGCAATTTTCAGCTCATATGAGCTCACGCAGATAAACTTGAAATCATTTACCAGCTCAGACAGTTTTTTTTGAAATTTTTTGAAAATGGAGATGAAAAACTTGACTACTAGTAGCTACGAGATGGTATACTAATGATATCATGTAAACTCTACTCAGTTAACTGTGATAGATGTTATTTTGGACGCTTTATCAGTCTGAAATTCCCCTAAAAAAACAAAAATGAGGTAACTATGTTTATCATTGATTTTATTTTACATATCGACCAGCATATCTATGCGATGGCTAATGCGGTTGGCCCTTGGACTTATCTCCTACTTTTCCTCGTGATTTTCGTGGAAACAGGAGCGGTTATCCTTCCATTCCTCCCAGGTGATAGCCTACTGTTTGCGGCTGGAGCTCTCGCTGCTAATCCAAATATGTCCTTTAATGTATGGATTTTTGGCATCCTCTTCTTCCTTGCATCTATCCTAGGGGATACCTTAAACTTCTTTATCGGACATACCTTTGGCTACCAGATGGTAAGACATCCCTTCTTCTCTCGCTTTATCAAAGAGCAGTACATTCAAGATGCAGAAGAGTATTTCGAAGAAAAAGGATCTGCCGCTATCATTCTCGGGCGCTATATCCCGATTGTCCGTACATTTGTCCCATTTGTTGCCGGTGTCAGCCAATTTCCTTTTAAAGATTTCTTCATACGGGCATTCATCGCAGCAGTTTCCTGGTCTATCATTGCGACTGGCGCTGGCTACCTCTTTGGCAATATTCCATTTGTCAAAAGTCACTTTTCTCTGATTATCATTACGATTGTCCTCGTGACCTTGCTCCCAATGATTATTCCAACGATTAAAAAAATCGTTCAGAAACATCACTAAGCTACACTAAAATTCTACTTCATGTAGCATCTAAAAAAACACGCTAGAGCTTTCTAGCGTGTTTTCAGTTTATTATGCGTTAAAGCTGTCTGTCAATTGAGGAACAACTTGTTTCTTACGTGAAACAGCACCTGCAAGGAATGCATGGTTGTTTTCAAGGGTAAAGTTGAAGGCTGCTTCTACCTTGTCCATGTTGCTTCCCAAAGCCAAGATTTCTGAGTTTGAGTTGACGATGTCTGTAATCATAAGGACAAAGTCTGAGTAGCCGTTGGCTGCTGATGCAGCTATCATGGCTGCTTCGATTTCTGCTTGGCGTTCCAAGACTTCTGCGATATCCACCGTATTGACTTGTGCCACGCGCACTGCGTTGCCATTCAATTCGAATGTTTTGGCGTCGATGTCAATCAACTCTTCAGCTGATTTGCTTGCCAAGTTTGTTCCAGCTTTCAACAATGCCAAGCCATATTCTTCCAAGTTAACGCCTGCGATGGCTGCCAATTCTTCTGCAACTGCTGGATCAGAGACGTGAGTTGTAGGAGATTTGAGCAAAAGCGTGTCAGAAATCAAACCCGACAAGAGAAGACCAGCTACTTCTTTTGGAAGGGTGATACCTGCTTCTTTTGAAGCACGGTAAACGATAGAAGAGGCTGAACCAACTGGCTCAACACGCATATAAAGTGGATTAGCCGTTTCAAAATTCGCTACACGGTGGTGGTCAATGACTGCTGCCACTTCAACCTCACGAATATCTGCGATAGATTGTTGGAATTCATTGTGGTCTGTCAAGATAACTTGGCTCACGCCTTCTTCTTTAGCAGAAGTGACCACGCGAGGGGCTGTTACACCAAAGTAGTCCAAGGCAAATTGTGTTTCTTCATTTGGCTCTCCCAAGAGAACGGCTTCTGCATCGCGTCCCCAAGCTTCGCGCTCCAAGTAAGCCCAACCATAAGCTGAAGCTGTTGCATCCGTATCTGGATTTTGGTGACCAAAAACTAAAAATTTAGACATGTTGTTACCTCATTAAATAGATTCAACTTATTTTACCACATTTTCAATCATAATGGAATGAGGGGAACTGCATTTGCATCCGCACCTAAAAAAAGGTAAGATAGTAGTAGATTATTATAAAGGAGTTTTTATGAAATTCTCAGATTACACTTATGTGCGCCCTGACTATGAAGCGCTCAAACAAGAAATGGCAGCTTTAACTGCTGACTTGGCTGCTGCAACAAGTGCCGATGCAGCTCTTGCTATCGTCAAGCAAATCACAGCCATCAACGGAAATATCGACACCCAGGCCAATCTCTGGAGCATCCGTCACTCCATTGACATGAATGACGACTTCTACAATGAAGAAACAAAATTCTGGAACGAGTATTCTCCCCTCTTTGACGAGCTCATGACCAACTACTACCGCGTGGTGGTGGATAGCCCATTCCGCAAAGAACTCGGTGACTTCTTGCCAGAAACATTCTTTATGTTGGCAGAAAACAAGCTCAAAACTTTCTCATCCGAAGCGATTCCACTTTTCCAAAAAGAAAATCAATTGGTCGACCACTACAATAACCTGATGGCAACTGCCCGCTTGGACTTCCGAGGAGAAACTTACAACCTCTCTCAAATGGGACCTTTCAACCAATCAACTGACCGCGACACGCGTAAAGAAGCTTCCGACACTGTCACAGGTTACTTTGTAGAACACGAAGCTGCATTTGACGACGTCTACGACCAGCTTGTCAAAGTTCGTCATGAAATCGCGACAACACTCGGCTTCAAAGACTATGTTGAATACGGTTACAAGATGATGAACCGTTTTGACTACAACCGTGACATGGTCAAGACCTACCGCGAAGAAATCTTAAAATTGGTTGTTCCAATTGTCAACGGATTGCGCGACCGCCAAGCCAAACGGATTCAAGTCCCTGAGCTCAAACACTACGATCTAGTTCTCGAGTACTTAAACGGAAACGCGACACCGCAGGGTAGGCCTGAACACCTAGTCAAAGAAGCACAAAAAATGTACCACGAGTTGTCCCCAGAAACAGGCGAATTCTTCGACTACATGGTAGAAAACGATTTGCTAGACCTCATTGCCAAAGATGGTAAAGACACAGGTGGCTACTGTACCTACATTTACGACTACAAGAGCCCATTTATCTTTGCTAATTTCAATGGAACAAGTGCAGACATCGACGTCTTGACGCACGAAGCTGGACATGCCTTCCAAGTTTACAATTCACGTTGGATTGCAGCACCTGAAGCTATCTGGCCAACCTACGAATCTTGTGAAATTCATTCTATGTCTATGGAATTTATGACCTGGCCTTGGATGGATCTGTACTTCAAAGAACAAGTAAACAAATACAAATTCAGCCATTTGTCAGCCGCTCTCTTCTTCTTGCCATACGGTGTACTCGTCGACCACTTCCAACACGAAGTTTACGAACATCCAGAGATGACACCTGCCGAGCGCAAAGCCACTTGGCGTCGTCTTGAAAAAATGTACCTTCCTTCAAAAGATTACTCTGAATCAGAAGCCCTTGACCGTGGTATCTTCTGGTACCGCCAAGGACACATTTTTGCAAGCCCGTTCTACTATATCGACTACACCCTCGCTCAAGTCTGCGCCCTCCAGTTCTGGAAACGAACACAAGTAGATCACGACGAAACAGCTTGGGAAGACTACATGCGCATCTGTAAAATGGGTGGAACAGCAACCTTCCTCCAAATCGTGGAAGCTGCTGGTATCCAATCTCCATTCCAAGAAGGAGCCTTGGAAGCAACTCTGACTGCTGCCGCTGACTGGCTCAACGCTATTGACGACAGCAAATTATAAACGAAAAGAAGCCATCGGCTTCTTTTTTTACTCCTCTACTCGTAAAATGGATTTCCCTTTTGAACCACCTTTTCGCAACTTATCCAGCGCCTTGTTGATGTCAGTAAACGCAAATACTTGGTCACTGGAAATGGGAACTTGTTTTTCAGCAAAAATACGAGAAATCTCACGCAATTGCGGACCATCCGAATGCATAAAAATGAAATGATAGGTTTGCCCATTTTCAGCTGCTAGTTTGTCATATTTTCGTCCAACCAGACCAAATAAGAATTGCTTGAACCAAGACAGACCCATTTCTTTGGCAAAGGCACGGTTAGGCAGACTACTCAGACTGACTAGATGACCCCCTGTTTTCAAAATCCCAAACTGCTTCTCCAGCTCTTCTCCTCCCAAGGTATCAATGACGTAGTCCACATCCGATAGAATCGCTGTGTAGTCCTCTGTCTGGTAATCGATAAATTGGTCCACTCCCAAGCTCAGCATCCGCTCTTTATGAATCGCACGACCATTTGTCACGACCCGCAAACCACGAGCTTTGGCTAGGGGAATGGCTATGGCACCAAAACCACCTGTTCCACCGGAGATAAAAATCGTCTTCCCAGCCTCTACCTTCAACAAATCCAAGGCTTGGTAGGCTGTTAAGGCTGTCAAAGGAATTCCGGCCGCCTCTTCAAAACTGAGGTAGTCTGGAATCAAGGCAATTTCTGACGCTGCAATTCCTACATACGCCGCAAATGCACCTGGTTCTTTCAAGGTCATTCGACCATAAATCCGGTCTCCTACCTTAAAATCAACCACATCACTTCCCACTTCCTCGATGCCCCCTGCAAATTCATTTCCCGCTGTGAATGGCGTTTTAAAAGGAAAAATCGCTCGAATTGACCCCGTCATGAGCTTGTAATCCACAGAGTTCAAACCTGCTGCCACCACCTTAATCAATACATCTTGTGAAGAAATTGTCGGTTTAGGAATGTCGACAATCTCCAAGTCAAATGGCTCTTTAGCGTACTTTATTTGTTGAATAGCTTTCAATTTTCTTCTCTTTTATTACTATTTAGCGATAGTTTAGTATACCACATTTTGAATAAAACTAGAAAAAGAACACCTCACTTTTGAGATGTTCTCTGATTTTATTGTGCTTTAATCCGATTGAGGTATTCCTGATAGGATTCTGTCTGCATGAGTTCTTTCGCGTTTTCAACACGGGCTTTGGTTGGTGGCTTGGTTCCTTCTAGCGGATACGGTTTCCCCAATTCACGCCACTTGAATTCACCCAAATTATGATAAGGAAGAACTTCAAAACGCTCCACATTAGTCAATGTTTTGACAAACTCACCCAAATGCACCAAATCCTCATCACGGTCTGTCAAATCTGGCACCAAGACATGGCGAATCCAAACGGGCTTGCCAATATCTGACAGATAACGTGCACAAGCCAAAATAGTCTTATTGCTGTGACCAGTGACAATCTTGTGTTGGTCAGGATTGATTTCCTTGATATCCAAGAGCACCAAATCCGTCACAGCCATGAGCTTCTCATATTTTTCCAGATAGCGAGGAGTATTACGGAAAGTCAGGGCACAGGTATCCAAAGTAGTGTGGATGCCTTTCTCCTTGGCCAAGGTAAAGAGGGCAATCAAAAAGTCAATCTGGATAGTGGCTTCACCACCTGATACGGTGATGCCTCCCTCCTTCCCCCAAAAACCTTTGTAACGCAAGGCTTCATTGAGGACGTCTTCTGCTGTTCTTTCTGTCGCCATAGGATTTACCAAATCCCAGGTATCTGGATTATGGCAATATTGACACCGCATATGACAGCCCTGCATGAAGACCACAAAGCGGATACCCGGGCCATCTACAGCACCAAAGCTCTCTGTCGAATGTACCAAACCAGTAACATTTCTGTAATCGATTTCTTCCATTTTTACTTCCTATCTTTCACTCCCTCCATTATAACACTATTTTTAGGAAAGCGGGTTCAAAAACACTGAAAAAAGAGTGGGAATTTCCTACTCTTTTCCATCTTCTTCTGTTTCAATCTTTGTTAATAAAAGTTTGATTTTAGTCACACGACCATTTTTGACCTTGTCATTGATCAGCACCAAGTGGTAATCATTGCTGTCCACTTCATAGCTCATCTTTTCATCCTGACTTGGGATCGTCCCAACACCTGTTAAGTAGAAGCCAGCAATGGTATCCACATCATCGCTTTCCAACTCTGTGCCAAAGTGCTCATTGAAGTCATTGAGGGTCATATTCCCCTGAACAATATAAGTCTGGTCTGCAATTTCACGGACAAAAATCTCTGTCTTATCCGTTTCATCATCAATTTCTCCAACAATTTCTTCCAACAAATCTTCCAGAGTGACCAAACCAGCCACTCCACCGTATTCATCAAGAAGAATAGCCATTTGATTTTGCGTATTACGGAGTTCCGTCAAGAGATCATCCACGAAAATCGTTTCTGGAACAAAGAGTGGTTCCTGTAAAATCTTACGTAGATTGATATTTTCAAAACCATTTGTAAAACCTTCTGACAAGAGGCGCTTGGTATGAATGAGACCAATCACCTTGTCCTTGTCGTCTTCATAGACAGGAATTCGGGAGAAATTTTGCTTGAGAATTTCTTGGATAATACTGTTAACATCATCCTCGATATCGACCATGAAAGCATCCGTCCGAGGCACCATAACCTCACGCGCCACCATTTCGTCCAAGGAGAAAATCCCCTGCAACATCTCAATCTCGTCCGCATCCAGGCTTGTCGCTTCACTCTTGGTCAGCATGTACTCAATCTCATCTCGGGTCATCTGCTCATCCGCATCATCAAAAGTCATGGGTGTAATCCGAGACAAGAGATTTGTGGATGCAGACAAGAGCCAGACAAAGGGACTCACAATCTTCCCTAAGAAAATAATTACTGGCGCAGTCACAACGGCTAGATTTTCTTTCATATTCATGGCAATCCGCTTCGGATACAATTCCCCCAAGACGATCGATACGAAGGTCAACAATGCCAAAGCAAACCAATAACCTGCCGTCTGTGCCGTTGAAGAATTTCCCAACCAGCCCGCAAATACCTTGCCCAAGTCACTAGCTAAGCTCGCCCCTGATAAGATTGAAATAAAGGTAATGCCAACTTGAATGGTTGACAAAAAGTTGTTAGGATTGTCTAGCACCTTGACCAGACGAATATACTTTTTCTCCCCTTCAACCGCCTTTTGCTCCACACGAGAACGATTGAGCGACACTAATGCCATCTCAGAAGCTGAGAAAAAGGCATTGAGCAGGGTTAGAATAAAAAGGATCAAAATTTGCAAATAAATGGTCTGACTACCAGGGTCTTCCATGTCGGTCTCCTATGTCTATAATTTTAGATAACAGTCCTATTATATCATATTTTTAGATTTGGAGGGAAATTATTCATTTTCTAGCATTTCTATGATAAAATAGGAAAAACATTTGTGAGGTGCTCCATGATTCTATCCATGCAAGATTTATCCTATCGTCGCCAAGGAAAGACGATTTTAGAAGACATTAACTGGCAAGTTAGAAAAGGAGAAACTTGGGCCGTTCTTGGGCTAAATGGTGCTGGAAAATCCACTCTCTTACGGATTCTCATGGCTGAATTTTGGAAAAGTTCTGGTGAATTGCAGGTCTTGGGCGTTACCTTCGGTAAGGGAGATATTCCCAGCCTCCGCAAGAAAATTGGCATCGTCGGTTCCTTCCTAGCCGAACGCTTCCCAACTGACCTCTACGCCGAACAAATCGTGCTAACAGGCAAGTACAAATCCTCCATCCTCTACCGCGAATATGGACAAGCCGAACTGGACCAATCCCGACAAATGCTCTTAACTATCCAAGCAGGGCACTTGATTGGTCGCCGCTACAATAGCTTATCACAGGGTGAACGGCAGCTACTACTCATCGCGCGTAGTCTCATGGAAGAACCTCAAATTCTCATCCTAGATGAAGCAACTGTCGGATTAGATCTACTGGCACGGGAACGTCTTCTCAAGCACATCGACCGCATTTGCCAGCTGAAAAATGCACCAGCTATTATCTATGTGACCTACCACGCTGAAGAAATCACGGCTTCATTTAGCCACGTCCTCCTCCTCAAAGAAGGAAAAGTTCTAGCGCAAGGGCCCAAGGAAGAAATCCTTACTCCAGAACTCCTAGGCGATTTTTACGGCAACCAGGTCGAACTCATCCCGCTAGGCGACCAACGAATCTTTATCAAGCCATTATTATAAAAAAGAGAAGAAATTTCTTCTCTTTTTAATTTGTTAATTCCTGTAAAATGCCACCATCCGTTAAATAATATGAACTCGATAGACTTTCTTCACCATTGTTTATAAAAATTTCCAACAAACTTTTATCCAAAATGAATAAAACTTCGTGAGCTTCAACAGACACTGCACGTCGATTAATTGGCCACTCTTCTTCACCTTTAATCTGGATTTTTAAGTGACTACGATCTACATAGACTTCTTTAGCCACTGCATCATAGCCAAATTCTAAGTAATCCTCTGAAGTACCCAGTCGGTATACTTTTCCATCTGTCCAATCACTTTGTAGATAGCCAACCTGAGAATTTTCCGACATAAATAAAATAGGAAGTTGTTCCAAGATGCCATCCGGCAATGTTTGAAGTATTTTTTCACCTTTATATTTTAAAATTCTTGGCGTGGTCATAGCTCCAGCCCAACCATGTTGAAGATTATGGGTGACTGCTGTACGACCCCAGTTTTGCATCCAAGCAATGACAATTCTATTTCCCTTATTGTCTTCAAAAGATTGGGGAGCATAGTAATTATGCCCGTGATCAATTTCTTTTACCGTCTCCTGATAAAATTGCTTTTTATCCCAATCAACAAATCCTGAAACTAAAACAGAGGAATTTAGATTGACAAAATCATTTCCAACACGTTGATAGCGCATCGGTGACATCATAAGATAGGATTTTCCATCCATCTCAAAATAATCTGGACATTCCCACATAAAGCCTTGATGGGGCTCCCCTTTCAAAAATATCGATTCAAATTGCCAAGATACCAAATCATCAGACCCTAGCAAGATAATACATCCTACTCCATCTTGATGTTTAGCTGCAACAACAGAATAATATCGTTCGTCCTTTTCAAATAATTTTGGATCACGAAAATCACTCTTAACAATTTCCTCAGGCAAAACCTCTCCTGTTGCAACTGGATTTTCCTTGATTTTATGAAAAGAAATGCCATCTTCAGAGTAAGCCATATTTTGAATTTGTCGGACACTTCCATCCTCATCAACAATATGACCCGTGTACATTAACCAAAGAATATCATCCTTAACAATAGCACTTCCCGAAAAGCAGCCATCCTTATCATAGTCTTGGTCTGGCACTAAAGCCACAGGTAAATGCTCCCAGTGTAATAAGTCCTTGCTCTTTGCATGTCCCCAATGCATCGGCCCCCAGACACTGTCGTATGGATTAAACTGATAAAATAAGTGATACTCGCCTCGGAAGAACACGCACCCATTGGGATCATTGATCCAACCAGTCTGGGCCGAAAAGTGCAATTCTGGTTTATAGATCTGATTCACTTTAGAAATATTTTCTAAAATGTATTTTTCTGCTCTTTCAATACTAAATTGACTCATGTATTATTTTACTCCTGTTCCAGTACTTCCCAATCCTTGAACCAAATATTTTTGGAAGAATATGTAAATAATAATGAGTGGAATTGTTGAAATTGTCAACATCGCCATTATTTGGTTTGTATAGGTTGGTTGGGTATTATTGATATTGGTAATAGCTACTTGCAATGGAAAATCACTTGTATTGGTTAACACCATCAATGGCCAAATATAGTCATTCCAGCTACCAATAAAAGATAGAGTTCCTACCGTCGCAATAGCTGGTTTCGACAATGGTAACATGATATTCCAAAAAATTCTAAAATGAGATGCCCCCTCAATCTTAGCCGCTTCCAAAATTTCATTCGAAACCGCTCTGAAGAATTGTCTGAACATATAAATAAATAGTGGTGCGGAAAGAGCTGGCAATATAACTGCTAAGCGTGTATTTAATAAACCTAATTTTTGCACAATAGAAAACTTAGTGATTATGATTGTCTCACCAGGAATAACCAAAAGTGCTAACATTAAACCAAAAAGAAATCTCTTTCCCTTAAAATCAAATTTCGCAAAGGCATATCCCGCCATAGAATTCACCAAAATAGAGCCAATAGTCACACAAGAGGCATAAAAAATACTATTTGCAATATATTGAAAAAGATTAAATCGTGCTGATATTTCTTTATAGGGTTGAAGCCATTCACTTGGATTGGCAGACGGCAAAAATGAACGCCAAGTTCCCAATTGGTCAAAGACAGCCTTTTCAGTCTTCATAGAAGAGACGACCATCCACACTAATGGAAATACAAATAAAACAGCTAGTAGGAAGGTCAAGCTAAAGTACAATAAATTTGTTTTTCTTTTATTCATGATATCCTTCATCTCCTGTTACTTTTCGTTGTAAAACTGTAAATAAGATAATAATCAAACCAAAAATGACCGTAATAGAACTTGCATATCCAACCATACGATCCGTGAAACCTGTCCTATAAATATAGTATACTGGTGTTAAGGTTGAATTCAACGGCCCACCTTGTGTCATGACCATTGGTTGAATAACCAGTTTAAAGGCATCAATTAACGTCGTAGTTAAAATTAAAATAGAAGTTGGCTTAAGCATTGGTAAGGTAATATGGAAGAATTGTTTCCATTTACTAGCTCCGTCAATGCTGGCTGCCTCATACAAAGAAGACGGGATATTTTGTAGACCTGCAAGGAAAATAAGCATTTGGTAGCCGGCTCCTTGCCAAGCAGAAACTCCTATAATCACAAACATAGCTTGTTTAGGACTCGTTAAAAATGGCTGTGAATCAATACCAATTGTATTCAAAAATGCATTAATCAAACCACTCGAGGGATTCAATAGGACTAGCCACAAAACAGATACAACAACTAAAGACATAACGACTGGGGCAAAGAATGCCACTTTGAAAAATATGGTTGATTTCCGCTTATTATTGACTAGCAAGGCCAAACCTAAGGCTAATCCAAGCTGAATTGGAATAATAAAAATAACAAATTGACCAATATTTTTTAGACTTTGCATGAACAAAGGATCTGAAAAGAGCTTGATAAAATTATCAAATCCTACAAAAGTGGTGGCGTCCGGAGTTAACAAATAGTAATTTGTAAAAGCATAGTAAATAGATAGTAAAGTTGGTAAAAATAGGAATGTCCCTAAGATCAAGAGAGAAGGGGATAGAAACAGATACCCCATAAAGGATTCTTTGTGTTTAGCTGTCATTGATCATAAACTCCTTCTAATAAACAATAGGGGTCGCCTACTCAGTTAACCTGCTATAGACGACCCTTTCTTTCACGATAAATCCTATGGTAACAATGGATCAATTTCTTTTGCTTTTTGTTCCAAAAGTGCTTTAATATCTGAATTTTGATCAACATAGGTTGATTCTGTCACAGTATCTTGTACAATGCGGCTAATTTGTGGATATTTTACAAGAACAGGACGAGCATGCCCAGTTTTCGCATTTTGCTCCAACAATACTTTCATTTGATCGGAGACTTCTGTTGCAAGGCGATCAGATGTGGATTTACGAGAAGGAAGTACAGAATTGCCCACACTCATATCGTAAACTTCTTGTTCTGATCCTAAGAAATCAATCAATGCTCCCGCAGCATCTTTCTTCTCAGTTGTAGCACTCATACCGTAAGCCCAACTACCAGTTGGTGAAACCAATTTTTTCGTTTTAGGAGACATAGGCAATGGAAGAACACCATACTCAATATCAGTATATTTAGAGTCCATTTCTTGCATCGTCCAAGAACCTGTCATCTTCAGTGGATAAACACCTGTTTGGAAACCATTCTTTTCTGGAGTAATGGTTGAGTAACCATTTTTAATCAAACCTTGAATGAAGGTAAATGCTTCAATTGACCCTTCATTATCAAGTGCTCCTGTTGATTTTTCACCTGATTTATTGACAACATCACCACCAGATGACCAAACAAATGGTGTAAAGGCATACATCAACCACTCTGAGTGATCATCAAAGCCGACATCAATAGCTGGTTTATTATATTTTTTAGTCAGTGTAGCAAACAATTCATTGTATTGATCATATGTCCAAGGATTCTCTACAGTTGGTAGGCTAGCTATATCAACACCTGCATCTTCTAGCATTTTTTTGTTGTAGAAAATTCCCACACCTGATTCAGAATAACCTAGTGAATATAGCTTTCCATCATAGGTACCTTCATCTACAATACTTGGTAGTAAGTCATCTTTATTTGTTACATAGTCATCAATTGGAGCGATAATACCTGATTTTGCATAGGCGGCTGTATTCGGTCCATCCATCGTGAGAACATCTGGCAGAGTATTTGTCGTTAAGGCAGCATTCACTTTATCTTCGTAACCACCACCGGAACCACTCCGAGGAATATATTCAACCTTAGCAGTGTAGCCTTTTCCATTGTTCTTATTGAAGTCCTTAATTGATTGGCTCATAACCTGTCCTTCGGCAGACTCTTCAGAGTACTGTACCCAGAGGGTAACTGTCTTATTGTCTCCTTTTTCAGAGGCTTTATTTGAGCCATTATTTCCACAGCCGGCCAAAGCCAAAGCAGACAATAAAGTAACGGCAACGGTTGTTTGTTTAAAGAATTTCATCTTTAACCCTCCTATATTTTTAAAACGTTTCAAAAATATAGGTTATAAGAAAGGTGATTTCACCCCTCAAATAAAATATAAATGAAACGTTTCATTTTTTTGGTAAAATATTAATCAACTTAATGACAAGATTATTCTAACATTGGTAGCGCTTTCTGTCAAGTAGTTTTTAGCTATTTTTTGTTGTTTTTCCTTCAATATATGAAATAGGTAAAATAACTTGACTTTCATGTGGTTTTCCTTCAATAATCGCTAACAAAACTTTGACTGCTGTTTGTGCCATTTCTTCCAAGGGTTGCTTGATTGTTGATAAGGGATAATCTCTATCTTCTCCGTATCGAATACCATCATATCCAATAATTTGAACATCATCTGGAACATTCTTCCCAATTTTCTCTAACACAGCTATAGTATCTAAAGCCTTAAAGTCATTTACGGCAAAGATACCATCAATTTTGGGATTATCTCGTAAAAATTTTTCTAGTTCAACTTGAAAATCTCCATAAGGCTCCTCTAAATCAAAAATAAAACAATTTTCCCCAGCCTGTCTCACTGTCTTTTCAAAATAAATTCTTCGATTTTTCGTATCATTGGAGGTGCTATTGTGGCTTCCTACAAAAGCTAGATACTGACAACCTTTCTCCATTAGTTTTTCTGCTGCTAATTGCCCTCCCTTTTTATTGTCAGAAGCAATCCAAGCAATTGATTTTTCCGTATAACTCCTATCAATACTTACAAACGGAATATCTGACGCTAAATAATCCTCGATTGGATTATAAGTTATCGCAATAATACCATCCACCTTATTTTGCTGCAACATGGTAAGGTATTCCAAATCTTTTTTAGCTCCATTTGTGTTACAAAGTAGCAGTTTATAATTGACCTCACTAAGAGCAGTTTCAACAAAAAAAGCAAACTCACTAAAAAATGGATGCCAAATACTCGGAAGAATGAGCGCTACTGTGTCCGTTTTACTTGTTTTCATTCCCCGAGCATATATATCTGGAATGTAATTCAGCTCTTCAATAGCCAAATTTACCTTATTCAAGGTAGTTGGCTTTAAGTCACTTTTCCCATTAATAACACGCGATACCGTACCAACACTAACCCCAGCCAATCTAGCTACGTCTTTCATAGTAATAGATTTTTTTTTCATAACTTTTACTCCACATATTTTCTACATTATAACACGTTCAGAAAACCTTTTCTATTTTTTACAACAAAAAAACCAGTCCCGTAGAACTGGTTATAATTCAAATTTATTTACTTTCAAATCCTTGAGCTACTGCTTCTGCAAAGTTAGCTTCTACAATTTCCGCACAGTGGTCACAGATATGAGCTTGGTATGAACGTTCTTTTGTCGTTTCATCGACACGGCGACAACGATCACAAACTTCACCTGCAGCTCGTGCTACTGTAAAGGCAATATCTTCAAATACAATTGCATCTGATGGTGCGGAGTCTTCTGTTATGATCAATCCTGATACAATCAAGAGCTGAGCAATATCGCTATCAAGAGCAGCCAACAATGTTTTCACTTCTTGGCTAGCATAAATAGTCAAGTGTGCTTCCAATGATTTACCAATCACCTTAGCGTTACGCGCTTCTTCCAAAGCTTTTTGCGCTTGTGTACGAAGGGTCATGAAGGCTTCCCATTCCTCAAGAATAGCTTCTTGACCGGCAAATGTTGCGACTTCTGGCATTTCTGACAACTGAACAAACTCTTCTGCTTCGTGCTCAAGGTATGACCAGATTTCTTCAGCCGTATGAGGCAAGATTGGTGTCAACAATTTAGTGATCTTAACCAAGATATCGTAGAAAACAGTCTGCATTTGACGACGAACAAGACTATCTGCTGCTTCAATGTAAACCACATCCTTAGCAAAATCAAGGTAGAAGGCTGACAAGTCAACTGTGATAAAGTTAACCACCGACTTGTAAATGGCCATAAAGTCATACTGATTGTAGGCTTCCTTGATTGTTGTCACCAATTGATTAAACTTAATGGTCATGTATTTGTCAACCGAACGCAAGTCTTCAAAAGCAACTGCGTTTTGAGTTGGATTGAAGTCAGATGTATTGGCAATCAAGAAACGAAGTGTGTTACGGATTTTACGGTAAGTTTCTGACACTTGACCAAGGATTTCCATAGACACACGTACATCGTTATCCGTATCAACAGATGTCACCCAAAGACGGAGAATTTCTGCACCGTATTGCTTAGCCACATCATTTGGCGAGATGATATTGCCCTTTGATTTAGACATCTTCTCCCCCTTACCATCAAGGACAAAGCCTTGTGACAAGATTGACTTGTATGGTGCATGACCATTAACAGCTACTGACGTGATAAGGGATGAATTGAACCAACCACGGTACTGGTCCGAACCTTCAAGATAAAGATCAGCTGGATAGGATAGATTTTCGCGAGCATTCATGACACCGTTCCAAGAAGAACCTGAGTCAAACCAAACGTCCATGATGTCAGTTTCTTTGGTAAATTCGCCATTTGGTGAACCTGGGTGTGTGAATCCTGCTGGAAGAAGATCTTTAGCTTCACGTTTCCACCAGATGATGGACCCATTTTCTTCAAAGAGATTGGCCACATGGTCTGTTACTTCTTTGGTCATGATTGGTGTGCCATCTTCGGCATAGAAGATTGGGAGCGGAACACCCCAAGCACGTTGACGTGAGATAACCCAGTCGCCACGGTCACGAATCATATTGTAAAGACGTTTTTGTCCCCAAGCTGGATTGAAAGTTGTTTTTTCAATTTCATCCAGAATGTCTTGACGGAATTTTGATACGGATGCAAACCATTGTGGCACTGCACGCCAGATAATTGGTTTTTTGGTGCGCCAGTCAAATGGGTATGAGTGGTTGATGACTTCTGAAGCCAAGAGAAGGTCTCCCAATTTTTCCTTAACGGTTGGTACAACCTTATCGTAAAATTGACCTACAAAGTCTGGACCAGCATTTTCCATCATAAGACCACGCTCATCAACAGTAACTGCAACCTCGATACCATATTTGACACCGACATTGTAGTCATCCTCACCAAAACCTGGTGCAGTATGGACAATCCCTGTACCAGACTCAGTTGTGACGTGATCACCTAAGATCACCAATTCATCAACTTCTGTGTCCCATGGGTGTTCGGTCACAATCAATTCAAGCTCTGCACCTTTATGACGCGCCACAATCTCAAATGACGCCCAACCAAATTTACCTGCTAGTACATCAACCAAGGCTTCTGCAACCACATACTTACGCTCTGAACCTTCCGGTTTTACCACAAGGTAATCAAGGTCTGCGCCCACTGTTAAGGCACGTGAAGCCGTCACTGTAAATGGTGTTGTCGTCCAAACAACGATATAGGTATCGGTGTCAAGAACACCCTTCCCATCTTTGACTTTGTTGGCGTAGTAAAGTGATGTTGAGTCAATGTCATGGTATTCAATCTCAGCTTCAGCAAGGGCTGACTCTGATGACCAAGACCAATAGACAGGTTTTGCACCACGGTAGATATAGCCTTTATCTGCCATGGCACCAAATACACGGATTTGATCAGCTTCATATTGTGGTTTTAGGGTGATATATGGATTTTCCCAATCCGCTGAAACACCCAAGCGTTTAAAGTCATCGCGTTGCTTGTCCACTTGACTAAGTGCATAGTCACGGCACATTTCAAGGTAGGCTGCCAAGTCCATTTCTTTACGCTTCACACCTTGTTTTGCAAGAACTTGCTCGATTGGAAGTCCATGTGTGTCCCAACCAGGAACGTAAGGTGCACGGAAACCGGACATTGATTTTGAACGGACAATGATATCTTTTGAAATCTTATTCAGAGCGTGACCAACGTGGATATTCCCGTTAGCGTAGGGAGGTCCATCATGCAAATGAAAGGCAGGTTTGCCTTCATTGAGCTCTTGACGTTTGCGATAAAGGTCAGCCTGTTCCCAAACTTTTTGCCATTCTGGTTCTTTATTTGGCAAACCAGCACGCATCGGGAAATCCGTTTTCCCCAAATTTAAGGTTTCTTTTAATTTCATTTCTTCTCCTTTATTTTACAAATAATTCCATTACAACTTCATTGCCAGATGGTCCCTTGCTCGAAAAGCCTAGACTTTCTAACATCCCACGCATTCGATGGTTGCCAATGACATAATCAGCAACTAAGCGATGACAGGATGCATCTTTCTGCGCCATCTTAATCACTTGGCGTAGAACTTCCTTGCCATAGCCATTATTTTGATGCTTTTGGTCAATCATCAAGCGCCAAATCAGCCATTTCTGCTCTTCTGGATGCATCCATAGCAGTAAAAATCCCACTACTTGGTCCAAATTATATACTGCATAAGGTCTGACTTGTTCACCATAGAGCCAAGCTTGAGCCAAAGAATAAGTATTGGAAGCCACACGACGTTCATCCTGTGAGGATAAACTTAAGTCCACGACTTCTTCAAAACTTGCTTCATCAACAATTTTTAATTTAATCATAACAAATAAAAAAACTTCCGCCAAAAAGGACGAAAGATCGTGGTACCACCTTAGTTTAGATAGAGTTTCCCCTATCCCTTATCTGACTGATAACGATGGTCAACCGTCTCCCCCTACTAAATGTGTTCAAAGGAGATTCCATAAGATGATTCCATATTGAAGAGGGAATGCAGACCTTTCACCATCGCCTACTCGCTAAAATTATCTCCAATATGGATTGTTCTTATATTATTTTACTCTTCTACAAGCTCTTCAACAGGCTCGCTAGTTTCTAAAGAATGTTCTGAAGCATCAAGTTGAGCTTGTTCTTGCTCAAAGGCTTCTGCTTGACGAGTGATTTCTGCAAGCTCTTCAGCTGTCAATTGACGTGTCACATCCAACTCATCTTCAACAGGTTCAACTTTTTCAGCCAAAGCTGTTTCCAACACTTCGCGGAATGCTTCATCACTTGTCTGCAAGTAAGATGCTGTCGGGCGAAGAATTTCTTCCCATTCAGATGAATTCACAATAGACAATTGGCTTTCAACTGTGGATTTCAAGCGTTGATGGAAGATACGTGTCTTGTTTTTAAGTTCTTCTGTTTCAACAGCTACTTTCTTCGCATTATCTGTTGCTGATCTGAGCAACTCATGTGCCTTATCTTTTGCTTCATTCAACAAGTTTTGAGCATCGTAGTCTGCTTGTTTCAAAATATTTGCTGCTTGTTCGTCTGCAGCAACCTTAACCTTAGCAGCCGTATCTTGTGCCAAAAGAACTGATTTGCTCAATGATTCTTTCATTTCATCGAAATAATCCAAGCGTTCTTTCAACGACTTGATTTCCAACTCTTGTTCATGATTTTTACGAACTAAATCTTCATAATCACTTGTCACAATGTCTAAGAAATCTTCAACTTCATCTACATCATAGCCATTAAATAATTTATTTCCAAATGTTTTATCTTTTAGTTCTTGTACTGTAAGTGCCATAGGCCCTCCTATTTCTTAAAAACTTCAATTGCGATTTTATATTTTCCTTGTTTAGAGAAACCCAGCATTTCCTTAAAACGCACTCTGCCAAATCCTCTAACGCTAATCAGTTGCCCTAATTCGATAGATTTTGCAACTTGATTGGTTTCCACATAGTCTACCTTTACTTGGTTATTAGAAATCAGCTTAACCGCATTTCCTCTGGATAACCTAAAAGCTAGCGCCACAAACTTATCCAAGCGAAGACTAGACAAGAGTACTTCCTGTCGCTTTCCTTCTTCAGGACTAGCTAAACGAAGCTCCATCCAGTCCAACTCCTGCCACTTGATAGGAGCCTTTCCTATCTTAGCAATCTGACTCTGAGCTAGTAGACCAAATTTTCGATCGATAAAGACAAGCGCTTGCGTATCATCAATCAAAATATCACCTAGAAATTGGCGTTTTATCCCTAGTTGGTTGAGCAAAGTGCCCAATACTTGAGAATGACTAATGGAATGAAATTTCTTTGGATAAAGAATTTCTAATGCCATTATATCATAATCTTGGCTATCTAACTCATAATAAGTGGGCGCAAGGATAATTCGTGAGAATTCTGTCTCCACAAAATCTCTGCTAGAAAATGCTTGTAGCTGAAAATAGGCTGCAATTGAATGAACAATTTCTTCTTGTTTTGGATTGCAAAAGCTGGTTAAACGATAAGAATAAGTTTCTTCAACCTGATAACAAAGGTCGATTATTTTTTCAACGAATCCTTCTTCTCCTGAAGCAAAATGCTGAAGAAGTTTCTTCTCATCCTTCTTCATCTTTAAGATGCAAGATAGAACAGATGAATCAGAAAGCGAGATAGCAAGTTCATTGCAATCATCACCACAAAGACTGTCCAATCCATTCCCACAAATTGAAGGTTCAATTTATAAAAGGGTTGGAGAACAGGTTTTACCAACCAGATAACCAGTTTACCAAACCAAGTTTCGTATAGTCCTGGTATCCAAGACATCAGAACGTAGGCCAATAAAACATAGGAATAAATCTCAATCGCTTTTAATAGTATAACAATAAAAATTTGCATCTACTACCTTCTCATATCAAAATCAAATTGACCATCTGCATCCGAACCAGATTGAACAGAACGCAAATCCTCAATATTCACCGTTACATTGACCGGTGTCAGCAACCACATCGTATTTGACACTTTTTTCAAATTACCAGAAAGAACTGAACGCGCACCATCTAAATAATCTAAACAGCGACGAGCTTGTGTCTCTGACATGTACTGAAAATCAATCAAAACGCTAATATTGTCCAATAGAAGATTGACAATCTCAGGTGCTTCTTCATATTTTTTAGGGAATTTGATATCAATGGTTGTACGTGATTCCGAACCGAATCCTCCTTGCGTACGAAGCTCTTGTTGACGTTCGTTTAAGCGTTGCAAATTTGATTTTTCTGTGTGAACAGGTTGACTCCGACGTCTCATAGGGACCTCTTCTGTCTCCCGTCTCTCCACTGGTTGCGGGGCAGGTGCAATACGCATCTTAGCAGATTCGTCAGCTGCAAAACGTTCCGCGCGCTGATCTTCATATTCAGCTGAGTCATCAATTTCAAAATAGCTAATCATGCTTTTTAATCTATCTTTAAATGCCACAGTTCTCTTCCTTCTTATTTAAAAAATGCTGTACCAATCCGAACGAAAGTCGAACCGTTATCTATTGCTTCAGTAAAATCACCACTCATTCCCATACTCAATTCAGTAAAGGGCATATGAGGAAGATGCTTTTCTGCCAATTCTTTTCTGAGTGACTCTGCCTTTGAGAAAATCGCATTTAATTCCTCATGGCTGGCTTCAAATGGAGCCATGGTCATCAGTCCAACAAGTTCCACCTGCTCAAAATCCTTCATGACATCGACGGCCTGATCTATCTCTTCAATCGAAAAGCCGTGCTTGCTTTCTTCTCCAGAGATATTAACCTGAAGAAAACACTTAACTGGCTTTGTCGCACGTTTGTTGATTTCCTCAGCAAGTTTTACTGAGTCCAAAGCATGAAAATAATCAACATAATTGATTACAGCTTTTACTTTCCGTCTTTGTAAACTTCCAATCAAATGCCAAGTGAGATTTTCAGAAGAAAGTGCATGATATTTATCAAGAAACTTATCAACACGATTCTCACCAATATGCTGAATACCATTTACCAGTTCTTTAGCAAGAGAGCTGTCAACATACTTGGTGACAGCTATTACTCTTACTGAATTTTGAGGGCGATTGGCCTGTTTAGTAGCTAATTCTACCGCTGCAAAAACAGCATCTCTATTTTTTTGAATTGTCATCTTAGTGATTTCTGAAGAATGGTGGTGTATCCAACTCATCTTCAGTATCTTCGATTGCAAACTTTTCTACTGAAACAGCTGGTTTGCTTTCTGTGTCTACCGGACGCACAATACTTTCACGACGAAGATCCCATTCGCCAAAAGCTGAAGTTTTTGGTGTATCTTCATAGTTACGGTTTGTAACAACCGGTGCTGTTGTTGCAGACATGTCATAGCGAACTGGACGTACGCTTCCTGTTGGAGCAACATCTGCGCGGTGACGAATTGCTTTTTCAGCTGTTTCTTGACGAACACCTGTTGCAACAACTGTTACACGGATTTCATCTTTCATTGTATCATCAATTGAAGTACCCAACCAGATATTGACACCTTGGCCAGCAGCTTGATGCACAATTTCTGAAGCTTCTTCTGCTTCTGTCAAGGTCATATCGTAACCACCTGTTACGTTGACAATCACATCGTCAGCGCCATCAATTGTTGTTTCAAGAAGTGGTGAGTAAATAGCACGACGTGCTGCTTCTACTACACGGTCTTCTCCAGTACCGATACCGATACCCATCAAGGCGTTTCCTTTGTTTTCCATAACTGTCTTCACATCGGCGAAGTCCAAGTTAATCAAACCAGGATTAGTAATCAAGTCTGTAATACCTTGAACACCTTGACGAAGAACGTTATCCGCTTCGCTAAGCGCTTCAAGAAGAGGTGTTTTCTTATCAACGACTTCAAGCAAGTTGTTGTTTGAAATGATCAAGAGTGTATCAACTTGCTCCCGAAGGGCTTCAATTCCTTCGATTGCATAACCGCCGCGCTTGTTTCCTTCGAAACCAAATGGACGAGTCACGACAGCAACTGTTAGTGCTCCCAATCCTTTTGCGATACGAGCGATAACTGGTGCAGCACCTGTACCAGAACCACCACCCATACCAGCAGTGATAAAGACCATATCAGCGCCAGTCAAAACATTTGTCAATGCTTCTTCGCTTTCCTCAGCAGCCTTACGACCAACTTCAGGTTGACCTCCGGCACCAAGACCACGAGTCAATTTTGGACCTAATTGAATAACTGTCTCTGCTTTTGAACTGCTCAAAGCTTGAACATCTGTGTTAGCTGCGATAAATTCAACACCAGAAACACCTTCTTCAATCATACGGTTAATGGCGTTTCCACCGCCACCGCCGACACCAATAACTTTAATTACAGCACCAAGATTAGCTGCTGCTTCAAATGAAAATGACATACTTTATTTTCCTTCTCTTTCACTATTCAAACATACTACCAAAGAAACCACGCACCTTATCCGCAAATGGAACTTTTGGTTCACTTGCTTCATAGTCATCTGTATAAGATGGACTAACTGGTGCCACTTCAGGCTCAGCCTGCAATTCAGTTGTCAAATCTTTCTGAACTGGCTGTACTGCTGGACGTACACGTGGTGTATCAAATGGCACCTCAACAGGTTTTTGACGAAGTGTCGCTTCACCTGTAACTGCAACCTGTGCGATACGCTCCACATCATCCAAGCCACCCACATATTCAACAACACTAATCACGTGTGCAAATGCTGGGTTACGGATACCAATTTGATTTGGAACAAAGAGTTTAGTGTGAACGCCAAATACTTCTTGAGCCAATTCGGCGATACCTGGCAAGATGGCGCCGCCACCAACCAGAACGACACCGCCCGGTAAATCCAAAGCGCGAGTGCGTTCCAAGTCTTGTTTCACTTTTGTGAAAATTTGACGGAGACGTGCAGAGATTACTTCTGACAAGTAGCGTTCTGTTACTTCGACAGGGGCATTTTCGCCAATCACTTCAACTGTGAATTTTTCTTTCTCAGTCGCTTCCTGCGGGTAAGCAATACCGTAGTTGAATTTCAAGTTTTCAGCGATGCTTTGTGATGTTGTCAATACTTTTGAAATGTCTTTTGTGACATAATCGCCACCTTCTTGATAGACATTTGTGTATTGCAATTCTTGGTTACGCATCACTGCAACTGTTGTTTGGCCACCACCAAGGTCAATCACTGTTGCACCAAATTCTTTTTCACCTTCGTTCAAGACAGAACGTGTGATAGCAAGTGGAGAAATCACAATGTTTTCAACTTGAACACCAGCACGCTCAACAGTTTTACGAAGGTTGTGAAGAATCGTTCTTGGTCCTGTGTAAAGGAGACCACGCATTTCAAGACGGATCCCCATCATGCCACGTGGATCTTTAATTCCTTGGAAGCCATCCACGACAAATTCTTCAGGTACAAAGGAAATCACTTCACGTTCTGGCGTCATGCTCTTTGTAAGAGCTGACTTCACAACATTTTGCACATCCAAATCAGTAATTTCTTGTGAATCCGTTGTAACAGGAATCATACCTTGTGTTGGCTCGATTTGAAGAAGATTAGCAGGTAGTCCCACGTTCACCTTATCAATACGGATTCCTGCTTTTTCTTCTGCTTGAGCAAGGGCAGTTTTGATTGCACCTGCTGCTACATCAATATTTACAATAATTCCATCCTTGACACCAGCACTTTTTACGTTGCTCACGCCAATGACATTCATTTCATCATTTATATATTCTGCCACCAATACTTTGATGGAGCTTGTTCCAATATCTAATCCTGTAAAAAAGCCATCTCTAGCCATCCTATCGGTCCCCTCTTACTTTCGACTTTCAAATATTTATCCCATTTCATAAAAATAGAATTATTCATCCTTCATTATACCATACAATGTGGAGAAATGGGGATTTTTTCTATTATTTCTCAAAAAAACTCCTCATTCTATTGAGCATAAGAAAAAATACCAACTTCCATATCTACGACGCTTGCAGCCGTTAATTGCGGAGTAATTTTTTCATAGTATGGCAATTTGCGCTCAACTTCAGACAATGGGACTAAAACCTTATTTCCATCATACATCGTAAGCGTTAACAAATCCGATGTCGCCCTGGTTGGAGTCAAATCTACTGTTTCGATATTTTTCACGATATCTGACTTAACCTTGACCAATTGCAAGACCAACTCCTTCACTAGATCTGCATCTTTTAAATTGATACTGGTATATTGCTTAGGGAGCTGGTCTGATTGGATAGCCGTTTCAGAGATAGCTCCGTTAGACAAGACGGAGTGGTATTTGTCCCCTTTTTTTATGAAACCAATCTCTGTATATTCTTCCACCTGAATGGTAAAGTTTTGTGGAAATTGATAACTTATTTTGGCGGACTTCACCCAAGCACTTGTTTTTTCAATATTTTTAGCATAATCATCCTTGTGAAGCAAGGTAGTCAAGGCGTAATCTCTACTTGAAATTTGGCTATAAGCCAAGACTTTATCCGCTGATAATCGATTATTGCCAGTAACTGTAAAATTCTTTTGCTTGCTGTAAGGACTGATAAAATAAATCGAACTGATAACGAGGAAGAAACTAACCAAAAAGACGGGGACACTTTTCCAAATAATCGCGCTCGGAATAGGTTTCCTTTTGACTCTTGGAGCTTGAGTTTCCTGCTTTTCCTCCTTCTCCTCAACTTTTTTCAAGTGTTGGAGTGAGGGATGGCTCTCTTTTTCCTCTTGAGTCTCTTCTTGCTCGTCGTCCTGCATTTTACTAGATAAATAGGCCTGATGACGAGCCTTCCATTGTTGAAAAAACTCACTATTATCCGCAGTGTCCACTTCTTTTTCTGCTAGCTCGGTATCACTTTCTTCAACCGAATTCGAAGCTGTTTCTTCCAATTCTTCCACAGGTTCTTGTACAGTCTCTTGGTCTTTTAGATCTCGTTCTGTCATTTATCCATCTTTCTTTCCATATCTGTCAGGAGCAATTCGTAGAAAGAATCTACAGATTGGATTTCTGTTGAATTTTCCATATTTGAGAGGTAAAAATCTTTTTCGTCCAATAGGGCAGTTACATTTTTTATCAGATTATCCAAATTCAATTGGCTCTCATCCATCTGCTCCGCATAGCCTTTTTTCTCAAAATATTGGGCATTTTCCAGCTGATCTCCACGACTGGCTTGACGACCAAGGGGCACAATCAAGTGCAACTTCGCCATGGCAACCAATTCAAAAATGGTATTGGAACCACCTCGTGTTACGACCAAATCCGCTTCTTCCATCAAAGGCAGATACAAATCCGTCGCATAATCCACACGATAGAGGTTTTGTGATAGTTCATTAAGCGCCGGGTCACCAGTCAGGTTGATAATGTTGTATTTCTCGGTCAGAGCAGTCTTGTTTTCTGTGATAAAGTCATTGAAAACCTTGGCTCCCGCTGAACCTCCGATAAACAATAATGTTGGCAACTGACTATCAAAATACGACAAAATTTCTGGCATTTTCAGATTGACAACATTGGTTGCTTGCTGAACCTTTGTAACTGCACCCACATGCTTGATTTTTTCCAAGGTGTGGTTTTGCTCAAAAGTGCTGTACATAGTAGTCGCGAATTTATAAGCAATTTTATTAGCCAAGCCCATCGATAAATCGGACTCGTGTACATAAACAGGGACACCCAAAAGGCGCGCAGCCACTACTGGCGGCACGGACACAAATCCACCTTTTGAAAAGAGGGCTTGCGGGCGAATTTTGGCAATAATCGCTACTGATTGTAGCACGCCCCAGCCAACTTTAAAAACATCTAACATATTTTGCCATGAAAAATAGCGACGCAATTTCCCTGTTGCAATCGAGTGGAATTGAATTTTTAATCCAGACTTGGTCACCTGTTCATGCTCGACACCCTTGACGTCACCAATGTAATGAACCTCCCAACCATCTTTTAAAAACTGCGGAATCAATAATAAATTGAGGGTGACATGACCAACCGTTCCACCGCCTGTAAACACAATTTTCTTGGCCATTTTATTCTCCCTTGAGCGCTTCAAATGCCGCGATGAATTCATCACCACGTACTTCGAAATTCTTGTACATATCCCAAGATGCATTGGCTGGACTAAGGAGAACGACGTCCCCTTGACTAGCTAATTCAAAGGCTTTTTTCGTCGCATCCTTGACATCTGTAGCATCCACATAGGGCACTTGGGCTTTTTCAGCTGCACGTTTAACACGAGGGGCAGATTCGCCAAGAATGACCATCTGTTTTACCCCTGTAATATCTGGCACCAGTTCATCAAATTCATTGCCACGATCTAGACCGCCTGCAATCAAAATGACCTTGCTGTTATCAAATCCTGACAAAGCTTTTTGTGTTGCTAAAGTATTAGTTGACTTGCTGTCGTTATAGAATTTGACACCTGAGACTTCACCAAGTGACTGAAGACGGTGTTTGACACCGCCAAAATGAGCCAAGGTCTCCTTGATGGCTTGGTTGTCAATACCTGATAACTTGGCAACCGCAATGGTTGCGAGGGCATTTTCCACATTGTGAGAACCTGGAACGCCAATCTCCTCAGCTGCCATAATGGCTTCACCTTTAAAATACAATACACCCTCTTCTAAATAAGCCCCGTCTACCTTTTCAGTCGTTGAAAAAGGCACCACGGTAGCTTGGGTTTTATTTGCCAAATCCTTGGCCAAGTCCTGGTTGAAATTCAACACAATGACATCATCTGCTGTCATCTGTTCTTGAATATTCCACTTAGCCGCCACGTAGCCTTCAAAGTCCCCATGATAATCCAAATGGGTCGGCATGAGGTTGGTGATGACTGCAATATGAGGATGGAAATGTTCCACACCCATGAGTTGGAAAGAAGATAATTCCATCACAAGCGTGTCCTTTTCACCTGCCTCTTGGGCAACCGAAGATGCTGGGAAGCCAATATTCCCACAGAGTTTTACGGATTGCCCACCAGCATTCAAGACTTCTGCAATCATAGTCGTTGTGGTTGTTTTTCCATTTGAACCTGTAATCCCCACAATCGGAGCTTCCGAGATGAGATAGGCCAACTCAACTTCTGTCCACACAGGGATTCCTTTTTTCAGCGCTTTTTCCACCATTGGATTGGTATAGGGAATTCCGGGATTTTTCACCACAAGTGAAAATTCTTCATCTAGTAAATCCAAGGGATGGCTGCCACAGATCACTCGAATACCTGCTTCTAATAAATTTTGTGCGGTTGGATTTTCGTCAAATGGCTTTCCGTCATTGACGGTAACGATAGCCCCTAACTTGTCCAACAAACGTGCCGCTGACTCACCAGATTTGGCTAATCCTAACACTAAAACTTTTTTATTTTCAAAATTTTTGATTGATTTCATAATAATTCCATTCTAAGATTGACAATACTATTATTGTACCACTTCTAGCGGAAGTTTATCAAGCGAGAGAAAAGAGCCTGGAAATAAATCCAGACTCTTTTATTTTAGTTGTTTGTTTTTCTTATCCATAAAATAGATGTCCCGCAACCCCCAATAGCCAATCAAGCACATACCAATCACAATCCATAGTTCAGGAGGAGATTGAAGAACTTGTAAAAAGCCTAGGACAACAGCGATAACCAAACCAACCATCAGAAAGACGGATGCCACTAGGTTCATGGTTCCTTTGACATTGCGAGGAGCCATAAAAACGTAAAACAAAACCAGCATCATGGCTAAAATCAAATAAAACATGGCATTTCCTTCCCTCTGTTGATAGTAGACAAGAGTATTTCAGAAGCTAGATTAGGCTTCGTCGAGAGCTACTTTTTTCTTTTTGTTGGCTTTGTCACGTTCAGCCTTGTTGAGGATTTGCTTACGCAAACGAACTGACTCAGGTGTTACTTCCATGTACTCATCGTCGTTCAAGAATTCCAGTGATTCTTCAAGTGTCAAAATACGTGGCGTCTTGATAACAGCAGTTTGGTCTTTGGTTGCAGAACGAACGTTTGTCATTTGTTTTGCAGTTGTGATGTTGACACCGAGGTCATTTTCACGTGAGTTTTCACCGATAATCATTCCTTCGTAAACTTCTGTACCGGGGTTTACAAAGATTGTTCCGCGCTCTTCAATACGCATGATAGAGTAAGTAGTCGCTTTACCTTGGTCAATCGAAACAAGGGCACCACGATGACGACCACCAATTTCACCTGGAACAACCGGCAAGTATTGATCAAAGGTGTGGTTCATGATACCGTAACCACGTGTCATTGACAAGAACTCAGTTGAGTATCCGATCAAACCACGCGCAGGAATCAAGAAAATCAAACGCGTTTGGCCGTTACCAACCATTTGCATATCCAACATGTCACCTTTACGCTCTGAAAGGGATTGGATGATGGCTCCTTGGTATTCTTCTGGTGTGTCGATTTGTACGCGCTCAAATGGTTCGCATTTAACGCCGTCGATTTCTTTGATGATAACTTCTGGACGTGATACTTGGAGCTCATATCCTTCGCGACGCATTGTTTCGATAAGGATTGACAAGTGCAATTCACCACGACCTGAAACAGTCCATTTATCTGGTGAGTCAGTTGGGTCAACACGAAGAGATACGTCTGTTTGAAGTTCAGCCAAGAGACGTTCTTCAACTTTACGCGATGTAATCCATTTTCCTTCACGACCTGCAAATGGTGAATTGTTTACCAAGAAAGTCATTTGAAGAGTTGGCTCGTCGATACGAAGAACTGGAAGTGGCTCAACACAGTCAGTTGGTGTGATAGTTTCCCCAACAAAGATATCTTCCATACCTGAAACGGCAATCAAATCACCTGCTTTAGCTTCTTGGATTTCACGGCGTTCAAGACCAAAGAAACCAAAGAGTTTTGTAACGCGGAAGTTTTTCGTAGTTCCGTCAAGTTTTGAAAGGGTAACTTGGTCACCAACTTTAACTGTACCACGGAAGACACGTCCGATACCGATACGTCCAACGAAGTCATTGTAGTCAAGAAGAGATACTTGGAATTGAAGAGGCTCATCTGAGTTGTCAACTGGCGCTGGAATGTGGTCGATGATGGTATCGAAGATTGGTGCCATTGTTTGTTCTTGGTCAGCTGGATCATCAGAAAGTGAAGATGTTCCGTTGATAGCTGATGCATAAACAACTGGGAAGTCCAATTGGTCATCATCTGCACCGAGCTCGATGAAGAGTTCCAAGACTTCGTCTACAACTTCTGCTGGGCGAGCTGATGGTTTGTCGATTTTATTCACAACCACGATTGGAATCAAGTCTTGTTCCAAAGCTTTTTTCAATACGAAACGGGTTTGTGGCATTGTACCTTCGTAGGCATCAACAACCAAGACAACACCGTCAACCATTTTCATGATACGTTCAACTTCACCACCGAAGTCCGCGTGTCCTGGGGTATCCATGATGTTGATACGAGTATCGTTATAGGCTACGGCTGTATTTTTAGCAAGAATGGTGATACCGCGTTCTTTTTCGATATCGTTTGAGTCCATTGCGCGTTCAGCTAATTCCTTACGTGCATCCAAAGTTTGAGATTGCTTGAGCAACTCATCAACAAGAGTCGTTTTACCGTGGTCAACGTGGGCAATGATGGCAACGTTACGGATATCATTTCTTAAGTTTGTCATGTTTTCCTCTATAATATTTATTTTATTTCAACCCTAGCATTATACCACACTTTAAGGAAAATGGCAGAGCTGAGTCAATTGTAAATGTTTTCCTAAGGAAACATGAAAGAAAAAAGAGACATTCCTGCTTCTTTCACCTACAAATTCCAATTCTATAAATTGCTTAAAACTAAGTTTGTTGGTTTCATCTGGCCAAATGATTTTGTGCTAAATACTATTGAGTTTTTATTAAAAAAGCGTTTTCAAAACTATTTCAAAGTAGTATAATAATAAATAGAATAATATAAAGGAGTTATCCATATGAAAAAGAAATTATGGCTCATTACCTGCTTACTACTAGGTCTATCCAGTCTAGTCTTTGCAAGCGAATCTGTCTACGCCGACTCGCCAATTTACCGACTCTACAATCGTTCAAACGGTGAGCATCTCTACACAACTTCTCAAAATGAAAAAAATGTTCTCTATAGTCAACATGGTTGGGGATATGAGGGAGTGGCTTGGTATGCACCAGATGGCGGAACTCCCGTTTATCGTCTCTACAATGCAGGATTGCAAAATCACCTCTACACTTCAGACTTAAACGAAGTTCGCGTTCTTACTTCCTACCATGGTTGGACAAAAGACAACAATGGCCAGCCTGTTTTCTATTCAGGAGGTGGAACACCTATTTACCGTGTCTACAATCCACGTTTGCGCGGACTCCATCATTGGACAACTGACCGCAATGAATACAATGTATTGCCAAGACATGGCTGGTCTCAAGAAGGGATTAAATTCTATGCAAATCAATTAGGAAATCCTATTCGCACCCAGTATGCTAACCCTCAACCTGCACCCCAACCCGCTCCTAGCCCACAGCCTGCACAACCATACTATCCAAACTGTGCCGCTGTAAGAGCTGCAGGTAAGGCACCGATTCGCAGAGGAGACCCTGGTTATAGTTATGATCTAGATCGTGATCGAGATGGTATTGCTTGCGAAATTAGATAAAAAAGTCCTGAGATGTTTCTCAGGACTTTTTTATGCTTTTTCTTACAAAATATTTTCAAATTCTTCACGAACAGCTTCAGGCCAGACGCTGGATTGTACTTCTCCGATATGTTTTTTGCGAAGCAAGAACATAGCCAAGCGAGATTGGCCGATACCGCCACCAATTGTTAATGGGAAAAGACCTCGTAGAAGGGTCTTGTGCCAGTCATATTCCAAGCGATTCTCGTCTCCTGTAATGGCACATTGGCGTTTGAGCGCATCTTCGTCAACACGGATTCCCATAGACGAAATTTCAAAGGCGGAACCTAGTTGCTCGTTCCAGACCAAAATGTCACCATTGAGACCCTTGTAGCCATTTTCAGATGGGCTTGTCCAGTCATCATAGTCCGGTGCACGGCCGTCATGTGGTTTTCCATCTGCTAATTCGCCACCAATACCAATGAGGAAAACAGCACCGTATTCTTTGGCAATCTCATTTTCACGTTCTTTCGGTGTCAAATCTGGGTAGCGCTCAACCAATTCTTCCGAATGCACAAAGGTAATTTGCTTTGGCAAAATCGAGTCGATGTCATAACGCGCTTCAACTGCCAACTCGGTCAGACGAATGGCTTTATAGATCTGCTCAACTGTTTCTTTCAAATAGGCCAAATTCCGGCGACCATCTGGAATCACTTTTTCCCAGTCCCACTGGTCCACATAGACAGAGTGAGTTTGGTCCAAGGAATCCTCATCTGGGCGCAAAGCTTTCATATGAACAAAGAGCCCTTCGCCTTCATTGAAACCAAAGCGAGCCAAGGTATGGCGTTTCCACTTGGCCAAGGAATGAACGACTTCATAGCTTGCGTCTGGAATCAGCTTGACATTTACCTTAACCGCATTTTCCACACCGGACAAATTATCCTGCATCCCGTCGCCAACACGACTCAAAATAGGTCCTTGCACTTCCACCACTTCTAACTTATCTTTTAGATACTGAGTGAAGGTGTTTTTTACAAAGGAAATCTCTTCCTGCTGATGAATGAAACTTTTTTTCATATAGAAACCTCTCAAAATAAGTTAGTACTATTTTACTACTTTTCAACAAAAAGAAAAGCCCTTTTCCAGACTTTTCTAAAATTTTCTGATAATTTTGTTGCTTTATCATTTTAGCAAGCGACACTTCTAGCAAATCATCCTAAAATTATATATCAGTTGAATATACTTCGGCTATTTTTAATTCTCCAATAGCTGTTCCAAGACCGCTTCAAAACCCTTTTCTGTCCAGATGACAGGTACGGGGTAGATGGCGTTGGCTTCTGCTATGGCTTGTTGGATGAGTTGAGGAAAATCTTCTTTTTGCAATTCTGGAATGGTAGCTGAAATACCAAATTGGTCTCGGAATTCCTTTAATTTAGCAATAAATACTTGCGCTTTTTCTTCTTGAGTCCGTCCTTCTAAGCCAATCCAATCTGAAAAATCTGCTAATTGCGGATGCACAGCTTTATCAAATTGCTCTAAAACAAGAGGCATGAGTCTGCTGTTGATTTCCCCATGGACCAAGCCGTAGCAAGCTCCGATGGCATGTGAAATGGCGTGGATGTAGCCGACAAAATTGGTCGTAATAGCAAGACCTGCATAGTAAGAACCTACCAGCAAGTGCTCACGCGCCTCAAGATTGCTCCCATCTTCGACAGCTAGGGGGCAAGTTTGTCATGAGAAGGGGCAGAGCTTTTTGACCAACCTCCTTGGTCTTGCGGCTGGCATAGCGATTGGTCAGTATTTCGATGACATGACTAATCGCATCCATCCCAGATGAGATGGTTAAAGAAGCCGGCAATGTCGCTGTTAGTTGAGCGTCTAAAATGACACCCTTTGGGACTAACTTCAAGTCGTTGATTGGTTTTTTGACGTGTTTGCCATCGATTTCCTGAGTAATAACAGCATCTGCTGTAACCTCTGATCCAGAACCTGCAGTTGTTGGCATCGCATAAAAAGGCGCAATGACCGTGTTAAGAGGCTTGGATGTGACGGGTCAAATTTTGGATTTGAGACACAAGCACCTGTAATCTTGGCACAATTAAGTACAGAACCGCCACCAATGGCAACAATAGCTTGGTGACCTTGAGACAGATAGGCCGATTTGGCCGCTAGGACATTCTCAATCGTTGGGTCTAGCTGTATCTCTGTAAAAATACTATAGCTGATACCAGCTTGGTCAAACCTGCCAAACTTCCCCGCTTCACCATACCAGGAGTGGTTATGACAAAGACGGACGTAATCTCCTCTTTCTCCAATAAATCCGCTAAGTTATCTAGCTTCCCAGTACCGACGACCAACTCTTGCTTATAGGGAATCATCCCCATCACCTTAGCAGTAATCAATTGTCTGGTTCGTACGAAATAACGTGTCATCTATCTTCTCCTTAAACTGTTTAGCATTATAGCACATTCTCTCATAAAATACGAAATAACGTGTCATCTATCTTCTCCTTAAACTGTTTAGCATTATAGCACATTCTCTCATAAAATAGGAAAATGCTTGTTCATGACAAAAGACAGTAGACTTTCTACCGTCTCTTAATTTTATTTACTTGCGACTACATCTTTATAATTGGAGTTTTGCTTGATTTCCGCATCAGCTCCCCAAAAGGCTTTCCCTGCTTCTGCATCATCGGTCAAGTAATATCTAAACCAAGCTGTCATATAGCCATCCATTTGCAGATGAGAATTTCCATGGTCAACACTTTTTTTCGAGCATAGAGTTTGGCAACTGTGCTTGGCAACTTCTGATAATTCTCCTCCAGACTCCACAGGGGCGCAATCCCTTGCATGATGCCCTTCTTCTCGTTTGACTCAATGTCTTTGGCCTCAGCCGTCCCCGCGTCAAACGCTCCCGTTCCCGCTGTCATGAAGGTCGGTGCTGCAATTAAGCTCATGTCGTAAATCCAACCACCTGAAAAACATTGGTATGATAAGACGAAGTTGGGCTGACCGCGTAGACAGCTTTGATCCGATCTTTGTTGCTCCATTTTCCAGCCATATTAAAAACTGCTGGACCGCCCTGCGAGTGACCTCCAATCCCAATCCGCTCCGGGTCTAATTTTTGATAAAAAGGACTCTCTTTTCGACTGTTTGCCTCAATCAGAAAATCAATTATCTTATTGAGCGACTCACCTGTCCGAGTATTCTCATCATCATTTCCAACGGCAATAAATCTCCAAGAAGCTAAATGGGTCAAAAATGCTTTATAGGTGCTGGATTTGCTGCCTGTTCCATTGGCAAAAATGACAATCGGATACTTTTTATCCGAGTTTTTCATTTTCTCAGGATACCAAAGAGCATATTTTTTGATGACCTCGTCATCCGTCTTGTATTCCGTATAAGAGACCTTATCCTCTCCCGTGGCTGTATAGATTTTCTCAATCTTTCCAGCTGTCTTGGTGTACTTAGTATAATTGCCCTCTTTTTGCTTCCCAACAAAGAGCAATGCCGCAAGTGCAATCAGTAAAATAACAATAATAACCAATAAAATTTTTCCTATCTTTCAAATCATTCCCATGATTTCTTCCTTTTCACTATATAGCTACCATATTACCACACTCCTACCTCTCCTCCTAGTAAATGACTTCATGTTGGTAGCATGTCCTAATGTGCAGATGAAAATCTTGTCATGTTAGCTGCATAGCTCAATCTACAACCGGAAATCTTGTCATGTTGGCTTCATGGCTCAATCTACAACCAGAAATCTTGTCATGTTGACAGCATGACGTCATTTACGAGTAGAGACTGCCTCATGTTGCTAACAGAATAGTTTATGGCTTGTTATGTTTCAAACTCTCTTCCACCGCTTCTGCCAATCCTTTGGTCATGCGGCGTGGTCCGCGGACCGACTTGACTCCCAGCTCTTTCATGCGTTCCAGAGGAAATTCTTGCGATAAAAAAGTATGAATCAACTCCACCTGCATGAGGGACTTTTTCCCTTCCTCGGGATAGAGGGTGTTGGGCACCTGACTAGCCAATACTTTACAAAGATAGCGCAGTTCTTGCGCGGGGGCTGTCACATACATGGCAACCAAGTCCCCTTTTTGAATAGTAGCTTTCTGCGTCCAGTAGACTATCTTGTGTTCCGCAAATTCGGCATCCAAATCAAAGACTTTTGGATTGGCCGGAATCAGCCAATAATCCGGCCCACTACTTGGATAATAGCCCTTTGGTGCTGTCAGACTTCTGCTGGCAGCAAGGAGGGAGAACAACTCCGCATCCGACAATCCATCGTCTAAAACAACAGAAACCCAGGACTTTTTGGACATGTGATAGGATGGATAGACCGATGGTAACGCAAGCACTTGCTCCATTTTCTCAGCTGGAACCTTTATATTTACCACTTCAACTTCTCTGTCGACTACTGTTGAGTCTAATTTCTCCATTTGTAAGGGAAATACAAGCGCATACCATTTGCCTGCTACTCGATAGGAAAAATACTGGGGATGCTTTTCAAAAGGACGGTCCGACACATCGCCCCACTCCTTGGCAATATACTCCACTAACCTTATCCCCTGCTGGGAGATTGCCAATTTTTCATGACTACAAGCCGCCACAATCTTTTCCAAAACAGCCGTATAGGCCTGCCGTACTTGTCCAACGAATGCACCTCGGACCTGGCTCACACGAAAGGCCGTATACTCTTCCTCCAAGTCTAGGTCCCACACACGGCTATGGACAGAACCATCCGCACGCAGCCAGACCTGAGCTTGAAAGGCACCGTCTAACATCTCTTCTTTATAGAAATAATCCGCCCCATCTCTGACGAAACCAAAAGCCAGCAGACTGCCCCGATTGATTTCTTTTCCTTTAAACATCTCTTCTTCTATCGTCATTCTTTCTCCTCCTACGGAAAAAGCGACTCGCGTCGCCTCTAATATGCTTGTGTCATAGCCGTTAATTGGACACTTTGACCTGCTGATGTTGTCACAGTGTACATTTCTCCCAACTTCAGGTCAGCTGAACTGAAGAGAATGTGAGAGGCTCCAACGTTACTAGTGTAGGTTCCTACTACATTACCAGCTGCATCTTTCACCTCTAGACGGTCTCCCTTAGCCACATAAAACTCATCTGCTAAAAAGGGGTGACTAGCCAGATGAAAGACTTCTGCACCAATCAAAGAGCCCAGCCCCCAAAGAGTGCCACCTGCTAATTGACTCTGTCCTTCGACATCCAAACTTCCATCCAGTTGAGAACTCGTTTCAAGAGCAAATTGACCTCCATTCACTGTCAAAGAACCATTGGAATCCAAGGCGTCACCCGCAGCTAGAATGCTTACTTCGCCACCATTCATAACGATATCAACATCCGACACAGTACCTTCTTCATAAAAAGGATCTTTGGAAACAATTCCATCATCTGCAGAAACGATTTTACTCACTCCACCATTGATTGTCACATGTTTGCCAACATAGCCTTCATAGGAGTTAGTCACCGAAAGATTCCCGTGATTGATAATGAGCTGATTTCCTGCCACGAGACCTGCATTTCCCTTGTCAGAATTAGTCGAAAGGTTCATTTCGCCACCGTTGATGGTGAGATTGGCTTGCTCAGGGTCCTTATCGTGTAGGGTTGCCAGTCCAGAACCTTGTGACTCAATCGCTATTTTCCCGTCTTCCACCACTAAATCTTCTGTGGCAAAAATCCCGTACTTAGAAATAGCTGTCATGGTGAGACTACCCGCACCTGTGATGGTCACATTGGTTGCAGAAATCCCTGTCTCTGCTTCAGACAAGGTATTCTTCGAACCTTTTGCCAGATGAATGATATTTGTCCCTTTAGACTTCATGGAAATCGAAGCTATTTCAAGACTATCCAAGACCAGAGTGACATCCTCCGTCACCTGATCTCCGACTTGAATAGTCACTCCCTTTCCTTTTCCAGAAATATAAAATTCCCCACCCGCAGTAATCTGGATGTTTTTTCCGTCTACCGTAACCGCCTCACTGTTACTGCTACTTTCATCATTTTTCACAAGAATTTTCTGCCGATTATCCTCTTTCTTAGAAACCGACTTGGGTACTAAAGCCACTTCGTGCTCCTCGAGATACGAAATACTCGCCATGGTCGCTCCCGTCAATAGAAGAACAACCGCTGCTAGTAAATACAGCCTTTTTTCCATCACATATCCACCTTGTTATACTTATATATAAGTATAACACAGATTCTCAGATAAAAAACCGACGACGACCAAAATCTGAAAAGTTGGGGCAGGAGAAAAGACTGGATGAGTTGATCCAGTCTTTTTCACACAATTACCCTTTTATTACAAATATAGCACTAATCTTTTTTCATCTTTTTACCGAGACCAAACAAGATGAGAGTAGTAGATAGGATGAGTCCGATAAAGCTGAGGAATACTGTTGAGCGTTCACCTGTATGTGGCAAGGCTTTAGCTGCTTTCCCTTTTCCAGTAACTGCTTTTGGAGACGTTACTGTAGTCGTGCTCACTTTTTTGTCGGCTGCCATCGATGAAGTTTCTGCAGATTTTGACTCTTTGGATGGTTTGTCTTCCTTGTAAGCCGAGTCAGTTTTGTCTTGTTTCGCTTTTGGTTCTTCCTTCTTAATTTGGTCACCCGCTAGGAAGAAAGTAGTTGAAGAGCCTGTTGTGACAGGTTTTGTCATCTCGACACCATTCACCACTGCAGTATAGATGGTTCCGTCAAGCAGGCTATTTTCAAAGGTTACATGACCTGTTTTATCGGTCACACCCTTTGCCACTTCTAGGCCTAACTTGTTTTTCAAGACGACTTCTTGACCAGCCAAGGCTTCTGATTCTTCATTGACCACTTTGATAATGGCCTTTCCAGCTGAAAATGTAACTTTTTGTGTTCCTTTTCCTTCCACATAAAAGGCAGCCGCTTTTTGACTCTTATCTTGGTCAGTACGAACAGTGTAGCCCTGCGGTTTGCCATCTACATTTACACTGATATTGCGAGATAATGGCAAATTGTCAAAACGAGCTTGGCCCTTGTCATCCGTTTTTTGAACAGCCAGTTCAACTGACTTTCCGTCAGTGATGTCATACAACCGAACTTCTTTCCCTGGAATGACACGTTGGTCCTTGTCTAACACCGTTGCTGTAAAGCTAAAACTTCCTTTGACAGGTGTGGCGTCTGCTTCTTTTGGCGCTGGGGATGGAATTGCGGAAGCAGGTCTTTCAATCAATAGAGACCGGCTTTGCCCTGGTAAAATAGGGTCTTTCTGCACACCATCGACAAATACATCATAGAATGTTCCATCCACCAACTTATCAGCAAAAACAACCTTACCAGAAGCGTCTGAAATCCCTTTTCCAACTTCTTTGCCTTCTTTGGTTTTGAGACTAACCGACTGACCTGAATAGGCTTCACCCTCTTGGTCACGGATGGTCAGAATGATAGACTGTTTGCTGTAAGACGGTGCTGCTGTACCGACACCATCAGCCTTAAAACTTCCTGTCTGAGTGGAGCCGGCTACATCTGTCCGAACAGTGTAACCTTTGACAACACCATCAACAGAGACACTGAGACTACGAGATAGAGGGAGATTGCTAAACGTTGCTTGACCATTTGCTCCTGTTTTTGCACTGGCCACAACTTTTGCTACACCATCAGTCACATCACTCACGACGACTTCTTTACCTGCCAAGGCATGGTCATCCTTGTCCAAAATGGTTGCCACAAAATTAAACCCTTGGCCAACCGATGCCACGCGTGGTGCTGCTTCCTCCGCCAATGCAGCATTGGGACCAGCCATAGATACTGCTAATCCAGAAAGAGTTGCTACAGTGAGGAGACTGAGCTTGCGATAGGATACATGATTCATAAAATATACCTTTCTACTTAACTGGTTAACTATACAACCAAACAAAATGTTTTTTATATCGTTAACCAGTTAATTATTTTACCCTGTAATCTTATCAGACCTACTATGACTTGTCAAGAGAAGAACACGATAAAACCACTCCTATTCTATGATAGGGGTGGTTTGCTGTGTCTTAGAGTTTAGTTTTCCGAAGCAGCCGCTACTAGAGCATTTTTACGAATATGCAAGCAAATATCCGTGTAGGCATCAGCTTGACTATCAATGGTCATCTGATAGGCCTCTCCGTATTGCAACTGTAGACGCTGGTCGATATTGGCTAGGCCTACACCGCCGCGTTCTAATTGCGCCTGACTTTGCTTTTGCTCTTTATATCCTGAGCCATTATCCCAGACAGATAGGATGAGTTCCTCATCATTTTCCAAGACAGATACCTTGATTTTACCAGGTCTATCCACTTCCTTGATGCCGTGGTAAATAGCATTCTCAACAAGGGGCTGCAAGATAAGTTTGGGAATCAACAGGTCCTGATAGCTAGCCAAGGGCTGAATCTCATAACTGAGCTTGTCGCCGTAACGTTCCTTCTGGATAAAGAGATAGTGTCTGACATGTTCTAATTCATTCGCAAAGGAAATCCATTCATTGCCTTGATTCAGAGCCAGTCTAAAATACTGGGCTAGCGATTTGGTCAAACTCACCACGCGCTTGCTATCGTTAAATGACGCCATCCAGACAATCGTATCCAAGGTATTGTAGAGAAAATGCGGATTGATTTGACTAGCTAGCGCTTCTAGGCGATAGCGACCGATTGCCTGTTCATTTTCCGCAACAGCTTGCATCAAGCGGTCATTCTCGTCCAACATGGCATTAAATTGCTGGGCCAAGTCCACCAGTTCCTTGGAGCCCACTTCCCGGGCACGAAGCTGGTAATTGCCTTGTTTGATATCTTCTATTACCATCTGCAACTCACGAATAGGCCGAATCCACAAACGCAACATCAGCATAATTCCCAACACGCAAATGACCGTCACCGCAGCGCCAAAGCCAAAAAGTGACCAAAACGTCTGTGATTGCAACTGATGCAAGCGCTCAAGAGAAGCCACTCCCACAATCGTCCACTGGCTTGTTGGCAGAAGCTTTTGATAGACAAAACGATTTTTAGAGGCCACATAGCCGTTTTTCTGTGCCAAATAAGGCGTCAGCGCAGCCATTTCTTCCTTAGAAGAATAGACTGAGCTCATGGGATGGTAGACAAATTCATGCTGATTATTGACGATAAATGCAAAGCCTTTTTGTCCTAGCTTGACCCCATTTAGGGAACTCGTGATGGTATCATAGCCCAAGTCCAGGCGCAAAACACCTAGATTGCTCCCATTGCTGTCCACGACTTCCTGAGTTACAGACACCACCCACTTGTCTTTTTGATTGGACAGTTGGCGTGCCGGTGTGAGGACCGGCATGGCCTTTTGGTCAATGGCTTTTTGGTACCAACTTTCTGCCATCATATCAGACGATGTTTTCATGCTGAGCGACGGATTGGTGCTGAGGAGCCGTCCATCTTTGGTCACGAGTACAGCTTGGAGCAAGTCCTTATTGGTAGCCAAAACGGTCTCCAGTAGCTTCGTGACATCAGCGTCAGCTTGCTTCTTGCTATCAGAGGCAAAGGATAGGACTATTGGATTTTGGGAAAGGGCAGAGCTGGTAACCTTTAACTGCTCCATGTAGCGATCAATGGACTTGGCACTCTGCTGAATACTCTGACGAGTCTCATCTTCAATCAGCTGCCGAATGGTCTTTTCGCTCGACTGATAATAAGCCATCCCTAAACTCGTCACCAAGCATAGCACAACCAGGCTAAAGGAAAGCATCAATTGAACCAACAAGGGCATTTTTTTCATCAACTCTCCTCCTTTTTAAACTGTCTCGGGGTCTTCCCCACAATCTGCTTAAAGCGTGACGAAAAGTAATTCATGTCTTCAAAGCCAACCTGCTCTGCTATTTCATAAATCTTCAGATCCGTCGTTAACAGTAAAATCTTCGCCTTTTTCATCCGCTCCTGAATCAAATAATCTTGAAAGGGCAGTCCCAATTCTTTTTTCAAGAGCACACTTAAATAATTGCTGCTAAAACCAAATTCATGTGCGAGGCCTTTCAAAGACAAGCCAGGATCCCCCAGACTTTCTTGAATCCGTGCCTCAATAGCCGTCACTTCCTTGTTTTGTGTCAAGACTTGCAGCTTTTTTTGCTTTTTCAGCTCATCTAGCTGCTTTTTAACCTTAGCCAGAATGCCTTCTACATCCTCAACGGAAAAAGGCTTCAAAAGGTAGTCATCTGCCCCCAATTTCAAGGCAGACAGGGCGTAGTTAAAGTCGTCATAGCCCGTCAAAAAAATCAAGCGTGTGGCAGGAGCTTTTTCTTTGATGAGCTGCGCCAGTTGAATGCCGTTTAACTTGGGCATATTGATGTCCGTTAGGACAATATCATAATCCTCTTTTTGATATAAGTGCCAAGCCTCTTGGCCGTTTTCAGCCTCGTCAATCTGACCAATACCGAATTGCTCAAAAGAGACCAAAGAACGAATACCTTGTCTCACAAGGTACTCGTCTTCAACGATTAGTAAACGATACACACGATTCTCCTTGGTGATTCCTTCTCTTATTATAGCAAACAATCACCACTTCTGCTTAGTCCACTTCATTTAAGAGATAATCATAGCCTTTTTCAGCCATCTGATCCTTTGGAATGAAACGGATAGACAGGCTATTGATACAGTAGCGCAAGCCTCCTTTGTCAGCTGAGCCATCTGTAAAGACATGCCCAAGATGAGAGTTGCCGCTACGACTTCTGACTTCTGTTCGTTCCATATTAAAGCTGGTATCTTTCTTGTAAGACACGACATCAGGACTAATCGGGCGACTAAAACTTGGCCAACCACAGCCCGACTCAAATTTATCTTTGGAAGAAAAGAGCGGCTCACCTGTGACGACATCGACGTAAATCCCTGGTTTAAATTGATCCCAGTAACGATTTGAGAAGGCTTTTTCTGTTTGATTTTCTTGAGTGACCTTGTACTCATCTGCTGAAAGCATCTTTGTAATCTCTTCCTGAGACGGTTTTGGGTACTTGCCCTTATCGATAACAGGGTAAGTAGCCTGACTGAGATTGATATGGCAGTAGCCGTTCGGATTCTTTTTCAAGTAATCTTGATGGTAATCTTCTGCCAACACCCAGTTGGCAAGCTTGGCTTTTTCTACCACGATAGGCTTTTCAAAGTCAGCGGATTTTTCCTTAAAGACCTGCTCAATGGTCTCCTTGTCTGACGCATCGGTGTAATAGACGCCGGTACGGTATTGACTACCGCGGTCATTGCCCTGCTTGTTGACGCTGGTAGGGTCAATGATTCTAAAGTAATGCAGCAAAATCTCTTTCAAGCTAACTTGATTGGCATCGTAGGTCACATGAACCGTTTCGGCGTGTCCCGTCTGCGAAATCAAGTGATAATTGGTCGTCTCATCCTTGCCGTTGGCATAGCCGGATTCAGCATTTAAGACACCGGGGACTTTCTCAAAATAAGCTTCCACACCCCAAAAGCAGCCGCCTGCTAGATAGATGTCTTTCTTGTTTACCTTGCCCATTTTCTTCTCCATTTTCCGGTCATTGTCCTTCATAAAAGGCTTGCTCATCTGCTCCTTAGGAGTGCGCTGGGCTGAAGTCATCGCACTTTTTCCTGCCACTAGATAAAAGACACCACCAAGCAAGACCATACCCAGAAGCAAGATACCTACTAGTTTAAAGCGTCCTTCCATGATTTCTCCTCCTTACTTGAGCTCTTTCAAGGTTTGCTCAATCGCCTCTTTTTCCATAAAACCAACCTGAGTTTTGGCAAGATTGCCCTCGCTGTCAATAAAGGCAGCTGTTGGATAAGAGCGTACGCCATAATCTTCTAGCAATTTACCGCTATTGTCCACCAAGACTGGCAAACCTTTAAAGTCCGTTCCCTTAAACCATTTTTTGAAATCAGCTTCGCTTTTTTCACCATTTTTAGTTGGAGACACGACGGTCAATACCACAAAATCTGTATCTTTTTGCTGAGCTAATTCCTTGGTATCAGACAAGGTTGACAAGCAGATAGAACACCATGATGCCCAGAATTTCAAGTAAACCTTCTTGCCCTTGTAGTCAGACAAACGGTGCGTTTTACCATCCAAGTCCTTCAAGGTGAAATCAGGCGCGGCTTGATGAGACATCATATCGGATTCTTTAGTCATCTTGTCATCTGACATCTTATCTGAAGATTTCATATCTGAGTCTATCTTGTCAGATGAGTTCATCATCTTATCAGACTGCTTCATGTTATCTGATTTTTTCATCTTATCAGATGACATTTTCTTATCCGATTTGTCCATCTTATCGGACATCTTATCCTTTGACATGCTAGATGACATCGACGTTTTGTCTGACATCTTGTCTTCTTTCATGTTATTTCCAGCTCCATTTGAGCAGGCGCAAAGCATGGCTGCGCAGACCAATCCTGTTGTCAAGCGAATCATTTTTTTCATTTTAAGACCTCCATTTGTCATTTCCTAATGCAATAAACTAGCGAGACTGTTTAATTGACCAAACATCAAAATCAGTCCCATCACGATAATCAAGGCTCCGCCCACTTTTTTCAATAATCCAATATGTGGCTTCAAGCGATTAAACTGCTTCAAGACCATATCCTGTGCCAGAGATAAGAGAATAAAAGGAATTCCCAAACCTAGCGTGTAAACCAGCATCAAGAGCCCACCTTGTAGTGCTCCTTTTGATCCTGTCGCCGCAATAGCTAGAACCGAGCTCAGAACCGGTCCCACACAAGGCGTCCAGCCAAAGCTAAAGGTCAAGCCCAATAAGTAAGCACTGAGAAAGGCATTGCGCTCTTTCTTATGCTGATAAATTAGCGACTTTTGCAACTCCAAGCGCCTAAAGGTTAGGACACCCATCTGATGAAGCCCCAGCGCAATCACGATTAGCCCCAGCAGAATTCTAAACCAGTCTGCATAGAGAACCTGACCCAGCGCACCTGCACCATAGCCCAAGAGGACAAATATCGTCGACAGACCTAGAATAAAGACCAAGGTCTTTGCGACACCATACCAATTAAACGTCCACCTCCCTATCCGAAACACTCGCCTCTCACCCACATCTAACAACAAGCCCAGATAAACCGGCAAGACCGGAAAAATACAAGGCGAGAAAAACGACACCAAGCCAGCCAGAAACACTGACCCAACAAACACAAAATCCATCTCCTCATCAACTCCTCTCTTAAGATACCTCCATTTTACGCCATCCCTCGCCACAAAAACATAGACACCCACATGCAAAAACTTGAATTTGATAAGAAAAAACACACAGTTAGGACTGTGTGTTCTGAGTTAAGAGCCTTTAGCTATCCAACCAATAGCGTCTTTGGGAGGATTATTGATATCAATCCAGATGAATTCAATTCCAATGATTGATGAATTCTTAAACTTGGTTAAACGAATAGCGTTAGTATTTAGGTCAACTAACTTTTCATAGGTTAGCGCTTTTCTTTCTCGGAGTTGAAAAACTCCTCTTAAAAGCCACTCACCTAAAATACCTTATTTATGAGTTGATTGTATCGCTTTTCCATTTTCTTGATTAATATACGCTTCAATCTCATCACCGGATGCAAGGAACTTCAAAGTAAATACTCGATTGTCTTTGTCCAAAGCCGATTTTCGCTTATTCTTTTCATCAAAAGTATCAATGGCCTTACCGAAGAAATCTGTATGCGTGTCATGAAAATGCTTAGCGTCTGGTATAACTTGCTACTCATTGAATTTCTGACTTTTTACTTTCAACCACTACTTTATTTGATACCCTATTCATATTATGAATGACCAATGTTATAGTAGATAGAAAAGCTAAAATTACAATTGATAAAAAGCATACCCTCAATAATTCTAGTAACCACTGAGAAATAGACACTATAATAACGATTTTGGTTATAGAAAGCGTTATAACTAAGCACCAAAGTAACGCTGGAAACAAATAATCAGCTAAATAGCCATAGTATACATTAGGATTACCAACGTATAATCTTGCAAAATCTTCAATAGTATACACTTCTCTACCAAACATGTACATAGATAATATAAAAGCCAGTGCAGAAATTGAAACTACAATAAACTGGTGTGTATCAAGAATTTGATAATTAACCATTAGTATCTTGTTAGGAACAACAAATGTTAATATCAGCATTAATATTATCAAAACAAAATATAAAATCCATACACTGAATGGAAGTAATTTATTCCTTGCCAGATAAATAATTTTGATTGGATTTTTTTCAATTTGATTCATTTCACTCTCACTCACGTTTTATAATTGAATTTGAAAAATTAATAATTGTACTTCCGTTACTTCTTATATCTACTAAATACCCTTTTTGACTTGGTTTAACAGAAAGTCTCTGTGTATTTTCTAAAAAGGTTTTATTATCCACTGAATCCGAAGCTATAAAAGTTGTTCTAGATTCTTTTGAGTCAGTAACTCTAGGTAACTCAAGTAATAAATCTAGTTCATCATCAGTATCTCCATTAGGATAAGTTGTGATTATTTCAATAGATCTCATACTCTCGGTAGTATTTAGTGCAACTTTTTCATAAACTGGATTAATTTTTATATACCCTAAATCACTCTTTGAATCATTTACTTGAGTTTCCACTTTTTTAAATGAAGCTAGTGCCTCATCAATTGTTACATTTTTTATAGTAAGTATTTCGTCTTCGAATGAATAGTCTACCCTAATTTCCTCTGTACCATTTTCAATTTGCTCTTCTAGGTACAATATAATTTTTCTAACTCTCCTTATATGATCTAATCCTTTCCCAATTTCCGAATCTATATTAAAATCATACAATCGCTCAATTTCTTCGTAAGCTTGACTACTAGTATATCTGGAATTAGCTTGGTTTAAAACAAGAAATTTTGATAAGAGTATTTTTCTATCGTTTATTGCTTCCTCCAATTTCACTAAAAACTCTGGACTATAATGTATACCATTGCCTTTCTTATATTCTGCAGTAATTTCTTTATATTCTACAGTAATTTCATCAGTGATTTTTTTAAGCTTTATATATTCTTCAGAATCCTCAATTTCTTTATAGTCTTGGAAAATAACAAGGCTTAATTTGTTTTTTTCCATCACTGGATTTGAAAACAAGTCATTGTAGGCATTAAAAATAGCATTAGGAATAATTTGTGATTTCAATTCTCCAACTTTATCACGATATTTATTTAAAATATGAGGTTGAACATTTAATTTAAATTGATAATTTTCTCGTTTATACATAATCAAATTGTTCCCTTTTTAATAGATTATTTTGATGTTATTATATCAAAAAAACGTTAGCTTTTGCTAACGTTTTCATAATATTTTATATTATTACTTACCCAACTTCTCCATCTCTTTGATACGCTCAACAGTAGCCTCATACTTAATTTGGTAGTCGGTTTGTTTGTCGCGTTCTTTTTCAACGACTTCTGGTTTGGCATTGGCTACGAAGCGTTCGTTGCTGAGTTTTTTGCCTACCATGTCCAGTTCTTTCTGCCATTTAGCAAGTTCTTTGTTGAGTCGAGCAAGTTCTTCTTCGACATTCAAGAGGTCTGCCAGCGGCAAGAAGATTTCGGCTCCTGTGATGACGCTTGACATGGCCAGTTCTGGTGTTGCCAAGTCACTTGAAATCTCAAGGTGTTCTGGGTTAGTGAAGCGATTGATGTAGTTGCTGTTGGCTTTGAAGAAGTCTTCAAGCGCTTGGTCAGCTGTCTTGATGAGGATAGTAATTGGCTTGCTTGGTGCGACGTTAACCTCGACACGGGCGTTGCGGACAGAGCGAATCAGGTCTTTAAGGCTTTCCACACCGCGGTGCGCAGCTTCATTTTCAAAAGCCTTATTAACCATAGGATAGGCAGCTGTCACGATAGAGCCTTGGCTGTACTGGCCGTAAATTTTCTCCGTCACGAAAGGCATGATCGGATGGAGAAGGCGGAGAATCTGGTCCAAGGTGTAGAGGAGGACAGAGCGCGTGATGACTTTTTCTTCCTCGTTGTCGCTGTAGAGGACTTCCTTAGTCAGCTCCACATACCAGTTGGCAAATTCTTCCCAGATGAAGTTGTAGAGGATATGACCTGCCACACCAAACTCGAACTTGTCAAAGTTTTCAGTAACCTTGGCAATAGTTTCGTTGAGGTTGTGGAGAATCCATTTATCCGTCACATTACCAGCAGTACCCGCCGCGACAGCTTCAACCGTCGTTGTCGCTTGATCAAGGCTGAGGCCTTCATTGTTCATGAGGATATAGCGAGAAATGTTCCAGATTTTGTTAATAAAGTTCCACGACGCATCCATTTTTTCATATGAGAAACGGACATCCTGTCCTGGGGCAGAGCCGTTAGACAAGAACCAACGCAAACTGTCTGCACCATATTTTTCAATGACATCCATCGGGTCAATCCCGTTTCCAAGGGATTTCGACATCTTACGACCTTCTTCGTCACGAATGAGTCCGTGGATCAGAACGTTTGAAAATGGCTTGCGCCCTGTAAATTCAAGGGATTGGAAGATCATGCGTGACACCCAGAAGAAGATGATGTCATAACCCGTAACCAAAGTTGATGTTGGGAAGTAACGCTTAAAGTCTTCAGCATCCGTGTCAGGCCAGCCCATGGTTGAGAATGGCCAAAGGGCAGAGCTAAACCATGTGTCAAGCACGTCAGCGTCCTGAGTCCATCCGTCACCTTCTGGTGCTTCCTCGCCAACATACATGTCGCCCGCTTCATTGTACCAAGCTGGGATTTGGTGGCCCCACCAAAGCTGACGTGAGATCACCCAGTCGTGTACGTTTTCCATCCATGAAAGGAAGGTATCGTTGAAACGTGGCGGGTAGAACTCAACCTTGTCTTCCGTGTCTTGGTTGGCAATGGCGTTCTTGGCCAACTGGTCCATCTTAACGAACCATTGAGTTGACAAGCGCGGCTCAACCACAACACCTGTACGCTCTGAGTGACCAACTGAGTGGACACGTTCTTCAATTTTGACCAATGCACCTAACTCTTCAAGTTTAGCCACGACAGCCTTACGAGCGTCAAAGCGGTCCATGCCTGAAAAGTCACCAGCAAGCTCATTCATGGTACCATCATCGTGCATAACATTGACTTGTGGCAGATTGTGGCGTTGACCTACGGCAAAGTCATTCGGGTCGTGAGCTGGGGTAATTTTTACCACACCTGTCCCAAATTCAGGATCCGCATGCTCGTCAGCCACGATTGGAATAGCCTTGTTGATGATTGGCAAGATAACGTTTTGACCAATCAAGTCCTTGTAGCGAGGGTCTTCTGGATTGACAGCGACAGCCACATCCCCAAACATGGTCTCTGGACGAGTGGTAGCGACTTCCAGAGCGCGCGAGCCATCTTCCAACATGTAATTCATATGGTAAAAGGCACCTTCCACGTCCTTGTGGATAACCTCGATATCAGACAAAGCCGTACGAGCCGCTGGGTCCCAGTTGATGATAAACTCACCGCGGTAAATCCATCCTTTTTTGTAAAGGTCAACAAATACCTTGCGAACAGCCTTAGACAAGCCCTCATCTAGCGTGAAACGCTCACGTGAGTAGTCAAGAGAAAGTCCCATCTTGCCCCACTGCTCCTTGATAGTAGTCGCGTACTCATCTTTCCACTCCCAAACCTTATCGAGGAATTTCTCACGACCAAGGTCATAGCGAGAAATGCCTTGCTCACGCAGACGCTCCTCAACCTTAGCCTGTGTCGCAATCCCTGCATGGTCCATCCCTGGAAGCCAAAGGGTATCAAAGCCCTGCATGCGTTTTTGACGGATGATAATATCCTGCAAAGTCGTGTCCCAAGCGTGGCCAAGGTGAAGTTTACCAGTTACGTTTGGCGGTGGAATCACGATGGAATACGGCTTAGCCTTCTTGTCGCCTGATGGTTTGAAAACATCTTGGTCAAGCCAGGATTGGTAATGTCCAGCCTCAACCTCGGCTGGATTGTATTTTGGTGAAAGTTCTTTCATGTGTTTACTCCTTTATATTTTTCTTGATCTTCTTTTTTTGTCCTTCATAAATTGTCCCAGTGGTGTCGTCTGATTATCTAGGTAACGATAAACACGCGCCTTACCATCTCCCATATAAAGCAAGGGATTAAGTGCTTCATGTTTTAGATAACCTTTTTCATCTAGTAACTGCTCATCGATTTGACGTCCAACGATACGGGCAGTAAAATTGGTATAGTTATCAAATTCAGAAATAGAGTCTACCATGCATTCCATGACCAGCGAGCAATTCTCTAGAATTGGCGCATCAATTCTAGGACTTATTTGGTAAGGCAATTCAGTCATGTTCAATTTATCTCGATGACTGACAAATCCAGCTTGTTCAACCTCCGCCATGACCTCTATATGTGGAACATGAACCGTAAACTCTTTGAATATTTTGATTTGAGCTGTTGTATTATTAGGTGTGTAAAGACCAATCACCATCATATCTCCAAGTGTATAGGAAGATGAGCTGGTCGTAATATTATAACCTAACGTCTCGTCCTTATAACCTAAAACGATCACTGGAAAACCATAGTATAATTTTGCTGTTTCAAAATCTTGTTTCATCTAATCTCCTTCATTCCGGCTGTTGCCCATCATGTGCCTGCCACTGGCAGTCGGTCAGTTCAAAATCCGTAAAGGTTGCAACAAAACTAGATTCTTCGGGGCTACAAGCATAGATGCCAAAGGATATTTCCTTGTCAGCCTTGTCCATATGACAGATGCGCATCTGCTTAAAGGTCACACCGTCAATGGAGCAATCAAGACGAAAATCCTTGCCACGACGGCTGAGCCTATACCACATTTCTTTGATGTCCGCTGGAATTTCAGTCGTTACCCAGTCAGAGTAGCCGCGATTGGTCGCCACAGAGCCTAGGTGTTGGAAGTCTTCCGTTTCATATTCAATAGACGCCTTGAGCCAATTCTCACTATCCAAGTACATGACCACACCGCACTGGTCAAAGCGGTGCTGGCTAGCAAAACTGGTCTTGACCTCATTCCTCACCTGTCGTCAGCTGCAAAACTGGCGCATTGTCATTTTGAAAATGGTAATAGGTCCGTTGCCAAAGGTCCGTCTGAGGAGCTGTTGTGATTGTAATCTTGTCCTCTGCGATAGTGAATGCTTTTGGCTCACGTGTCCAAGTCAGCTGATCAAGGTCAAATCTTGCTTTCATCGTTTTTCTCCCATTCTTCCTTCAAGAGTCCAAAAATCAATTTGTCACAATAGATATCATCAATTTTCTTACGCTTACGCAGGCTTGCTTCCAATTGAAAACCCAGCTTTTCTGCCACGCGCCGGCTCTGCGCATTATGGTCATAGACTGCAATCTCAATCTTGCGCAAGCCCAATTCTTGAAAACCGAAGTCAACCAAGGCTGCCACCGCCTCTGGCATCAGACCTTGCCCCCACAAGTCAGGATGAAGGACGTAGCCAATTTCCAGAATGTCAGATTTGATTTCCTTAGCAAAGTTCACAGTCCCCATCAAGCGGTCCTGCCCTTTGAGGCAAATGGCATAGATGCGCTGTCTGGTCACCTCTCCTTTTTTAGCCAAATCCATCTGGATGAACTCTCGGCACTCATCGATAGACTGATTGACCGGAAAACCTGCTAGGCGGGCCACTTCAGGACGATGCCCATAGTCATACATGGCTTCTGCATCCGATAAGACCACTGGACGCAAGGTCAAATGTCTGGTTTCTAGTCTTTTAAATTCCCTCATAGACTACCTCCTAAAACGAATTCTATCTTCAACCGATCTGGGGCTTCCACAAAGTAGGCTTGATAAGCACTACCGGCTGCATAGGGGAAACGGTCTTCATAGAGAAAAGTCACATCTTGATTGGATAGTTTGTTCCGTAGCTCCTCCCATTTATCAGACGTCGCTATACGAAATGCCAGATGATTTAAACCGACATGACAGCGATGATAGAGTTCCTGAGCATATTTCTCTCTTACTTGGACCAGCACCAGGTAATAATCATCATACCGATAGCTAACCCCTTGTTCCCACTCTTGATAAACCTCATAGCCCAACTCTAGCAAAAACGTTTCATAAAAAGCCCTGCTTTTAGCCAAAGAAGAGACGTAATATTCCACATGATGCAACATACAAAAAAGCCCCCATCACAACGATAGGGACGAATTGCTCCGCGGTACCACCCAATTTCGGGCTTACACCCGCAACTTCATTTTCTAAATCAACCATCAGCAACTCTTTTGCAACCTCTGCGGATTTCTCAGCCCCACCGCTTTCTGTGAGAGATTGTGCTCAAAATACCTCTGAATGTATTTATTCTAACAGATTTCCACCAGCAAAGCAACCAGAACGAGGTTAGTCTTTAAACTTAATGCCCAATTCTTTCAACTGTTTAATGGTTGCAGGACCGATACCTTTAAGAGCCAACAACTCTTTTTCAGTCCATTTTGAAAAATCTTTGACGGATTGGATTCCTTCATCATAAAAAGTTTCCAAACGAGCTGCTGCTACGCCTTCCAACTCTTTAGCAAATTCTTCAAAGTCACCAGCTGACTTTTTACCAGCTTCAACAACTTCTGCAACCTGCTCTTTGACTGTCTCTACAGCTTCTTGAACGTTTTCAACAACTGTATCTTTCACTTCAACAGCCTTTTCCACTGCTGCATCTGCAAATGCACGACCAGCCTTACGCAAAGCTGCAAGTTCACGTTTCAATTGTTTTTTACGATCTACTTTCTTCTTAGCCATTTTTAAAAATCTCCTTATTTCCTAACTATTTCTCTATTTTCTTAATAATGTTTTTGTCCAAATAAACCATCTGGCAGGGCATGGAAATCTTTTCCAGCCTTGTAATTTTCGAATTTCCCTTGGATGAATTGATAGGCATCCAGCTTGCTTTCATAACGGATATAAGCATCCGCTGCACGCTCGTCCTTGTCCTCTTCTAAAACACGACGACTCTCAGCCATGGCCATTTCATTAATCATGACCTGGGTGTTGATCCACGCTTCAAATTCTTTTAAAAATTCTGCTTCGTAACTCACTAATCTGTCTCCCTATAAAAATCTGTATCAATCTCGCGATAAGGAGCGATATCCTGAACATACTCAAGTACGCCTTGGAATTCCCCGTCTTTGTCCCGTACAGCCACATAGGTCACGTGAACGAATTGACCACGCGATTCTGATTTGAACCACATGACAAACTGATCCTTTTCTCCCGACCGCAAAGCTGCAAAAATCTTCTTGACCTTAGGCAATAATTTTGGCGGATGACAAAGTTCTACATTGCGCCCAACTTGACTCGGCACGCGCTTGAAAATCATCTCATCGCTTGGTACACTATCACTGTAATACTGGAAAATATCTTCCTTATTGACAAAAGTGATTTCCATAGGCAGATGATTAAGAATGAGATTAGCCTGCTCAACCGACAAATACCCATTTCCAAAAGACTGCGGGCTTGTTCGATCTACCGCCTCTGATTCCTTTGGAGTAAAGGTAATGGTAAACTGCCCTTGGGGAGTATCGATGATTTGCTGGTTGGCTTGTTCCGCCACTTCCTCGGCCTGAGGTTCGGTAGCTTGTTCAAACTGCTCTCTACTAGGAATCCATTTTTCAGACGGACGGATAATGGCATAGCCAAAAGCATCACTTTCTGCAGCAATTTTCAACCAATCATCCTGAGTGAAAGCTTCCATAAGAATCATCAATAAAATCGATTCTTCCTTGAAAATCATGCTCTCAAACTCAACAGCAAAGGCCTCAAAAGCAGCCGTCACTTCCTCAATCGAATCATCCGGCAATTGCTCCGCCTTTTTCAAAGCAACCGTAAACAAGTCCCGAATCTGGTCATCCACTCCCCACATGACTTTGGGCGGTGAATCGTGACCATAGCTTTCCATGATAGGGAAAAATAATTCTTCCTTCCGCTGATAATGTCGCTCAAACTGCCCAACCAAGCCCAGTTGACGCTGCAAGCCTTTCATCAAGTCATTCCGAATGTCTTCATCTGCTGTCTGATAGGTCTCAAGCAAACGTCTGACACGAATTAAGGCAGCTCGCAAAGCTAGATTCTCATCCTTAAAAATACGAACAGGATGGCCAGAATGATCCGTATCCGCCACTTCCACTCCCTGAACCGCATTTTTGAACAAATTGGCATGAACATCGCAGAGCTCCATGACATCCTCAAAGGTAACCCCTGCATCCGAATTCATCAATTCATGCTCCATGAGAGAAATCTCAATAGCCGAAACTCCTGCAAAAGTAGCGTCGAAACGTTCTTGAACGGACTCAGGACTAGCACCATTGTGCAGCTCTAGCAAAATATCTCGTAAAATATGAATGCGTTCGTCTGTCATACTATTAACCTACTACCTCATAACCATTGTATTCCAGCGTCTGACGAATTTTCTCTAGATCGATACCTTGCAGACCTGCACCTTGTCGGATCGACACTTTCTTTCCAACCGTGTTACGCATAAGTGGATTTGCAAGCGGCTTAAAACCAAGATCCACTAAAATATCGAGAACCTCTGGATGATTGTCCACCACTTGGGCCACAGGGATGCTGAAATCAATTGTATTCATATCATTAGCATTGCTTTTCATTCTAACATTATAGCATATTTCCGCTAAAAATGGGGATTCTTCATGAGAAAAGAGGACTTCTATCTCTCCAATTTTGGTCCCAAATAAGAAAGAACCTGAGAAAGCTATCCCAGGTTCAAATTTATTTCCAATCAAAGCGGTAACGAGTCTCACTCAAGAAACTATCCCCCTTCTCTAACAAAATAGACCCAAATCCTTCAATATTGCAAGCATCTGGCAAGCCCTGACACTCCAAACTAAAGGCACCATGATGGCGACACAGCCCCGTTGGACCGTGATTATAGGTATAAACAATAACCGCCGGCTGATTGGTTTTCATAGTCAAACGTACCCGCTCATCAGGACTGACTACCTTCACAGGCTCCTTGGCAGTTTCCGATAACAGCCACGGATGGTCATAACCGCCTGCTAATCGATTTTGCTCAGACTGTCCTGACAATCCTTGCCCCAATAAAGCTCCATTTCGGAAATCAAAAGTCGTCCCCTCGACACTTGCAATCTCTCCTGTCGGCAAATTATCTGCCAGCGGAATGTATTTCTCCGCAGCAATGGTCAAATGATGTTGAGACACATCTTGCTCAAAGTCCCCGGATAAATTAAAATACACATGACTTGTCGGATTGAAAATCGTGTCCTTATCTGACTGAGCACGATAAGAAACAGTAACTTCGTTTTCTTCCGTTAATTGAAAGCTGGCCTCAACCTCCACATTCCCCGGAAAACCATTTTTCCCATCTGGCAGAAGATAGGTAAACATCACCCGATTGGCTTCATCATCTACCTGCACCTGCCAATAATCCCGATTAGCCGTATCCACACCGCTATGCAAGGTTCGCCCCGGCTCATTTTCAGTGAAATGATAAACCTGACCTTTGATAGAAGTCTTGGCTCCTGAAATCCGACCGGCTACTGGTACCACACTGGAACCCACGTAAAAATCCTGCTCCAGATATTCCTGTACCGAACCCGCCGACAAACTGACCGGGCGCAGTCCCTCGCCATCAAGGGGAACTAGAATATCAACTATTCTCGCACCAAAATTAGAGACTGTAAGCACCATCCCATTTTTATTGGTCAAACGATACAATTGTGCCCCTTCGCTTCCAAAATCTGCAACTGTAATCATCACATTTCCTCCGAAATCAAAAAGCCCGACCTGAGTCAAGCTTCCAGTCTAGACTAGTCTAGCATATTTTTTAATAAAATGAAAGGGTTTTCTTTTTCTGTGTAATTTTCCTTATCTGGCTATTAAATCATTTCATGACAAACGTCAATACAAACCAATCAAGCAAATTCAGTAGAAAATGCAAGACATTTGGATAACCGATTCGTTTTGTTTTTCCGATATATGCAGTAACGCGAACAAACTTGCGGACACAAGAACATCCATATACAAGGACTGATATTTTTCCAGCCAAGCCATAATCAAGGCTCGCAATACAAACTCTTCGTACATAGGAGCAATAATCACCAGCAAAATTGTTGAAATAAGCGCTATATCTGCATGACTTACTACATCTTCAACGATTTGTTGATTTTGAGAAACAGGAAATAAAGCCCGACTGATGCCATTCCAAAAATAATTCCTGTCAGACTCGTTAATTTTAATTTCTTTTCCATTTCATATTTCTAAATGCCCTGCTATCTTTTCCGTTGTAGTTTCACGACAGCCTCGGTTCTTGCTGTATGTGGAAACATGTCAACTGATTGGATGTACTTGACATCATAGACCTTAGCAAGTGCCACCAAGTCTCTTGCAAGCGTGGACGTGTTACAGGACACATAGACCATTTTAGCTGGTTGATATTGCAAAATCGTCGCTAACAACTTATCGTCTAAGCCCGTCCGTGGCGGGTCCACAACCAAGGCATCCGCTCGATACCCCTCCTTGTACCACTTAGGAATGATTTCTTCTGCCTTTCCTGCCTCATAATGAGTATTGTCAAATCCCATAGCAGCTGCATTTCGCTTAGCGTCCGCAATCGCTTCTGGAACAACATCCATCCCCCGCACACTGGCTACCTTATCTGCAAAGGCAAATCCAATCGTCCCGACACCACAATAGGCATCAATCAAATGGTCCGATTCTTCCACATCCAAAGCCTCAACCGCTTGACTGTAGAGCACTTGAGTCTGCTGTGGATTGAGCTGGTAAAAAGCACGTGGCGAAAGTGAAAATTGGTAATTTAGAACTTCCTCAGTAATGGCATCCCTTCCCCACAAAATCTCAGTCTCATCCCCATAAATCTCACTCGACTTACTACGATTGTAGTTGACAGCTACCGTTTTAATCTGAGGAAACTCAGCAACCAAGTCTTGAATAAGAGGCGTTAAGCGCAAATCTCGGCTAGTCACAAAAATCAACTGCACTTCCTCAGTTGCCTGTGCCTTACGCACCATAACCGTCCGCACACCCGCAATCTTACGCTCATTGTAAATCGGAACCTTGTACTTATCCAGCAAATTCACAACTCGATTGATAATTTTCTGCGTCTGACTATCTTGAACCAAACAATCCTGAATATCAACCAAATGATGACTCCCTGCTGCAAACAAACCAGCCTTGACAGAACCACCAAACGAACGAGTCTGAAATTGCAATTTTGCACGATAATATTGCGGCTGCTCCATTCCCATAGTATGCCGAATTTCAAACTGCTCATAACCCGCTGGTTTAAATTTCTTCAAAGCCTGACGAATGACATCATCCTTGTACTCCAACTGCTGATCATAACGCAAATGCATGAGCTGACAGCCACCACATGCTTCATAGATAGCACAAGCCGGCTCCACACGAAATCTTGATTTTTTATTGACCGAAAGCAATCGCGCCTCTACAAAATTCCGTTTTACCGCTGTTACCTGACAAAAAACTTCCTCACCTTTTAAAGCACCAGGCACAAAGACCAGCGTTTTTTTATAAAAGCCAATCCCTTCACCATTGATACCCATCCGCTTAATCTTTAACGGAATTCGTTGTTTCACTGCTAAATTCATAACTCTATTCTACCATTTTTGCTATAATGTTAGATATGAAAATCACTAAAATCGAAAAGAAAAAGCAGCTCTATCTCCTTGAAGTCGACTCATCTGACATATGTTACATCACAGAAGATACCACTGTTCGCTTTATGCTCAGCAAGGACAAGGAAATCTCCGAGCAAGACTATCAAGAAATCAAAGAATTTGCCCAGTTTTCCTATGGAAAAAATCTAGCTCTCTACTACCTTTCTTTCAAGCAACGAACGCGAAAAGAAGTCCATGACTATCTCCTAAAATATGAAATTGATGCTGATTCTATTCCAAAAATCCTAGGACATCTCGAAGAAGAAAAGTGGATTGACGACCAAGAATACGCCCGTCGCGTTATCCAATCTAATCAATTCACAGGCGATAAAGGTCCTTTTGTTCTTGCACAAAAACTAGCACAAAAGGGAATTAAAAAACAACATGTTGCCGTTGCCTTATCCGAAGCAGATTTCACTGAAATTGCTTGCAGAGTCGCAGAAAAAATCAACCGAAAATACGAAAATAAGCTCCCCCTACGAGCACTCAAGACAAAAGTTCTTCAACAATTAACTAGCAAAGGATTTTCTAGCGCTGACGCCAAACTCGCTTTACAAACGCTTGAAATTGAAAAGGACCAGGAATTAGAATCTCAACTCATCTACAAAGAATTAGACAAGCAGTTCCCAAAATATGCCCGAAAATACGAAGGTTACGAGCTCAAACAACGACTCACCCAAGCGCTCGCTCGCAAAAGATTTTCCTTTGATGACATAAAATCTGCCCTTCGAGACTACCTCTAGTCTACCAATTTACAGAAAACTATGGTATAATATTTCAGATAAATTGTAATTAAGAAAGTTGGTATCTACGTGAAATTACCAAAAGAAGGCGACTTTATTACAATTCAAAGTTATAAACATAATGGTGAATTGCACCGCACCTGGCGCGATACCATGGTACTAAAAACAACAGAAAATGCCATTATCGGTGTCAACAATCACACACTTGTCACTGAAAATGACGGCAGACGTTGGGTTACTCGCGAACCTGCCATTGTCTATTTTCATAAAAAATACTGGTTTAACATCATCGCAATGATTCGCGAAAACGGCGTTTCTTACTATTGTAACCTAGCCAGTCCCTATTTATTAGATAATGAAGCACTGAAATACATTGACTACGACTTAGACGTCAAAGTATTTGCAGACGGGGAAAAGAGACTCTTAGATGTTGATGAATATGAACGTCATCGAAAAATGATGAACTACTCAGCTGATCTTGATTTTATTCTAAAAGAACATGTCAAAATACTAGTTGATTGGATTAATCAAGAAAAAGGGCCCTTCTCTCAAGCCTATGTTAATATTTGGTACAAGCGCTATTTAGAACTACGAAATCGTTAAAGTTGCTCACAAAGAAAAACCTGAATATCAGGCTTTTTTCTTACAAAAATAAAAGGAGTCGCTATGGCTTTTACAAATACACGCGGTCGATATGCCAGTTTTGGCATCGTTACCTCTTTACCAGGAAACGTTATTGATAGCTTCTGGTATATTATTGACAACTACCTAAAGACAGTTATCCCACTCAAGAAAATTATTCGCTTCACACTAAAAAATAATAAAGGAAACATTCAAGTAACCTTTTCCCAAGAAGCCTACCAAAATTCTATAGCTGTTGATCTTAATATTCCCTATGATCCATTTTATCCTCGTACAGTACTTATCATTGATAAAAACGGAAAAGAAACTATTACTCTCCCAGATGAATTATCTCTCATCTAATATATAAAAGACGAACAAGGTCTACCTGTTCGTCTTTTATATTTATTAAGAAAAATAAAAAAAGAGAGTGAGCACCCTCCTACTATAGTCCGTACGGGATTCGAACCCGTGTTACCGCCGTGAAAAGGCGGTGTCTTAACCCCTTGACCAACGGACCATGTTACTCCGCCAACAGGGCTCGAACCTGTGACATCATGATTAACAGTCATGCGCTCTACCAACTGAGCTATGGCGGATAAAAGCTAAGCGACTACCGTATCTCACAGGGGGCAACCCCCAACTACTTCAGGCGTTCTAGGGCTTAACTGCTGTGTTCGGCATGGGTACAGGTGTATC
>NZ_JALJXU010000007.1 GCF_024170225.1 Streptococcus gallinaceus | reverse complement strand
TGTGAGCTGTGAGCTGTGAGCTGTGAGCTGTGAGCTGTGAGCTGTGAGCTGTGAGCTGTGAGCTGTGAGCTGTGAGCTGTGAGCTGTGAGCTGTGAGCTGTGTTCATACCAATCATTTCCTTTACTTTTGATAGTTCTATTATATCAAAAATGTCAACCTTTTATCTAGTAGTTTGTTACACGAACAAATGACGGATGTGTTTGTTCGTGCTATAATGGTTTTAAGATAAAGGAGTACCAGTTATGGATTTTGAATTTAAGTCATTATTCGATTTGCAATTGGCTTTTCCTGATGAACAATCATGTATCGACCATTTGGAAAATATGATTTGGGGTGATGTTGTTGTCAGCCCTTTTGATGCTACTTCCAAGGTTTACAAATGCAAGGGGAACAAATACCGTTGCAAAAATACTGGTAAATACTTCAACGTAAAAACTGGCACTCTGTTTGATAACACTAAGATTGAACTGTGTAAATGGTTTATGGCGATTTGGCTTGTCACTTCTCATAAAAAAGGCATCTTGTCTGTTCAACTTTTTAAAGATATAGGAGTTACACAAAAGACAGCGTGGTTTATGCTAGAGCGTATTCGCAAATGCTTTGGTTCTGGAGATAGGTATCTACCACTCATGGTCTAAGAAGTATCTTCAAGATTATGTGGTTGAATTTGCTTTTCGATACAACACTCGTGATTATTCTGACACTCAACGTTTTAATTTCTTGCTCTCCAACGCTAGCGTTCGTACAAAATACAAGGAGTTAATCTATGGTTGCTAGTACACGGGCTGACCTACATTTTGAACTAGAGCGTACTATCTCTCGTAGGGTAGATAGCAAGTTAATCCCTATCAGGTCAGTATCTCTGATAGTTTTTACGAGAAATACACAAAACTTTGGAAAAAGAAATTTTCAGTAGATTTTGTCATTGAACACCGTCCTTTTTACGCTCAACTAACTCAAAATTGTATCTATGATACTTTAGATAAGGTAGATAGAAAAAGTTTATCTAAGCATTTGGCAGAACTAGAAGCTTTGGTAGATATTTCTGAAACCAAAGAAGATTTTTATATGTACTTTGAGAAGAAGTATACGAAACCATTACCTGATTTTAATGATTATATGAATCAGAAGAAAAAGGAATTATCTGAGTTTGATAAAAAACTGTGGATAGCATTACACTTCAACCCAAAAGAGAGCAAGAAAGGAGTTAGCTAATGACAACTTGGTATGATTACATGGTTCGTGCTAGCGAGCATTCCCACAAAGATGGCGACTTATGGTTTCGTTACCTCTATAAGGTTATTCAGGACGAGGAGACTAAGTTCTGATGATGTGGAACAGTTGCTAAAAAATCCGACCTTAACCCCTTTTCAGAAGATAATGCTACAAGATGCCTTGACAGATGGTACACATACAAGAGAATACGTTTTGCAGGCAAACCGAAAATCCAAACCCAAAGACATCTTGAAACTCTTTAGGGAGGGAAATTATGGATAAGAAAATTCTTTTTGAAGCTCTGAATACATGGCAGAACATCCAGAAGAATTTAGACAGTATTAAAAGACGATTTCCGGTTGGAAGTCGCCTTTTTTGACATTATCGGAGACACTATATCTTATGGCTGGTATATAGTTCCCTTATTTTATTACGTTGTGGATTTGTACTAAAATATTTCCTTTAATGCGATACGGACTGAAAGTTTTATTTGAAGTCAAGAGGAGTAACTCCCACTATTTTTTTAAAAGTTCTTGAGAAATTAGAGGAAGTAGAGAAACCAAGTGAATGCGTAATTTCTTCTACTTTTTTATCTTCATGTAATCGCCACTGAAAACCAGTTTGTGCTTCACTACGATATCTTTCCTAATCTAACCGATACGCTAACCTTACTGCCTTTCTTAGAAACTTATCGGCATGACCTCAAGACAGTCGTAGCTGATGCAGGATATGGCAGTGAAGAAAATCTTCTCAAACTTGATGAAGTAGGTATTTCTCACTACATCAAGTATAACCAGTTTGACCGTGAACAGAAGCGGTCATTTAAGAAGAAAGCAGTTGATTGGAACTATGATGAGGAAACAGATGTCTACCAACATCCAGACGGGTTCGTCTATCCCTTTAGTCATACTAAATACCGCAAAGACAGCTTCAGGGTTTGAGCAAGAAATCAAGGTCTATCGAGCTGAGGAGCCTGAGGTTGCCCCACAGAAGGGACTGTACATCAACGAGCGGTATCGAATGCTCAAACAGAAAGAGAGCCAGGCGCTTTTATCTGACCAAGGTCGCACCATCTTTGCCCAGCGCAAGGTGGATGTCGAGTCAGTCTTTGGTCAGATAAAGGCTTGTTTGGGTTACACCAGATGTAACCTCAGAGGCAAACGCAAGGTAAGAATTGACATGGGACTGGTTCTCATGGATAATAACCTCAAGAAATATAACAAAAGAATGACGGAAAACTAAAAAAGTAGAGGCACCAAAATTGGTTTCTCTACTTTTGGGTTGGTTGAGATGAGTTTTGTCTCAGCTTCCTTTTAATTTTTGTATAAAAGACAGAAAATTCACATAAAATTTATTTCAATCTACCTATTTTCTGCTATAATAAAGGGAGAAATGGAGTAATTATGCTAGAAAACAATCGTGTTGGAGACTTGTTGAGGGAGTTTCCTGAAGATGTACAATTTATATTTCAAGAAATGATCCCAGCCTATCAGCGTGGCTATGCGGACTATGTGTACAAGACTGACAAGGCAGATGTGCAGCAGCGTAGAATTAAAAACCTAGCCAAAAGTTTTCGGAGGATGGATTATTTTTATATTATGCCACTTGATCAAGAGTTGGCTGTGGCAATTGCTACCTGGCAGTACGAAGCACCCTATGATTTCTATGATGCGCGAGCAGATGAGGAGGATTTGGCGGAGCTCCTGTCACAAGAAGCACGTGAGGGACGTTATTTTGCGGTCATTCGTAATGGCGCTCTGATGGGCTATTTTTGCTTAGAATGGGATGCCGCAGGTCATGGGGCGGAACTGGGTCTGGGAATGAATCCTCTCTATACAGGGAAAGGCCAAGGTAGAGCTTTTTATCAGACTATTGAGGACTACATTCGTACGAATTATCCAGCTTGTCGACAGTTGGACTTGGCTGTCGCAGACTTCAATGGTCGAGCACGGCATTTGTATCAAGCAGTTGGATTTACGGAGCAAGAAAGCTACCTTCAAGAGACCAATGGGGGGCACTATCCCTTTGTTAAAATGACGAAACAATTGTCCCAGCCTTCAGATGCAGAATAAAGGTCTATTTACCCAATTGTGCGAAAGCGATTGTTTTTATCGAAGTGGTAGGATGATTCTGTTTTATAAAAAACAAAAATATTCAGAAAATATTGACAACTCATTTAAGAAATGTTATCTTTTTTCTAAAGGAGGTGCTAATATGAAAAAAATAAATCAAATTCTAGCCCTGTTCGTTAGTGTCGGCATTGTTTTAACTTATTCTATTAAAGTATCGGCTTCAGTACTGGGAGTGAGTGAGGCTCGGAATACAATTGGTGTTCAAAAGGTTATGGGGTATGGTAACCTGATTCTTGATGGTGTTGGAGGTTTTGCTGATAAATGGGGACAGCCACCTTCGAGTGGAGCTTCAGGTCCTTTTTTTGGACCAAGGGGGATGACTTTATATAAGGATAGAGCGATAAATAGTGGTGGTGGTCCTCACGGAGGAAGCTATTATAAACTTTATAATAGGAAAGGACAGCGAATAGGAACATATAACATTGATGGGGTTAGAGTTCGTGATTAAGAAATACCAGTTTGGTTCAACAGAACTACTATTGCAAGATGGATTGGAATTAGCTCGTCATGTACAAAAAGAAGAAGTACTGATTACGGATGAAAGTAGGGAAGAAATCTATATGATTTTGTCTTTAACCATCAATGGAGGAATTTTCTTGCAATCTAGATGGCAAGGTCAGGTCAAGATTTCAAAGAATCAATGGCTAATCAGTAAAAATCTAGAATCACCTGTTAGTATCTTTTCGCGTGCGACAGATCCTGTAGATTTCAGTAAGCGCACACAGGTCTATAGATTAGGAGAGAACGATGGAAAAAGAATTTGAAACAGTAGAATTTCATGGTTACACAGTTCGTATCGAAAAAGATTTTACGGCTGTTTTGGATGAAGATGGTAGTAAATTGATGGTCTTGGAGAAAGACTTTACGGATGTCAATGCTGCTTTGGTTTACCTTACCGAAGAGGAAAGTGTTCAGATTTTTCCTCGTTGGCAGACCAATTTTATAGTAAAAGAGAATGAGATTTGCATCATTCGAGAAAATGGCGGTCGCTAATGAATTATCAAGAACTTCATTTGGGGGATTGGACGATTTATTATTCTGAGCAATTGTGCTGTTACCAGCTGAATGAAAAAGAGTTTTTATTTACGACTACCTTTAAAAATAGAATTATCGTTAATTTGAAATACCAAGATGGTCTTAACTGGTCTTTGGATGGGATGTCTAGTATAAAAGTTCCCAAAAATATGAAAGTAGCCTACTTGGATCTTCTTGATTAGGAGTGTTCTACCAAAAGTTGTTCAAAAATCTTGTAAAATACTAGCAGATTTTTTAGAAGTATGATAGAATACAACAAGCGTAGGTTTTTAAACTCATCCCGTGAGGTGAGAAAGACAACAGGAAAAATTAAGGGCCTATGACTATACATATATATAGAAATTGGGTCTTTTTGTGTACCCAAATAGGAGAAGTACATGGATTTGAAATTACAAGTCTCTCAGCATGAAGAACCATCAGCGATTGATTTATCTGTATCGAAGGTTGATTTGCTACTGGATGTTGATGAGAAGCCTGAGCTTGCAAAAGGATTGTTGTTGAGTTTCCAGCACGTGTTCGCTATGTTTGGGGCGACGATTTTGGTTCCTTTGATTTTGGGGATGCCTGTTTCAGTTGCTCTCTTTGCTTCCGGTGTGGGAACCTTGATTTACCAAGTGGCAACACAGTTTAAGGTGCCGGTTTACTTGGGATCATCCTTTGCCTATATCACGGCTATGGCGCTTGCAATGAAGCAGATGAATGGGGATGTTTCCGCAGCTCAGACGGGTATTCTATTTGTCGGCTTGATTTATGTTGTGGTGGCGACAATTGTAGCCTTTATTGGTAATAACTGGGTGGACAAGATTTTGCCGCCAATCGTCATCGGGCCTATGATTATGGTCATCGGGCTTGGTTTGGCAAATTCAGCTGTTACCAATGCAGGATTTGTGGCAGATGGGAACTGGAAGCATGTCCTTGTTGCGGTTGTGACCTTCTTGATTGCAGCTTTTATCAATACAAACGGAAAAGGCTTCATCAAAATCATTCCTTTCTTGATTGCCATTGTGTGTGGCTATCTCTTGTCTCTTTGCCTAGGATTGGTGGACTTGAGCCCGATTAAAGATGCAGCTTGGTTTGAACTTCCTCGTCTCTACCTTCCATTTAAAACAGGTGTTTTCCACAGCTATAAACTTTACTTCGGTCCAGAAATGTTGGCTATCTTGCCGATTTCAATTGTGACCATTGCTGAAAATATCGGAGACCATACTGTTTTGAGCCAAATCTGTGGGCGTCCATTTTTGAAAAATCCAGGTCTTAGCCGTACTTTGATTGGTGATGGTCTAGCAACTGCCTTCTCAGCGCTTATCGGGGGACCTGCTGAGACAACTTACGGTGAAAATACGGGCGTGATTGGCATGACACGTATTGCATCTGTTTCTGTCATCCGAAACGCAGCTTTCATCGCTATCGCATTTTCATTCCTTGGCAAGTTTACAGCCTTGATCTCAACGATTCCAAGTGCGGTGCTTGGTGGGATGTCTATCCTGCTCTACGGTGTTATCGCAAGCAATGGTTTGAAAGTATTGATTGAACGTCGAGTGGATTTTGGTCAGGTTCGCAATCTGATTATCGCCTCTTCTATGCTGGTTCTTGGACTGGGTGGTGCGGTTCTGGATTTGGGAGCAGTGACGCTTTCAGGGACAGCCCTCAGCGCCATTGTGGGAATCCTTCTCAACCTTATTCTTCCACAAGAAAGCAAATAAGCCCTATTTTAAAGTAGAGGTATTTGACAAGAGTCAAAAAGATTGATAAAATAGGTAACGTCCATTGGACAATCTAGCTGTTCTTGGTAGTGGGATATGCCAACCTACCACTCAGATTAAGCTCAAATACAAAGGAGAATTACTCATGGCAATCTCAAAAGAGAAAAAAAATGAACTTATCGCTCAATACGCACGTCACGAAGGTGACACTGGTTCTGTAGAGGTACAAGTTGCTGTCCTTACTTGGGAAATCAACCACCTTAACGACCACATCAAACAACACAAAAAAGACCACGCTACTTACCGTGGTTTGATGAAAAAAATCGGTCGTCGTCGTAACTTGCTTGCATACTTGCGTAAAAACGATGTTAACCGTTATCGCGAATTGATCAACTCACTCGGACTCCGTCGTTAATCATGACTTGAGTTCAGCTGCAATCGTTCTATTTTCGAAAGATCTAGTCTGCATTCAGTTGAGTGAAATAGAAATACTGCTGGGGTTATCTCGGCAGTTTTCTTTTACCCTAATGTGGAAATCAACTGTTCGAGATAATTGGTTGATTGATCTGGATTCTTCTTGATAAGAAGCGTATAAAAATAAGGGCTAATCAGCCCTTATTTTTTGTTATGACTATTCTTCGCGCTTGTGGAAGAAAGTGAGGACACTCATGAGGAATAAGCCGAGTAGGATGAGAAGTGTGCCACTACTTTCACCAGTATTTGGAAGAGTAGTTGTCGCTGTGCTCTTGGCAGCGGTGTCGATTGCTGCAGATGGAGCAGTTGTTTTGCCTGGTTGGTAGGTCATATTTTGAGCATCTGCCTGCTTGCCAGGTTTAGTTGCTGGGTCGATTGGCATCGGATCGATTTGTGGTTCTTCAGGTTTTACGTAGGTAAAGGTAAAGTCACCAAATCCTTCAGCTTCGGCTGATGCTGCGATGTACTGGATGTCTTTGTGGGTGCCAATCAAGTCTTTTGCTTTATCTGCAGTTTGGAAACGAAGGTCCAAGCCTTCGATAGTGTCTGATAAGTACCAGTTGTTGTCTGCAGACGGGTTGATAGTTTTCTCAGCCAAGATGTAATTGATAATGACTTGGCGGTTTTCAAGCCCGAGAAGGCGGTTGACGGTTGCGTTGGCTACACCAGGGAATTGACCGCTTGCGCGATAGTTGTTGGTCACAACGATAAATTCTTGGTCGGCTGTGACATCTTTTCCTTGGTATTTCAAGTTGCGTACGCGACTTGCGCTAGCATTGACCAATTTGCCATCTTTATCGTATTTGTTTGGTTGTGTGATATCAAATTCATACGTTACACCATCAATCACATCGAAGTTATAGGTGCGATAGTTGGTGTTGACCATGTTTTGTGGTGCCTTGCTAGTTGGGTCAATCGTGTTGAATTGTCCAGCAGACATTTCCAACCATTCTTTCAAATCCGCACCTGTCACTTTAAGGATAGCTGTTACATTATCGTAGAGGTAAAGGTCGGCTACGTTTTTGATTGCGATTGGTCCAGCAGGAATGTCTGTATAGGCGGTTGCATCACCGCGCGTACCAGCTTTAAATGGAGCCGCAGCAGATAGAATCGGCAAGTTAGCTTCGGCTGTTCCTTTGAGCTCTTGTTTGGCGTACCAGATTTGAGCTTTATTGACGATTTGGATAGATGGATCGTCTTTGACAAGTGCAAAGTAGCTGGTGATTGGAGCAGTAGTTGTTCCGACTTGTTCGCGGACGTATTTGATAGTTGCTTCGTGAGATTCTTTTGCGATGGTAATGATTTCTGGTTTTGCTTCGTCCGATTTTGTATCGATTTTACGGATTTCAGCATGGCTTTTTGTGACTTGCCATTTGCCATTCATGCGCGTCAAGCCTAGGTCAATGATTCCAAGATGGTCACCATATTTGCCAGCCATTGTAACAGGTGTGCCGGTGATCAATCCGTTTACGCCGTCAACATCTTTGTACTTTTCATAGAAACCAGTTCCTTTTCCTGATGGAAATTCAGCGTGTGAATGCCCTGTAACAACTGCGTCTACGCCATCAATGCCTGCGATTTGGTAGCCGACATTTTCTTCGCCGACTTCGTAGACATCGTCACCGATACCGGAGTGAGAAAGGACGAGAATGATATCAGCGCCAGCTTTTTGCATCGCAGGAATAACAGATTTTACAGCTTCAACAGAGTCTTTGACCGTGATTTTGCCTTCAAGAAGAGCCTTGTCCCAGTTGAGGATTTGAGGTGGAACGATTCCGGTAACTCCGATGTTGAGGTTGATTGCCTTACCATCTGTCGTCTTGTAGCTTTTGGTGATGATTTCGTAAGGTTTGTAGCGCAAGTTTCCTGTAGCTGTGTCGACTACGTTGGCATTAACGATAGGCATACCTGCAGTTGAAATAACCTTGTCCAAATATTCCAAACCGTAGTTAAACTCGTGATTTCCAAGTGTACCTGCGTCGAATCCGAGTTTGTCAAGTGCGGCGTACATTGGGTGAGTTTCGCCGGCTTCAACAGGGTCAATAATGGATTTGTAAGTTCCGAGTGGTGTGCCTTGGATGATATCTCCATTGTCAACGAGGAGAACGTTTGGTTTTTCTTCTTTTGCTTTGTCGATTAGGACAGCTGTTTTAGCCAAACCGATAGTTTGGGATGGCTTATCTTGGTAGTAATCGTAGTTGACCAAGTTGGTGTGGAGGTCGGTTGTAGACAAGATCCGAACATCTACTGTATCGCCTTCTTGAGGCGTTGTTGGTTTTTCACTGGTGTTTGTAGCGGTAGTAGGTGCGGTTGTTGTAGTAGTTTCGTTTGTAGCAACAGTTGTCGCCTCGCTAGGTGTAGCAGTGCTTGCTACTGTTTCATTTTCAGAGGAGGTACTCTCTGCCAAGGGTGCTTCGTTGCTGGCTACAGATGGAGTTGATTCTGTAATGGTTACTGTTTCAGTGGTAGCTTCCGGAGTAGCGGTTGAATCGCTGGACTCTGCGGCTGGAGTTTCCACGAGATTTGCGACAGGGGCAGTGCCTGTGGCTGGAGTTTCCTCTGCTTCGACTAGGCTTGTAGAAGCTAGCACTGCGGCAAACATAGTTAAAAGCATGGTGCTTTTTTTAAGTGAATGTTTAGACATATCGTCCTCCTCTAAAAAGGTTTTGGACATACATTATACAATAAGAAACCCTTTTCATCAATACTTTTTTATAAAAATCCGAACATTTTCTGTAAAAACATCCCGATAACATGCTGCTTTTCATTGTTGTTAGTTGTGCTCGTTCTAAGATACTTATTCAAAAATATGATTTGACAATTTAAAAAACGAGCTGGGTATCCAACTCGCAATTATGTTACTCATTTATAATCCAATAACGCAGCATCTTGTCTCCATCGCTAGGGTCAATACGAGTGTCTTCGTAGACGCCGCCGTTGGCGAGGATTGTTTTTTGTGAGCCAATATTCCAGTCTGCGGCTGTAATCAGGACCTTGTCGATGTCTAATTTTACTGCTTTGATGAGAGCGAGGCGCAGCTGCTCGGTTGCATAGCCCTTTTGTCGTTCGTCAGGGTGAATGGAGTAGCCGATGTGACCTGCGATATTTAGGAGGAATTCCTGCTCGATATCGTGTCGGATATTGACAATGCCGACCATCTTCTGGTCAGATTCACGGATGCAGAGGAAGGTAGAAGATGGCGAGCGGTCAGGCCGACAGGTTGCGTAGGATGATTCACGCTCTAAGTGGGCTAACCAATCAGTTAGCGAGTCCATTTCTTGCAATCTGCTACCGCCATGGAGATGCTCGGACGCAAAGGCAGATTTGTAGGCGGAGATTTGCTCAGCGTAGTCTAAAGTGGGTGTTACAAGTGCTAGTTTTTCCATAAGCGCCTCCTTGATATTGTAGGTATTTTAGCAGAAATGGATTTTCTTGTCAAAATGTGTTCTGACTTGTCCTTTTGAGCTGAAAATATGATAAAATAGTGAGGATACGTGGTTGTTGCAAAGCTGAGGAAAGAAGTTTTCTTTCTTGAACTTTGTAAAAACCCGTAAATTAACATTTGGAGAAAAAATCATGTCAAAACAAGTTTTTGAAACTGTTTTTGCTGGTAAAAAATTGGTCGTAGAAACAGGCCAAGTTGCCAAGCAAGCAAACGGTGCAGTTGTCGTTCGTTATGGAGATTCAACCGTTCTTACAGCAGCTGTGATGTCTAAGAAAATGGCAACGGGAGACTTCTTTCCCTTGCAAGTCAATTATGAAGAAAAAATGTACGCTGCTGGGAAGTTCCCAGGCGGCTTTATGAAGCGTGAAGGCCGTCCATCAACGGATGCAACCTTGACAGCTCGTCTCATTGACCGTCCGATCCGTCCTATGTTTGCAGAAGGCTTCCGCAACGAAGTACAAGTCATCAATACAGTGCTTTCTTACGATGCAGACGCATCAGCACCAATGGCAGCTATGTTTGGTTCATCACTTGCGCTTGCCATCTCAGATATTCCTTTCAACGGACCAATCGCTGGAGTACAAGTAGGTTATGTCAATGGTAAATTCATCATCAACCCAGACCAAGCCCAACAAGCGGTTTCCCTCTTGGAATTGACAGTGGCAGGTAACAAAGATGCCATCAACATGGTAGAATCTGGTGCCAAAGAATTGTCAGAAGACATCATGCTGGAAGCTCTTTTGAAAGGTCACGAAGCCATTCAAGAACTCTTGGCCTTCCAAAATCAAATTGTAGCAGCTGTTGGTAAAGAAAAAGCGGATGTGGAACTCTTGCAAGTCGATCCAGAATTGCAAGCAGAAATCATCGCGGCTTACAACGAAGATTTACAAAAAGCGGTTCAAGTCGAAGAAAAATTAGCGCGTGAAGATGCGACAAATGCTGTTCGTGAAGCTGTTATCGCTGCTTACGAAGAGCGCTATGCAGACCACGAAGAACATGACCGCATCATGCGTGACGTTGCAGAAATCTTGGAAATCATGGAACACACAGAAGTGCGTCGTTTGATTACCGAAGACAAGGTTCGTCCTGACGGACGCCGTGTAGATGAGATTCGTCCTTTGGATGCAGAAGTAGACTTCTTGCCAAAAGTTCACGGTTCAGGTCTCTTTACACGTGGACAAACGCAAGCCTTGTCAGTTTTGACCTTGGCACCAATGGGTGAAACACAAATCATCGATGGATTGGATGACGAGTACAAAAAACGGTTCTTGCACCACTATAACTTCCCACAATACTCAGTTGGTTCAACTGGTCGTTATGGTGCACCAGGTCGTCGTGAAATCGGTCACGGTGCTCTTGGAGAACGTGCTCTTGAGCAAGTATTGCCAAGTTTAGAAGAATTCCCATATGCTATCCGTCTTGTAGCCGAAGTCTTGGAGTCAAATGGTTCTTCTTCACAGGCTTCTATCTGTGCAGGAACGCTTGCTCTTATGGCAGGTGGTGTGCCAATCAAGGCTCCGGTAGCAGGGATTGCCATGGGTTTGATTTCAGATGGTACAAACTACACTGTCTTGACGGATATTCAAGGCTTGGAAGACCACTTCGGAGATATGGACTTTAAGGTTGCCGGAACGCGTGACGGAATCACAGCTCTACAAATGGATATCAAGATTGACGGGATTACGCCACAAATCTTGGAAGAGGCTCTTGCACAAGCTAAGAAAGCTCGCTTTGAAATTCTTGACTTGATTGAAGCAACGATTCCAGAAGTTCGTCCTGATTTGGCACCGACTGCACCTAAGATTGATACCATCAAGATTGATGTGGACAAGATTAAGGTTGTCATCGGTAAAGGTGGCGAAACCATCGATAAGATTATCGCTGAAACAGGTGTCAAGATTGACATCGATGACGAAGGTAACGTGTCTATCTACTCTAGCGATTGTGCAGCGATTGAGCGTACAAAAGAAATCATTGCAGGCTTGGTTCGTGAAGCAAAAGTCGGTGAAGTCTACAAGGCGAAAGTGGTTCGTATTGAGAAATTTGGTGCCTTTGTCAATCTCTTTGATAAGACAGATGCATTGGTACATATCTCTGAAATGGCTTGGGCTCGCACCAATCGTGTAGAGGATTTGGTTGAAATCGGCGACGAAGTAGATGTAAAAGTCATGAAAATTGATGAAAAAGGTCGTGTTGACGCATCTATGAAGGCTCTTCTTCCAAAACCAGAAGGATTTACAGAAGAAAAACGTGAAAAAGGTGACAAGCATGATAAGCATGACCGTCCACGTCGTTCACACGATAAAAAAGAAGATAAAGGCTTTGGCGAATTCAAAATTCACAAAGTAGAAAAATAAGCAGAGAAGAGGCAGGGCGCAAACCTTAGCCTTCTCTCTTTATAAATGAGGTAAGAAAATGGGTTGGTGGAAAGATACAATCGCTATCGTCAAGGAAAATGATCCCGCTGCGCGTACGACGTTGGAGGTTCTTTTGACATATCCGGGTGTCAAGGCTTTGGCTGCCCACCGCCTCTCTCATTTTTTATGGCGTCATCAGTTGAAGTTGCTGGCGCGGATGCACAGCCAGTTCTGGCGTTTTTGGACACAGATTGAAATTCATCCTGGTGCTGAGATTGCCAGTGGGGTCTTTATTGACCATGGTGCAGGTTTGGTGATTGGAGAGACGGCAGTCGTTGAGTCTGGAGTCATGCTCTATCACGGCGTAACGCTTGGGGGGACAGGAAAGGATGTCGGTAAACGGCATCCAACTATCCGCCGAGGAGCTTTGATTTCTGCCCATGCTCAGGTGATTGGACCGATTGAAATTGGTGCAGGGGCAAAGGTCGGTGCATCAGCAGTGGTTGTCGCAGACGTTCCATCTCAAGTCACCGTAGTGGGTATTCCGGCTAAAGTTGTCCGTGTCCATGGTAAGAAGGATGAGCTGGTCAATCATCAAATCGAGGAAGAACGCAAGGAGCGCTATTACACATCCAAGTTAGAAGAAGCCCGCTATGCTAGCATGGAATCCTCTCATCTCTAGAAAGATTTGCCTATGATTTTAGAAGAATTTGAAAATGGACCAGCGGTCATTGAACCAACGGACTGCTTAGATGACGATTTAGATATTTTAGAAATCTGTGGCACCATGATTCTGCCTTTTTCAGGGGAATTATTCGAGAAGATTATTAGCACACCCTATGCTCGATACGCAGGCTGCAAGTCCAATATCAACGGCAGACAGCCTTTGTACATCTATGAAAGAGATGGTTTGAAAGTAGGTGTTTTTAAGGCTCTGCTAGGCGGCCCTGCCTTGATTGGCAGTCTGGAAGAGCTGCAGGCAACGGGATTCAAGAAGTTTATTCTCTTCGGAACTTGTGGTGTCTTGGACGGAAGTTTGGAGGCAAATAAGATTATCCTGCCGACTTCGTCTATTCGGGATGAAGGGATTTCCTATCACTACGCACCGGCTTCAGATGAGATTGGTTATTCTGAGGCGCATGTGGAGAGATTTTCACAAATTTTGGACAAGCACGGCATCGAATATGTGCAAACCAAGGCTTGGACAACGGATGCCTTTTACCGTGAAACGCCTGCTAAGGTGGCGCGCCGTAAGGAAATGGGCTGCCAGGTAGTAGATATGGAGTGGGCATCGGTTGCAGCTTGGGCTCAATTTCGTGAGAAGGAGGTCTATCATTTCTTTTATACATCAGACTATGTCGACCACGAAAATGGCTGGGACAAACGAGATGGACACGAGGAAGAGGACTTGTTGACTTTCTTTGAAATCGCCCTGAAAATCGCAGGAGAATTAGCATGAAAAATTTAAGTAAAAGTCCCTATGGGATGGGAATTGTTGTGGTTTTGGGTGCCTTCTTGTCCATTTACCATCTGATGAAAGAGGAGTATGCTTTAGCGATCTTAGCGGGTTTTTTGGCGATTATTTGGGCATGGGCCCTCTACTTGAAATTTTACAGTAAAAGGAAAAACGATGATAAAGATTTATGATACCATGAACCGAAGTTTGCGGGATTTTGTCCCTCTTGAGGAAAATAAGGTCAAGATGTATGTCTGCGGGCCTACCGTGTACAATTATATCCATGTAGGAAATGGTCGTTCGGCGGTGGCATTTGATACAATCCGACGTTATTTTGAGTACCGTGGCTTTGAAGTGGCCTACATTTCAAACTTTACGGATGTGGATGACAAGATTATCAAGGGTGCGCGTGAAGCGGGGATGTCCACCAAGGATTTCTCAGATAAATATATCGCAGCCTTTATGGAAGACACAGCAGCCTTGGGCATCAAGCCGGCAACGCGCAATCCACGCGTGATTGATTTTATAGATGATATCATTGCTTTTGTGGCGGATTTGATTGAAAAAGGCTTTGCCTATGAGAGTCAGGGTGATGTCTATTTCCGTGTGGAGAAGTCGCAGGATTATGCCAAGTTGGCCAATAAGAGCTTGGAAGATTTGGTCATGGGAGCCAGTGGACGGATGGATGAGGAGACGGCTCGGAAAGAAAATCCTCTGGATTTTGCCCTCTGGAAATCAGCCAAGGCGGGTGAAGTTTCTTGGAAGAGTCCTTGGGGAGAGGGGCGTCCTGGTTGGCATATTGAGTGCTCGGTCATGGCGACAGAAATCTTGGGAGATACCATTGATATTCATGGTGGTGGTGCGGATTTGGAGTTTCCACATCATACCAATGAAATCGCCCAATCTGAAGCGAAAACAGGTCACAAATTTGTCAACTACTGGATGCATAACGGCTTTGTTAATGTGGACAATGAAAAAATGTCCAAGTCTCTGGGCAACTTCGTGACTGTTCATGATGCCCTAAAAACCATTGATGGACAGATTTTGCGTTTCTTCTTGGCGACTCAACATTACCGCAAGCCGATTAACTTTACGGAAAAAGCCATCCACGATGCTGAAGTTAACCTCAAATATCTGAAAAATGCCTATGAGCAATCCTTTTCAGACCAAGTAAATCAAGCAGAATTTCAAGTCTTACTCGAAAAATTTCAGGCAGCTATGGATGAGGATTTCAACACTGCGAACGGAATTACAGTTGTTTTTGAAATGGCAAAATGGATCAATTCGGGCAACTATACTGCCGCTATTAAAGAGCAGTTTGCGGCTGTGTTGGAAGTTTTCGGGATTGTGTTTACTGAAGAAGTGCTGGATGCGGATATCGAAAACTTGATTGCAGAGCGCCAAGAAGCGCGTGCCAACCGTGATTTTGCACGAGCGGATGCTATACGAGATCAATTGGCTGCCCAAGGCATCAAGCTACTTGATACCAAGGAAGGTGTAAGGTGGACACGTGACTAAATTTGATGCCAATCTCATCAACGGGATTGCCCTTGCTTTTGAAGGGGATGCGGTTTATTCGCTCTATGTCCGCCGTCATTTGATTTTTCAAGGGCAAACCAAGCCCAATCAATTGCACAGGCTGGCGACGCAATATGTCTCTGCCAAGGCACAGGCTATGCTGGTTCAAGCCATGTTGGACGCCCAGCTATTGACAGAAAAAGAAGAAGAAATCTATAAACGCGGGCGGAATGCCAGCAGTCACACCAAAGCTAAAAATACGGATGTCATTACCTATAAGATGTCAACGGGTTTTGAAGCGGTCATGGGCTATCTGCACATGACGGAGCAAATTGAGCGATTGGAAGTTTTAATTGACTGGTGTATTTGTCAGGTTGAAAATCGAGCACGCTAGAAGTTTTGAGAAAGGAAAGGACGAGAGGATGGAGGACATTGCAGCAATTTTTCCAGGCGCAAGGCGAGTGAGTCGGCCTCAAGAAAATAGTAAAAAATCCTATCTCGCTCTGCCAGATGGTCACTGGATGGAGTTTGATAAGGAGGAGTTGACTGCGAGAGAAGAGGCTTTGCTGGCTCTTTTTTCCCCAGTGATATATCCTAAAACCTCGAGTCCTTGGGCTGAGTATTTAGTGTGGGAGAAGGGGACGGTTCCCCAATCTGTAAGGAAAATTCAGTTCCTACACGTTCGGACTTGGAAGCAGGCATCGGATGACTGGCTGGATATGATGGCGGAACTCTTATCCAATACGCTTGGCCGATTTCAGCTTCCGAATGGAAATCTGATTTTTGTCCTTGACCAAGAGCAAGGGCTTGCGATTTACGATATCTTGTCAGAGAGTATTCAAGCGCTGGAGATTGATTTTGATGTTCGTTTGACCTGTTTTCTGGGACAGATTTGGCAGGAAGCGGATCAAAAGGCTTGGCCCTCACTTTTTCAAGCGGAACAAAGTCTCTTTTCCAAGTGGCAGGAGAGCTATAATCAAACAATGGTCTTGACCTTTAGTAAACTGTTTTTATGGGGGCAGACAAAAGGGGAGTTTTTGCCTGTACTGGCTAGCCACCTGCGGAATCTCATCTTGGAACAGGATCAGCTGACAGAGATTATATTGGCTTTATGGGAAGAGTCGGCAGTAGCGACCAAGGCGGCTCAAAAGCTGTACCTGCATCGCAATACGCTCCAATATCGACTGGAAAAATGGCATGAATTGACAGGCTTGCAGCTCAAGGAGCTTACGGACCTGACCCTGTGCTATAGTTTGGTTTTAGATGATTTATTTTAAAAGGTTGGGTAACCAATCTTTTTTATAGAGAGGGAAAAACGATGCGACTATTATTTGCAATGGATCAAAAGGATTATCAAGATTGTACCTATACCTATGTGCGAAATTCTGCCAGAAGTATTATTATCACCGATGGGAAAGTAGCCATGGTACATAGCGCCAAATATGATTACTATAAATTTCCCGGTGGGGGGATTGAAGCGAATGAACATCCGATTGATGCGCTTTTGAGAGAGACCTTAGAGGAAGTTGGTCTACAGGTGTTGAGACATACGGTGGAGGAGTACGGCTATGTTCACCGAAAATTACGCAGTATCCAAGATCCAGACCAGTGCTTTGTCCAGGATAATTTCTACTACATTTGTCAGGTAGATGGACAAGTACTCCCGAAAAATCTCGATTCCTATGAAAGTGATGAAGGCTACCATTTGGTCTATGTCAATCCGCACCAAGCCATTACAAAAAATCGCTCGGTAGGCCAAACGCCATACGACTCATCCATGTTTGAACGGGAAGCACGGGTGCTCGAACAGCTGCTGGAGGAAGGGTGTTTTGAGCTGGAGCAGTAGAATTTTTTCCTTTTGTCAAGGTGCACAAAAACGCTTACAAAATTTGGGCGACTTGCCATGGCTTTGTAAAGCGTTTTCATTTACAATAAAACCATCGAAAGAAAAGGAGTCAGAACATGGTTCAACTTAATCTAAAAAACATTTACAAAAAATACCCAAATAGCGAGCACTATTCAGTTGAAGACTTCAACTTGGACATCAAAGACAAAGAATTTATCGTTTTCGTAGGTCCTTCAGGTTGTGGTAAATCAACTACTCTTCGTATGATTGCCGGTTTGGAAGATATTACAGAAGGGGAAGCATACATTGATGATGTGCTCATGAACGATGTCGCTCCTAAAGATCGTGACATTGCCATGGTTTTCCAAAACTACGCCCTCTACCCACACATGACTGTCTATGACAACATGGCTTTTGGTCTTAAATTGCGCAAATACAGCAAAGACGAAATCAAAAAACGTGTAGAAGAAGCAGCTGAAATTCTTGGATTGACTGAATTCTTACAACGTAAACCAGCTGACCTTTCAGGTGGTCAACGTCAACGTGTTGCCATGGGACGTGCCATTGTCCGTGATGCAAAAGTGTTCTTGATGGATGAACCTTTGTCAAACTTGGATGCAAAACTTCGTGTATCTATGCGTACAGAAATTGCGAAAATCCACCGTCGTATCGGCGCAACAACTATCTACGTAACCCACGACCAAACAGAAGCTATGACCTTGGCTGACCGTATCGTTATCATGTCAGCAACAAAAAATGAAGCTGGTACAGGTACAATCGGTCGTATTGAGCAAATCGGTACACCTGAAGAACTTTACAACTCACCAGTCAACAAATTTGTAGCCAGCTTTATCGGTAGTCCAGCTATGAACTTCTTCCCAGTAACATTGCAAGATGGTGTCTTGTCAAGTGGATCAAGCTTCTCAGTAAGATTGCCAGAAGGACGTCGCAAACAATTGGAAGACAAAGGCTATAATGGTAAATCATTCACACTTGGTATCCGCCCAGAAGACATCAAAGCATCTGCTTTGGAATTGGAAACTTACCCAGAAAGCGTGATTACAGCTGAAGTTGTCGTATCTGAATTACTTGGTGCAGAAACAATGCTTTACAGTAAAGTTGGCGAAACAGAATTCGTATCTCGTGTTGATGCTCGTGATTTCCACCGTCCAGGTGAACACGTGAAATTGGCATTCAACTTGAACAAAGCACACTTCTTCGACGATGCAACAAGCAAATCAATCGTTTAAGAATACAAAAAAGGAACCAAATGGTTCCTTTTTTTACATCCAATTATGGCGATAGGTTTCGTAAAAATCGACTTTCAGGCGGATGAATTCTTCCATATCATGCAGGAGTTGAAAGAGTGTAGCGCGTGTTTCAAATTCTTGTCGACTTTGTGGCAAGGGGCGCTCGCGGAATGTTTGGTGGAAGAGTTCAATATCCGTCAAGAGTTCATAGGCAGAGTTTTCTTGACTTAATTGCTGGGCAGTGCGTTCAAATAGACTGGCTAAAATGATACTTTCGCGGCCGTCTAGCAGGCATTTATTGATACTTACAGCCATGCGGCGCAAGATTTTATTTTGAGCTGCACGCATTTCGAAATAGTGCACTTGGTAATTGGTCTGGTTGAAGAGTTGATTGTGGCGGTCGAGATAGACAACGGAAAGGGCTTCTTGCAGTAGTTGGTCAAGCTGATTGATCAGCTGAGCATCATTGCGTCCATCGCCGTCTTGTAGAAAGGATTCAAAACGGAGGAGGATTTGTTTGAGTAGGTCTTCCACTTTTTGGTGATAGGCTTGGATTTGATTGTTTTGAGAGGGCATATAGATATTGCAAATGAGTGCTAGACCAGCCCCAATCAGAAAGAGCGCCAGCTCATTTCCCAAAAATCCAATCGAAATATCCTTTTCTAAAAGTAAGTGAGTCACGAGGACCGTTGACGGAGCGATTCCAGCTTCCCAGCCGTAATGATAGGCCAGAGGGACGTAGACTGCCAAGTAGATGGCCAAAGTCCAGAAGTCAAATCCAAGTAAGAAAAAGGTTAGCCAGGCGATGGCCAGGGCTAAGAGAGTTGAAAAAAGTCGGTTGCTTGCCATTTTTAGCGAAGACTTGCGCGTATCGAGGACACTCAAGATGGCAATAATCCCAGCCGAGGTGGCATAGGTCAGACCTAACCATCGGGCTAAATAGATGGAAAGAACGGTTGCAAGGATCAGTTTCACAGTACGATCAAGAATGGGCATAAAAAATCTCCTATCAGTATTAAAATATTGTATCATAAATCTCAAAAGACCATGTCTTCTATGCTATAATGGAATCATGGAACAGAATGATATCGTATATGGCGTACATGCAGTCGTGGAGAGTTTAGAAGCCAACACAGGTAATAAACTCTATATCCAAGACGATTTGCGCGGAAAAAATGTAGAGAAAATAAAAGCCCTTGCTGCCGAAAAGAAAGTGTCGATTTCTTGGACACCAAAGAAATCTTTATCGGAGATGACAGAGGGGGCGGTGCACCAAGGCTTTGTCTTGCGTGTATCGGAGTTTGCCTATGCAGACTTGTCGCTTATCTTGGACAAGGCTGACCAGGAAGAAAATCCGCTTCTCTTGATTTTAGATGGTTTGACAGACCCCCATAATTTTGGTTCGATTTTACGGACTGCGGATGCCACGCAAGTAGCCGGCATCATCATTCCCAAGCATCGGGCTGTTGGGGTGACTCCGGTTGTGTCCAAAACGTCGACTGGTGCGGTGGCTCACGTTCCTATTGCGCGTGTGACCAATCTCAGCCAGACTCTAGATGTGCTGAAAGAAAAAGGGTTCTGGGTTTTTGGTACCGATATGAACGGCACACCAAGTCACAAGTGGAATACAGCGGGCAAGTTGGCTTTGATTGTTGGAAATGAAGGAAAAGGGATTTCACCCAATATCAAAAAACAGGTCGATGAGATGATTACCATTCCCATGAAGGGACATGTACAGAGTCTCAATGCCTCTGTGGCGGCAGCTGTGCTCATGTATGAAGTATTCAGAAATAAGCTTTAAATGAACGAAAAGATTTTACTGGTTGACGGCTACAACATGATTGCTTTCTGGCAATCAACCAAACAAGCCTTTAAGCAAGGGAAGTTAGACCAGGCGCGAACGATTTTGCTCAATAAACTGTCTAACTACGCTTCGTTTGAAAAAATAGAAGTTATCTGTGTATTTGATGCTCAGCACGTCCCAGGCCTGCGCCAACGATATGATGAGTTTAATGTAACAGTTATCTTCACAGAAGAAGATGAAACCGCGGATACTTATATCGAACGGATGAGTGCAGAACTCAATACTTCCCAGCTGACGGTGTCGGTTGCGACCAGCGACTTAAATGAGCAGTGGGTAGTCTTTTCGCAGGGGGCTTTGCGTGTATCGGCGCGTGAATTGGAGCAACGAGTTTCCAATGTTAAAAAAGAGCTCAACCACTTTGTGGACAAAACAGAATTATATACACCGAGATTGACGCCTTGGTCAGACGGTAATTTACAGGTTTTAGAAAAAATGATGAAGGAGATGAGAGATGACCTTTAAGATTATGACAGATTCGACAGCAGATTTGCCGGAACAGTGGGTGAAGGACCATGATATCACTGTTTTGGGACTCACCTTACAATTAGATGGCGTGACCTACGAAACGGTAGGTGACCAGAAAATGACTGGTCAAGCCTTATTGAAAAAAATGGAGGCGGGAGGCATGCCTACGACGAGTCAGGTCAATGTTGGTCAATTTGAGATGGCCTTTCGTCAGGCTGTTGCAGCAGGGCAGGATGTGCTGTATATCGCATTTTCTTCTGGTTTGTCAGGGACTTATCAGAGTGCAACGATTGCCCGAGATATGGTCTTGGATGAGCATCCTCAAGCAAGAATTGAGGTATTTGATAGTAAGTCTGCCACTATGGGAGAAGGGTACCTAGTGATGAAGGCTGTTGAGGCGCGTGAAGCAGGAGAAGACCTTTCCAGTACTTTAGAAAAGATAGCGGAGCTGGCTCCTCGTATCCAGACCTACTTGATGGTTGATGACTTGCAGCATTTGGTGCGTGGTGGTCGATTGTCAAAAGTTGCGGCAATGGTTGGTGGTTTAATCAATATCAAACCAATGATTTCTATTGATGCAGAAGGACGCTTGTACGCAGCAGGAAAAATTCGTGGCCGTAAAAAAGCCATGAAAGAAATGGTCAAATTAACCATGGAAAATCTAGATGATTCGACAGTCATTGTCGCCTATACAAAAGATGATGAAGGTGCTGAGGAATTGAAAAATATCCTTCTTGCACAAGAGGGGATTGAAACTGTCTTGGTCAACCATATCGGCCCAGTTGTGTCCAGTCATATTGGTTCAGGTAGCTTGGCGATTCAGTCTATTGGAAAAACAAAACGTTGATGATAATGAAAGAGAAGCTGAAAAGTTTCTCTTTTTTGAATGAAATATAGAACAAAATGTTAATTATAGTTGACAAAATTCTATTTAAAGAGTAAGATAATGGTAAATAAAAATGATCAAGGAGTTTTACTATGAATCTGAAGAAACAAGAACAGTCAGTCGTTTTTGATGAACGTCAGCGAGGGTTTATCCTCAAAAGTTACCAGTATGGATTTTGTTTTATGATTTTTGTTTTATGGTTGTGCTTCTTTGTTACCAGATACTTGGGAGCGAGCATTACCTCTGGATTCATGATTTCCCTTGCTTTCTGGGGTGGTCTGTGTATCCAGACTTCTTACGCTATCTTGAAGGGAGCTCATCCGCTGGTCGACAGTCGTTTTAAGAAATTTGGCCCGTTGAGAAAATGGGTAGGTATATTTATTTTACTATATGGTCTAGGCATGAGTGTTTTGGGTATTGTAGAGAGTGTGAATGCTCGTTTGGGTTGGAAAGAGTTTTTCACTTTTGGCGGAACAGGGATGTTTTTAGCTTTAGATGTAACGTTGACTGTCTTAGGGCTTACCTTGGTCTACCGCCAGTATCTTGATAAAAAAGAAATGGAGGATTAGTCATGATTTACTTACCTTTGATTCTAATGTTGGTAGCCATTGCAGGTGTGCTCTATTATCGTCGGAAAAAGGATGGGGATGGCGTTGCGGTCTATCCTAAGAATGAATACGATGAATATCAACAAATCCTTCGCGGGCGTGGCTACAACTACGCTTTTTATAGCCTACTAGCAGCCCTTTATTGTCTTTATATGCTGGCAGAATTAGCAGGTATTCGTTTTCCACAGGCATTTTACTTTTGGTTTCTGATGTATGTGGGCATCAGTGTACAAGTTGGCTACAGTCTCTGGAGTGGTGCTTATTTTCCTATTAATAAGAAAGAAGTTGGTATTTCGCCCAAACAATTTTTCATCTTATCGTCTTGTATGGTCGTCGTCGCTCTTTTCTTGATATGGCAAGGAGATTATCCAGCGGATGTGTTTGCCAAAGGTGGTCTAGGTATGATTTGCTTATTGGGACTTTTTCCTCTGCAAAATATCATCATCTTGGCCATTCGTTTGTGGCGAGAGAGGAGAGACGATGATGAGTAAAAATCTCAGACTAAAAGCAGCGCGTGCGGGGAAAGACCTTTCTCAGCAAGCCTTGGCAGACTTGGTTGGTGTATCACGCCAGACTATTGCTGCTGTAGAAAAAGGGGACTACAACCCAACAATCAATTTGTGTATAGCTATTTGCAAAGCTTTGGACAAGACTTTAGATGAATTATTTTGGGAAATATAGGTGGGGAAAACGGAAGATTCGTCTGTAAAAGAAAAGTAAAAAAAGAGATCTAAATCCCTTGACGGAAGACATGATTTTTTGGTATGATAGTAGGCGGTATTGTTTACCCCATTTGAAAGGCCCCGGAACCTTCCAAATACCTTCGATGGGACGGAACACCCATCACCCTTGTAAACAAATATTACGAATTCGTATAGGAGAAATCATGAACAAAACAACTTTCATGGCTAAACCAGGCCAAGTTGAACGCAAATGGTACGTTGTTGACGCAACAGATGTACCTCTTGGGCGTCTTTCTGCAGTAGTTGCTAGCGTACTTCGCGGAAAAAACAAACCAACCTTCACACCACACACTGATACTGGTGACTTTGTGATTGTTATCAATGCTGAAAAAGTTAAATTAACTGGTAAAAAAGCAACTGATAAGATCTACTACACTCACTCAAACCACCCAGGTGGATTGAAGCAAATCTCAGCAGGTGAACTTCGTTCTAAAAATGCTGTTCGTTTGATCGAAAAATCAGTTAAAGGCATGCTTCCACACAACACTCTTGGACGTGCACAAGGTATGAAATTGAAAGTCTTCGTTGGCGGTGAGCACACTCACGCAGCACAACAACCAGAAGTACTTGACATCTCAGGACTTATCTAAGAGGAAAGGAGCATTAAATAATGGCACAAGCACAATATGCAGGTACTGGCCGTCGTAAAAACGCTGTTGCACGCGTTCGTTTGGTTCCAGGTACTGGTAAAATCACAGTTAACAAAAAAGATGTAGAAGAGTACATCCCACACGCTGACTTGCGTCTTGTTATCAACCAACCATTTGCAGTTACTTCAACTGAAGGTGCATACGATGTTATCGTTAACGTTAATGGTGGTGGATACGGTGGTCAATCAGGTGCGATCCGTCATGGTATCGCTCGTGCACTTCTTCAAGTAGATCCAGATTTCCGCGACTCATTGAAACGCGCTGGTCTTCTTACACGTGACGCACGTATGGTTGAACGTAAAAAACCAGGTCTTAAGAAAGCTCGTAAAGCTAGTCAGTTCTCAAAACGTTAAGAACGGCTTTACATCAACGATTACAAGCATTTTGCAAGTCTCTTGCAAGGTGCTTTTTTTGTCGTTTTTTGCTTTTGATACCTTTTTTGATACCGTGTTGGAAAAACTTCTATATCTTTTTTGACTGTTATTTAGCTTTGAGATAGTCCGCAAATTGCTTGATGGACTTATCTTCTCCGTTAGTTGTTGAATGGCTATAGGTGTCTAAAGTCATTTGGCTACTTGCATGACCTAGCCTTTTTGCTGTATTGATTGGGTCAACTCCAATCTCAATCATCAAGGTTGCATGCGTATGCCTGAAACCGTGAGGACTGATTTTTCTTAACCCATGTTTTCTGATAATCCGTGATAGGACGTTGTTGATATAGTCTGCATGTAGTGGCTCTATTGAGCCTGACCGTGTGCAGTAAGTGAAGATAAAATCTTGCTCGATAGAAAGAGGTGCGACTGCTAGTTGTACCTTTTCTTTTTGGTAGTTTGACTTCCATTCTTGCAGAATAGAAATGGTCTCGCTATCTAGCTTAATCTTTCTTACTGAAAAATCGTTTTTAGTGCCTTTTTCGATTGCCTGTCCGTCTAATCGTCCTAGACTCTTATTGACGTTCAGTGTCTCACTCTGAAAGTCTATATCAGCCCATTTAAGAGCATATAGCTCGCCTTTCCTTAAGCCGCTATAAGCTAGTAGTCTAAACAGTGCATAATGCTTGTAAGGCTCTTCCTGAAGGACAATGGCTAGAAACTCTTTTAGTTCCTGAACCGTCCAATAGTTTTCTATCCGTGTCTTTTTCCGCTTCGGCATAATAATTTCTGCCATAGGGTTATGCTTAAGCAATTTCATCTTTATTGCAAAGTCAAATATTTTTCCAGTATAAGACTTGATTTGCTTGATATTCTTAAAAGTCTTAGCCTTTTCTGTGATGAAGTTCTGACAGTCCAAAGGGGAGATTTTGCTGATGGGCAATTCTCCCATGACTGGCAGAATGTGAAGCTTAAACATATCAAGAGTACGAGAAGCCGTGGTCGGCTCTACCGTATCTTGATAGGCTTGATACCATCTCTCGAATATCTCGTTATAAGTTTTATGAGTTGGCTTGATGAACTCTTCCAACTTTCCTGAAGCCTTAAGGTAGATTAGCCTAGCTTCGTAGTCTTTGGCTTCCTTTCGAGTACGAAAGCCACGTTTGATATGGTCTGCACGTCGACTGTTTCTAGTCATATAGACCTTGACTAAATACAAATAGCCATTTTTGGCTTTTTTGCTTGGGTATTTGTGAATGGACATTGTAATTTCTCCTTTATTTTTTGGGTTTCGAAGCTTATAAAATAAAGAAATTACAACCGGTTCCTGATTGATTATTTATTTAGTAATTGTTTTAAGTCGTGCAGAGAAAGTTCTATTTCTCCGTTTTCATTAGAGGTTTTATTAAATATCTCACTTGTTTGTGCTTTGAATTTATTTTGTAGTGATTCTTCTTCAGATTCTAACTTGAATAAGTAATCCTGTAACTCTTTTAACCTTTTTAAAGTTTTTTTCTTCTCTTCATGAATAGACTGTAATTTTTGAATATCCTCCTTGTTTAGAATGTTTAGATTTTTATTAGACTGCGCTAGATAAAGCAAATGAAGATAAATAAATCTTGCATCTTCGGTAAGATTTTTCAATGTGTTTTCTTTTTTATCTTGAATACTATCTCTTCCTAACAAAAATGGAACTGATACGCCAAAATAGTTAGCTAGTTTTAGAGCGTTCTCTTTTTTAGGTGTCCTAATACCTTGATTGTAAGAACTTAAAGCACCGTAAGGAATGTCAGCTTCTTTACTAATCTCTTTTAATTTCTTTCCAGATTTTATAATTAGCTCCCGTATTCTTGTTGGTGGTTTTTCGAAAATATCGTTAATATCAGACATATAAAACTCCTTTCAAGGTATTATTTTATCATTTTTAAACAAATATGTATAATTTTAGTTGACAAAAACAAAAATGTTTTATAAAATCAAATTGTTAAACAAATATGTTTAATTTTTGAAGCTTATAAAATAAAGAAAGGGGTCAGCTATGGCTTACACACTAGAAGAACAAGAAACGTTTGTCCGATTTGACGCACTGGATAAACAATGGACGATTGAAACAAATTATTCTCCACACGTTCAAAAAGTGCTAAAACTTCCTGAAGCCTATGAAGTGTTAAATACTGAGGAGGAAGAAGGCAGAACGATTTGGCTCAATGCTATTATGAAGATTGGTGAGGATTTTTCAATCAATGTATTTCCTAAGAAAAAACGCAAGATGACAGAAGGACAACGCCAAGAACTTGCTGAACGTATGAAACGGACAAGAGCAACCCTTGAAAAATAGGAGTGTCGCTCAATCTGAAATACTAGATAGGTATATTTACCCTATGGAACTATTTTAGATTGAACTATTCCCAGAAAATAGGTAGCGAAAATAGCTTAAAATCGATTTTAACAAAAAGGAGAACCTGCAAATGACAGATGATTTCATGAATTGGTTAGGGATAGCTATGATAACAGCATACTTAATCTTAGCAATTACAACAGGAAGGACTTTTTTAGCAATTTGTGTCGCGATAAGTTTAACAGTGCTCTTGATACTTATAAAGAAAAGTAGGAAGTGATGATATGACAGAAGGATTTACTATACAACTCCCAAAAATAACAGAAAAGAAGTTGCTTGCTCGCTATGATAACATGCTCCAAAAGGCAATAGAAAAAGCCCTTGAGGACAAGGAACTTTATAAGCCTATGGGGCTTGTGCCGTTGGCTAGATGTCTCAACGACAACTATTGTCAAATGGCAGAAGGGAGGCATGCCCCATATGGTGATTGATGGTGTGACTCTGTACGACAAACGCAAGGTTACACAATGGCTACAACAATTTGAGAGGTAAGAGCTATGGACTATGACAACGAAAACTATCTAATACCCAAGATTTTACTACAAGATGATTTCTACAGCAGTCTATCTGCGAGAGATATTTTAGTCTATGCTGTCTTGAAAGATAGACAGATAGAAGCTCCTGAAAAAGGTTGGATAGATACTGATGGCAGTATATATCTAAATTTTAAACTGATTGAATTAGCTAAAATGTTTTCTTGTAGCAGAACCACAATGATAGATGTTATGCAACGACTGGAAGAAGTTAATTTGATTGAACGAGAAAGAGTAGACGTTTTTTATGGCTACTCTTTACCCTACAAAACCTATATCAACGAGGTATAAGCAATGATAAAGATTTATTTTGGAAAAGATACAACACTTAACCAAGCTATTCAGTCGCGATTGGATAGCTATCAGATTGACTATCAAGCATTCTCAAGCAAAGATATAGATGTTAAAACACTAATGGAATGGCTATTCAGGTCGACCGATATATTTGAATTACTAAGCACTAAGATGTTGAAATACAAGCTGAATACACAAATTACCCTTAGTCAATTTGTTCGAAAGATTTTAAAAGATGTCAATAGCACCCTAAAGCTTCCCATTGTTGTGACAGATGAGGTTATTTATTCGAACATGTCCCCTGACTATGTGACGGTACTCTTGCCAAAAGAATATCGGAAAATTGAAAGAATTCAGCTGATGAGGAAGATGGAGCAGTTAGATGAGGGACGTCTATTCTGGAAAAACTTTGAATTGTTCCGTAAGCAATCAGAGCTACGTTGGTTTGAACTGAATGAGTTACTGTTTGCTGATGTGTCTGACGATTTAGGAGAAATCAAAAAAGCTAAAGACCGTTTCTTTAGCTACAAGAAAAATAAACAGGTACCTCCTGATGAGATTATAGGAAAAATCCTCAAAATATTTTTGGTTGACCGAGAAGACTTTTTTAAAAAATCTCCTTCGGATTTACAAAATTTCTAGTCAAAAATATTTGTGAAAACAACTATGAAAATATTTTGAAAATAGAGATTTAAGGTCCGATTTATAGGGGTTCTGAAAAATTTATAACAGGGCGCCCTCTAACAGCCCGCTATGTTCCCATTTCGTGGGATTTTACTACACCCGTTTTTTGGCAAGTTTGGCTGGAGCAAAATGAAAATGGTTCGACTCCGAAGGGGGCGGCTCGGGGTTGCTCCCCCGAGAATGTCATTTTACGCAAGCCTTTACGCAGTCAAAAAATTGGCGCCGATAGGCGACCAAGAAAAGAAAGGAGTCTTGTTTGGAATTAAAAGTCAGCTTAGACAATATTACGATAACAGCTTACATCAAATCATACAAGCTCCTGAGCTTAAAAAGATTGGTTGAAGGTCATACAGCTATTATTATTCAAACTGCTATGACTGATATGTTCAGAGCTTACACAAGGGATGGAGGTCAAGTTGTGCTCCACATGGAATATGACAAAATAAAAGGACAAGCTTTTAATGCTCGCCCTTTCCGATTGGAGTTCAATCCCAATAAACTCCGTTCAGTAGATACTGAAATTATAGACACTATTATACCATATCTTGAAGATATTGCAATATCTCGTGCTGATTTAGCTTTTGATTTGTTTGAGGTTGATTGTAGTGAGTTTGTGTTAGAGAAAAAGGGACGTCCCACTGCGACCAAAGAATTTCGTTCAGATACTGGAAAACTAGAAACAAAGTATCTTGGTGCTTCTCGTTCAGAAAAACAGGTTAGGCTCTATAACAAGAAAAAAGAGCAACTAGAAAATGGAACGGATAAAGAAAAAGAATTTGCTAGTCAATTTAATCACTGGTGGCGATTGGAATTTCAATTAAGAAGTCGTTCAGTCGAGGAGATATTCGAAGTTCTTAATACAGTTATTTTTAAACCGTTTAGATTTGATGGTTTATCCGTTGAAGCTAAGCTTTATATTTCTGCACTCATATATAACAAAGGAGTCTGGAGAGAAGTTAGCAAGAATACAAGATCTAAATATAAAAAGATTTTAGAAACGTATCAAACATCAGATACTGATTATTTAGGTTTGCTGAAAGACTTGTTGAAACATGAGCGACCAAGACTTGAAAAACAATTAGCCTATTATGGTGGTCGGTAGATTGTCGGACAATGCGAAGCGTCCGATCAAGGGCACTGCTTAAGTGCCCTACTCGCTTCGGCGAGTATAATCGAAGCTCCTCTTGTGGCTCGAGAGGTGGTTCGAAGTCGCTCCTGTATTCGGAGCGAAGAGCTGTCTGCAAGCCCCTTCGGAGAACGCACATTTACGGAGTAAAGTGTAGTGCGTTACACTTTACATGGAAGTAGTGCCGACCCTTCAGGAAAAAATCTTGCCTATGAGTTGCTTATTTCTGGTGGCAATCATCCGCCACCAGCTCGGCGACCTTTTGAGCCGAGAAAGGAGAAAAATCAATGAGTTATGCAGTAGCTAGAATGGTCAAATACAAATCTGGTAATCTCGGTGGTGCTTATCGCCATAATGAACGTGTTTTTGAAAATCATTCAAACAAGGATATTGACCCTGAACGAAGTCATCTAAATTATGAGTTAACAGACCGTGACCGCTCTATTCCCTACGATAAACAAATAAAAAAGTATGTCAATGACAATAAACTATCTAAACGTGCTATTCGGAAAGATGCTGTATTGTGCAATGAATGGATTATCACATCTGATAAGGCATTTTTTGAGGATATGAGCCATGAGCAGACGAAAGAATTTTTTGAGACTGCTAAAAACTTCTTTGCTGAAAGGTATGGGGAACAAAATATCGCCTATGCCATGGTTCATCTTGATGAAAGCACCCCACATATGCACCTTGGTCTTGTACCAATGCAAAATGGAAAGCTGAGTTCAAAAGCCTTGTTTGGTCATAAGGAACAGCTTAAGGAAATTCAGGAGGAGTTCCCAAAATACCTGAATGATAAAGGGTACACTTTACAACGTGGAGAAGTTGATAGTGAGAGAAAACATCTTGATACTGCTGAATACAAGGAGAAACAGCGTTTGCTTGATGATGTCGAGCAACAACTATCTGAAAAGCAAGATAAGTTAGAGCAGATAAGTCAGAAAATAAACCAGCTAGAGTTGACTGTTTCAGAAAAAGAGCAATTGCTCCAGCATTTGGAGCAGAAGGAGTGGCACACTCTCGAAGAATTGAAGCAATACGAAAAAGAAATAGAGTCCTTGGCTGAAAGTTTAACTGATTTGAAAGAGGTTGAGCCTTTAGGATTTAGGGAGCTACACGCAGAAGGACTAGCAAAGCGTACACTTGACGGCAAACTAAAGATGAATAGAGCAACCTATAATAGGCTATATCAGACTGCTTCTAAAAATGCGACAAATAACGTGAGACTGAGGCAGGACAGGAATGCTTTAGAGCATAAACTGAATAAGTCTCTAAAAGACCAGAACAATCTAGCTAAATCATTGATAAAAAGTGAAAATTTGCTAACAGAAAACAGGGAATTGAGGTCCGAAGTTGACAGGCTCCAGCATGAAAACAAGGGCCTTAGGCAAGAGATGGAACGCTTGAAGGATAGCCTAAAAGCTGTGAGTAAAAAATTGGCTCTGTGGCGTAAGAATGCTAAAAAGTATCTACCTGAAAAAGAATACCGCTCTGCTATGAGATTAGCTAATCAAATCAGACCGCCTAAAATAAATATAGTGACCGCAGTCAAAACAGTTAAAAATGTAATTGAGAAAAACTTATTTTAAGCATTTTATGCCGTGAAAGTCTCTTGACAATAAGCTAGTCGGCTTTAGACTGAAAGGGGTCGAGTCGGCAGGCTGAAAAGCTGACGACCGATCGCCGTTGGCTAAAAAAAGACTAGGTTTCTTGTTGTCAAGAGAACCATGGAATAAATGAACAAGGAGAAAGAAAATGACCAATAAAAACAAACCACTCGTTTATAAAATCCCACAGCCTACCCCCTTTTCTGGTAAAGCATTAATAGGGTTTTTACAAGTTGCCCACAAAGCAGCAACTGGAGATTATTTAGCTTCAGCCTACCCCTTTAATATCATTGAATCGTTGATTTTAGAGGATGAACAAGGTCAGGAATTTTGGACGAAAGACTTGTCTATCAATGTTTTAGAGATACGTCTTATGGATAATTACAATATTCGTTTCCTTCGAAAAGATTTCGACCTTTATATCATCATTGAAGACCTTGATACCTTCAAAGTAGGGTTCAATGAGCTTGTAGAGGATTTAACTAATCCTGATAAGAAATACTTGATTTTTCATGATTTTATTAAGACTTACCGCAATATGCTTCCTCATGAAAAAATAGAATTTCATCAGAAAAAAATTCGTGAGGAAATCGCCCGCAAAAAGTCTAGTAAGAAGTAACCTGTGGTATAATATTTAGTGAGGAGATAACGCTATGAGAAAAACGCTATTTGGTTGGATGATTGCATTTTCTGTATTACGCTTTTTTGGCCGTTCTGTGAGACAGTCGAGTAAGGCGTTGCGTTGCTTATTGCGATAACTACACTTTAAAAGCCTTGGCAATATGCTAAGGCTTTTTGAGTGTTATTTAAACAATTTCATATAGTCGCTTCGAGTAGGAAGCAAGTAATCAATAACGACCCTATTCTCTTCCTCCTCGATATGGTATAGGACAATATAATCTTTACTTAAGGTATAACCTCTAGTGCTGTGGTACTTACTGATTTTTGAACCATATTTTTCATCGGCATCAAAACCAACTTCAGGGAAAACCTCGAGTTTTTCTACGTCACTAATGATTTGCTCCATTTTACGCTGACCTGATGTCGAGGAATAGTTTTGAGAAATATAATCACGAATTTCCTTTAACTTCTCTAAAACATCAGGAGCATAGATAATCTGATATTTCTTATAGTCCAAGTTCAGACCTCACTTCTTCAGAGGTATAAAATTTCCCTTGACGAACATCTTCAATATTTTTGTTGATTTCAGCTTGAAATTGCTTGAAAAGTTTTTCTTTCTCTAGCTCCTCTTCGGTCAATAAGTCAACCTCATTTGTGACAACGACATTTTGAAGGAATAATCTTAAAGCAGATGATAAGGTTAAATTTTTCTTGTTTAATACTGTCATTGCTTCGCTTACCAATTCTTTATTAGCTTGGAATGTGACAGCTCTGTTTTTTTCTACTGTAACCATGTTATGTACCTCTTTATGTAATTTATTTAATTATATCATATACATAAAAAAGGTCAATAAAAAAATCCCAACTGATTGAGATAACTTTCGTTTATTTTATAAGCTCCGAAACTACAGAAAATTGATACCTTTTTGATACCGTTTAGGTTTAAATATTTGTCTATAAATAAGAATTTTAGTGATTTTTCATTTTAGAAACGTTGATTTTAAAGGGTTTTGGATTTAAATAACAGAATGAGCCAAAAACCAGGTCTTAAGAAAGCTCGTAAAGCTAGTCAGTTCTCAAAACGTTAATCAAAACCTTATTATACCAACGTTTACAGACACTTTTTGGTGTCAGTTGGTGTTAATTATAGTGATAAGTCGTTTAAGAGACTTAAAGCATCGGCATCTTGCTGGTGCTTTTTTTCTGGCATCAGTTCCAGATAATATTGTTGAGTTGTCAGGATTGAATTGTGACCAAGGCGACGAGAAATATAGTCTAAACTAATATCTTTTGAAAAAAGATATGAAGCATGGGTGTCTCGCAGTCCATGGAAAGTTGTTTTGCTCAGCCCTAACTGTTTGAGTAACTTTTGGAGTTGACCAGCTTGTTTGAATCCGTTCCAATCAAAGACATAATCAGTTTTAGTATCAGCTAATTGAAGCAGTGCTTCATAAATATCTTTATTGATTGAAATCTCACGTTTGGAGTGTTTGGTTTTGAGTTGGGTGTCATCGTTAGTAGGACTAATAGAGCGTTTAATTTTAACGCCATACTTAAAAATATCTTCTTTTTTAATTCCCAGAAGCTCCCCACGCCTTGCCCCTGTTTCAAGTGCGAGGGTGACAAGAATATTAAATTCATCCTCTGTGTGGCTCAGGCAATATTGTCTGAGCTGTTTGAACTCTGTAATAGAGAGTGGAATATTACGTTTAGGTTGTTCTTGCCCTTTTGCTTTGAGAAGATGACCAAAGTCATTACTAATCAATCCACGAGCGTAAGCATATTTCAGAGAACCACGGATTTTAAGGACAAGCTCTTTAACCGTCTTTTTAGAGTGGGTTTCTGCATATTGGTCAATTTTCTTTTGCATGATGAGGTCATCAAGATGTTTCAATTGAATACCATCAAAAAGGTTATCGACGACTACGAGTGTTCGTTTGTAGTTGATAAAGGTAGCCTCACGGACATCATTTTTCTTGACCGTATGAACCCAATTTCGGTAGAAATCGGTAAATAGGGTAGAGCGCTCAGCGATATTCTTACCACGTCCTTTTTCAAGCTCCATTTCCAATGTCCAGAGTTCAGCATCTTTTTTATTGCTGAATGTTTTGGTTTCTCGTTTATATTCTCCTTTCTTGTAGAGTGATATAGTTGCACGGAAAGAATTTCCACGTTTTGTTATTGTTGCCATTTTATCAGCCTTTCTATAAAAAATGATTGATAAAATAGACTAGTCACATATAGGATATATGAAAAATCTGATTTAATCAATCGTTGATGGTTACACACAGTGATTTTCAATAAATGTGATTAAATAAGTTTTCAGATAACGCTCTTGCTTACCAATCATAAAACACTGAAAGTCAGGATGGCTTCTGATGTATTTATCAAATGATTTAGGGTCAATTCCTAGAAAATCAGAGGCTTGTTGTCGTGTTAGTAGTAGGGGGGTATCATTCATTATCTTCAACCTCCGTATCATACGTTTCTTTTTGTTGTTGATAACGGTTTGGATTATGCCGTCGTGAATCTAGATACTTAGCGAAGAAATAGGTGCGTTCGATGATTGAACCTAATAAATTGGTGTTGTTTGCTCGTGCATACCAAACCAACTCTTCAAATTCTGTAAAGTCATTTTCCTCGATAATATCGACTACTTCGTGGATAAAATCCGAGGAGTTCATCTCCATCAAGAATTTATCCAAATCAAAGCCACAACCGACTTCAATATCCTCAATGCCGTATGGTGTCTTATCTGGATTCTCCGCATGAGTATAGTAATCCAGCAAACCAGTAGGCGACATAACTACTTCTACATGTGCTGGACCGTTCAGCTTGTCCTTGATTAGTTCAGATGCTTGTTTGTAGCTCTTGAGGGAGTCAAAGAAGAAAGCACCGTGCTTGTGCGACTTTTTGAACTCTCCTGTTTGTCTATTAACGTCCTTATCATGCCAAGGACTAAGAATAAAGGGGATATGAAGTTCCTCTAAGATATTCAAGTAGTCCTCTGGTGCACTTTCCTCATAGAAGAGAAATGTCCATTTGGTTGAGCGTTGTTCTTTTGCCATAGGTAGTTACCTCATTTCTTTTGGTTCTATTACTAAGGAGAAATGACAGGTCAAATGCAAAGTTTTTTGAAAATTTTGTGATTGTTGATTATTGACCTATTGGGGGTCGTAGTAACCCCAATAGGTCATGATAGAATAGAGCATAAAAAAGGGGGCTGTTTGGCTTTTGCTTAACGCAAGCCACAGCCCCAAGGGATTAACGTTTTTGCCCAGTGAACCATAATTGGTTACGAACTCGAATAGGAGAAGAGAAATAATAGTCGCCGTGTTGGCTGACAATCTCTTCTTTCAGTTGTGCTTCCATCTCCTTTAGGATTTTTTGTCCCTGTTGGTCTCTAGGGACTTTTAGAAATATAACGATGGTATCTTTTCGTATATCTACAATACACTTGCGAACAGCTCGGTTAAATCCGTTATGGATTGGATTGATAGTGGTAACAGTCTGGTGTTCAAGGTTACTTATCTTCTGTACTCGTTCACGCTGGAAAAGGAAGTGTCTTAATAAAAAGGTACGATAGACAGATTGGCAATAATTCCAAAGACTGTCTGTTTTCAATCATTGTATCATCTCTATCCCAGCCAATAATAAGGCTAGTAGGAGAGAAACAAGAGCGAATCCGTGACAAACAGAACTAATGGTATCAGTAACGTTTTTAACCGTATCCAGATTGACAAATGAGATATTGGTTAATTGAACGGAAAGAAAATTGAACAGCCAACCGAACATAGAACAGATTGGAGCAATAAGTAGTAAATATAATATGAGATTGAAACTTCTCATGAAGTAGGTTTTAGTGGTCATAGGATACCTCGCTTTGTGTAATAGGTTGGACATAGTAAGGGTAGGACTTGATACGGGTGTTCATTGTCAATAACTTGAATGATTCCTGTCCCATGTCCTGTTGGAATCACAATCCCCTCTGGGTCTAGGTCTGGAAACAAGAATTGAGTGGTCTTCTGATTGATATTTCCGATTTGTAATAATACGTTTAGCTGTTCCCTTACTGAAATGGGAATGGTATTGTGGTCAAAACGCTGGCTTACTAAAAAGAGATGGATTTTGGTAGCACGTCCCAACAAGGCAATCTGTGAGAGTAATGAGAAAAAGGCTTCTTTGATGTTCTTATTGACTCCCTCTGATAGGGCTAGGACTTCATCAATGACAATGGTTAGATGAGTAAATTGATGGTTGGGGTTATCATATAAGATAGCTTGTCGTTTCTGAATGAGAGTTGCACACTGGCTTAATTGTTCATTGACTTGTGAAACAAAATCAGATTTGGAACGGTTTTCGACAGGATGTATAACTGCAATGTGATTTTCTCTAGCCCATCGGCTAGGGGTATCAAACTTAGGGTCGACGATTATCAAGTCAGACATATGTTTCAGAATACTCAAGAAGTACGTTAAAGCGTAACTTTTTCCAGATCCTGAATTTCCAGCGATAGCCCAGTGATTTACCTTTTCAAGGTTGAGTTCAAGGTGCTTCATGATAGGAATTTTTCCTTGTGGTAAGCTGTCTGAAAATTTATCTAAATCAGGAATCGCCAAACGTTCTGAAATTCCCTTTTTCCAAGGAAAGAATAGTCCACGTTGAATGTGTAAGTCATCTGTTTCTAATGGGACAAAATAGGTGGCATTTTGTTTTAGAAGCGTATACTGTGGATATAATGAAGCATTGGCAATTAGAAAGATTTTCTTGTACAAGTCATCATCAAGGATATAGGCACAAGGCAAGCGAGGGACGAAGACAAAGCCGTCTTCTTGGATAATGATATTAAAGGAGTTAGTATAGCTGGTTTCTCCCTGCATTAAAGCCCCAAGAGCCATGTTCAGGCTCTGGAGCAAGTAAGATTGCAGGAAAGATTGGTTCAGCATATCACGAGATTGTGAAGCCATTACCGAACCTCCTTGAGATTGTTAGCTTTGAAGTAAATATTATATTTCACTTCGCAGGCTTGTAGAGTGTCAAATTGAATCATGGATTGAAAAGCTGGAAGTTCAATCGTATCTTCAAATTTTACTTGGAAAGGGTCTTGTCCTTCCTGTACAAACCATGCTTTGTAGGCTACGATTTCTCCTGTTGGTTTTCCATCTTCAAACCGTTGTTGTGGTTCAAGTTCGGTACTAAGAGAGTAAATCGGTTGTTTTTGACTGATGATTTTGTCAGCCAATGTAGTTGTGTAACCGCCTTTTGTTGTTTTCATTTTGAATGCCATAGGGCAATTCCTCCTTGTTTATAGAAAATAATGTTAATGCGATAGGCTCGGTTTTGGTCATGAGCTGGACTTTGGTTATCGAGTTGTTTACCACCTCCCTATTACTAAGGAGAAATAGACCCTAAAACGCAAAGTTTTTTGAAAAATTTTTTATTTTTTCGCAAAAAAATCCAGTGCTACAAAACACCGGATTTTAGGTATTAGCAATAGTCTTCCAATAGAGAAGCTAATTTTCTAATAGCTTTTAGATAATGGGATTTGACGGTCACATCACTCATTTTTTTGTAATGTTCAGAAATATAGCGAGCTGTTTCCTTATAGCTACATCCTTGTTCAGCCACCATTTCAACAATTTCACGGTCAATAGGCTCTAAAATTTCTTTAGCTTTATTGACTGCCTGCTCTGTTTCTTTTTTCTCAAGAGCCTCTTGAGGATTCAGATCAGAACTTGCAACTATTTCATGGCGTTCACGTTGTTTGCCGTAGTTACGAGAAATATTCTCTTCAAGGCTTTTTTTATGGTGGTATCGATCACGACGCTCAGCATTGCTTTGTTCTTGCTGGAGGAGACGGTCAACCTCTTTCCAATTTCCAGTTTTGACAGCTTTTTCAATCTTACGCTCACGGCGTTCGGTAACTTTGTTACTCATAATAGTACTTCCTTTCTCGTCCTTAGACGGAAAGAAACGATATGAGCGATCATTGAACGCCGAGTATGGCAAAAGGCACATCAAATAAACGGCGAAACAATTCTATGCAAGATATGACCTTTATCGCCATATCATCATATTTGTTTCAATCCGTCCGTTTGATGGCCATCAATTAGGACTATTAAAAATTTTTCTCAAGAGTTTTTCTTGATAGGTCTATTAAACCAATTTTTTAGCTTGTTGTAGTTAGTAAAAATGGTAGAATTTTTAATAAAAAACTACCAACTTTTGAGGTTTATATGAATTTTGAAAAAATGATTGATGGAATGATTGCTGAAAGAATTATAAATGCTAGAAAATCACGGAAGCTAACGCAAGAAGCTTTTTGTGATAAATTTTCGGAAAAGGTGAGTTTAGATAAATTTCGATTATCAAATTTGGAAAATGGAAAACGGAATAAAAAGAAAAACCCCCATTTTTTAACGGAGGCTTACATAGAGTTTTATTCCGAGCTGTTAGGTGTTTCAAACGAGGAATTTCTTTTTGGAAATTTAGAAGAGAAGAAAAGTTTAATCAAATTGATTTTGTTGAATATTTTTATGAATGCCGACTCACAGGCATATAGGTCAGACCTACCTCAAGTTGAACAGACACCTATATTTGACATTGATATAGCTTCTGACAAAGAATTTTTTAGATTAGCGTTTTTGAACCTACCAGAAGAAAAATATGGTGACTATCACAACAAATCACAAAAGTACTTTATAGATTTAGCAAGTGGCACAGACATAAAGATTTCAGATATGAAAACGTACCGAGAAAAGGTGGCTGGTGTTTTGAAAGAAATAGATTCCTTCTTTTATAGTGAAAGGTTTACTTCGTTCTATACTTCTTTAATGGACGGCAGGAGTATATTTTCAGAGCAATCCTCTATCTTATTAAGAATCTTATTGGGGAATTTTGATTTTGCTTGTGATTTTCTCAAGAGAAAAAGCAATTCTGAAACAATTAGGTGTAACGGGGTAGACTTAAGACAACCTAGGGTAGAGTATTTTTATATTGACAACTATCTGAATTCTGTAGGTAACTTTTCAGCTAGTGTTACTGACTGGAAAGAGGTATCATTTGCTTTATTTATAAATGCATTTAATGAGTTTTTAGAATTGTATTTAGAATTATTTGTGGATTTTTTCTCAAAAAATATTTTTAATAAGAGCTTGAAACAACTCTCTAATGATTATGTCAACACCTTATTTGCTGGGAAAGAATTTACGGAGTTGTTAAATAATATTTATCTAAAAGACCAATTCTTAATGGAGCGTATGATTGGTCATAATTTCTCTAGAGCCATGATTCAAAAATTTTCATTAGTCAAAGAAAATTCAATCAAATTAAAAAAAATAGGTAGAACTTATCCAACAACTGTGAATAGGTTAGAAGATTTCTATGAGTTAGACTGTGTAAAAAGTCAACGAGGAGTATATGATTTAGATAAATATCTATATGACTTTGAAAACATGACAGTATTGTTTGCGAATAGCGGACAAAAATATGCTAGTGGAGGATTATTTCTACCTTCGTATTTTGATATAACTTCACTGAAATAGTGATATAATAAAATGAGTGTTAATTTTTTTTGATAGATAGATATCATTGCTATAATTAAGGAGTAAAATTTGAAAGCGATAGAATTATTTGCTGGTGCAGGAGGTTTGGCACTTGGTATTGAAAAAGCAGGATTTGATACAATTGGATTAGTAGAGTTTGACAGTGCTGCGGCTGCAACGTTAAAATACAACCGTCCAAGTTGGAATGTTATACATGATGATATAGCAAATATTTCAAAACTAGATTTGGAAGAGTATTTCTCAATAAAAAAAGGTGAGTTAGATTTACTAAGTGGTGGAGCTCCTTGTCAATCTTTTTCTTATGCAGGAAAAAGATTAGGCTTAGAGGATACGCGAGGGACATTATTCTATCACTACGCTGTTTTTTTGGAAAAATTACAACCTAAAATGTTTCTTTTTGAAAATGTCAAAGGCTTGACTAGTCATGACAAGGGAAAAACTTACGAAACAATTTTGAATGTTTTTGAATCGGAAGGTTATACTGTGCAATCAAAAGTTTTGAATGCTTGGGATTATGGTGTTGCTCAAAAGCGAGAACGAATGATTATGGTTGGAATCCGTAATGATTTAGCAAGTAAAACTTCTTTTGAATATCCAGAGGCGCATAAATATAAACCTGTATTACGAGATATTTTGATGGATTGTCCACCAAGTCAAGGAATGCAATATTCAGAGCAAAAGAGAAAAATATTTGAATTAGTGCCTCCAGGAGGATATTGGAGAGATATTCCAGAGGATATTGCAAAAGAATATATGAAATCGACTTGGGATATGGGAGGAGGTCGTACGGGAATTTTACGACGAATGAGTCTAGATGAACCGTCGTTGACTGTCTTGACATCTCCAACTCAAAAACAGACGGAACGTTGCCATCCTTTGGAAGCACGTCCGTTTACTGTTCGTGAGAATGCTCGAATTCAAAGTTTTCCAGATTCTTGGGGATTTCAAGGTAGTATAGGAAATCAATACAAGCAAGTCGGAAATGCTGTTCCTGTAAATCTAGCTTATGAAGTAGGAGTGAAAATAAAAGAAAGTTTGGAGGCGTTATAAATGTGGAACTTATCATTTATTAGTGAAGAAGATTTTTATAATCATGTTCAATTGACCATTGATAAATACGGGGAGAAATTACAATCTTTTGATTTGAAACGGTTTAATAAGAATATTGTCGATCCAATAAAATTGATTTTTGATAAATCTGTTTACAGAAGCTCTTGGGAGCAGATTATTAGTAATGAGATTTTTAGACAACGTGATAAATCAAATAATAACGACATTGGTTATTTTCATCAAACAATTTTCAGGTATATTGAACATTGTCGTGTTCCAAACAATGGTGAAGAAGGCGGTTGGGATGTCATTTTTGAAAATCCAAAGGGTATAACAATGCCAGATGGTTCTCGAGTCAGTCGTGTATATGTTGAAATGAAAAATAAGCATAATACAATGAATTCAGCTTCTTCTGGTAAAACTTTTATTAAAATGCAAAACCAATTATTACAAGATGACGATTGTGCGTGCTTTTTAGTTGAGGCAATTGCGAAAAATTCTCAAAATATCAAATGGGAGCCCAAAGTTGATGGTCAAAAAATGGGTCATAAATATATAAGACGTGTTAGTTTAGACCAATTTTATTCACTTGTGACGGGACAGAAAGATGCCTTCTATAATATGTGCATGGTTTTGCCAGAAGTTATCAATAAGGCTGTATCAGAACTAGATTCTTCAACTATTCCAAATGATACAGTATTTGATGAAATTAGAGACATTGCTGCTCAGCAAAACTATGATTCCGAAGATTTATCCATTGCAATGGCTTTCTATTTACTAGGTTTTTCTAGTTATTTAGGCTTTGAATGATATAATCTGAATGAATATTTATATTGTAGCAATATAAATAATGATAGTGGGGGATAAATAGAGTTGATTTCTGTAAATAACAATGCAAAACTATTGAATGGTATAGTGAGTATTGAAAGAGATTATATTAGTTATTTTGGGAAAGAGTTTGCTATTGATTATGAACATCTTTACAAAGAGAGTTTTGATGACAGGCTGAGTCAGTTATGTTCTAGTTTACACCATCAGTTAGTGGAGGCATTAAGAATATTAAATGATAGTATAAATGGAGGGAAACATTTCTGGGCTGACCCAAGTAGAGATTTGATAAAAGCTATCTCATTATCCAACAGATTTGTCAATAATCTTAAAAATTCTGGGGAGAATGTCAGTATAGTTGAATACTATGATAAAGTATTGAAAAAATGCAATGACTTTCTATCATCATCTGGTGGCAGTTTGGTACCAGATGATATGATTGAAGTTGATATATATTATCAGCTCCCAATTTTTGAAGTATCTGATGCAGTTCGGTTATCTAATAATTCATTACAGAAATTTCAATTGAAGCCGATTGGTGATGGTTCTTATGCGACTGTCTTTAGTTATTTTGATGAGAATTACAACAAAACTTTTGCATTAAAGCGTGCTAGTAAAACTATTGCACCTAAAGACTTAGAAAGATTCTATTTAGAATTTGATACGATGAAAAGGTTAAATTCGCCGTATATACTAGAAGTCTATTCTATTGATAAAAAGAAAAATGAGTATATTATGGAATATGCTGATACTACTCTTTTAAAATACATTACCACTCACAATCAAAAACTAACTTTTGATGAGAGAAAGTCATTGTGCAATCAAATTATTAAAGGGTTTGAGTATTTAGCTAAAAAAGATATACTTCATAGAGATATTTCTCCAAATAATATTTTAATAAAACAATATGAGGATACCAAAATTATTAAGATTGCCGATTTAGGTAATGTAAAGCTAAGCGACAGTATATTAACATCTCTTGATACAGAAATACGAGGAGCATTTAATGACTATTCGGGACTTCAACGAGTAGGATATAGTAATTATAATTTTTATTTTGAAGGTTTTGCCTTATCCAAGTTATTGTATTTTGTTTTGACAGGGAGATATAAAGATTTTACTAAATTTGAATATAGTAATTTAGAGGAATTTATCAATAAGGGAACAAATCCCAATATGAATCAAAGGTTTAGCAATATTCATGAGTTGAAGATAGCATTTTCTTTGATTAAACCAAAATAAAACCACCTCAAATGTGAGGTAGTTGACTAGTCTATTTTATGGTGTTAATTGGTGTCAATTTTATCCAAATTTATGGATTTTAGTCCATTCTCATGGAAGTTTCATTTTCGGAAACATTGATATAAAGGGTTTTAAAAGTATTGAGTAGTTATAGTTTTCAGTAGAGAAATTCTCAAAACGTTAATATACTGTTATATCAACGTTTCAAAGCACTTCATGGATTTTCCATGGAGTGTTTTTCTGTATTTCAGATAAAAGTTGCCTATTTTCAATCGGACTGATATAGGAGTGGATATAAGTATTAAAAAATATGGAAAACGTAAAATAATATAGTAGATTATCACTGGTTATATTATAATATATTTGGATATATATGAGAGTTGGATTTTAAAAAAGGAAAGAGAAGAGATGAAAAAACTAGTATCAGTTTTATTTCTTTTTTTGTCTGTTTTGACGATTGGCTTGGGGATTACTTCCAACGCTTTGGCAAGCAGAAGCGAAGTTTACCACCAAGATCGTTGATGGTAATGGGCAAGTTTATACTAATAACCCCTTTAACCCTCAGAAACGATCCAAATTATACCTTAAATATAGGGTTTGATTTGTCGTCTTATAATGGCAAACTTGTAGATGGAGATTATCTTACCTATCATTTAACAGCGCCTTTGACGATTAAGACGCAGGACATGGTAGCGACAGATGAGGCTACTGGCGTGCCGATTGCGGATGTTTCAGTTGTTTCCAATGGAGCCAATAACGGTGGAACGATTACGGTTAAGTTGAAAAATTTGGAAGAGTACCGAGCAAAACTGAACTCAGACACTGTACGAGATGTATCGGATAGTTTCAACGTTGACTTTAGGATAACGGAGGTTGTTACCAACCTCACTATTCCCTTGCCAGGCTACAGTAGTGGCTCAAAGACTATAACCATTAGTGTTCCTGAAAAGTCAAATGGTGTGACCTATACAGGTGCGGGAGAGAATTTCACCAAAGCAGGTGGTTTGATTACAAGAGAAAATTGGATTTCTGCAAAACTGGGACGTTCTGGTCAGTACATGCATAAAGACTTTAATGTTCGTATCAATCTTGGACAAAAAGATTTGTCAAATTTTGTTTTGACGGACGTGATTAGCTTGGAAGGATTTCAATTTATTCCAGAAACATTCCGCCTGATTAAGGCGAGATTGCGTACGGACACTAGAGGATACTACAATGATGGTACTGAGCAGGTTATTACAGGTAGTGAGCTGGAGAAATACCTTACATTCAATGAGGATTATACTCAATTTGAGTTGAACCTAGGAAATATCGGTACTGACCAATACATGATTGACTACTCGACAATTGCAAAAAAACGTGGCAGGTACAACAATTGTCAACCAGGTTTATGCTACAGAAGATGGAGAGCGCTTAGTGACTGTTGATGGTCGTACAGCGACTTTTGATGAGGTGAAACGTACACCAGAGTACACATCTGGTGCGACTATTTCGATTAAACCTGTTTATTCGATTATTATTTATAAGCAAGATAGTGTAATGAAAAAAGGTTTGGATGGTGTTACCTTTGAAATCACCTCACCAACGGGAATCAGCACGACTTATACCACAGCAACCAACAGTCAAGGAGACCAAGGCTATATCAATACTGGTATCTTAGATGAAGGAACTTACCGAGTTCGTGAAATTTCCACTCTTGATGCATATCAACTGGATAGTCAAGTGAGAGAAGTTACTGTGGGGAAAGATGGATCTGTTATTTATTGGGGAAATACACCAAAAACAAAAATTCCTACAACCGCACCAAGCGAAGAGAAGCCCGAATTGACACTTTACAGCATTCAATTCCGTAAAGTTGGCGAGTCAGGTCAAGCTCTTGCCGGCGCAACCTTCGATCTCTACGATGGCGACGAAGTCATTATGACAGTAACTTCAGATGAGAATGGTCAAGTAACCTTCGCTGGTGTTGAGGCTAAAGATTACACAATCAAGGAAACTGCCGCACCAGAAGGATATCAATTGCTTGAGGAAAGCATCTCAGTTTCTAAAGCAGACTTTGCTGATGCGAAAGACTTAGTGTTAACTAAAGGAGATGTGGTCAATGTAAAAGTACCTGAAGCGCCGGAACCAACCACTCCAAGCACACCAAAAACATCTGAGCCAACACAAGAAACAAAACGCGTTTTACCATCAACAGGTGAACAAAATTCGATGGCTCTTATTGCCTTAGGATTACTCGGTTTAGCAAGTGTTGGATGAATGGTATTCCGTAAAAGAAATTAAAAAAGTAAGTAGTTTTTAGCTACTTATTTTTTGTAGCTATTTTTAGGATGAATTTTAAATTAAAATATGGAGATATCTATAGACAAAAAATGAAATTTGCTATATAATGTGTTTTATAAAACACAAAAAGGTGATAAGATGTTTTCGAGTGAACGATTGAAACAGAGAAGAAAAGAAAAGGGCTATACTCAGCAAGCTGTTGCAGAGTATTTGGGACTAAATCGCGCTTCTTACACAAGCTGGGAATTGGGTAGAGCTAAGCCAAATCAAGCTAATTTAAAGAAGTTATCAGAGATATTGGAAGTTGATGTGACTTACTTTGAGTCTAGCTATACAATTGTGACCAATTATTTGCAGTTGGATGCGGAGAATCGTCTTAAAGCCGAACTTTACGTGGAGGAGTTGCTTGAGATGCAGGAGCAGCAGCAATCTGCGAAGATTGTTCCTTTATTTGCAATATCTGTTTTGGAAAATATTCCTTTGTCAGCGGGTCACGGAGCGAGTTACTTTGACGACTACTCTCAAACAACTGTTTACGCTGAGCAAGAATATTACTATGACTTTGCCTGCTTTGTAGATGGTGAATCCATGCAACCCAGATTCAAAAATGGAGAAGTAGCTATGTTTAAGGAGAGTGGATTTGATTATGACGGAGCGATCTATGCCATTAGTTTAAATGGGTCAACCTACATCAAAAAAGTTTACCGTGAATCAGATTGCTATCGAATTGAGTCTATCAATCCAGAATATGCGGATATGTTTGCCTATGCAGATGATGATTTTCATATTGTGGGCAAGGTTGTCGGTCATTTCATGCCAGTTGAAAAATTATAATAGTGTTGGATAAGTTGAAGGAGATAAGAATAATGTTTATGAGAAGTTATTTACCATATCAAGTTTTTAGGAGTTTTTTAGATAAGAGTAGTAAAAAGTGGATGGAATTTTTTACATCAGAACCAGCACTTAGTATGACTACTGAGGGAGTGGAACAAGTGGAAGACATGCCTACCCAAATGAAATGGATGCTCATTCGACAGTTGTATTTAGGGCAATTGTTAGTTGATGTCGAAGTCCTGGATGAGGGTCAATATAAGAAATATACAGGCTATGTCCAAGATTTACACCAAAATGGAATCAGCTTCCAGACGGCAGATCACTATCTTTCTATCGAGATTACTTCTATTTTTTCTTTGGAACTTTCCCCGCTTGCTTGGGAGGGATAGTTCTACCTGACAGATAATAGACATACTTGGAACGATTTATTTGCTAATTATCACTACTTAGAGTATTATAGGTAAATCAAACGAAAGATGGAGAAAAAATGGTTAAAGCATTAGAACTTTACTTGGTAACAAACAATAACGGTCTTGAGGCTGTCGATTTTTATAAGGATGTCTTTGATGCGGAAGTCGTATCTTGTACTACTGTTGGACAAGCAATTCCAAACACACCTGAAGAAAAGCAAAATCTTGTTTTGAATGCACATTTGAATATTGACGGTATTCGTTTGCAGCTATCTGATAACGGTTCTGAACATGCCTATATTCAAGGGACAAATATGACTGCTTGTATTCAATTGGATAATGTAGAAGAGGCGAAAGCTATCTATGGTAAATTAGCAGAATCTGCTCAACGTATCGACTTGGAATTAGCTGAAACTCCATGGAGTCCTGCCTATGGAATTGTAGTTGATAAATTTGGGATGACATGGCAAATCAACACTGATATTGCTGGTTTTGTCTCTGAAAATGTAACATTCTAAGGAGCAAGCATGTTTACAAAAGAAACAGGCATCATGTTGTATGTAGATCGAGTGGCTGCTGAAAAGGAATTTTGGTCTAGTATTGGTTTTGTCATTTTCAATGAGTCTGAAATGATGGGTTATGAGACATTTGACATGAAACCTCATCGGGATAGTACGCTGACATTTACGGTATATGCCAATGAACTCATTCGTCAAGTATCGCCAGAAGTCATTGATATGAAGCCGAGCGTTTTGTTTGAAACGGATGATATTGAGGCTTTGAGAGTCAAGGTGGCGGCTGTAACGGATACTGCTAGCCCAGTCAATCAAGAACCATTCCCTAACTTTAACTTTGCTAACCCAAGCGGACACTACTTTGCGGTAAAAGGAGTTTAGCAGTAAAATGAACATTCTTCTATTTATGGGAGGGGGTTTTTATTTGTAGTGCTACATTTTTTCAAAATACCTATACAGAGAATTGTCAGTTAGAAGATTTTGGGCTATAATGAAATGTCTAATAATCAAGGAGAACATATGGAAACGAATATGCAAGCCAAGCCGACATATGGCTTAGTTACGGCGATTGCGATGATTGTGGGAATCGTGATTGGTTCAGGGATTTATTTTAAAGTAGATGATATTCTAAACTTTGCTGGAGGAAATGTTTGGTTAGGAATGCTAGTCATTGCGCTTGGTGCGGTGTCGATTGTATTTGGCAGTCTGTCTATATCAGAGTTGGCCTTGCGCTCAGCAGCTAGTGGAGGAATTTTTTCGTACTATGAACGCTACATTCACCCGGGGCTGGCAGCCTCCCTTGGCATGTTTACAGCCTATGTGTATCTACCGACAGTGATAGCGGTGGTTACTTGGGTGGGAGCTAATTATACCTTGGGGCAGGGAGCGAGTCTAGAAGCGCAAATTTTATTGGCCTTGTTCTACCTCTTTGTACTGACTGTGATTAATATTTTTGGTAGGGTAGTAGCGGGGTATTTCCAATCCTTGTCTACGATGGTGAAAATTATTCCCTTGGTATTAATCGCCTTGATTGGCTTGTTTTGGGCTGGGAAGGGGCCAAGTTTGCCGGGCGATGTTGATTTGGTAGCACCTCGGAATGTTGGTTGGGGCTGGTTGTCAGGATTGGTGCCACTTTATTTTGCTTACGATGGCTGGACAGTAGTCGCGAGTATCGCTCCTGAAGTGAAATCTCCAAAGAAAAATTTACCACGTGCTCTAATTGCAGGGCCGTTGATTATCCTGGTGCTCTATCTCTTATTTTTCTACGGATTAAATCGGATTTTAGGTCCAGAATTTATCATGTCTACGGGAAATGCAGCTGTGGGCTATGCTGTCAGTTATTTGTTTGGCTCAGCCATTGGCCGTGCATTGATGGTTATTGTCATCATCTCTGTCTTGGGAGTTTCCAACGGGATGATGCTGGGGACAATGCGCTTACCACAAGCTTTTGCTAGTCGTGGTTGGATTCGTTCAGAAGGCTTTGCACGTATCCATCCGAAATACCAAGTTTCAGTAGCGGCCAGTCTTTCTGTCGGCCTTGTCACCATGCTTTGGCTGGGGGTGCATTATCTGGTGATGAGATACAATTTGTTGCCGGGAAGTGATATCAGCGAAATTACCATTGTCTTTAATAATACTAGTTTCATCTTCTTGTACTCAACCGTTCTTGGTCTCTACCGTAAAGGAGAAGTGAAGCGGAAATTGACGGGACTTTTCTCGCCTGTCCTGGCGATTGTTGGCAGTCTGATTTTGCTAGTTGGTAGCCTTATGACCAATTTCGTCGCTGTGCTTTGCTTCATGTTGTTCTGTTTGGTATTTTGCTTGGTTGCATATGCTGTTTACTTAAAAAATCAATCTTAATCTAAAAGAGCTATGGCTCTTTTTTTGTATCTTATTAAAAAATGGATGATTTTTCACAAAATACTTGACTGGTTAATCACTTTGAGGTAAACTGTTACTTAGTTAATATTTTGGAGGTCAATCATGGCAGAAAGATTAGATTTATCAAGTGCATATCGTAAGTTAAAAAGTCCAAACATCAAAACACGGAAACGTGCCTTGGCTGTTATTCATGCGCATAAGCGTCAAAAAGGAAAGGCAGCAAAATAGAAGCGGGAGAATCGCTTCTATTTTTTATGGTTAAATTGTTAGAAAATTTTGGATTTTCCTTGAAAAAGTCTATCAAATATGAGAAAATAGTGACACAAATTTTCAAGGAGTGATGAAATGAGAGAAGATATTCAGTTAAATGACCGTGCGCGAGCCTTATCAAAAGAACTAATCGAAGTGTTGGAAACAGTATTTGATCCGGAAATCGAGTTGGATATTTATAACTTGGGCTTGGTCTATGAGATCACAGTAGACAAAATGGAACACTGCAGATTGGTCATGACCTTCACGGATACAGGTTGTTCTTGTTCTGAAACCATGCCGGTTGAGTTAGTAGAGAAATTGACAAAGATTGACGGGATTCGTTCGGCTAATATTGAAGTGGTTTGGTCACCAGTTTGGAAAATGACACGTATCAGCCGTTTAGGAAGAATTACTTTGGGAGTTAGTCCAAGATAAAAAAAGAGATTGCTTCTGCAATCTCTTTTTTTATCTTATTTTCCGCTACGGTCCATATTCCAGAAGTCTGTAACGGCTCCTTTTGAGGCAGAAGATACGGTGTGGGCGTATTTTCCGAGTACTCCACGGCTGTAGAGTGGGGGTAGAGTAGTGGTTTCTTTACGACGAGCGATTTCCTCGTCAGATACATGCATAGTGATTTCTTTGGTATCTTGGTCAACGGTTACCAGATCGCCTGTGTGGAGGTAGGCAATCGGTCCGCCATCCTGTGCTTCAGGGGCAATGTGTCCTACAACCAAACCGTAAGTACCACCTGAGAAGCGTCCGTCTGTAAGAAGGGCAACCTTGTCACCTTGACTTTTACCGACAATCATAGATGATAGAGAAAGCATTTCTGGCATACCAGGTCCACCTTTTGGTCCGACAAAGCGAACAACGACCACATCTCCGTCAACAATCTCATCTGAGAGGACGGCTTCGATAGCGTCTTCTTCTGAGTCGAAGACTTTAGCTGGCCCAGTAATATTGCGGACTTTCACACCGGATACCTTGGCAACGGCTCCTTCTGGCGCCAAATTTCCTTTGAGGATGATGAGCGGTCCATCTGCACGTTTTGGATTTTCAAGTGGCATGATGACTTTTTGTCCCGGTGTCAAGTCTGCAAAGTCTTCTAAGTTTTCTGCAACTGTTTTACCTGTACATGTGATACGGTCTCCGTGCAAGAAGCCATTTTTCAGCAAGTATTTCATGACGGCAGGAACGCCACCGACTTCGTAAAGGTCTTGGAAGACGTATTGGCCAGATGGTTTCAAGTCAGCCAAGTGAGGCACGCGTTCTTGGAAGTCGTTAAAATCCTCAAGAGTCAGGTTTACATTGGCAGCGTGGGCAATAGCGAGGAGGTGGAGAGTGGCGTTGGTTGAACCACCGAGCGCCATGGTCACAGTGATGGCGTCTTCAAATGCTTCGCGGGTCAGGATGTCAGACGGTTTTAATCCTAATTCTAACATTTTTACAACGGCACGGCCAGCTTCTTCGATATCGGCTTTCTTTTCAGCTGATTCAGCTGGGTGAGAAGAGGAACCTGGAAGGCTCATCCCCAGTACTTCGATAGCAGTTGCCATGGTGTTTGCAGTGTACATACCGCCACAGCCACCAGGACCAGGACAGGCATTACACTCGATTTGGCGAACTTCTTCTTCGGTCAAATCTCCATTATTCCATTTGCCGATTCCTTCAAAGACAGAAACAAGGTCAATGTTTTTGCCGTTAAGATTTCCTGGGGCAATCGTTCCACCATAGGCGAAGATAGCAGGAATGTCCATGTTGGCGATGGCAATCATGGAACCAGGCATATTTTTATCACAGCCACCGATTGCAACGAAGGCATCAACGTTGTGACCACCCATGGCTGCTTCAATAGAGTCCGCGATGATGTCGCGTGATGTGAGTGAGAAGCGCATGCCTGGAGTCCCCATGGCAATCCCATCTGCTACAGTAATAGTGCCGTACTGAACTGGCCAAGCGCCGGCTGATTTGACACCTTCTTTGGTTAGTTTTCCAAAGTCGTGAAGGTGAATGTTACAAGGTGTATTTTCTGCCCAAGTTGAGATAACTCCGACAATTGGCTTTTCAAAGCTTTCATCTGTCATACCCGTTGCACGAAGCATAGCACGGTTTGGTGATTTGACCATGCTGTCGTAAATGCTGGAACGGTGGCGTAGTGATTTTAAAGTTTCTTTATCCGTCATAGTGATTCCCCTTCTGTCCTATTATTGGAAATTCTTACTGTATATTATAGCATAAAAATTCTGTTGTGCAGATGAAATGATTAAATAATTTGTAATTTCTGAAAATTTAGACAAATAAAAGACAAGCCAGCTGTGACTTGTTCTTTTACGATGAATCAACATGAAAATTGTTAGGAATCAATAAACTGAATAGAAAGAGGAGCAGGAAACCTCCGCCGATATACCAGTAAAATTGGTCTAAGCTAGTGGAACGTCCAGACAGATTGACGATGCCGCGTAGGAGAAATCCAGCGCTAATAGTAGCAACTGCTGAGTTCCAGAGGTTGTAACCGAGGCGGGAGAGATGTGGAAAGAGCAGTTGAAGGAGGACGATTAGTCCGCCTCCGATTGCTGGTACGAGGAAGAGATAATGCATAAAGTTTGAAACTTCGCCGTAGCTGAAGCCTTCGTAAACTCGGCTAAAGATGAAGAAAAAGACTGTCAGGCCCAGATAGCTTAAGAAGGTTTTTGCTAGACGGGATAGTTTTATAGTTGAGTTAGTAACCGATGTAGACAATGTCACTCACCGCCCTTTCTTTGATGGTGTTTCCGTTTGTGGTTGGTTTGTTGATGACTTGGCCGTTGAAGTAGAGGGTGGACGAGCCTCCGCCATCTAGGTTATAGGCTGTTTTAGCGCCGTAAGATTTCATGACTTGGGCAAGTTCATATAGAGTGAGCCCGGCACTTTCTGAGGTACGGCCGTCTGATACGACGATGATGTAGTGATTTTCATCGATGATACCGATGGCTGTTCGAGGATTCGATGTCATGGCTTGACCGACTTCGGAGTTGGTGTCTACCGCAATTTCGCCGTCTTTGACCAAGGTTGGACCAAAGGCGAGCAGGTTTACTACGCCAGAATCCAGTAATTCTTGGGCTGTAGTTTTATTTTCATAAACGATACCAAATGTTCCGTCGGCATAGATTGCTAGGTCGCCGTTTTCAGCATTATCACGAACGGTATTGCGATAAATAACGCCGTTTTTGATGACATAGCCTGTAGAGTTAGCTCCGTAGTAATCGCCGTTGACAGCTAAGATGGCATTGTTGGTAGCTGCAGTTTCGGATGTTGTGGTTGTTACGTTGGTGCCGTAGGTATTTTGGGCCAAGGCAGTTTTGAGGTATTCGGGAGAACTGACAGTGATATCTGCGACGTAGACGGTCGTATCGTTGCTTGTGGTCGTTGTGAGCTTGATGGAAATATTGTCGTCCGAATAGCTGGTATCCGTTTTTGTGGCGTTGGTGTTGGCTGTTGAAGCGGTTGTTGAGTTGGAACTAGTTGTTGTTTTTACGGTAGAAATGGCATCCGCAACGACAAAGGTTTTCAGTAAGGAATAGGCAAATCCTCCGGTTAGCAAACTGCCAAATAGAAGGGCATAGACAAATTGTTTCTTAAAAAATTTCATGGCGTAATTGTTTCCTTTCGCGAAAGATAATATTTTTTTGGACAAACCAAGATGCAAAAAATAGGGTAATACCGACGAAGATTTTCACTGCATAGACATTGATTCCCAGAGTTTGGTGGAAAAGATAAATCAAGAAAGTATCTGCAATGAACAGGGTTAAGGCGAGCAAAAGATAACCGAATCCAGTCTGAGTTCCATTGCCTTTATGCTGGAAAACCATTTTTTTATTGAGCGAGTAATTGAGACTGGCGCTACACAGTCGAGCGATGGTGTTTGACCAGAGGATACGACTGCCTGTCGGAAAAGTTGCCAGCAGCGTCAGTGCTAAAATGTAAACGAGATAGTCTGTGATGAATCCACCCAGAGAAGCTAGAGAAAATTTCAGTAGATTTTTGTAAATAGTCAGTCCGTCTTTGATAGGGCGAAAATGTGAACTAGCATTATCATCGATGTAGATGGTTTGGATAGGAATTTCTGTAATCTGGTATTCACGGCTAACTTGCGTCAGCATATTCATTTCGTACTCATAGCGATTTCCTTCAATCCCAAGCATAAAAGGAAGAAGAAAATTGTGAAAGCCACGTAAGCCTGTTTGAGTATCACTGACGGTTACGCCAGTTTGAAACTTGAATAGCAATTGGGTCAGTTTATTGCCAAAGAGACTGCGCAAGGGAATGTCCTTAGTAAACTGGCGAGAGCCCAAAATCAAGTGCTTGGGTAGATGCATGGCAGCACGCGCTACGCGGTCAATGTCGGTTACAGAATGCTGACCATCAGCGTCTGCAGTCACCACAACTGTTGAAATTCTAAGTGCTTGGACGTAGCGGAATCCGGTTCTAAGTGCTTGGCCCTTCCCCATGTTTTTAGCATGAGTTAAGACGGTTGCGTATTGATGTGCTTTTTGAAAAATGCCTTCTTTGTCCTTTGAGCTACCATCGTCAATAATCACTGTATGGCAGTCTAGACGAACGGAAACTTCCTCTAATAGATGCAATAATTTTTCATCAGGCTCAAAAGCTGGAATAATAAGATAATACATGTGCTCACCTCTTCTAAATTAGAAATAAGTCTACTTTACGGAAGAATTCTGAAACCAACCTAAAAAATATAGCTTGAAAAAATGGCTTAAGAAAGCTTTAAGACAAGAAAAGAAGTATTTGGTTAAAACAAAACTGAATTTTCTGAAAGTTTTATTGACAATTTTTTTTATTGTGATATGATAAGAATTACATAAAAAAGCCATGTACATTTTTCTTATATATAATATGTGCTGGAGAACTGTAGCTGAAGGGAGGGTTCTTGTTGGAAAAGATACAATTAGAGCAAGCACGATCGGGTTCTTATTTGGTGCTAGATACCTTGAAAAAGTTGGGTGTCGATACCATTTTTGGCTATCCCGGTGGGGCTGTTCTACCGATATATGATGAGATTTTTAGATTTAAGGGTATCCGACATATTCTTTCTCGTCACGAACAAGGTTCTGTTCACGAAGCAGAAGGTTACGCCAAGTCAACTGGGAAGTTGGGAGTTGCTCTTGTGACAAGTGGTCCAGGTGCTACAAATGCTATCACAGGCATTGCAGATGCACTCGGGGACAGCGTTCCCTTGCTGGTCTTTACAGGACAAGTTGCTCGTCGTGGTATCGGTAAGGATGCCTTTCAGGAGGCAGATATTATCGGTGTAACCATGCCGGTAACCAAGTATAATTACCAAATTCGCGATACAGCAGATATTCCACGAGTAGTCACTGAGGCTGTTCATATCGCAACTACGGGGCGTCCGGGCCCGGTCGTGATTGACTTGCCTAAGGATGTCCAAGAAGCTTTGGTGGATGCCTATAACGATCCGACTCTCCATCTTCCAAGCTACCAACCAACGGTCGAACCCAATGGATTACAGGTCAAGAAGATTTTGAGTCAGCTTTCTCAAGCGAAAAAACCTGTCATTCTAGCTGGTGGTGGTGTCAATTATGCAGATGCCAATCAGGAACTGGTTGCCTTTGCAGAGTGCTACCAAATTCCAGTCGTGTCTACCTTACTCGGATTGGGAGCTATGCCGATTGAGCACAGCCTTTCTCTTGGTATGGGAGGGATGCACGGTTCCTATGCCTCTAATATGGCTTTGACAGATGCAGATTATATTATTAATATTGGCGCGCGATTTGATGACCGCTTGACAGGGAATATTGATACCTTTGCCAAGCAAGCAACCGTTGCCCATGTGGATATTGACCCAGCTGAAATTGGGAAAGTAGTGGCGACAGCCATTCCGGTTGTGGGTGATGCCAAGAAAACGCTGGAAGCTCTTTTAAAAGCAGACACAGTAGCAACAGACTATGCGGACTGGACAGCACAGGTCTTGGACAATAAAGCGCGTGCACCATTTGGCTACGATGCAGATGAAAACTTCATCAAGCCACAAGAAGCCATCCAGATGATTGGCCAGTTGACCAATGGAGATGCCATTGTGGTAACGGACGTTGGACAGCACCAGATGTGGTCGGCTCAGTTTTATCCATTCAAGCATGCTCGCCAATTAGTCACATCAGGTGGTATGGGAACGATGGGATTTGGGATTCCGGCAGCAATTGGTGCCAAACTAGCTAATCCTGAGCGCGAAGTAGTCTTGTTTGTAGGTGACGGTGGCTTCCAGATGACCAATCAGGAATTAGCTATTCTCAATGGTTATGGTGTTCCGATCAAGGTCGTCTTAATTAACAATCATTCTCTTGGCATGGTACGTCAATGGCAAGAATCTTTCTATGACGAGCGACGTAGTCAGTCAACTTTTGATGATGAGCCTAATTTCCAACTCCTGGCAGAAGCCTACAAGATTGCCCATTACCAATTTAGCAATCCAGCGACTTTAGCTGAAGATTTGCAGGTGATTAAGGAAAACAAACCAATGCTAATTGAACTTCATATTTCAAATGCAGAGCATGTCCTACCGATGGTACCGGTTGGTAAGGCCAATCATGAGATGTTGGGGGTGAAGTTCAATGCGTAGAATGTTAACAGCTAAGCTGAGAAACTCATCAGGAGTTCTCAATCGATTTACCGGAGTTCTTTCCCGTCGTCAGATTAATATCGAGTCCATCTCAGTCGGTCCGACAGAAGTTGAGGGAATTTCCCGCGTAACGGTCATCGTGGATGTGCAGACCATGGATGAAGTGGAACAAATCATCAAACAGCTCAACCGCCAAATTGATGTAGTCCGCGTTCGCGACATTACCGATATTCCACACTTAGAACGTGAAGTGCTCTTGGCCAAGATTTCCAGCCCAGCTCATAAGCGAGCAGAGATTTTGGCTATCATTCAACCTTTCCGCGCGAGCGTAGTGGATGTAGCACCGCACTCTATCACGATCCAGATGACAGGTGATAGTGATAAAATTGAGGCACTCTTACGTGTCATCCAACCTTACGGCATTAAAAATATCGCGCGTACTGGAGCAACAGGTTTCAGTCGAGATTAACATAAAAGTAATAAATAATAGAAAAGAGAACAATTATGGCAGTAGAAATGCAATACGAGGCAGATGTTAAAGTAGCAGCACTTGATGGCAAACGTATCGCCGTTATCGGTTATGGTTCACAAGGTCATGCTCACGCACAAAACTTGCGTGACACAGGTCACGATGTCATCATCGGTGTACGTGCCGGTAAGTCATTTGACAAAGCAAAAGAAGATGGTTTTGAAACTTTTGAAGTAGCAGAAGCTGCAAAACAAGCAGATGTCATCATGATTTTGGCACCAGACGAAATCCAAGCAGACTTGTATACGCAAGAAATTGCTCCAAACTTAAGCGCTGGAAAAGCACTTGGTTTTGCACATGGTTTCAATATTCACTTTGAATTTATCAAAGCACCTGCGGATGTAGATGTTTTCATGTGTGCACCAAAAGGTCCTGGTCACTTGGTACGTCGTACATTTGAAGAAGGCTTCGGCGTGCCAGCCCTCTATGCGGTCTATCAAGATGCGACTGGGAATGCCAAAGACATCGCCATGGACTGGTGTAAAGGTGTTGGTTCTGCTCGTGTTGGTCTTCTTGAGACAACATTTAAAGAAGAAACAGAAGAAGACCTCTTCGGCGAACAAGCCGTTCTCTGTGGTGGCTTAACAGCGCTTATTGAAGCAGGTTTTGAAGTATTGACAGAAGCAGGATATGCACCAGAATTAGCTTACTTTGAAGTTCTTCACGAAATGAAACTCATCGTTGACTTGATTTACGAAGGTGGCTTCAAGAAAATGCGTCAATCCATCTCAAATACTGCTGAATTTGGGGACTACGTATCAGGTCCACGTGTCATTACAGAACAAGTTAAGGAAAATATGAAAGCCGTTCTTGCGGATATCCAAACTGGTAAATTTGCTAACGACTTTGTCAACGACTACAAAGCAGGTCGTCCTCGTATGGAAGCTTACCGTAAAGAAGCAGCTGACTTGGAAATTGAAAAAGTTGGAGCAGAACTCCGTAAGGCAATGCCGTTTGTTGGTAAAAATGACGACGATGCTTTCAAAATCTACAACTAAGAGAAGACGGGACGGGAGGCGGCTGCCTCCTTGTTTTGTGTAAAAAAATATTTTTAAAAAGTATAGACTTTTTTGGAAAAATGATTATAATTAGATATTAAAATAGAGAGAAGGAAGATATGATTTCAGCAAAAAGTATCGAGCAAGCCTATCAAGTTCTCAAGGATGTGGTTGTAGAAACCTCCTTGGTGTTTGATCCCTATTTGTCAGAAAAGTACGCAGCCAATATTTATGTGAAGCGCGAAAATGAACAGCGGGTGCGTTCTTTCAAAATCCGTGGTGCCTACTATGCGATTCATCAGTTGAGCCAGGAGGAAAAAGAGCGAGGCGTTGTTTGTGCCTCTGCTGGAAACCATGCTCAAGGTGTAGCCTACACTTGTAATGAGATGCAGATTCCTGCTACCATCTTCATGCCCATTACCACACCGCAGCAGAAAATCGGTCAGGTCAAATTCTTTGGTGGAAAATATGTAACCATCAAACTGGTTGGTGATACCTTCGATGAGTCGGCTCAAGCGGCCATGGACTACACTCAAGCCGAAGGCAAAACCTTTATCGATCCCTTTGATGATGTCAATGTCCAGGCAGGTCAAGGGACGGTTGCTTATGAGGTCTTGAAACAGGCTGATCGGTTGGAAGTAGCTTTTGACCAAGTTCTGATTCCGGTTGGTGGCGGCGGCTTGATTGCAGGAATGTCGACTTATCTGAAAGCGCAAGCGCCAGAAGTGAAGATTGTCGGTGTCGAAGCAAACGGTGCTCGATCGATGAAAGCAGCTTTTGACAAGGGCCATCCAGTGAAGTTAAAAAAAATTGATAAGTTTGCAGACGGTATTGCAGTACAAAAAGTGGGCTCATCAACCTACGAAGCGGCTCGTCAAAATGTCGATCAATTGATTGGAGTAGATGAAGGATGGATTTCAGAAACCATCATTGACTTGTACTCCAAACAAGGAATTGTAGCAGAGCCGGCAGGTGCAGCCGCCATTGCAGCTCTTGACACCATCAAGGAACAAATTGCTGGCAAGACTATTTGCTGTGTCATCTCCGGTGGCAATAATGATATCAACCGTATGCCAGAGATGGAAGAACGGTCACTCATTTATGCAGGAGTCAAACACTATTTTGTGGTGAATTTCCCGCAACGGCCAGGGGCTCTACGGGAGTTCGTAAATGATATTCTTGGTCCAAGTGATGACATTACTCGCTTTGAGTACATCAAACGTGCCAATAAGGGCACAGGACCTGTTCTCATCGGGATTACCTTGGGTGACAAGGAAGATTACCCCGCTTTTAGCCAACGCCTAGAAGCCTTCGACCCCAATTACATCAATCTCCACGAGAATGATTCTCTCTATAAAATGTTGGTATAATCCAGAGTTGTGTGAAAAAGAAAGGAGATTCTCATGTTTGGATTCGTTTTTGCTATTATTATTTTATTGCTGATTATTTTCTTGATTTTATCAGGACTCTATGTTGTCAAACAACAGACTGTAGCTATTGTGGAACGATTTGGGAAGTACCAACGTACGTCTACATCAGGGATTAATTTTAAAATTCCATTTGGAGTAGATGTCATTGCAGCTCGTATCCAACTTCGTGTCCTTCAAAGTGAAATTGTTGTCGAAACAAAAACACAGGACAATGTATTTGTGACTATGAACGTTGCAACCCAATACCGAGTAAATGAAGAAAATGTGACGGATGCTTACTACAAACTCATGCATCCAGAAGCTCAAATCAAGTCTTACATTGAAGACGCGCTTCGCTCTTCTGTTCCAAAATTAACCTTGGACGAACTCTTTGAAAAGAAGGACGAAATCGCCCTCGAAGTACAAAAACAAGTAGCAGAAGAAATGTCAACTTACGGCTACATCATCGTCAAAACCTTGATTACAAAGGTGGAGCCAGATGCAGAAGTCAAGCAGTCTATGAATGAAATCAATGCTGCACAACGAAAACGTGTTGCTGCCCAAGAATTAGCAGAAGCCGATAAGATTAAAATCGTTACTGCCGCTGAAGCGGAAGCAGAAAAGGATCGCTTGCACGGTGTCGGTATTGCCCAACAACGTAAGGCAATTGTGGATGGATTGGCAGAGTCTATCCAAGAAATCAAGAGTGCAAATGTTGGCATGACAGAAGAACAAATCATGGCCATTCTTTTGACCAACCAGTACTTGGATACGCTCAATACTTTTGCTACTCAAGGCAATCAAACACTCTTTTTGCCAAATACACCTAATGGAATTGAGGACATTCGTAGCCAGATGTTGTCCGCTTTGAAGGCTGATAAAGGCTCGTCAAATCCATTCTAATTTTCAGTCATTTCACATAAAACATTTTCAGATATGTAAAAAATCCTAACATTTTCCTAAAATGTGCTTGACAAAGCAAACAAACTGTATTATAATTCTAACAGTTAACTAACAAAGGAAAGGGGTTTCTAATGACTAGTTACGAAAAAGTTGCTGCAGTTGTCGGTTGGGTCCGTGATAAAAAAATCACTGGATACCGAATCAGCAAGGAGACAAACGCTCGCGAGATGTCTGTTATCGCATTGGCTCAAGGTCGTGCAAAAATTGACAACATTTCGTTTGCGACAGCGCTTGGGTTAATTGATTTTTATGAAAAAAACCATAAAAAATTCGAAAATTAATCGCGTTAAAACCAGCTCAAAGAGCTGGTTTTTTTGTTATTTATATGGGAAGAAAGATGATCATTTTTAGACAAAAAATAAGCTAGGCTTGGGCCTAGCTTATTTTATTTCAAGAAACGTTTTAAAAATTCACGTGTCCGTTCTTGAGTTGGTTGTTCGAAGATTTGTTGAGGTGTGCCTTGTTCGGCAATCAACCCTTTGTCCATGAAGATGACATGGTCTGAAACCTCTTTTGCAAATTCCATTTCATGAGTGACGAGAATCATGGTAAGACCGGACTTTGCCAAATCTTGCATGGTTTTGAGTACTTCTCCAACCATTTCTGGGTCAAGTGCAGAAGTCGGTTCGTCAAAGAGCATGGCTTCAGGATTCACAGACAAGGCGCGTGCAATAGCGACCCGTTGCTTCTGACCGCCAGAGAGCTGTTTTGGTTTTGCTTTCCAGTATTGCTCGGTCATGCCTACTCGAGTTAAGTTTTCTTTGGCAATCTTTTCAGCTTCTTCACGGCTGCGTTTTAGAACGGTTGTTTGAGGAATAACTGCATTTTCAAGAACGTTTAGATTTTCAAAGAGGTTGAAGGATTGGAATACCATCCCTAGTTTTTCGCGATAAGTGTTAAGATTGTAACCTTTTTCTAGGACATTTTCACCATGGAAGAGGATTTCTCCTCCGCTTGGCTCTTCGAGCAAGTTGATAGAACGAAGGAAGGTTGATTTACCAGATCCCGATGAACCGATGATGGAAATAACTTGTCCCGGGTGGACGGTCAAGGAAATGTCTTTTAGCACCTCGTTTTGACCGTAGGATTTTTTCAGGTGTTTGATTTCTAAGATTGGATTAGACATGAGGGACCTCCTCTACCTGCATTTGATTAGCGCCAGTTGTGTAGGTATCTGAATCAAAGCGTTTTTCGATGTAGCGTAGGATACGAGTTACCGTAAAGGTCAGTACAAAGTAGATGATGGCAATGACGGTAAATGTTTGGAAGTATTGATAGGTTTGAGTTGCGACAGTGTTTCCTGAGAAGTAGAGTTCGACAACAGAGATAACGTTCAATACAGATGTATCCTTGATATTAATGACAAATTCATTACCCGTTGCTGGCAGGATATTGCGGACAACTTGTGGTAAGACGATTTTTTTCATGGTTTGACCATGGGTAAATCCGAGAGCAGTAGCTGCTTCAAATTGACCCTTGTCAACGGCGAAGATACCACCACGAACGATTTCACTCATGTAGGCACCTGTGTTGATAGAAACGATAAAAATAGCAGCTAGGGTGCGGTCGATATTTAGACCGAAGGCTTGGGCAGTTCCGTAGTAGATAACCATGGATTGTACAATCATTGGCGTGCCACGGAAAATTTCAATATAGATGTTGATAATCCAGCCCAACAATTTTTGTAGAGCAGCAAGTGCCTTATTGACTGCTTTAGGTGCAGTACGGAAAACGCCGATAAGCAAACCAATCATGGTTCCGACAACTGTTCCGACAATGGAGATGAGCAAGGTCATTCCTGTACCGCGGAGCAATTGTTGCCAGTTATTTTGGAAAATAGAAAGGACTTGCTGGAAGAAGTTTGGTTTAGCAGATTCGCTATCTGTGCTAGCAGGTTGGCTTGCAATCATTTTATCCATGAGTTTGATTTGGTCGTCATGTGAAATAGCTGCAAGAACTTGGTTAACTTGTGCCATGCGGGTATCATCTTTACGCATACCGACAGCGATATTGGTGTCGGATTCGCTAGTTGCAAAACCTTCTGTTAGCTCCACCATTTTTAGTTTTGGATTGGCATTTTGTGCAGAAGTGGCATCTGGGCGTTCAGAAACATAGGCGTCAATGATACCAGACTCGACTGCTTGACGGAGTTGGTTGAAATCGCCCATGGCTACTTCTTTTTTTGCGCCGTCCAATTGATCGATAAGGTCGTAGAGGTAGACTCCCTGTTGGGCAGTTACTTTGGCATCGGCGAAATCTTTGATGCTAGTAGCTTTTGCGTAAGGACCGTCGGCTTTTACGACTAGGGTTGGTTTGGAAATGTAGTAAGCATCTGAGAAGGCGATTTCTTTTTTACGCTCTTCTGTAGGGCTCATGCCGGCGATAATCATATCGATTTTTCCAGATGTCAGGGCAGGTACAAGTCCTTCCCATTTAGTTTTGACAACGAGAACTTCTTTGCCCGTATCTTTGGCAATTTTTTTAGCGACTTGGACATCATAGCCATTTGCATACTGGGACGTTCCTTCAATTTTTACAGCCCCGTTGCTATCGTCATCTTGGGTCCAGTTGAAGGGAGCGTAGGCTGCCTCCATCCCGACACGGAGGTAGTCATCGGCAGACACATTGCTACCGATGAAGAACAGCGCCAAGCAAGACAAGAGCACTGCTAAATATTTTTTCTTCATAATAAAGCTCCTTGTGAATATTTATGATTTTCTCCTTATTATATTAAAAATTCAGAAAACTTTCAATGCTTGGGTTTCCGGTCTTGCTTTTTGGAAAATATGGTATAATAATTCAAACAGGAGGTTTCAGATGTTTGTAGAACTATTGAAAGCAATTTTATTTGGGATTGTTGAAGGAGTTACGGAGTGGCTTCCGATTTCAAGTACAGGTCACTTGATTTTGATCCAAGAATTTATCAATTTCAAATCAGTTAATGCTGGCTTTGTATCCATGTTTAATGTTGTGATTCAGTTGGGAGCGATTTTGGCTGTTATGGTGATTTATTTTGACCGTCTCAATCCTTTTCAAGCTGGAAAAACAGAACGTGAAGTTCAATTGACATGGCAACTATGGGCAAAAGTGATTTTAGCAGCCTTGCCTGCAGCAGTATTGGGATTTTTATTTGATGATTGGTTAGATACACATTTGTTTAATTCTTTTGTAGTTGCCATGACTCTGATTATTTACGGTTTTGCTTTTATTTATGTTGAAAAACGCAATGAAAATATTGCTCCAGAAGTGACTTCTCTCTCGCGCTTGTCCTATAAAATGGCTCTCTACATCGGGCTCTTTCAGGTTTTGGCCTTGATTCCAGGAACTAGTCGTTCAGGGGCGACGATTTTGGGTGGTATTTTACTCGGGACTAGCCGCCAGGTCGCGACAGAGTTCACTTTCTTCCTGGGTATTCCCATTATGTTTGGTGCAAGTTTGTTGAAACTAGTCAAGTTACTTGTAAAAGGGGTAGCTGTATCAGGAGGACAATGGTTCTTACTTTTGGTTGCGATGGGAACGGCTTTTGGAGTTTCGTTGGTCGTCATTCGCTTCTTGACAGACTATGTGAAGAAACACGATTTTACATTTTTCGGAAAATACCGTATTGGTTTGGGGGCACTCCTCATCGTTTATTCATTGTTTAAATTGATTTTCTAAAGCGGGGGAACCTGCTTTTCTTTTGGTAAAAACAGCCTTTTATTGTATAATGAGAAGGATACTAGTAAGTTTGGAGACAGCCTATGAAGATGAAACAAATTAGTGATTCGACTTTGAAAATCACGATTAAGTTAGAAGATTTAGAAGAAAGAGGCATGGAATTGGCGGATTTTTTGATTCCGCAAGAAAAGACAGAGGAGTTTTTCTACTCTGTTTTGGACGAGTTAGACTTGCCGATGACTTTCCGCGAAAGTGGGATGTTGAGTTTTCGTGTTACACCAAAGCCGGATAAAATCGATATTTTTGTGACAAAGTCAGATATTGACAAGTCAATTGATTTTGAAGATTTGGCAAATTTTGACGATTTCCCAGATATTTCCCAATTGTCACCTGAGGAATTTTTGAAGACTGTCGAAAAAACAATTCGCGACAAGAGTGGCGATGATGAAGCAACGGTTCGTCGTTTGGAAGCAGTTGAGGAAGCTGATTATGCCGATGAAGACTCTGCAGAAGCGCAGCAAGCTTATGTCTACTATATCTTGGAATTTGAGAATTTGCTACGTGCAGTAGAGTTTGCGCATGCCATAGATATTGTGATTGAAACGTCAGAGTTGTACAAGATGAACAATCACTATTACATGATTGTCTTGAAAAATGTAGAAGATCAGTCACGTCTGTATCCGACTTATTTCCTTTCTCGTATGTTAGAACATGCTGATAATACAGATATCAGTCGTCCTTATCTTCAAGAACATGGTCTACTGCTACTAGCAGAAGATGCGCTTGAAGAACTGAGAAAGGTCAGTTTGACATGATTCCATTTGCTTTACAATACATTATTGTCCTTATAGCGACCTTGGTGATTGCCTTAATTGCAACGCCTCTTGTTCGTTTCTTGTCTATTCGTATCGGTGCTGTGGACAATCCAAATGCTCGTCGCATCAATAAGGTTCCCATGCCTTCAGCGGGTGGACTCGCTGTTTTTATCGCCTTTTTTATCGGTAGTATTGTCATTTTGCCCAATATCGTCTTGCATGTTTGGCAGGAGCAGACCTACTTTGACTATATCTTGCCGGTTGTTGTAGCTGGTGGAATTATAGTAGCGACGGGGTTGATTGATGATATAAAAGAGCTTCGTCCGCTGCCTAAGATGGCCGGGATGCTAGTTGCAGCGTCTATTATCTGGATATTTACAGAATTTAGGTTCGATGATTTTAAAATTCCTTTCGGCGGACCGATGATTCATTTTCCGGTCTGGCTATCCTTTTGCTTGACGGTTTTATGGATTGTGGCGATCACCAATGCGGTTAACTTGATTGATGGATTGGACGGTCTGGTGTGTGGAGTATCCATCATCTCATTGACGACCATGGGGTTGGTTTCCTACTTCTTCCTCTACGATAGCAATGTCTTCTTGACCTTGACGGTATTTGTCCTAGTTGCAGCAATCGCAGGTTTTTTACCCTATAATTACAATCCAGCGGTTATCTATCTAGGTGATACTGGGGCTTTGTTTATCGGGTTTATGATTGGGGTTTTGTCGTTGCAAGGTTTGAAGAATTCTACAGCTGTTGCGGTAGTGACGCCCATGATTATTTTAGGGGTACCCATTACAGATACTATTGTGGCGATTATTCGTCGGACCTTATCTGGCCAGAAGATTTATGAAGCGGATCGTATGCATCTACACCATCGTCTTCTGTCGCTTGGATTGTCTCATCGAGGGACAGTTTTGGTCATTTATGCGATTTCCTTTGTCTTTTCTTTGATTTCTCTTTTGCTCAATGTATCCAGCCGTTTAGGTGGAGTTCTATTGATGATTGCCCTGACATTCGGCATTATTATTTTGAGTGAATTGATTGGGATTTTTGGAGAAAATCGAACGTTTTTGCTCAACGTTTTACGCTTTATAGGCAATAGTACCTATCGAAAAGAGCAAATAGAAACGTGTAAAGAACGAAAAAAAACTTATCATAAATAAGAATGTTTATAAACACAGAAGGAGCCAAGAAGGCTCTTTTTTGATATAATGAATAGATAAAAATAAAAGGAGATAACCATGTCTGTACTAGAAATCAAGAATCTTCATGTATCCATTGAAGAAAAAGAAATTTTGAAAGGTGTCAATTTAACGCTGAAAACAGGGGAAATTGCAGCGATTATGGGACCAAATGGTACTGGTAAGTCAACTTTGTCAGCGGCAATTATGGGCAATCCATCTTATGAAGTCACAGAAGGAGAAATTCTTTTGGATGGCGAAAATATTTTGGAATTGGAAGTAGATGAACGTGCTCGTCTGGGTCTATTTTTGGCTATGCAGTATCCATCTGAAATTCCAGGAATCACCAATGCTGAATTTATCCGCGCGGCTATGAACGCTGGTAAAGAAGACGAAGACAAAATTTCTGTTCGTGATTTTATCAAAAAACTAGATGCCAAAATGGAGCTTCTAGGAATGAAAGAAGAAATGGCAGAACGTTATCTCAATGAAGGTTTCTCTGGTGGTGAGAAAAAACGCAATGAAATCTTGCAACTTCTCATGCTAGAGCCTAAATTTGCTCTTCTTGACGAGATTGACTCAGGTCTTGATATTGACGCCTTGAAGGTTGTTTCAAAAGGCGTCAATGAAATGCGTGGCGAGAACTTCGGTGCCATGATTATCACTCATTACCAACGCTTGCTCAACTACATCACACCGGATGTGGTACACGTCATGATGGAAGGACGCGTGGTCCTCTCAGGTGGTGCGGAATTGGCAGCTCGTCTTGAAAAAGAAGGGTATGCCAAGATTGCAGAAGAGCTAGGTATCGAATACCACGAAGAAGTCTAATTTGTCACTTCGACTGAATAGAAATGGAGTAACAAATGTCAAAAGAAGCTATTTTAAATTTTTCAATGTCTAAGGCAGAGCCGGTTTGGTTGCAAGAGCGTCGCATGCAGGCCTTGGAGAAAATGGCAGAGCTAGCCTTGCCAAAAGTGGAACGTGTGAAATTTCACCGTTGGAATTTAGGTCAGGAAGTCATGGCTGAGAGTGAATTTTCTGGGAACGTACCAGATTTCACCGCTCTCGGTGATCGTCCGACCTTGGTACAAGTTGGAACGCAAACAGTTTTTGAACAGCTACCTGCTGACTTAGTAGAGCAAGGAGTTGTCTTTACAGATTTGTATTCTGCTTTGGAAGAGATTCCGCAAGTGATTGAAGAGCATTTTGGGACTGTGCTTGCGCTGGATGAAGACAAATTGGCGGCTCATAACTATGCTTATTTTAACAGCGCAGCCGTGCTTTACGTTCCGGATAATGTAGAAATTCAGCAACCCATTGAAGGACTTTTTTACCAAGATAGCCAGAGCGATGTACCTTTTAATAAACACATTTTGATTGTGGCTGGTAAAAATGCGGTCTTTAGCTATTTGGAACGCTTTGAAACGATTGGTGATGGACAAGTTTCGGCAACGGCTAACATTTCAGTGGAAGTCATTGCTGGTGCGGGAAGCCAGATTAAGTTTGCAGCTATTGACCGTTTGGGTCAACAGGTGACGGCCTATCTATCACGTCGTGCCCGCCATGCAGCTGATGCAACGGTTGACTGGGCGCTTGGTGTCATGAATGAAGGGAATGTCGTTGCTGATTTTGATTCTGACTTGATTGGAAATGGCAGTCATGCAAATCTAAAAGTTGTAGCAGCGTCATCTGGCAAGCAGGTGCAAGGAATTGATACACGAGTGACAAACTATGGTCATCACTCGGTTGGTCATATTTTGCAACATGGGGTTATCTTGGAATGTGGAACTTTGACTTTCAATGGAATTGGTCATATTATCAAAGGTGCTAAAGGTGCAGATGCCCAGCAGGAAAGTCGTGTCTTGATGCTGTCTGATAATGCACGCTCGGATGCCAATCCAATCCTTTTGATTGATGAAAATGAAGTCACAGCTGGACACGCAGCGTCCATCGGTCAGGTTGACCCAGAAGATATGTATTATCTGATGAGTCGCGGTATTGATCGCCAAACAGCAGAACGTTTGGTAATCCGTGGATTCTTGGGGACAGTCATTACGGAAATCCCGGTTAAGGAAGTTCGTGATGAAATGATTCAAGTCTTGGATAGTAAGCTCGATAAGAGATAGGATGATAGAGGGAGATTCAGATGTTAGATGCCACTAAAATTCGGCAAGATTTTCAAATTTTAGACCAGATTGTTAACGATGAACCCCTCGTTTATCTGGACAATGCAGCCACCACTCAAAAACCACAAGCGGTTTTAGATGCCTTGGCAGCTTATTACCACGAAGACAATGCCAATGTTCACCGTGGTGTGCACACGTTGGCTGAGCGGGCCACTGCAAAATACGAAGCAAGCCGAGAAAAAGTACGTCGTTTTATCAATGCTCGCTCAACCAAAGAAATTCTCTTCACACGTGGTACGACGACAGGATTGAACTGGGTCGCAAAATTTGCTGAGCAAGTGTTGCAACCGGGTGATGAAGTCTTGATTTCGATTATGGAGCATCATTCAAATATCATCCCTTGGCAAGAAGTTTGCCGTAAAACAGGTGCCAAGTTGGTTTATGTCTATTTGAAAAATGGCCAGCTAGATATGGAAGATTTAACTGGAAAAATTTCTGAACACACGAAATTTGTCAGTCTCGCCCACGTCTCAAATGTCCTCGGCTGTGTCAATCCCGTAAAAGAAATCGTAGCCTTGGCGCACGAAGTAGGTGCCATTATGGTGGTGGATGGGGCTCAATCTGCTCCGCACATGACGATTGATGTAGAAGAATTGGATTGTGACTTCTTCACCCTATCTGGTCATAAAATGCTGGGACCTACTGGTATCGGTGTCTTGTATGGGAAAGAGCATTTACTCAATCTCATGAATCCCGTTGAATTTGGCGGGGAAATGATCGACTTTGTCTACGAGCAAGAAGCCAGCTGGAAAGAGCTACCCTGGAAATTTGAAGCAGGAACGCCCAATATTGCAGGTGCCATCGGTCTAGGTGCGGCTGTTGACTATCTAACTGAGCTTGGGATGGAAAAAATCTATGCCCATGAGCAAGAATTGGTGGCCTATGTTTTGCCTAAGTTGCAAGCCATTGAAGGTCTGACTGTATATGGTCCGCAATCTGCTACAGAGCATGCAGGAGTGTTGGCCTTTAACATTGACGGCTTGCACCCCCACGACCTAGCAACGGCCCTAGACTATGAAGGGGTGGCGGTTCGTGCAGGACACCACTGTGCCCAGCCACTTATCAATCATCTAGGGATCTCATCGGCTGCTCGTGCAAGCTTTTATATCTACAATACAAAAGAAGACTGCGATAAGCTGGTGGAAGCTATCCTCAAGGCAAAGGAGTTTTTTAATGGCACTTTCTAGATTAGACAGCCTTTATATGGCTGTTGTCGCAGATCATTCGAAAAGTCCGCATCACCACGGTAGTTTGGATGGAGTCGAAGCTCTGCAGTTAAATAATCCAACCTGCGGCGATGTGATTTCCCTGTCTGTGAAGATTGAAGATGATAAGATTGAAGATATTGCATTTTCTGGGCATGGTTGTACGATTTCTACCGCTTCGTCTAGTATGATGACCGACGCGGTCCTCGGCAAAACGACAGCAGAGGCGCTCGAATTAGCAGAGATTTTTTCTCTCATGGTTCAGGGAGAAAAGGATGATGCGCAAGAAAAGTTGGGAGAAGCAGAGTTACTCGCAGGAGTAGCAAAATTCCCGCAGCGAATCAAATGCTCGACCCTACCGTGGAACGCCTTGAAGAAGGCAATTGAGCGTCAGGAGGCTTTACATGAAAGCGCAAGACAAAATTGAGTTCTGTAAAGAAGTAGGACAGTCATTGCCGGGGGCGAAAGTCTATTTTCGCGATGGATGGGATTGCTTTTATTTCGATCTTGAAGGCAAGTATTTTGCTATGATGGGAGTAGACGAAGACGCCTACATTACGTTGAAAAATAATCCTGATAAAAACGAAGAATTGCGTCAAGTCTACTCAGACGTGATTCGACCGGGATATTATACTAGTAAAAAACATTGGAATTCGATTGACCTTCACGCAGAAGAAATCACCTCCAATATGCTCGAGCAACTGATAAAAGAATCCTACAACTTGGTCTTTGCAACCTTAACAAAGAAAGGAATAGTATGTCTGAAACAAATGAAATTGTAGAACCAAAACCGATTGACTTGGGAGAGTATCAATTTGGTTTTCATGACGATGTAGAGCCGATTTATTCGACTGGTAAAGGGTTGAATGAAGCGGTTGTTCGTGAATTATCGGCTGCCAAAAATGAACCTGAGTGGATGCTTGAATTCCGACTCAAGTCCTTAGCAGCTTTTCAAAAAATGCCCATGCAAACATGGGGTCCGGATTTATCCGATATTGATTTTGATGATTTGATTTATTATCAAAAACCGTCAGATAAACCAGCACGTTCATGGGATGATGTTCCCGAAAAAATCAAAGAAACCTTCGAGCGGATTGGAATACCAGAAGCGGAGCGTGCCTACCTGGCAGGTGCTTCTGCCCAGTACGAGTCTGAAGTGGTCTACCACAACATGAAGGAAGAGTTTGAAAAGTTGGGTATCGTCTTTACTGACACGGACTCAGCCCTGAAAGAATACCCAGAACTCTTTAAACAATACTTCTCAAAATTAGTCCTACCAACGGACAATAAATTAGCAGCCCTCAACTCAGCTGTGTGGTCAGGTGGAACCTTTATTTACGTACCCAAAGGTGTTAAAGTAGATATTCCATTGCAAACCTATTTCCGTATTAATAACCAGAACACAGGACAATTTGAGCGGACCCTCATTATTGTTGATGAAGGGGCGAGTGTGCACTATGTGGAAGGATGTACAGCGCCGACCTACTCTACTAATAGCCTTCATGCTGCGATTGTAGAGATTTTTGCCTTGGACGGAGCTTACGTTCGTTATACGACTATTCAAAACTGGTCTGACAATGTCTATAACCTTGTAACCAAACGTGCTCGTGCGCTAAAAAATGCGACTGTTGAGTGGATTGACGGGAACCTCGGTGCTAAGACAACCATGAAATACCCAGCTGTTCACTTGGATGGCGAAGGGGCGCGTGGGACTATGTTGACCATCGCCTTTGCTAATAAAGGACAAAACCAAGATACGGGTGCCAAAATGATTCATAATGCACCGCGGACATCGTCTTCAATTGTTTCCAAGTCCATTGCAAAAGGTGGTGGAGCAGTAAACTACCGTGGACAAGTTACATTTGGTAAGGATTCAGCTAAGTCAGTCAGCCATATCGAGTGTGATACCATTATCATGGATGACCTATCAACATCTGATACCATTCCGTTTAATGAAATCCATAACTCACAAGTGGCACTGGAACATGAAGCAAAAGTATCCAAGATCTCAGAAGAGCAACTCTACTACCTCATGAGCCGTGGCCTGACAGAATCAGAAGCCACTGAAATGATTGTCATGGGCTTTGTAGAACCCTTCACAAAAGAACTCCCAATGGAATATGCCGTTGAACTCAACCGCTTAATTTCCTATGAAATGGAGGGTTCTGTGGGCTAAAGTGACGAGTGTCAGAAGTAAGAAAGAACTTATTCTGAACCACCGCCACTTTTCCCACAGAAGTTAGAGATGAAGCAAGTGTCAACTTGCGTCGTTAATAAGGTTAGAGAAAATTAGTAACACAATAGCTATGAGGCTATTGTGTGCAATTTCTCGCTGACTGAGGTTGGAAATAAAGGAAACGTCAGTTGGCAAATAGTGAGCTTCGATCGTTTTATAAATAACAGAAAAGGAAAATCAATTTGATTTTCCTTTTTATAATTTTTCATTGACATACCGAACGAAATGATTCCACCAAGAAATAGGTGCAAAAGGAGTACTTGTTTCGTTTTTAGCAATCATCTTAACAGATGGAAGTTTCCCCAGATAGCCGCTACCGATCAGGTTGCTATCACGGCTGACCAAGGTTCCCAATTCCTGTCCTTTTGCAATCGGTGCATCGACAATAGCTTTTGTAGCCTTGAAATTAGCAGAAGCAGCATTTTTTTTATCTTTACGAGTAATGAGTGTCAGATTTTCAGTTGCTACTGCGCGACTGATTGAGTCTGTTCCATTAAATACTTCAACGGTAGAATTAGTGTAGGCTTGCCCTTTTTCAACTAAGGTTGTCGCTGAGAAATTATTGTAGACATAGTCTATCAAGGCGTTGGTAGCAACAAAACGATTATCAGGGAATTCATTTCCGTTGTCCGCATTAAGGATGACGGTAATAATTTGGAAGTGGTGCTCAGTTGTAGTGGCTACAAAGGAAGCCCCTGATAAATCAGTTGTTCCAGTCTTGAGTCCGACAACACCTGCACGTTGATAGGTCCCCCCCTCAATCATTTGGTTGGTGGAATAGTAGGTGTTTCCTTCCATAGTATAAGAATAGCGCGAAGTGATATCTGTTACTTGAGGATAGTCTTGCAATAAATGACGAGCGATGATAGCGATATCGCGAGCAGACATGGTATTTTCAGCTGTTGAAGACGATCCGGGGTAGATATTGTTTCCTAAAAATTCGTTGTTTAACCCTGTGGCGTTTACGAGTTTGGCGTCGGAGATGCCCCATTCTTTCAGTTTAGCCGTCATCATATCGACAAATTTCGGCTCAGAGCCTGCGACTTTTTCAGCTAAAGCAATGGCTGCGCTGTTAGCCGATGAAATCAAAGAAGCTTGTAGTAGTTCTTGGACAGTATATTTCCGAGTGTCCAAGTTGATATTGCTGGCAGTAGATTCAACGGTCAGTAGATAGGGATAATCAGAAATAGCTACTTCGCTATTCATCCCAAATTTTCCCTGATCCATAGCTTCATAGACCAGATAAACGGTCAGTAATTTTGTAATCGAAGCAATACTAGCTGGTGTGGTTGCATCCTTTTCGTAAAGGACTTTACCGGACTCGACATCTACAGCAATAGCGTGTTTTGCAGGTGCAGAGAAGTCGTCTGCTGAGACTAGACTTGCAGAAGCAAAGATGAGAGAGAGCAGTGCGCTCCATAGTAAAAGATATTTTTTCATAAGAACCTTTCTAAGAACCTTACTATTATATCACAAGTAAAAAGAATACGAAAAAGTTAGAAAATGAAAAAATATGTAAATTTGTTGAAAAGTCAGAAAATTTCAAATACAGGTAAAAATTTCTTTACAAGCTAGAAACGTCGTGATATAATTAGACACATATATTTAAGAATTGTTTAAGCAATTCCATTATCTTAAATAGGAGACCCTTTTATGCAAAAAAGAAAAATTGTGGCAATTGCTGGTGTAACCTTATTGTCAGCAGCCTTCTTGTCAGCTTGCGGTAACTCATCAAGCAAATCTGAAACTTCTTCTACATATTCATACGTTTATACAGAAGATCCAACTTCATTGGACTATATTGCTTATAACCGTCAACAAGTTTCTGACATCGTAACAAACATGGTGGACGGACTTCTTGAAAATGACAAGTACGGGAACCTTGTTCCTTCACTTGCTGAAGATTGGAAAGTTTCAAAAGACGGCTTGACATATACATACACATTGCGTAAAGGTGTGAAATGGTATACAGCTGAAGGTGAAGAGTATGCAGACGTAACTGCAAACGACTTCGTTACTTCACTTAAACATGCGGTTGAAACTAAGTCAGAAGGTCTTTACATTATCCAAAACTCTATCAAAGGCTTGGACGACTATGTAACTGGTAAAACAAAAGACTTTTCTACTGTAGGTGTAAAAGCGGTTGACGATCATACAGTTCAATATACCTTGAACCAACCAGAAAGCTTCTGGAATTCAAAATTGACAATGTCAATCATGTTGCCTCTTAACGCTGACTTCTTGGCATCAAAAGGTAAAGATTTTGGTAAAGTTTCACCAGATGGTATCCTTTATAATGGTGCTTACAGAATCAGTGCTATGACTTCTAAGTCATCTCTTGAATACACAAAAAACGAAAACTACTGGGATGCTGACAACGTTAAAATCGACAACGTTAAGTTGACATACTACGGTGGCGATGATCCAGAATCATTGATTAAAGGATTTACAGACGGCAACTACTCAAATGCCCGTGTATTCCCTAACTCATCAAGTTACAAATCTGTAAAAGAAAAATACAAAGATAACATTACTTACGGATTGCAAGATGCTACAACATACTATACAGTATTGAACGTAAACCGTGGCAACTATGCACACACTTCAAAAACAACAGATGCACAAAAAACGGCTTCACAAAAAGCGCTTCAAAACAAAGATTTCCGTCAAGCGATTGCATTTGGTTTTGACCGCCAAACATACCTTGCACAATCTGTAGGTGAAGATGCATCTGATAAAGCGCTCCGTAATACATTCGTACCACCAACATTTGTTAGCGCAGGTTCAACTTCATTCGGTGACTTGGTAACAAAAGACTTGGTATCATACGGTGATCAATGGAAAGATATCGATCTTTCAGATGCTCAAAACGGTCTTTACAAACCAGAAAAAGCTAAAGCTGAAATTGCTAAAGCAAAAGAAGCACTTACAGCACAAGGTGTTGAATTCCCAATCCACTTGGATATGGCTGTCAACCAATCAAGCGAAATCAGTGTTCAACAAGCATCATCATTGAAACAATCAATCGAAAAATCACTTGGTACTGATAACGTAGTGATCGACCTTCAAATGATGGATACAGACACATTCCAAAATGCAGCCTTCTATGCTGAAGGTGCAGCTCAAATGGACTACGATATCTCATACGCAGGTTGGGGACCAGACTATCAAGACCCATCTACATACTTAGATGTCTTTAACACTAAGAATGGTGCAAGTCTTGAAAGACTTGGTTTGAACGGTGAAAAAGACACAGCATTGATTCAAGAAATCGGTTTGGATAAATACGATGCACTCTTGAAAGAAGCGTCTGCAGAAACTCAAGATGTAGCAGCTCGTTATGAAAAATATGCGAAAGCACAAGCTTGGTTGACAGATAGCGCTTTGGTTATCCCTTACATGTCACTTGGTGGTACACCAGGAGTATCTAAAGTTGTTCCTTACACAGCTTCAACAGCTGATATCGGTATCAAAGGTGGCGGTAGCTTCTTCAAATACATGGAAGTTGGTACTAAAGTAAACAACGCTAAAGATGTTTACAAAAAACGTGAGAAATGGTTGAAAGAAAAAGCAAAATCTAATGCGAAAGCACAAGAAGAGCTTGCTGATCACGTTGAAAAATAATTAAACATTTTTAAGAGAACTTTCTCTACTATTTATAGAGAAAGTTCTTTTGAGATTGAGAGGAAAACATAGAATGAAGAAATATATTTTCAATCGTATTTTGCGTTCTTTAGTCTCTCTTTTTCTTGTGACTACATTGATATATACAATCGTCTATACAATGGTTCCACGGAAAAAGATTTTCGAAAAGGATCAAACGTACACGAAAATGGCATCAGATCCTTACAAGAAAGTTGACTACGTCAATACGGTCTATGAAAAAATGGGCTATATTGACTATATGAACAGTAACGAGTTACAAACTGCGGCTGAAAAAAAATATGAAAATGTAACGAGCGAACCAACGGAAGCCAATAAGAAGATTTATAAAAAATATCTTACTCAGTTAGGCAAAGGTTGGGAGTTGCATCAATTTGAAACAAACAACGAATTTTACGCAACACGTGAAATTCCAATTTACCAACGGATTACCAAGTTTTATGGTAATTTAGTACAGGTAGACCACACCAATAAAATTCAGGACAAAGCCAATCCAAACCTGAAACGCTATATTCGATTTGAAAAAGATCCGTCTGTTGGTTGGGCTTTGGTTGGTTCTGGTACCGAGCACAAGTACTTGTTGTATGCAAATGGACAATTTCCATTTATCCACCAAAACTTCATTACCTTTGATTTAGGTGTATCCTACCCTACTTATGCCAATGTTGATGTTTTGGAAGTATTGACGCAGGGACAAGGTAAAGCTTTGTTGACGGATGTGACTTTCCCGACCGGAGTTACCAAGAAATCTTCTGTTAATATCTATACTCGTACTTACAAATCTCCAGGAAGTGCAGATAAGCAAACAATTGCGAACTTCGGAGAGGGAGATGCCTACACAGCTACTAAAACACGCTACCAAGATCCATCAATGCTTGTGAATTCATCTATCATTGGGATCATCAGTGTGATTATTACCTATGCATTGGGTATTCCGCTTGGAATTTTAATGTCTCGTTACAAGAATAAAGGCTTTGATACCATCATGACAGCGGCACTTAGCTTCTTGATGGCCTTGCCAAGTGTTGCCTTCATCTATATTTTCCGTTTTGCTTTCGGAAAATTATTTGGCTTGCCTGATACCTTCCCTATTTTAGGGGCACAGGATTTCCGTTCTTACCTCTTGCCTGCTCTATTGTTAGGACTATTAGGTATTCCGGGAATGGCTGTTTGGATTCGTCGTTACTTTATCGACTTGCAAACCAGCGACTATGTTCGTTTTGCGCGCGCAAAAGGATTGTCAGAGTCTGAAATTTCGAAAGGCCACATTTTTAGAAATGCGATGGTACCTGTTGTCATCAGTATTCCAGGTTCTATTTTGGGTGTTATTGTCGGTGCTACCTTTACAGAATCTGTATTCGCCTTCCCAGGTATGGGTAAAATGTTGATTGACTCAATCAACAATGCAAATAATACAATGGTAGTGGCATTGACATTTATCTTTGCAGCACTTTCCATTTTCTCGCTCTTGTTGGGAGACTTACTGATGACTGTAGTCGATCCACGTATTAAATTAGACGCAAAAGGAGGTAAATAATGTCTACAATTGATAAGTCTAAATTTACATTTGTCAAACGTGACGATTTTGCCGCTGAAGCTATTGATTCTCCATCATACTCTTACTGGAAATCAGTAATGCGTCAATTTTTCAAAAAGAAATCAACTATTGCCATGCTAGGTTTGTTGATTGCCATTATCTTAATGAGCTTTATCTATCCTCTATTTGCAAACTATGATTTTAACGATGTAAGTAAAATTAACGATTTCTCAGCACGTTATAACTGGCCAAATGCAAAATATTGGTTTGGTACAGATGCCAATGGACAATCTCTTTTTGATGGTGTGTGGTATGGTGCGAGAAATTCAATTCTCATCTCACTTATTGCTACAGTGATTAACTTGGTGATTGGTGTCATTGTCGGCGGAATCTGGGGAGTGTCGAAAACGTTCGATAAAATCATGATGGAAGTCTACAATGTTATTTCAAACATCCCGTATTTGCTAGTTATCATTGTCATGACCTATGCATTGGGAGCAGGATTCTGGAACTTGATTCTTGCTTTCTGTATCACGGGTTGGATTGGTGTTGCCTTCTCTATCCGTGTTCAAATTATGCGTTACCGTGATTTGGAATACAATCTTGCCAGCCGTACGCTTGGAACACCAACCTTCAAACTTGTGGTAAGAAACTTGCTTCCGCAGTTGGTGTCGGTCATTGTGACACAAGCATCACAAAGTTTGCCAGGTTACATTTCTTCTGAAGCGTTCTTGTCATATTTTGGTATTGGTTTGCCAGTAACTGTACCAAGTCTCGGTCGTCTCATTTCAAAATATGCGCAAAACGTGACAACCAATGCTTACTTGTTCTGGATTCCATTGACAGCACTCGTTCTCGTTTCACTTTCACTGTTCATCGTTGGACAAAACCTTTCTGATGCCAGTGACCCACGTACACATAGATAAGGAGCCGATATGACAGAGAATAAAAATATCATTTTATCAGCTAAAGATGTGGTCGTGGAATTTGATGTTCGTGATCGCGTCTTGACAGCCATTCGTAAAGTATCACTTGATTTGTTTGAAGGAGAGATTCTCACCCTCGTAGGTGAGTCAGGTTCTGGGAAATCTGTTTTGACTAAAACCTTCACTGGAATGCTTGAAGAAAACGGTCGTATCGCATCAGGTACTATTAACTACCGTGGTCAAGAGCTGACAGAAGTCGTTAACAATAAAGAATGGCAAAAAATTCGTGGTGCGAAAATTGCAACTATTTTCCAAGATCCGATGACGAGTTTGAACCCACTTGTGACGATTGGGAGACAGATTACAGAAGTCATTGTTAAACATCAAGGTAAAACAGTAGCAGAAGCCAAGGAAATGGCAATTGACTACATGAAAAAAGTGGGGATTCCAGAAGCTGAAAAACGTTTCAATGAATACCCATTCCAATATTCAGGTGGGATGCGTCAGCGGATTGTTATCGCGATTGCCCTTGCTTGTCGTCCAGATGTACTGATTTGTGATGAGCCGACAACTGCTTTGGACGTAACAATTCAGGCTCAGATTTTGGATTTGCTAAAATCACTTCAAAAAGAGTACAATTTCACGACAATCTTTATCACTCACGATTTGGGAGTTGTCGCAAGTATTGCGGATAAAGTTGCCGTAATGTATGCTGGAGAAGTCATTGAATATGGAACAGTAGAAGATATTTTCTACGACCCACGTCACCCATACACATGGAGCTTGTTGTCAAGCTTGCCGCAGTTAGCGACAGCCGATGGGGAATTGTTCTCTATTCCAGGGACACCACCGTCTCTTTACACCCCAGTTGTTGGTGATGCCTTTGCTCCCCGTTCAGAATTTGCTATGCAAATCGATTTTGAAGAAGAGCCACCAGTTATTCATGTGAACGATACTCATTGGGCTAAAACATGGTTGCTTCACCCAGAAGCTCCGAAGGCAGAAAAACCAGCTGTAATCCAAAACTTGCATGAGAAAATCAAAGCAAAAATGTTAGTAGAAGAAATTGATTAGGAGGAAGAAATGGCTGAAAAATTAGTTGAAGTTAAAGATTTAGAAATTTCTTTCGGTGAAGGAAACAAAAAATTTGTTGCCGTTAAAAATGCGAATTTCTTTATTAACAAAGGAGAAACATTCTCTCTTGTAGGCGAGTCTGGTTCAGGTAAAACGACAATTGGACGCGCGATTATTGGCTTGAACGACACTAGTTCAGGTGACATTCTATATGATGGTAAAAAAATCAACGGGAAATTATCACGTGAGCAAAAACGAGATGTTATCCGTAAAATTCAAATGATTTTCCAAGATCCCGCAGCTAGCTTAAATGAGCGTGCGACGGTTGATTACATCATTTCAGAAGGTTTGTATAATTTCAAGCTTTATGAAAATGAAGAAGATCGCCAAGAAAAAGTTCGTAATATTATCAATGAAGTTGGTTTGTTAGCAGAGCATTTGACACGCTACCCCCACGAATTTTCGGGAGGACAACGTCAACGTATCGGTATCGCACGTGCTCTTGTGATGCAACCAGAGTTCGTCATTGCAGATGAGCCAATTTCTGCCTTGGATGTATCCGTTCGTGCCCAAGTTTTGAATTTGTTGAAAAAATTCCAAAAAGAACTTGGTTTAACCTACTTGTTCATCGCCCATGATTTGTCTGTTGTACGTTTCATATCAGATCGTATTGCAGTTATTCATAAAGGGGTCATTGTTGAAGTTGCAGAAACAGAAGAATTGTTCAAAAATCCAATTCACCCATATACACGTTCATTGTTATCAGCGGTACCAATTCCAGATCCTATTTTAGAGCGTCAAAAAGAATTGGTTGTGTATGATGTTAATCAACATGATTATTCAGAAGATAAACCAGAAATGGTTGAAGTTAAACCAGGGCATTATGTTTGGTGTAATAAAGCAGAACTTGCTGAATACAAAAAGAATAATTAAGAAGAACAGCTTATTGCTGTTCTTTTTTGTAGCAGGATGACAAGTATGACATGTACGTTATTCCATATGTATTATATACTTTATGTAAAC
>NZ_JALJXU010000006.1 GCF_024170225.1 Streptococcus gallinaceus | reverse complement strand
CAGAGATGTTTTACGGCTATGAAGAGTCCTACAAATCACTGGTGGAGCTTGAATCTGCCATCAAAGAATACATAGTTTACTACAATAACAAGAGAATCAAAACAAAATTAAAAGGACTGAGTCCCGTTCAATACAGAACTCAATCCTGTGCTTAAAATATAGTGTCCAACTTTTGGGGGGCAGTACAAAATCTGTCAAGGTCTTTGCTATTCTGAGGGCAAAGTCCATCTATATCTTATAAGCCCATTTTGAGATTGAAGAAAGTTTTCATCCGTGAGTAGGCTAAATTTGAGCCGACAAAGTAGACATGATCACCTTTTTCAATCTTACCATACGGTCCAGGAGAAAGAACGAATTCTCCTTCATGTTCAATCGCAATGATGGTTGCACCCGTTAAATGCCAAATATTTAGCTCGCTCAGCGGTTTTCCAAAATGCTCTGTATCTTGGCTAACGATAATCTCATATGGCGTCAATGGGTATTGGCGACTAATGGATTGACTTTGGAGCAAAAATTCATTGACTAGAAGAGACAAATCTTCCATCTGCTCTTGCTGGTCCTTGATATTTTTTCGGATACGCTCCTTAATCACTGCAATCGAATGAGTGCTTTCGTACTTATCCAAAAACTCAATCGCTTTTTCTTGCGACAAGACAATTGCTCCGCTGCCGTGTTTGAGGGTGACAATTTTCAAGTCCGCCAAAATATTCAATGCTTTTCGCGTCGTCTCCGGAGAAACGTTAAATTGAGCAGACAAGGTCGAACGTGACTTCAACTTTTCGCCAGCTTCATAATCCCCATCGGCAATGCGCTTGGCAACTTCTATCGCGATTTGTTGGTACTTTGATTCTTTGACTGTTGACGATCGTTTCTGCATTTTCAGTTGTCTCCTTTCGTAAATTTCTTATCTATTAAATCACAATTTTATATTTTTTTCAATATTTAGTGATGATTGACTGCACAAAGAAGAGCTGGTGTTCCAGCTCTTTTTCTATCTCATAACTATTCTTTTTCTGAATGTTGTGCGACGAATTCTTTTGTCTTTTCTGCACCAGTCGCTGCTGCTGCTTTGATTTTTTCAGCAGATTGACTTGCAAATTCACCCGTTGCTTGTGCAGCGTCTGTCAAGCGATCTTGAACCGTTACAGATGACTTTTCAAATTCTTCTTTGGTTTGAATATCCACGACATTGACGTTCAACTCAATCACTTTCAAGTGGGTCATGACTTCAACATTTTGGGCCACGATACCTTTCATACTTTCAACAATGGCTGGGATGTCTTTTCCGTATTCCACGATGACGTTCAAGTCTACAGCAACTTCTTCAGAACCAACTTCAACATTAACGCCATCTGTCACTGAATCCGAATTAACCAAGTTGTTTTTCAAATTTGAGAAAAATCCGCCATTAACAGCCAAGAGCCCATCAACGTTTTCCAATGCATGCCCAACAATTTTTTCAATGACAAGGTCATTGTAAGTAAGGTTGCTTTTCATATTTTGTACATCTGTCATAGATTATTTCTCCTCATCAGTTGATTTTTTCAAGCCGTCTACTGCACCTTTTACAGTGTCCTTAACATCTTCAATCGTTTCTTTGACTTTACCAGCCAATTTTTCAACTTTACCTTCGGTTTCGACTTCTTTGTCGCCAGTCAATTTACCAAGACCTTCTTTTACAGATCCAGTTACTTGGTCCAATTTTACATCGAATTTTTCTTCTGACATAATTTGTTCCTCTTTCTTTTTTAAAAAATTATTTGACACGTGGTTCAGGTTTGAGGTCTTCTACCTTTTCAACACCTGTACCAACTGCTGTTTTAACGTTTTCTACTTGATTTGAAGCAAAGTTTGTCGTTGCTTGTGCTGCGTCTGTCACGCGATCTTGCAAGCTGATAGAGTCCGCTTCATGCTGCGCACGTGTTTTGATATCCACCACCTTGACATTTACTTCTACGACATCCAAGTCGGTCATCTTTTTCACTTCAGATTCAACAATGGCCTTGATGTCTGCGTAAATAGTCGGCAAGTGTTTTTGGTACTCTGCTACGATATCTAAATCCACAGCCACTTGTTTTTTACCAACTTCGACTGAAATCCCATCTGTTACAGACTCAGTATTGACCAACTTATCTTTTAGATTGGCAAAGAAACCACCGTTGACAGCCAAGAGACCATCTACATGTTCAATCGCTAAGCCGACAATTTTTTCAATAACCTTGTCTTCAAAAGTGAGCTGGCCGCGAACTGCTTCCGTCGGAAGAGTTGATGTATTTTTTACGTAAGTATTCGTTGTCATAGTATTCCTCTTTCGTTATTTAAATTGATTAACTAACTTTGAAATCAAACCTGTCCGTTGGCAATAATTTCCCAACAAGATGCCAAAAATTGTAAATAGTATTAGAAAAATTGTTTTCAAGAACCCAACTGTTAAGAAGAGAAGTGCCAAGAACAGTCCCAAGCCCCCTCCCATAAGCGGGTATCGATAGGTTTTGAATAAATCCATTTCTTCTCCTTATAAGACGCGGTTGACAACACGGCCTGTTTGCCCAGCTGTCTGCAACTCGTCTACAAACACTTTGAAATTCACTGGTCTATCAACACCGATATACTGTTGAATGCCGTCCTCGATAACTTTTTTTGCACCTACTGCCGCATTTGCAAATCCTACTTCATTGGTCACAGCACCTTTAACATGCACCTTGAATTTCTTCTTGTACATGGTCACCGTTACACTTGGATGGACCAATAGATTTGACTCAAGGATGCAGGTACGAATGTAGCCTTCAAGCGCTGATTTCTTCAACAATAAAGAAGTGTCTTTTTCCAACAATGAAATTTCTGTGTAGATCCGTGGGTAAAAGATGACCACTAGAACCGTCACAAGAATGATAGCGATGAAGATAAGGGCTAACCAGAAGTAAACGAAATGATAGTGTTCTTCTATAAAAGTAGGCAGTTGTAAATCCGTATTCAACCAAGCCCATTCACTCGGAAGTATCAACTGGCGCTGGCTGGCCACAACTACAAATGCAAGTAGACTGACTAATAGAAGACTTGCAAGGCTGTAGAGCCATTTCAGGGTCTTACTCATATCAGTTCCTACTTTCTAGTTTGATTTTCTAAGAAAGAAGGATACCACAGCAACCACGATAACTGCACCTAGGATTGATGGAACCAAGGCCATACCTGCCAAGTTTGGTCCCCATGCACCAAAGATAGATTGTCCGACAGATGAACCGATCAAACCGGCAACGATGTTGGCGATCCAACCCATCGAGCCACCTTTTTTAGTAATCGCTCCTGCAACTGCACCGATAAGTGCTCCGATAAGTAATTTCCAAAGAATCATAATTTTTCTCCCTTTTAAACAAATAACAAAGAATGCAATACCGATAGTATATGACAATAATAAGAATATTCTTTGTGGTTTGTACCACATAAAATATAGTGGGTTATCCTACGAATCCTAACCTAACAACATTATATAATGTGAGCTTTTACTCGATTGTTATTTTTCGTTGTAGTGACAACTTGTTTTATATTTTATATTGTCATTATATCACGATAAAAATAAATTGCAAGTGTTTTGCTCATTTTTTTAAGAGGTTGGAAAAGTGTGTTTTTCTGAAAAAGTTGGAATTTACATCTTTTCTGTTTATATAATGGTAAAACAATTACTTGAAGAATGCTGATTTATAGCCTTTTTTCTGCATTTTAGGCCATATCTTTGACAAAAGTGACATCACATGTTATTCTTTATGTGTTCTGTTTTTAAAAGCAGATTATTTTTATTTCAAAGTGACACTATCTTTTACCTTTGTGTTGCTTATGAATGGAGGAACAATGAAAACAATTTTAGAAGTAAACCATTTGACAAAAGTTTTCGGGAAAAAGCAAAAAGCCGCTCTCGAGATGGTCAAACAGGGAAAATCAAAAGAAGAAATTTTGAAAAAGACAGGTGCAACTGTCGGTGTCTACGATGCGAATTTTGACATTAAAGAGGGCGAAATCTTCGTTATCATGGGACTTTCCGGCTCTGGTAAGTCCACACTGGTTCGAATGCTCAATCGATTGATCGAACCATCATCTGGTCAGATTCTCTTAGGTGATAAGGATATCTCTAAGCTCAATGACAGCGACTTACGCGACATTCGTCGCCACGATATCAATATGGTCTTTCAGAGTTTTGCCCTCTTCCCACATAAAACCATTCTTGAAAATACCGAATTTGGTTTGGAATTGCGTGGTGTAGAAAAAGAAGAACGCCGTCAAATCGCCGAACGCGCTTTGGATAATGCCGGCCTCCTGACTTTCAAGGATCAGTACCCAAATCAACTTTCAGGTGGGATGCAGCAACGGGTCGGATTGGCACGCGCTCTTGCTAACAGCCCTAAAATCCTCTTAATGGATGAGGCTTTCTCTGCCTTAGACCCTTTGATTCGCCGCGAAATGCAGGATGAATTGCTTGATTTGCAAGAAAATCAACAACAGACCATCATCTTTATCAGTCATGACCTCAACGAAGCTCTTCGTATCGGTGACCGGATTGCCTTGATGAAGGATGGGAAGATTATGCAAATTGGCACAGGTGAGGAAATCTTGACCAATCCAGCCAATGACTTTGTCCGTGAATTCGTCGAAGATGTCGACCGTTCTAAGGTCCTCACTGCGCAAAATATTATGATTAAGCCTATCACCACTACCATCGGAATTGACGGACCTCAAGTTGCCTTGAACCGCATGTACAACGAAGAAGTTTCCATGCTGATGGCCACTGACCGCCGCAGATACTTGCTTGGTAGTGTCACGACTGATGCTGCTCTAGAAGCTCGTAAAAAAGGAATTCCATTGGCTGATGTGGTTAATACTGATGTCGTGACGGTCTCAAAAGACACGGTCATCACCGATATCATGCCATTGATTTATGACTCGTCTGCTCCAATCGCTGTCACCGATGACAACAATCGTCTACTGGGTGTCGTGATTCGAGGCCGTGTCATCGAAGCCTTGGCCAACATCCCCGACGAGAACAACTAATAGTGAAGGAACTGATTTATGATTGAAAATATATTAAAAACAAAAATTCCGGTAGCACCGGCTGTCGAGTCTTTGACAGAATGGGTTACCAAAACTTTTGCAGGATTTTTTGACCTCTTGCAAGCTGGTGGAAATGGATTGATGGATTGGACGACAAATACACTTCTCTTCATCAACCCACTCCTCTTCATGGCACTCATCGCTCTTGCTCTCTATTTCTTAACGAAAAAGAATTGGAAAATGCCAGCCTTGACGCTGCTTGGACTCTTCTTTATCTACAACCAGGGTCTTTGGGAACACATGATTAACACCCTTGTCTTGGTGCTGGTAGCCAGTCTGATTTCGATTATCATCGGTGTGCCACTCGGCATCTGGATGGCAAAAAATGCAACCGTGAAACGAATCGTCAATCCGATTTTGGACTTCATGCAAACAATGCCTGCCTTTGTTTACTTGATTCCTGCCGTTGTCTTTTTCGGGATCGGTATGGTACCAGGGGTATTCGCCTCTGTTATCTTCGCCCTTCCGCCAACTGTTCGCTTCACCAACTTAGCCATTCGTGAAATCCCAACTGAGCTAGTTGAAGCCTCGGATGCATTTGGTTCTACCCCAAGTCAAAAATTATTCAAGGTTGAGTTACCTCTTGCCCGCAACACCATCATGGCCGGTGTCAACCAAACCATGATGCTCGCCCTTTCCATGGTCGTTACCGGATCCATGATCGGTGCCCCTGGACTTGGACGCGAAGTCCTTTCGGCTCTACAAAAAGCAGATGTCGGAAATGGATTCGTATCTGGTTTCGCCCTTGTTATCCTAGCCATTGTACTCGACCGCATTTCTCAACTCCTCAATCACCAAGGAAAAGAAAATGGTCAAACTGGCAAATGGGTCGGCATCGTAGCCCTGGTTCTCTTTATCGGAGCAGCTTTGGGACGTAGCTTTACAACCATGAACACAGATGCCACTACCAAGGACAAAACGATTCGTATCTCCTATGTACAATGGGATTCAGAAGTCACTTCTACCAATGTCATCGGTGAAGTCTTAAAACAAGCCGGTTACAAAGTAGACATGATTCCTCTTGACAATGCTGTCAGCTGGCAATCTGTCGCAAATGGAAATGCCGACTTTACCACCAGCGCTTGGCTCCCCGTCACACATGGTCAGCAATACAAAAAATACCAAGACAAGCTCGAAGATCTTGGCCCTAACTTAGAAAATATCCGACTCGGTCTCGTGGTTCCAAGCTATATGACCGATGTCAATAGTATTTCAGACCTGTCTGACCAAGCAAAAAAATCCATCACCGGTATCGAACCAGGTGCAGGTATTATGGATGCAGCCAAGTCTGCCAAAAAAGAGTATGACAATCTCTCAGATTGGGAACTGACTGCCTCCTCTACAGGTGCCATGACTTCTTCATTGGACAAGGCAATCCGCAACAAAGAAGAAATCGTTGTAACAGGCTGGTCTCCTCACTGGATGTTTTCAAAATACGACTTGAAATACCTTGAGGACCCTAAAAAGTCATTTGGCGAAGCTGAAAATATCAATACAATTGCTCGTAAAGGCCTGAAGAAAGACGCTCCTGAAGTCTATCAAATTGTTGATCGATTCCATTGGACCCAAAAAGATATGGAGTTTGTCATGCTCGAAATCAACAACGGAAAAACTCCTGAAGAAGCTGCCAAAAATTGGATTAAGCAAAATAAAAAAATCGTCCAAGAATGGACAAAATCCTAAACACAACTAACCACTACTAGTCTTTTTAACCCCCAAAACAAATAGAACCCCGGACCCTCGTCCCGGGTCTTATTTTCCTGCAAAGACCTACGGACTCAAAAATGGTATACTGTAACTAATAAAAGAGGGCCTACTATGAAAGATATTACCATTCTCGTTAATCAACATTCTGGAAAAGAAGAAAAAGAACAGATCGTCGATAGCATCCTGGAGTATTTTAAAGAAAATACCGATATAACCGTTACTGTTCTCTATCCCGAGACAGCCGAGAAGATGCAGACGTTTGCCAAGGAAGCCTGCCAAAACAAGGTTGACATGATTATTCCGCTAGGTGGAGATGGGTCTATCAGCCTGGTCTGCGCAGGGATTTTTGAAGGTGGTGGACATTCGCGATTGGGTCTCATCCCGACTGGTACGGTCAATAATTTCGCAAAATCTCTGGGGATTCCTCTTGACCTCCCTAGCGCTTTGGACAATCTACTCAAGGGACACGAAGTCGCATTTGACCTCGCTCAAGTCAATGACCGCTACATGATTTCCAGTATGACACTTGGCCTCATGGCCGATATTGCTCTCGGGGTTACCTCTGAAAACAAGCGCAGATTTGGCTTTCTAGCCTTCCTATTTGCCGGATGGTCCATTTGGTGGCAGCAACAAAGCTACAAACTCTTTTTAGATTTCAACGGCCAACGATTGAAATACCGGACAAAAATCCTGCTCCTCACCATGACCAATCACATCGGTGGCAAGGAGGGATTTGCTCCTTCTGAACGCTATGACGACGGCCTTTTCACCGTCTATATCCTTAAAAAACTGCACCTCATCCGCTTTATGTGGTTCTACTTTGTTCGCAAAGGCGAGTTCAAAGACTACCGACACTGGGACCAATTTCGCACTTCTCAGCTAGAGATTCATAACCGTTCGAAAAACAAACACCACAATCCCGTTACTCGTATTGATGGCGACACGGCTAGCACTCTACCCGTTACCGTCACCATGCACGAAAAAGCCATTCGCACCATGGTACCTACAACAGCATAACCAAGTAAAACCACCACTTCCGCAGGAAATGGTGGTTTTACTATTCTACTTCTTCTCATTTTCCCTCTGTCTGACTCCACAGACTGACAAAGCGATGGGTTAACTGGGCTGTCATTCCCCATATATTTTCTGGTAAATCTTCGTAAAAAGGAATGAGGCGATTGTGGTGGCTAAACTGATAATTGGCCCCACCCGTGATGCGTTCAAAAGGGAAAGCCGAATCCGTCTTAATCGTAGCCTCCAAGGTATGGTAAACCGGTGGATTGTCCTGCAAAGTTTGCACCGGTACGGTAAAGAGGTGGGCTACCTCTTCATTGGGACGAATGCTTTGCCAATCTGGAACCTTGAGCTGCCCAACAAAGCAACGAATCGTTCGCTCTTGGTAGACGATATAATCCATCTCTCCCCAAATCTCGACGACTGATTCTGCCACATTGAGCTCCTCAATCGTTTCACGAACAGCCGCTGCTTGAAAGCTCTCGTCCTCCTCCACTCGTCCACCGGGAAACGACACCTCCCCAGGCTGCGAAATCGCCTGACTGCGCAATTCATAGAGAATCTGCCACTGGTCATCCTGCCAGATTAGGGGCAAAAAAACAGCATACACCTTTTCCTGACCCAAGGGTTGGGCTACATAGTCTTGAAAAAACAACTTCAAATCCTTCATCCCATATCCCCTAAAATTTCTCTTTCTATGACTGCCAAAACGCCTGATTCATCATTGCTAGGCGTCTGATAATTGGCAACTCGAGCGACATTTTCAGGACAACCTGCCATGGCATAAGAATTGCGCGTCCAAGCCAGCATCTCCAAGTCATTGTCGCTATCTCCAAAGGTCATCATCTCATCTGGTGAAATTCCCCACTGTTGCCCTAAAAACTGCAAGGCTGTCCCTTTATCAATACCGTACTGGATGATATCAATAAAGTGAAAACCGCTTGATACCGCACGCGCTTGCGGCCCTCCAACTTGATTGAGCTCCGCTACCAAGGCGGCAATATTCTGGTCAGGCACGTCCAAGGTCACGATGCAAAACTGATCTTGGGGCAAATCCGCAAAGCTATCCAACTCTTGCCAAGAATAATTGTGTTTCTTCACAATCTTCTTAAAATCCTCTGGCGCTGACGCTTCAAAATAAGCAGTATCCAGCCCGCCAATCATGCAACGAGAAAGCAAGTTTTTCTGCCCCAAAAGCCCCAGCATGGCTTCTACAACCGAGTTTTCAAAATGATACTCCTGCACCAAGTTCCCATTTTCATAAATCTTATTTCCAATTTCTGAAACGATGGTCATCTGATCCAAGTAAGGCTCAAAGAAGCTCTTTATCTGATGAAATTGATTGCCCGAACTGGCAACGATTTTCATATCGCGACGGACCAATTCATGAAAAATGCGGTCAAATCGTTCGCGGTCATAATCATTTTCTGAGTTCAAAAAGGTGCCGTCCATATCGAAAGCGACTAGTTTGATCATACTTCTTCCTCTATTCTACTCTTTGGACCAATCCAAGTGCATAAAATCGGTCATTTCTTGATAGGCAGCATCAACTCTCGCCTTAGTATCCTCATCCAACTGAACTCTGTGTTGGCCACCTTCGATGAAATCTTCCAGAACAAAAGTTTGATAGGTATAAAATGGTCCACCATCTGCAGCGTATTGGCCATTTGGCACACGACTAACCCATGTTGGATGTGCTGTTGCCGTCTGGATACGCGTTTTCCCTGCCTTTTTCTCAAAGGTAACATCCATCAAAACTCCACGCTCGGTCCACTGGGCATTGTTGACCCCTTCCATGGTTTCCAGGCGCTGGTTTGAAATGAAGTTTCCCATTGAATAAATAATGAGCTTTTTATCCCCATCTTTTTCCACAATTTCCGATGGCTCTGCCACATGCGGATGCCCACCAAAGACCACATCTGCACCCCAGTCTACCATTTTGTGGTAGAGGTCAACCTGCTCTTGTGTCGGCTCAAGCTGGTACTCAACGCCCATTTGCGGCATGATAATCGTGACATCCACCTCTTTCTCAGCACGCTCAATCTCCGCCTTCATCCGAGACTCATCCATATCGGACAGATAAGACTGGTATTCTTCTGGTGTCAAATTCCCTTCCATTCCGTTAAATCCATAGGCATACGCTAAAATGGCCACCTTAATCCCATTTACCTCACGAATCAATAGCGGAGCAGAAGACCGATTTCCCTCAGGATAGACACCAACTGTGCCAACACCTAAGTCTGTAAAAGTTTTTGCGGTTGAAATCAAACCCGATAATTGAGAATCCAAAATATGATTGTGCGCCAAGTCTACCACATCATATCCTGCGTCTTTGATTGCTGTCGCAACTGATGCAGGGGCATTAAACAAAGGATAACCTGCAAGCGGAAATTCTGACGAAATAGTCCCTTCAAAGTCCGCAATCGCTAAGTCTGCCTGCTCAATCCAAGGCTTGACATAGGTGAAATTTGTCGAAAAATCATACGAACCATCTGCTTGCTGGGCGCTCATGTAGAGTGCATCATGATAGAGCAAGTCCCCATGTGCCATGATACGTGCCGTTTGTGTTGATTCCTGTTTCTTTTCAGACGAGGATGCCGCAGCCGATGAGGAACTCACTTCCTGATGCGTTCTCATCGGCTTTTTCCATTCAAATATGGCAACACATCCACCAACCACCGCTAGCAAAATACCTAAAACCAGAGCAATTTTCGCTCTTTGTTTTTGCCGACGTCGCCGCTGTCTTTCGCGCTCTGTTCTTCTTCCCATGTCGATACCTCCTGTTTCTTCCAGTATACTCTATTCTTTGCCTTTTGAAAACAACAAATCAGGCTAGTCTCCTAGCCTGATTTCTCCTATTCACTAATGTACTGCAACTTCCCACGGAAATCTTCTAGACTGCCATAGCCCTTTTCTTCCATAATAGATTGTAATTCCTGCGTAATTCGTTCAAAAGCGTACAAGCCTTCTTTTTGGAGGGTTGTCCCCAGTTGAACCATACTTGCTCCACAGAGAATATGCTCAAAAGCATCGCGTCCTGTCAGGACACCTCCCGTCCCAACGATTTGAATTGATGGATTCAGACGTTGGTAGAAAGCATGGACATTGGCCAAGGCAGTTGGTTTGATGTACTGACCACCAATCCCACCAAATCCATTTTTTGGCTTGATGACAACTGTCTCGCCTTCGATATAAAGACCATTTCCGATGGAGTTGACACAGTTGACAAACTTAAGCGGGAATTGATTGAAAATCGCTGCTGCCTGATCAAAATGCACCATGTCAAAATAAGGGGGCAACTTGATGCCCAGAGGCTTTGTGAAGTAGACAAAAACGTCTCTTAAAATCCGTTCCGTCATCTCAAAATCATAGGCAATCTGCGGTTTACCCGGCACATTTGGACAAGAGAGATTGAGCTCTGTCAAACCTCTAAAGTCACTGTCTTGAATGGTCTTCAAAATCGTATGTGTCTCTTCAGGCGACATCCCCACCACAGAAAGGACAAACGTTCGCTCGCTATCTGTCTGCTGCAAGTCCAAGAGATAGTTGAGATAGTAGTTCAACCCTTGATTGGGCAAGCCCATCGAATTGATAGAGCCCAAGGGAACATTCTGATAGCGTGGTTCTGGATTCCCCGCACGCTCTTCAAGGGTTGCTGTCTTAGTCACAAAGGTCCCTGCTGCAGAGTTCTTCACCCCGTCCAGCTCCTCCTTGGTCATACACCAGACACCCGCCGCATTCATGAAACAGTTGTCAAACTCCACACCAGCCAAACTTGTTTTTGTCGAAACCATAGTCTTCTCCTTTAATTTTTTTCATTATAGCATAGAAAAGAAATTTGATTTCCACTTCAACTGTAAATTGGGAGGGAACATTCGGCTTTTGAATTTTTTTGCAAAAAATTGTCAGAAAATTCAACTTTTTACTTTACAAATGATTTTCCCAGTGCTATAATAATCCCATAAATTAAATTGTCAGACAATTTAATAAATCTAATTTTAAAAGGGGAACAGTTATGACAACTGCTAAAGAATACATCCAAGCCTCATTTGAAGGCGTAAAAGCACGCAACTCCCACGAAAAAGAATTCCTCCAAGCGGTGGAAGAACTTTTCAATACCTTGGAACCTGTTTTCGAAGTACACCCAGAGTACATCACTGAAAACATCTTGGCTCGTATCGTTGAGCCAGAACGTGTCATTTCATTCCGTATCCCATGGACAGACAAAGACGGAAATGTACAAGTCAACCGTGGTTACCGTGTCCAATTCAACTCCGCAGTTGGTCCATACAAAGGCGGTCTTCGCTTCCACCCAACTGTTACACAATCTATCTTGAAGTTCCTCGGATTTGAGCAAATCTTCAAAAACGTCTTGACTGGTCTTCCAATCGGCGGTGGTAAAGGTGGTTCAGACTTCGACCCTAAAGGTAAAACGGATGCTGAAATCATGCGTTTCTGCCAAAGCTTCATGACTGAATTGCAAAAACACATCGGTCCGTCACTTGACGTACCTGCTGGTGATATTGGTGTCGGCGGCCGCGAAATTGGTTACATGTATGGTCAATACAAACGCATCCGTCAATTTGATGCAGGTGTATTGACTGGTAAACCTCTTGGATTTGGTGGCTCACTCATCCGTCCTGAAGCAACTGGTTACGGTCTTGTCTACTTCACAGACAACATGCTTCAAGCAAATGGAAAATCATTCAACGAACAAACTGTTCTTATCTCAGGTTCAGGTAACGTAGCACAATACGCAGTACAAAAAGCTACTGAACTCGGTGCCAAAGTAATTTCTGTATCTGACTCAAATGGTTACATCATCGACGAAACTGGTATCGACTTCGACCTCCTTTGCGACGTGAAAAACAACCGCCGTGCTCGTTTGACAGAATACGCTGCTGAAAAAGCAACTGCTACTTACCACGAAGGTTCTGTATGGGAATACGACGGACACGTTGACATCGCCCTTCCATGTGCCACTCAAAATGAAATTGACGGTGAAAAAGCAGCTCGTCTCGTGAAAAACGGCGTTTACTGTGTGGCTGAAGGTGCCAATATGCCATCTAACCTTGATGCGATCAACACTTACAAGGAAAACGATGTCCTTTACGGATTGGCTAAAGCTGCCAACGCTGGTGGCGTTGCTGTATCAGCCCTTGAAATGAGCCAAAACAGCCAACGCTTGTCATGGACTGCCGAAGAAGTGGACAACCGCTTGAAAGACATCATGGCAAACATCTTCAACACTGCTAAAGAAACAGCTGAAAAATACGACCTTGGCAAAGATTACCTTGCGGGTGCGAACATCGCAGCATTTGAACAAGTTGCTGACGCCATGATTGCACAAGGTTTGGTATAAGATAACAAACTAAAAACCACTCAAATGAGTGGTTTTTGTCTGTTCTAAAATTACTCTATCAAATCGCATCCGCATCATTGGTCGCCCAATAAACATTATTGTAAGTGAAACGATAGGTGTCTGAGTCATCGACGCCATAATACAGGGTCAAATGAACTTTTTCACCTGGTTTGATTTTTTCTGGCATGTCTTTACTATAAGTCTGATAGTCTAACACATAGTAGCCGCTAGTATCATCACCGTACACCGAGAACTCGTACTCATCAAAATAGTAGTCCTCGCCGCTCGTATTTTCAAGCGTCAGCGTCACGACCAAGGCTTTGTCCAAGCTATCATCCACTAGGGTGTCTGCATCTTTGACTTCCATTGACTCTACTTTGATGGATAAGTCTGCTAATTCAGCAGTCTCTCCAATGGAGTACTCATCGTATTCTGACCAGTCCATGCTTGTTTCATAATTAGTGTCCTTGTGCTCATCTACAAATTCGTTAACCGTCTGACTACCAAGCGCTAACAGAAGAAATCCAACTACAACGGACAAGAGCAAGGAAATAACCAATCCCGCGATACTGGTCCAAAACAAGGGTTGACGGTGAAGTGGCTTTTTACGATAGTAAACCTGTCCATCTTCAACAATAAATTCTTTTGGAAACATATTCTTTCCTTTCTAGTGAGTGGTGCCGAGCTCTAAGCCAGCCTCCACAAAAGCTTGCTGGTAATATCCATAAAAATCATGATAAATCTGACTCTGTTGACCATTGGTCACAAACAGATGAATCCGGTATGAAAATTGTCCCGTTTCCGTCGTCTGCGGCCCCAGGATAAGGCAATTTTTAATGGCTTCGTATTGAGGAAGTCGCTTTTGATTAACCGTCTCAATGAGGCTGGTGACCAAGTTTAGGTCTACCCTACTTGGTAAGGGAAGATCAATCTGCACCCGCATATCACCACGAGACTTATTGCTCACCACTAAGATATTTCGGTTAGGAATAAAATGCAAGGTCCCATCCGCATCTCGAATCTGTGTGGTCCGAATACCGACAGACACCACTTTCCCAGATACGGTGATCGGTCCATTGGTCAAGCGCACGCTGTCTCCTACATCAAATTGCCGTTCAATGAGAATAAAAAAACCATTGACCAAGTCAGACAAGAAACCTTGGGCACCCAATCCAATCGCCACACCCGCAATCCCGGCCCCAGCCAACAAGCTAGAAACCGGCAAGCCACAAATGGCCAAGATACAGTAAATAAAAAAGAAAACAAGTGTGTACTGTAAAATATTTTCCACCAGTCGAATGACCGTCTTTTGACGACCCAAATCTTGACTACTCAATCTTCCAGTCGATTGTACAGCCTTTTTAGCAATAAATTTGATAAGCCTTCGAAGAACCAAAAAGAGTAGGTAGAGAATCACGATTGAAATCAGATTCATCAAAATAGCTTCCACATCAAATCGTGCTAAATATTTTTGAAAAAATGCAAGCATAGAACTCCCTTCTAGGAATATTATATCACAATTCCAGACATATGCTCTCCCAAGAGAACGCAGAAATAGCTTCACAAACTCACTTTTTCGTCAACTTCCCTCCCCACCCAAAAACCACCACCTAATCGCTAGGTAGTGGTTTTCTTTACAATTATGATACTTTCGTTTTTCCTTTTCCCTTGCTCCAGTCTGTTTTGCGAATCAATAAATAGCATCCACCGAAGATAAGTACTGTCAGCAATCCATCAGCCGCATAGAGCCACGTCATCCATAAAGGTGTAATGGTCTTAACCTTTGCAGTTGATGAGACGCCGTTCATCGCTAAACTGCGCGACACTGCATACAAAATACGTTTTGACGATGTGCGTAATTGGTTCATGACAGTTGCATTATTAGCATAATCTTTGATTTCCCAATTATCTGTACCGGTGTTGAGGTAAAGGTCTGTACCTGCTTCTAAACCACCTCGAATAGCCATAAATGGAAAGGCTTCTGGATATGAAGCTTGGTCTGTCACAACTATACCATTGAAGTCCCATTCATCACGAACAACATTAGTCATCAAACCTTTATGATTCCCCGCCCACTTGGTACCGATGCGATTCATTCCAGCCATGATGCCCAGAGCCCCACCGTCCACTACACTAGCTTCAAATGGTGCTAAGTACACTTCACGAATGGATTGTTCATTTGCAAATGTTAAGAGAGCTGCGCGATTCGTCTCCTGATCATTTAAAGCAAAGTGCTTGATATAGGTGATGATCCCTTTATCCGTTGCTCCTTTAGTGGTGGCAGCACCCATTTTTCCTGAAAGGAAGCTGTCTTCTGAATAATATTCAAAATTTCGACCGGAGAATGCTGTACGATGGATATTCATCGCTGGGGCATACCAGCCTGCAAAGTTCAACTCATCCTGTGCTAGAGCATCCTCACCAATCATCTGCCCCATATTATAGAGTATGTCTGTATTCCAAGAAGAAGCAAGTAAGATTTCTGAACTCCAAGCATAGGTTTTCTCTTTTGTATTAACACCTGTCAAACCAGCTACACCTACATAAGCCGGGCCATCTACATTGACTGTTGCAGGCGCCCCCACAGATGGTACCGCTTGTGTTTGGTAGCCACCAATCCGCACAAGGTTATACATTTCTTCTGCACTCAGTTGATCCATAAATGTATCCCATAGAGGATCATTAAAATCAACTTCACGCATCATTGCTAGTGTCAAACCTTTCTTTTCATCTGTTTTTGGCATTTTGGCTGATTTTGTATCCCGACCTTCTGGTATTGCCAAACCAGCCTTCACTTCATCTGTTAAATCCAGGTTATACTGTTTAGGATAAGTTTCCTTCCAGTTATTTCTAGATAAATATGTAAAGTTCTGATCATAACTTGTTATATCTGCGTCTGTAAATTGATTTTTAATTTCTTTACCGGTTTCTTCCGAAACAGCGTAATCATCGCTAGCAGAGACTTTTTCTTCCACTGCTAATCCAGCTACTCCGCCATCAACTTTTTGTCCTTTCTTCGCTAAAACATTGTTAATAGCTTGATGAGCATCCGTTGCGACTGCAAAATAATAATTTCCTTCTTCAATGATGTAGGTTCCTTTACCATTGTTTGCTTTCGCATCATATGTTTTTAGATTTTCCTTATCAACTTGAATCGTAACGGTTTGAGATTCGCCAGGGGTCAATTCTTTTGTTTTAGCAAATCCGACTAGTTGAATGGCTGATTTCTCAATAGCATTTTTCTTGTCATGCTCTGTATATGGTGATTGCATATATACTTGTGCAACTTGTTTCCCAGCTATATCCCCTGTATTCGTTACTTTTACGTCAAACTGATAACCCTTATCATCTGACGAATGTTTCAATAGTTCCTGACTAAAGTTTGTATAGGATAAACCGTATCCAAATGGGAATTGAACTTCTTTATTGTAGTCCCAAGCTGTAGCCCCATCAGCAGTCGCTCCAACCGCAGCAGTCGCTTCTCCTTGGTTTAAAACTGCATCTTCATAACGGGTTTCATAGTATTTATAACCTACATAAATTCCCTCTTGGTAGACAACATAGTTTATCCCCCGCGGGTCATCGCTTGCCACTGAATTAGCTCCAAAATTGACAAACGCTGGTGAACCAGTTTGATCATATGCGTAAGTATCCACCAATTTCCCTGAAGGATTACTACTTCCATTCAATATATCCCCTAGAGCATATAAACCGTCCTGCCCTGGATTTCCAATCCACAGTGCTGCATCTACACCATAATCAGCATTATCAATAAATCCCATATCAATAGGATTGGCAGAGTTGACAACAAGGATAACATTTTCAAAGTTTGACTTGGCATACTTGATCATTTCTTCCTCGTTATGCGTGAGTTCCAAATAATGACGTCCTACATCCTCTTTTGAATCCAGTGCATCTGAATGAAAGGCTCCCGCATACCCTTTGATGTCCATATCTTTCAAATAGGACTCATCGTAAGCTTTAGGAAGGTCCGAAGACTCCCCACCTGAACGAGAAATCGTAACAATCGCAGCATCTGAATAATCTTTGAAACTATTTTTTTCCTTATCTGTTAGCAAGTCCATTCCCGCTTCATGGATAACATAACGTCCTGTTCCTGCAATGTCAGGAACGTCCATCTTAATGTCCTTGGCTGCTCCTTTAGTATAAAAATCCCACATGGTTTCATTCACACTGAAACCACTAGTTTCCAAAGCTTTTTTCATACTAGGAACCGTAGATGTATCGACCGCTCCCGAACCACCGCCTCCATAGAGAATATTGCTATTTGCAACACCAAACAAGGTCACCTTGCTATTCTTCTTCAGTGGGAGATTTTTATCATTTTTTAATAAAACAATTCCTTCTGCCGCTGCAGATTTTCCCGCCTTAGAATCTGCTTTCAGACGCTCTACCTCGGTTGAAAAACTAGACTTAAAGTAGTTTGTATCTTCTTTTGAGTTACCTTTTTCAACTTTATAGGTTTTATGACCAAAATAGGTCGAGATAATAGGGCTGTATTTTTGAGCATAGTAATTGGCAACACTAGTCCCAATAGCAGCTACACACAAAAGGGTTACTCCTGTAATGGCTACAGGTTTTTTTATAGTTTTTTTCATCCCAAGATTTCTCCTTATGAAAACGTTTTATTGTCTTTACTTTATCATAATCTGAATCTGTAAGGCAGTTTTCAACACATCCAGTCTCTTAATAAGCACAAATTGTCATGTCAACCTATATCAGTTATTTTTACAACTATTTTTTGCTATAATAGTCTGAAAAGGAGAGACAAATGACCTATCGTATAGCTCTTGTAGATGATCACAATCAAGTCACACAAGAATTGGCTGGTTTTTGCCAACATTTCGCGACCAATGAACACTTAGATATTAAAACGCAGCAGTTTAATTCTGCAGAAGTCTTTTTAGATTTTTATCAGGAATTTCAATCCACTAATCAAGCGTTTGACTTAATTATCCTAGACATTGAAATGGGGCAGTTGAATGGCATGGAAGCAGCTAGACTAATCCGTGCTCAGGATGAAAAAGTAGTTATTCTATTTGTAACCAGTCTCATCCAATATGCAATCCAAGGCTATGCAGTTCAAGCTTTAGACTTCCTACTAAAGCCTGTTGACTATGCTTCATTTGCCTTTCGCTTGCAGCGCGCCATCTTAGAAATTGATAAAGTCCGTAGACAAAAAATGAACATTTCTATCGGTAAGGAGACTCTCACTATCCCTACACAAACCATTCTATTTGTAGAAGTACAGGGGCATAAGTTGACTTACCATACGAAAAAACAAATCTACGAAACAAATGGTAGTATGAAGTCAATCGAAAACGAATTGATTAGGGCTGGCTTTGCCAAAGCTGGACAGTCTTTTTTGGTAAATTTAGCAAAAATAGAAGCAATCCGTGATAATGTTATCTTTATTCAGGATTACCGTATCCCAATCAGCCGTACGCGTAGACAAGTATTTCTACAAGAATTCTCTCACTTTATAGGAGGTTTTCAATGACAGTCCTCTCCATCGTTGAGGAAGTCCGATTTGTTTTGGAATTGACTGGAGCTATGCTAGTCTTCATCCTCCCCTCCCATCCACTACAAAAAAGACATTACTGCCGACTGACAGCTGTTTTACTTTTCCTATCGCTCTTGTCCCTTGGATTCTTTCCTCTTAAAGATTTAAATCTAGCCATCAATCATGGGCTAGCTTTCAATCCTCACCTTGTCACCCTTATTAGAATTCTCATGTTTGGGAGTTGGTACCTTTTCTTATCGTTGATAACAATTTTAACCATCCGTTGGGTTTTCAATCTGCCCAAAGAGAGTCTCATTTTCATTGCACTTGCAGGCTATGCACTCCAACACATGGTTTTTGTTAGTTTTCACGAACTGATTGCACAAGCCTTGTGGATTGATTTGCCACAGCATCTAGGAATTTATATGCCCCTATCTGCCTTGGTATCACTGACCATTTATAGCGGAGTTTATTCCTTGTTTCGAGCAGAACTAGTTGAACACCCGTCTTTGGTTAAATCCAAAACTAGTTTTCGAGCTTATAGCATGATGCTGCTACTCTTGATTTTCCAAGCTTTTTCGAGTCAGCATATTTTCAATAATAACGCGGGATCAGAACGCTATATTAGCGCTCTTTCAAGTCTAGCACTCTGCGCTCTAATCCTATATGCCCAATTCGTGACGCTACACGCCTCGCATCTTTTAGAGGAACAAGTTATTTTAGAGCATGTTTTGCATGAGCGACAACGTCAATATCATATTGAAAAAGAAAGTGTCGATCTTATCAATCGTAAAAGTCATGATTTAAAACACCAAATATTAGCTCTTTCAAGTCTTCCAAATCAGGAAAAAGAAGCCTATTTTTCTAATTTACTAGCAACAATCCAGCAACATGATCAAGTATTAAATTTAGAAAATGAAGCCCTCAATACCCTCTTAACACAAAAACAAGAATATTGCCAACTACACGCTATTCGATTCAGTCATATGATCGATAGTCAAATCCTAGATTTTATTTCCACTATTGATCTTTACACCATCTTGGGAAATGCAATCGATAATGCGATTGAATGTGTACAAGAGTATCCAGATAGTCAGCTACGCCAGATTAGTTTAGAAATAAAACCACACCAGCAATTCGTTCAAATCCAGGTTCGCAATCCATTACTAGACCATCTTGAGTTCGACTCAGATAGCCAACTTCCCAAAACATCTAAAACTGATCATCAATACCATGGTTTTGGTCTTAAGAGTATCCAATCCACCCTAAAAGACTATGAGGGTTGGATGACCGTGCATACAGATCAAAACATTTTTACATTAGTAATACTCATTCCTGTTCCCATTGAGCCCCACCCAAAAACCACCACCTAATCGCTAGGTAGTGGTTTTCTTTACTTCTTCTTTAGGTATTCTTTTGTCTCTGCAATAACAATTGGTGACAAGGCCAAGAGGGCGATGAGATTGGGCAAAGCCATGAGTCCATTCACGATATCGGCAATCACCCAAATCAACTCCAACTCAATAAAGGCTCCTAGAACAACCATGGCCACAAAAAGGATACGGTAGGCTTTTAGGTATTTCACTCCAAAAAGAAATTCAAAGCAACGCTCTCCATAATAATTCCACCCTAAAATGGTGGTAAAAGCAAAGAGTGTGAGCAGAATGGTTAGTATTCCACTTCCCCACTGTGAATAGGTGCTAGTAAACACCGTCTGGGTTAGCGTTGCGCCATTTTGCGCGCCTGTCCAAAATCCTGTCACAATAATTGACAATCCTGTTAAACTACAGATAATCAAGGTATCAATAAAAGTCCCCGTCATCGAAATCAAGCCCTGTTCCACAGCGTGGTTCGACTTGGCAGCTGCTGCTACAATCGGTGCACTCCCCAAACCAGATTCATTGGAGAAAACCCCACGCGCAACCCCGCTACGCAAGGCAACCATCATGGTCGCTCCGACAAAACCACCCGTCGCAGCTGTCCCTGTAAAAGCAGATGTCACAATCAACTTGAGACTCGGCAACAGATGGTCTAGATGCATTCCTAAAATTCCCAAAGTCGCGAGAATATAGACAATAGCCATAAATGGTACTACTTTCGTCGCGACATCGGATATTGCATGAATCCCGCGGAAAATAATCAGTGCAACAATCAAGCCTAGCACGAGCCCAACAAGGCGTACATCCACCCCAAAACTATTCTGAACCGAGCTCGTAATGGCATTGACCTGTGTAAAGGTCCCCATTCCAAAGAGTGCTACCAAAAGACCACTAAAGGCAAAGAAAGTTGCTAACGGACGCCATTTCTCCCCCATACCAAGCAAAATATAGTACATAGGACCGCCCGAACTTTCGCCATTGGCATCCGTTGTCCTGTATTTTATAGCTAAAAAACCTTCCGCATACTTGGTCGCCATTCCCAAAAATGCTGCGACCCACATCCAAAATAAGGCTCCCGGCCCACCTAGCTTAATAGCAGTCGCTACTCCGACAATATTTCCCGTCCCAACAGTAGCTGCTAGAGCCGTACAGAGAGCAGCAAAACTAGAGACCTCTCCATCTCCTGACTGGTCGCCAGACAGAATCAAATGAAAAGCCTTGGGCAGCTTAAAAAATTGAAAAATTCCCAGTCGCACGGTCAAATACAAACCAGTCCCCACTAAAAGCAGCAAGAGGGGCGCACCCCATACCAAGCTTTGCAGTTGTTGCATCCATTCAAGCATATCACATTCTCCTTTTTATCCTAGAAAGCCAAGAAAAAGAGGCTATTGCTAGCCTCTGGATACACGAAAAACGTGGGGAAAATCCCTTTTTTCGCTCTGTCCTTTTGCCTGAGAGTTTCAGCAGAATCTGCCTTGCCCCTTCGGCGCCAAATGGTCTCTCCAGAGTTCCGTCCTGTCTACAGTCAGAAATCTCCTCCTATAGACCATCAACCGGTATTTTATTTTTATACTTTATATTATATAAAAAATTCAAAAATTTGCAAGTTTTTGTATGATTATTCTTTATTTTTTAATAAATCCACGAACAATCCATAACCAGCTGCTTCCATTTCCTCTCTGGGAATAAAGCGCAATGCCGCCGAATTGATACAGTAGCGCAACCCACCCTTATCTGTCGGACCATCGTCAAAAACATGGCCGAGATGGGCTTGACCAGCACGACTTCTGACCTCGATTCGATTCATTCCGTGCGAACGGTCTTGGAAATAGGTCGCTACTTCCTTGCTAATCGGCTTCGTGAACGAAGGCCAGCCGCAACCCGAATCAAACTTGTCCGTCGATAAGAACAAAGGCTCCCCCGTCGTGATATCCACATAGATACCAGCTTGGTCGCTCTCGAAAAATTCATTTTCAAAGGGACGTTCCGTCGCTGCTTCCTGCGTCACTTGGTACTGCAAGTCGGTCAACTGGCTTTTAAGCTCTTCTTGACTGGGCTTTTGGTATTGCTGGGCATCAATAACTGGAATTTTAGCTTGCTGGACATCAATGTGGCAGTAGCCAGTTGGATTTTTCTTGAGATAATCTTGATGATAGTCCTCAGCTAGAATGTAGTGGCGCAAGGGCTCACATTCGACAGCCAGCTTTTGGTGACCGAATTTGGCAGCTTCTTCTGCCATCACAGCCTCAATCACGGACAAATCCGTGTCATCTGTATAGTAAATTCCCGTACGGTACTGACGTCCCTTATCTGGACCTTGTTGATTGACAGACACAGGGTCAATCACGCGGAAATAATAGAGCAAAATTTCGCGCAAGGACAGAAGTGACTCATCATAAGCCAGATAAACGGTCTCTGCATGGTCTGTCTGCTTGAGAAGTCGATAAGAGGTGGTTTCGACCTGACCATTGGCATACCCAACCGTCGTTTTTTCCACACCTTCAATCTGTGAAAAATATTCTTCTAGACCCCAAAAACAACCACCTGCAAGATAAATTTCTTTCATTTGCTACCTCCAATCTACAAAAATAGGAGGCTAGGCCTCCCACTGTGCTTGTCTATTAACCAATCTCAGCCAAGATTGCTTTAATCTGGTCTTTCGTGTGCACACCGGCTACTTGTTTGACCACTTGACCATCTTTTTTGAACAAGAGTGTTGGGATAGACATGATACCAAAACCACGCGCTGTTTCTGGATTTTCATCGACATCCATTTTGTAAATGCGCAATTCATCTTCGTCTACTTCTTCTGCCAATTGTTCCAAGATAGGAGCTTGCATACGACATGGACCACACCAAGTTGCCCAAAAGTCTACAAGAACCACGCCTTGAGCTGTTTCTGTTTCAAAATTTGCATCTGTAATAGCTTGTACCATAGAAATTCTCCGTTTCTTCATTTTGTACTGTTATTCTACAATAAAAATAAGAGATTGGGAAATAATTGCTACGTTTGGGACGATTTATGGTAAGATGATAAAAAAGAGAGGGAAAAAGATGACAACAATCTATGATTTTACAGTAAAAGGTCAAGATGATCGGGACATTTCCTTAGAAAGTTACCGTGGAAAGGTGCTCTTGATTGTCAACACCGCCACAGGTTGCGGACTGACACCCCAATACGAGGGACTACAAAAACTCTACGATACTTACAAGGAAGACGGCTTTGAAATTTTAGATTTTCCCTGCAATCAATTCTTGAGTCAAGCGCCAGGAACTGCTGAGGAAATCAATACATTTTGCAGCCTCAACTACCAGACGACCTTCCCTCGATTTGCCAAAATCAAGGTCAACGGAAAAGAGGCGAGTCCGCTCTATAGTTGGCTCAAAGACCAAGCATCTGGTCCAGTCGGAAAAGCCATCGAATGGAACTTTGCCAAATTCCTCATCGGACGAGACGGACAAGTTAGCCAACGCTTTTCTGCCAAAAGTCAGCCAGCCGACTTAGAAGAGAGTATCAAGGCATTGCTATAAAAATCCCCAGCGCTGCTGAGGATTCTTTTATAATTCAATCACATAAGTAAATTCTTGGTAGGATTCTTCTATATCAAAGTTTGAGAGGGCTGCCTCCTCGGACACGATATAGACTCCCTCGCGTTGGTAGTAGCTAATGGGATTGCCTGCTAGATCTGACAGAGCGAGCTTGCCTGCGGCCAGATCCAAGTCAAAATGAAAGTCTGGCTCTTGCTTGGGACTGCCAATCACCAGCCAATCGTGACAGACCAATTTTCCTCCCCATTTCTGGTAGAGATGATTGGCCGTATTACCGTCTCGTGTGAAGATGGAGAGCTTTTCAACCTTTTTCTCCTCTAATTTCGCTCTTGCCCTATCAAAAAGCGCCTGTGCAATTCCTCTTCCTTGAAATTCCGGATGGACCGCTAGATTGCTAAAATAAGCCACCTTATCTGCCGGTGCATAGCGATAGATTCGGCTGTATTCTTGATTGTAGATTTCTATGTCCAGAATCCCGACAATCTGACCTGCCTCTTCTGCCACCAACTCAATCCGCTCATCAAAAACCTCTCTGTCCAAGGCTGGTTTAAAGGTGTCTCTGTCATCGAAAAATGGCGAAAAGAGATGAGCCAAAGCCTTGGTGTAGACCCAGCCTTTCTCATCTCCTGCTTGGTAATTTCTAATCTTCATGCCAACTCTCAATCTTACTTAAAGGTCACAATGGTCGCGCCAGAGCCACCTGCATTTTGCGGTGCATAGCCAAACTCTTTGACGTTCCGATTGCGGCGGAGGTACTTGGTCACCCCTTCGCGTATAACTCCTGTCCCGATACCATGGATAATGTCTACTTGCGCCATATTGTTGAGCAGAGCCTGGTCGATAAATTCATCCAGTTCTTGCATGGCTTCTTCATAGCGCTTACCACGAAGATCCAGACGGGCACGTGGTCCTTTGGCAGACGACCGTTTGACGACATTAATCTGCTTCTGCTTAGGCTTGTCTTCTTTTTCAGCCTTGACAAGGGTAAATTCATCCCGTTTCAAGGTCATCTTAATCAAGCCAACTTGTGCTTCAAATCGACCATCTTTGAGCTGATTGGTCAATGTTCCTCGCTGACCGTAGGCCGTTACGACAATGTCATCTCCTATCTTGGCAGCCTTTTCTTCTTTGGCTTTTTTCAAGACCTTATTTTTCGATAGGTCAACGGTTGCAGGAGCTAATTTTTTCAGTTTCCCCTTGGCTTCGATAATCTGATGCGGTTTGAGGCTGGCTTGGTCATGGAGATTTTTGAGAATGTCCTCGCTTTCTGCCAAAGCCAAAGCAACAATTTCCTGAGCCTCGATGCGTGCCTTGTTCAGCTCTGACTCCCGTTCACGATTGAGTTCATTGTAGAGTTTGTGAAGGGCACGATTCATCTTGAGATTGTCCTGCTCGACATCACGAATCCGCTCCAGTCTTTTCCGACTCTCAAGAGTTTGACTTTCCAGCTTTTCAATAATCCGATTGACATCGCTATCCGTATCTGTCCACTCTTGAGCTGCTCCAATCACAATATCCGACAAACCGAGGCGACGGGCAATTTCAAAGGCATTTGACCGACCAGGAACTCCCTGCAAAAAGCAATAGGTCGGCCGCAGACTGTCTGTGTCAAATTCCATACTAGCATTCTCAACAGCCGGCGTCTCAATACCGTAAGCCTTGAGCTCTGGATAGTGGGTCGTTGCCATAGTCTTGATGCCCCGCATCCGCAAATCATCTAGGATCGCCATAGCCAGACTGGCTCCCTCTTGCGGGTCTGTCCCCGCCCCCAACTCATCAAAGAGAATCAAGGAATGCTCATCCGTCTGGTCTAAAATCGAAACAATGTGCGTCATGTGACTAGAAAAGGTTGACAAACTCTGCTCGATGGACTGCTCGTCACCAATATCCGCAAAAATCTGGTCAAAAATGCCGACACGACTGCCCTTATCGGCCAGAATTGGCAAACCAGACTGGGCCATCAGCTGGGCCAAACCAAGGGTTTTCAGCATGATGGTCTTACCACCCGTATTGGGACCGGTAATGACGATTGCAGTCAAATTTTTTCCAAAGTGCAAATGATTGGCAACTGGATGTGAAATCAGGGGATGGCGGACGTTGAGAAGGGCGATGTCCTGCTCTGGCGACACCACCGGTACGACCGCGTCATAGCGCTGAGCAAAGAGGTGCTTTCCTCGCACCAAATCCAAGTGGCCAAGCACCCAAGCATTATTGCCGATAATGGCTGCATGCGGTCGAATCATATTTGACAAATCTGTCAAAATCCGTGCAATCTCATGCCGTTCCTCCGCACGCGCATTGGTAATGTCCTCGTTGAGCGCCACAACTGAGCGCGGCTCGATATAAACCGTTGAGCCCGATGCCGAAATGTCATGCACCACCCCTGCAATCTTGTTGCGGAAGGTATTTTTAACAGGCAAGACATTGCGTCCATTTCGACTAGCCAAAACGGTATCGGACAGCATCTCTGCCTTTGTCTTGAGAAATTCCTGCATAACTTGGCGGACCTGCGTCTCTGATTCTTGGATTTTTCGTCGAATTTTCAGGAGATTTTCAGATGCAAAATCTTCAATAAAACCGCCATCGTTAATAGCTTGAAGCGAGCCTTGCAAACTAGGAAATAACTCCATTTTTTCAAACAAGACTTGCAATTGTCCCAGACTGACATTTTCCAAATCCGCATAAAAATCAGACAGATTTTTCGTGACCTCCAAGACCTTTTTCAGACTGAGGAGTTCAGAAATATTGAGATCGGCGTCCAATTGGAGCCGCTTGATGGCTGGCGAGACATCCACCGTCTTGCCAATGGCAAAGTGCGGATAATACTCAAAAATCGCCGCCATATCTGTCAATTCATCAAAGGACTGTTGGAGACGACCGCTATCTGTCATGGGCGCTAGCTCTCGCAATTCTTGTAAGCCCTGTTCCGTCACCAAGAAGGGCTCTACCAGAGCGGTTACTTTCTTAAATTCTAAAGTTTCAATAATTTTTTGATTCATATTCTTCCTACTAAAAAAGAGGTAAGTCTCGCTTACCCCACCACATTTGTCACCCAGAGTTGCTGTAAAACACTCGTCATAATCGGGGTGTATTTGATAATCGCATTGGCGACAAAGCTTCCTTGCAAATAGTTCTGAACGGTCGCTATCGGTACAGTCGCAGCAACTGTCAAGACCAACTGAAGCGAAATCAAGGTCACAACCACAGACAAGCCACCACTAATCCCATTTGTCAGACGCGTATCTGGGTTGATAAAATTCAGCAAATGCACGAAAATTCCAATCAGACGCATGATGGCATAAACCAAGACATAGACCACTAAAAATGCTAAACCCGCGTAAAAGATTTCATCCAAGCTAAAGAGGTACTTACTCGCAAAAAAAGCATTTTTCGAGCCCTCTGTTGCTGTAGTAAAAGGTATCCAGAGATAGAGAATCTTGGCCAAGCTCTTGTAATTTCCAGACGCAATCATCAAGGAAAGGATGGCTGAAAATGTGTAGTAAGCCTGCAATACCAATCCACGGCTGTAGCCGATATAAAAGCTCCACAATAAAATAATCAACAAGATCAATGAAATCATAGGCTGTCCTCAAGTTCATCCAAGTCAACCAACGGTGTCTTGTTGTTCCCACTTCTTTCTGTCATTTGTCGTAACTTAGCCTCTGTTTTTTCAAAGGCAACCTCGCGCGTCAATTGAACTGACAAGGCATTGATCGCCAAGAGAAGAGCCAGAGTCTCTGGATCTGCACTCGGCATTTTTTCTTTCAAAGCTAGGTATTTTTCTTGCGCCACACGTTCGATTTCTTCCATGAAAAGATTGTCATGCTCGGTGGTCAAGGTTAATTGTTTTTCTCCAAATGTAAATTTATATCGATTCAAGTTTGCCATAAAATCACCTCATTTTTCATTATACCCTAAAATGCGCTTTTTGACCATTTTGACCTTGCTGATTTAAGGCAAAAGAGCGGAAATATGCTATACTGATAAAATGAACACAATTGTATTGAAAGTGACGGAAGCTGTCAAACAAGAACTCCTCAAAACCTATCAAGCTTACCAGCAACCAAGCAAAAACGCCTACATGGCTGGTTTTTTTAAGCTAGACGGAGCTTCCTTGTCCATTTACACATCTGGAAAAGCTATATTTCAAGGCGAAAAAGCAGCTGTTTATGCAGCAAAATGGGGCTGGGTAGACGATACTGCTACTAGCTCTAGTCCTAGTGGACAAGGCCTGCCTATGATTGGGACAGACGAAGTCGGAAACGGTTCTTATTTTGGTGGTTTGGCAGTCGTTGCCAGTTTTGTGACACCAGCAGACCATGCCTTTCTTCGTTCATTGGGTGTAGATGATTCTAAAAAAATGACAGACCAAAAAATCTGCCAAATCGCGCCACTCTTAAAAGAGAAGATTGCCCACCAAGCTCTGCTTTTGTCCCCTAAAAAATACAATCAAGTCATTGACCAAGGCTATAATGCCGTTTCCGTTAAGGTCGCTCTCCATAATCAGGCTATCTTTCTTCTTTTACAAAAAGGAGTGCAGCCTGAAAAAATCGTGATTGATGCCTTTACCAGTAGCAAAAACTATGACAAGTATTTGGCTAAAGAAAAAAATCATTTTCCAAACCCAATCACACTGGAAGAAAAAGCAGAAGGCAAGTACTTGGCTGTGGCCGTTTCATCCATTATTGCAAGAAGCATGTTTCTCGAAAATCTAGTCCAACTGGGACAAGAAATCGGCTGTGACCTACCTTCGGGTGCGGGCGCTAAATCCGACCAAGTTGCCAGTCGCATCTTACGAACACATGGATTGGCAGGCTTAGAAGCAACTGCTAAACTCCATTTTGCAAATACCCAAAAAGCACAAGCATTATTGAAATAAGGTTTTTTATATGAAATATTTTTTGAAAGAATGGGGACTTTTTACCATTATCCTCACTGTTTTTATTCTTAGTCGTGTCTTGGTCTGGAGCCCCGTTACTGTAGACGGGCACTCCATGGACCCAACCTTGGCTGACCAAGAAAAACTGCTCATGGTCAAGACTACTAGCATCAAACGTTTTGATATTGTAGTTGCGAGTGAAAAAGATACTGCCGGCAAAGAAAAACTCATTGTCAAGCGGGTCATCGGCATGCCCGGCGACACTATTCGCTACGAAAATGACACTCTCTATGTCAACGACAAAGAGGTCAAAGAGAATTATTTGGCTGAATACCAAGCAGCCTTTAAAAAAGACAAGCTTCAATCTACCTACGCCTATAATTCCTACTTCCAAAAATTAGCACAACAGGCTGATTTCTTCACCCAAGATGCTTATGGAAATGGAAGTTTCACTGTTGTTGTACCTAAAGGAGAATATTTCCTACTAGGGGATGACCGCATCGTCTCACAGGACAGCCGAGCCGTTGGTAACTTTAAAAAATCAGCCATCAAGGGAGAAATTGTCTTCCGCCTCTGGCCATTGAATCGATTTGGTGGATTATAAGCAAGAGCAAGCGGTGACGGAAGTCCCGCTTTTCACATAAGCATTAAGAAAGATAAAAAATCATGTCTGAAGTTTACTTTTCTGGGACCATTGACCGGATTATTTTTGAAAATTCCAGTAATTTTTATAAGATTCTCCTGCTGGAAATTGATGATAGCGATGCTGATTTTGAAGATTACGAAGTCATTGTCACAGGAACCATTGCCGATGTCATCGAGGGAGAGGAATACCGTTTTTACGGCCAATTGGTAACTCATCCCAAGTATGGTCAGCAACTGCAAGTCAGCCGATACGAACGGGTCAAACCCACTTCAGCTGGCTTGGTCAAATATTTCTCCAGCGATCATTTCAAGGGAATCGGGAAAAAAACCGCTGAAAAAATCGTCACACTCTACGATGGTGACGACGTCATTGACCAGATTCTGGCTGAACCTGAAAAACTCACACAAATCACCGGACTCTCTCCAAAACACCGCCAAGAATTTCTGGATAAGCTCCGCTTCAATTACGGTACGGAAATGATTTTAGCCAAGTTAGCGGAGTACGGTATTCCCAATAAACTAGCCTTCCAAATCCAAGACCAGTACAAAGAAAAGACTCTGGATATTATCCAAGAAAATCCCTACCAGCTGGTCGAAGACATTCAAGGCATGGGCTTTACCATTGCCGACAAAATCGCTGAAAATCTGGGCATCGAAGCACAATCACCACAACGTTTCCGCGCTGGTCTGCTCTTTAGTCTCCTCAATCGTTGTCTGGAAATAGGAGACACCTACATCGAAGCCCGCGACCTCTTGGAGAGCACCCTTGAAGCCTTGGAAAAAGCGCGCAATATCGAGTTGGACCCTACGGCTGTCGCCAATGAATTAACTACCCTCATCAACAAAGGAAAAGTCCAGCAGATTGACACCAAAATCTTTGACAATAGCCTCTTTTTCGCAGAACAAGGCATCCAGAAAAATCTGACACGTCTCTTGGAAAAATCCACCGTTAAAACTTTCCCACGTGAGCAGATCGAGCAAGCTATTGACAAACTCCAAGTCGAAGCCGGAATGACCTATAATAGCATCCAAAAAGAAGCCATCATCCAAGCCATCAACAATCCGCTTTTTATCCTGACCGGAGGACCCGGTACCGGGAAAACAACCATTATCAACGGCATTATCGCAATCTACGCCATTCTACACAAGATTAACCTGCAAAAAACGAGCGGCGATTGTCCGATTCTTCTTGCCGCTCCGACAGGACGGGCAGCTCGTCGTATGAATGAATTAACCGGCTTGCCGAGTGCCACTATTCACCGCCACCTTGGCTTGACAGAGGATGCTACTGAGCCTAGCCGTAATGATTTTTTGGATGCTGACTTGATTATCATCGATGAGTTTTCTATGGTGGATACTTGGCTGGCTCATCAGCTGCTCAATCACATTTCCTCGAACAGTCAGGTCTTGATTGTCGGAGACGCCGACCAGCTTCCGTCCGTCAGTCCTGGGCAAGTATTGGCAGACCTCTTGCAAGTTTCCGCCCTGCCCAGCATTCGGCTGGAAAAAATTTACCGCCAGTCTGATGACTCAACCATTGTAACCTTGGCCAGTCAGATTCGTCAGGGAAGTTTGCCAGCAGATTTTACACAGAAAAAGGCTGACCGCTCTTATTTTGAAGTGGGGAGCGAGCAAATTCCCACTACGGTGGAACGCATTGTCAGCGCAGCTATTAAGTCTGGTATCCCAGCATCCGAGGTGCAGATATTAGCACCCATGTACCGTGGAGCCGCAGGGATTGACCAGCTCAATCTCATGGCGCAAGCCTTGCTTAATCCCTTGGTGGAAAACGCCCTTGAATTCCAGTACAATGACCAAACTTTCCGTCAAGGCGACCGGGTCATCCATCTGGTCAACGACGCTGAAAGCAATGTCTTTAATGGTGATTTGGGCTACATCACCGACCTCCTTCCTGCCAAATACACCGACTCCAAGCAGGACGAAATCACCATCAATTTCGACGGAAATGAGATTTTCTATCCCCGAAATGAATGGTACAAAATTACCTTGGCCTATGCCATGTCCATTCATAAGTCGCAGGGCAGCGAGTTTCAGGTGGTCATCCTGCCCATTACCAGCAGCAGCCATCGCATGCTCCAGCGCAACCTCATCTACACCGCCATCACTCGTGCCAAGAGCAAACTCATTCTCTTGGGGCAGGTCCGCGCCTTTGACTACGCCGTTCAAAACGCAGGCACCAGCCGAAAGACCTATCTGGTTCCACGATTTTCTGGGGAAATAGCAGAGCTGGAAACAAGCCCCACAGAGACAACTTCCACTCAGCCAGCCGATTACCGCCTGACTGAGAATAATCTCCTCACCATCGATCCCATGATTGGCATCACGGAAGAGGATATCGCTCAATTTTTCAAGAAATAATACAAAAAGCGAGACCGGCCGTCTCACTTTTTTCTTACCTAAAATTCGTCACGGTTACGCCCAACAATCGTATGCCTTTCCTAGGCTCTCCTACCGCTTCAAAGATTTCTTGGGATTGACGTTCGATTACATCTTCTTTCCGTGTTGGCTCGTCCAAACTCACTCGTTTTGTCAGGGTCGTAAAGTCACCATATCGGATTTTCACGACAACTGTTTTACCTGATTTTCCATGTTTTTCTAAACTCCGGCTGACACGTTTTGACAAGCTGGCCAATTCTTTTTTGACATCCTCATCTGTATACAAGAGCTTGGCATAGGTCCGCTCCTTGCCGATGGATTTGCGAATACGATTAACCTTGACCTTATTCGACGAAATGCCACGTGCCTTGCGGTAGAGGTCAAAGCCGAAACGACCAAATTTATCAATCAGGACCATCTCAGGAATTTCCAGCAAATCTGCACCTGTAAAGACATTCATCTCATGCAATCGCTCCACGGACTTCTTGCCCACACCGTGGAATTTCTCGACAGGCAACTGCCCCAAAATCTCCTCTGCCTCCTCATGCAAAATCAGGGTCAATCCGTGTGGTTTGTCCATATCCGAAGCAATTTTTGCCAAAAATTTATTATAAGAAACACCTGCTGAAGCCGTCAGATGTAGCTCATTCCAGATATCGTACTGAATCATCTTAGCGACTTTGACAGCCGACTTGATGCCCAGCTTATTTTCCGTCACGTCCAAGTAAGCCTCATCAATTGACATGGGCTCTACTAGGTCCGTATAACGCTTGAAAATTTCCCTAACCTGCAGCCCGACTTCTTGGTACTTTTCATAGTTTCCTGAGATGAAAATCCCTTGCGGACAACGCTCATAAGCTTCTTTGGAAGACATGGCAGAATGAACGCCAAATTGTCGCGCCTCATAAGAACAAGTCGACACCACACCCCGACCACCCGTCTTTCGAGGGTCTCTTGCAATGATAACGGGTTTTCCTTTCAAAGAAGAATTATCCCTCTGTTCAATGGCAGCAAAAAAGGCATCCATATCAATATGAATGATTTTCCGAGATGTGTCATTGATCAAAGGAAAAATTAACATATGCCCTCCATTTTCTCCCTAATTATACTCTATTTTCCCTTAAAATACCGACTTTGAAAACCATGAAAAATCATGAAAAAATTGTAACTTTTTTGTAAACTTTTTCAATGATTTTTCATGGTTTTTGACCTTGAAGAAAGTGCTTCCAAGTGTTATAATGTAAGCATTAAAGGTGTTTGCAACACTTAATAAAAAGGAGAAACCTCATGTCAACAAAGGTTAAAACTAAAAACGTAACTGAAGACATTTTCGCCCAAGCCTGGGAAGGCTTTACAGGTACTGACTGGCAAGATAAAGCCAGCGTATCACGTTTTGTTCAAGCAAACTACACACCATACGATGGTGATGAAAGCTTCCTTGCAGGTGCAACTGAGCGTTCACTCAAGATCAAAAAAATCGTAGAAGAAACAAAGGCTTATTACGAAGAAACTCGTTTCCCTATGGACACTGACCGTGCAGCATCTATTGCTGATATCCCAGCTGGTTACATCTCAAAAGAAGACGAATTGATTTTCGGTCTTCAAAACGATGAACTCTTCAAATTAAGTTTCATGCCAAAAGGTGGTATCCGTATGGCTGAAACTACTTTGACAGAAAACGGCTACACACCAAACGAGACTCTACATGAAATTTACACAAAACACGTAACAACCGTTAACGACGGTATCTTCCGTGCTTACACTTCAAATATCCGTCGCGCTCGTCACGCGCACACAGTAACTGGTCTTCCAGATGCTTACTCACGTGGCCGTATCATCGGTGTTTATGCTCGTCTTGCCTTGTACGGAGCTGACTACTTGATGGAAGAAAAAGTTGCTGACTGGAATGCTGTAAAAGAAATCAACGAAGAAACCATTCGTCTTCGTGAAGAAATCAACCTTCAATACCAAGCCTTGCAACAAGTTGTTCGCCTCGGTGACCTTTACGGCGTTGACGTTCGTAAACCAGCCATGAACGTAAAAGAAGCTATCCAATGGGTAAACATCGCCTTCATGGCAGTCTGCCGTGTTATCAACGGTGCTGCTACTTCACTTGGCCGTGTTCCAATCGTTCTTGACATCTACGCTGAACGTGACTTGGCTCGTGGTACATTTACTGAAAGCGAAATCCAAGAATTCGTTGATGACTTCGTTATGAAACTTCGTACAGTGAAATTCGCTCGTACAAAAGCTTACGACGCTCTTTACTCAGGTGACCCAACATTCATCACAACTTCTATGGCAGGTATGGGGGCTGATGGACGCCACCGTGTAACGAAAATGGACTTCCGTTTCCTCAATACACTTGACAACATCGGTAACTCACCAGAACCAAACTTGACTGTTCTTTGGACTGATAAATTGCCATACAGCTTCCGTAAATACTGTATGAAAATGTCACACAAACACTCTTCAATTCAATACGAAGGTGTGACTACAATGGCTAAAGATGGTTACGGCGAAATGAGCTGTATCTCATGTTGTGTATCACCACTTGACCCAGAAAACGAAGATGCACGCCACAACATCCAATACTTCGGTGCTCGTGTAAACGTCTTGAAAGCTCTTCTTACTGGTATCAACGGTGGTTATGACGATGTACACAAAGACTACAAAGTATTTGACATCGACCCAATCACTGACGAAGTTCTTGATTTCGAAACAGTTAAAGCTAACTTTGAAAAATCTCTTGACTGGTTGACTGACACTTACGTAGATGCCTTGAACATCATCCACTACATGACTGACAAGTACAACTACGAAGCAGTTCAAATGGCCTTCTTGCCAACTAAACACCGTGCAAACATGGGATTCGGTATCTGTGGTTTCGCAAATACAGTTGATACATTGTCAGCTATCAAATATGCTACAGTTAAAACTATCCGTGATGAAAACGGCTATGTTTACGACTACGAAACAACTGGCGATTACCCACGTTGGGGTGAAGATGACCCACGTTCAAACGAATTGGCTGAATGGTTGATTGAAGCTTACACTACTCGTCTTCGTAGCCACAAACTCTACAAAGACGCTGAAGCTACGGTTTCACTTCTTACAATCACTTCAAACGTTGCCTACTCTAAACAAACAGGTAACTCACCAGTTCACCGTGGTGTTTACTTGAACGAAGACGGCACAACTAACTTGTCACAACTTGAGTTCTTCTCACCAGGTGCTAACCCATCTAACAAAGCTCGTGGTGGCTGGTTGCAAAACTTGAACTCACTTGCTAGCCTTGACTTTGCTTATGCTGCTGATGGTATCTCATTGACAACACAAGTATCTCCAAAAGCTCTTGGTAAAACATTTGACGAACAAGTCACAAACTTGGTAACAATCCTCGATGGTTACTTTGAAAATGGTGGTCAACACGTTAACTTGAACGTTATGGACTTGAAAGATGTCTATGACAAGATTATGAGCGGTGAAGACGTTATCGTTCGTATCTCTGGTTACTGTGTAAATACTAAATACCTTACACCAGAACAAAAAACTGAATTGACTCAACGTGTCTTCCACGAAGTTCTTTCAATGGATGACGCTGCAGAAGCTCTTTCAGCTAACTAAGTAATAACCCCTTCTGCCATATAGGCAAGGGGTTTTCTTGAGCACTCTCTCAGCTCCACTAAATCCTTTAAGGATAAACAAAAAGACCAGCTTATCAGCTAGCCTCTCTGTTTAATATTTAGGATAAATGTAAGATAATTGACTTGTCGTGTCTTGCGGGTTAATCCATCCGCGGTGATTGTCAATCCACTGACGACCGTTGGTATTGGCTTCTAGAACTTGAATACGCCCATCTGCTGCTACATCTGTTACATAGGCTACATGACCATAGGCACCATCATCCCAAACAGCAATAGCGCCAGCTACAGGAACAGCTCCAATTGTATAGCCATCGCGCGAAGCATTTCTAGCCCAATCAGCAGCATTTCCCCACCAATCGCCGGCCCAACCAGTTAATTTTTGTACTGCCCAAGTACATTGCCCTACTGGATAATTGATGCCAGGTTCATAATCATAGCCTTCTAGATAGTAAGAGGAAGCTGCTGCAGCCGTTTCCAAAGCAGAAACTTGAAGTGTTTGGCCAACTGTAATGTAATCCGCTAACGTCAATCCATTCAGACTTGCTAACTGACCTGCATCCATACCATAAACAGCCGCAATGCTAGAGAAGGAATCTCCCTCCTGCACCACATAAGTCGTCGTCGCTGTTGGAGCACTATTCTCAACCGCTACAGGCTGCGTTGTCGTCCCTGGAATCGCCAATACTTGCCCAGGTCCAATCACATCAAAGATATCCATTTGATTTGCCTGCGCTAGCTCATAGGCGTCAATCCCGTAGGATTGGGCAATTGAAAAGAAAGAATCTCCATTCTGAATCACATAATCATCTGCCGATACGAGCTGCTGTCCTACAAGACCGCTCGTTAAAATAGCGGCATACACGGTAACTTTTCCTAAAATTTTTCTCATGTCTCATCTCCATATTATTGATAGTATTATTTTATCAAAATAGTGCCCAGGAAAAATCACAGATACATTAAAAATATAGGAGATATATTACAATCCGGTATCATTTCAAGCTGGATTGTGACAAAGTCATGTCACGATATTTGACACATCAAAACACCCTATCAAAAAAGCACTTCAATTCGAGTGCTTTTCTTTTTACAAATTTTCCTTGATAACATCACGTAATTCTCTGCGTTTTTCAATCCAAAGAGGTCGATTATCATAGTGATAGGTACGATTGGTGAGAAATATCGCTGCTTTTTGCGCTTTGCGATTGACCATGATAAAGGGTCCTGTGTAACCTGTATGGTCCAACCAATCCTCTTCATCAATGTTCCAGACAATCGAGCGTGGTTTGGAACTGCTGACATTGATCGTCAGATTTTCTGCAAAATCATCCTGCAAATAATGCTCTAAAAACAACTCCAAATCAGAAAGTGTTGAAAATAGCCCAGCAGAGCCGCAATGCACTCCCAAAACTTTAGCCTTGGGATCATGAACGAGACCCGCCCTTTGGCCTTTGACTGTTGCCACAGCTTGCTGCCGTGGACCAAAGCCAGTCTCCGTCATTTCCCACGGTTCAAAAATCTTTTCCTGCAAAATTTGATCCAAATCTTTTCCAAACAAGCTCTCCACCATAAAGCCTAAGAGAATCAAGTTGACATCCGTGTACTTAAAAGACTTGTCTGCCGTCACCGTCAGCTCATGCATAGCTGCTTTTAGCCCCGCAGCATCCAACCTATCCCGATTGGGAATAAAGGGGTCAATCCCTGAAGTATGGGTAACCAACTGGCGAATGGTTACCGTCTGGTCGTGAAAGACTGGGTAGTAGGTAGGAAAAGGCTCATCCAAGGCAATCTTGCCTTCCTGAATCAACCAAATCAATACTGTCCCAACTCCGACGACTTTAGAAACCGAAGCCAAGTCATAGACCAGACCGGGCTTGATTTCCATATGCTCCTCGGCCTGTCCCAAGTAATACTCCTGCCATTGACCGTTAGAAAAGAGAGCCAACGAGGCTCCCGGATAGAGTTTTTCAGCTATTTGAGCTTGAATTTTTGTCAGAATCTCTTGTCTCATTTTTCAAACCAAACTTCAATACCACTTGGGTCTACGGACTGAATAAAGCTTTCTTTTTTATCTTTGAAGAAAGCTCCTGGCAGTTTTGCTTCTAATTGAGCCCAATCCATATCAGCAGCTACTGTAAAGCGTAAGCTGTCTAAATCCCAAGTGCTGTCAGCAGGTGCTAGTAAGTCTTCTCCTTCTGCCTCTTGGAATGCCAAAATAGATTGTTCTGGTAAGAGTGCCTGATAAAAATCGCGACTCTTTTCTACCTGCGGACTATTGATGACAATCTTCTCAACCGTAAATGCTGTCAAACCAGTAAAATTAGTCAATTCTTTGAATTCTTGCGGTGCTGCAATTTCATTCAAATCAGCCCCGCCTTCTTCTGAATGAAGAAGAAAAGTGTATTTTTCAGGTGCTTCAGCAGCAAAAGCATAGCCATTTCTACCTTGATACAGCTTGGTAAAGCGACTTCCTCTCGCTAATAGCGCTTCAATCTCTAAAGGATTTTCTACTTTGATAACAATTTGGGATAATTTTTTCAAGCCTTTAACGGCACGAGTCCGCATACTTGGAGATTCAATCAAGACCAGCTGGGCTTCTTTTTTACCCTGCCCACTAAACTCTGCAAATGGACCATCTTCTAAAATCGTCTTCATTCCCAAGTCTTGCTCAAGAAAATCTTGGTTCATGGTCCGATTGTTGACGCGTAGGGCTGGAACTATTTTATTTGTGTCTATATACATGCTCATCTCCTTCAGTTCATACCCTTCTATTGTAAAGGAAAATCATGCATTTGACAAATATTTATACACAATTTCAAAGTATAAAAAAGAGGCAAATCTCTTTTTATAGAATCTATAATTTATCGATCTCAACCTACTCCCCTAAGAAGAGCATAGAAAAAGAAGCCGGAATAGAAATCCCTAGCTTCTTCTTTATATTCTTATGCGTACAATACTTTAAAAAGTGCAACTGCAGCAATCCCTGCAAGGATAGGTGCTACAACTGGTACCCAAGCATACCACCATTTTGAATCTGCCTTAGCTTGACCAAGTACAGATGTTGGCAATACTGCGTGGAGGATACGTGGACCAAGGTCACGAGCTGGGTTGAGGGCTGGTCCAGTAGGGCCACCAAGGGCTGCTACAAGAGCCATTACCAAGAAACCAAGCGCCAAGTGAGCTACGCTAAGACCTGGGTTAAGGAAGTTTGTTAATTGCATTGAAGTAGCTTTGTTTGAAAGGTCTGCACCTTGTGATGAAACATATTGCAATACTTCCGCACCGAAATAGTTTTTCGTCAAGGCCATTGCTCCAAAGAACAAGACAAATGAACCGAAGAATTCGTTCAAGAAACCGTTAATCCATGAAGCTTTGCGGCTTTCTTTTGTACCATCATCAAGAGCTGAGATAGTTGAGAATGAACCCAAGATGTGGTTTGGATTTTCAGTTTTCATGAAGTAAGGGCGGTAAACACCGACAACAACTGCTTGACCAGCGATAGCACCAGCGATTTGAGCTGCGATGTAACCTGGTACCAAGCTCCATTTGAAATAGCCTAAAACAGCTAAACTAATTGTGAAGGCTGGGTTGATGTGGTTACCTGATACGTTGCCAAACATAAGAGCCGGCATCATAACGGCAAGACCATAACCAAGTGCAATAACGATCCAACCTGAGTTGTTTCCTTTTGTACCTTTAAGGTCAACGTTGGCAACCGCACCATTTCCCAAGATAACGAGAAGAGCTGTTGCAAGAAATTCTGTAATGTACTTAATATGTACTGCTACGTCCATTTTTTTGTGTATCCTCCAATATTTTTTAGACAATCCTTATTTTATCAGCTATAATGGGTTATGTAAAGGAAATATTCAAGTTTAGGAGAATGTATGCGTTTTAATCAATTTTCATATATCCAATTTTCAACAGAACGGATGCTAGCAGAGTTAGCCGAGCTCGGTTTCCATCTTTCCAGCCAATTTTCTGACAAGAAAAACCTTGAACTCTTCGTTCGTAAAACCTTCTTTTTAGTAGAAGATACAGATACTGCTTTGGCAAATTTATTGGCGGACTGGGACTGTGATTTGTTGGGCTTTTTCCAATCAGACCGTCCTCTGACAGACCAAATTTTTTACCAAGTAGCCTTCCAAATGCTAGGCTTCGTTCCCAATTTTGACTACAGCAATATAGAAGATTTCCGTTCAGAATCAGGTTTTCCGATTGTATTTGGCTCCATCATCGAAAATCTCTATCAGCTGCTCAGCACGCGTACCAAAAATGGGGCACTCTTGGTGGAACAACTGGTCAGCGATGACTTGATTCCTGAAGACAATCATTATCATTTCTTCAATGGAAAATCTCTAGCTACCTTCTCGACTCACGATGTCCTACGTGAAGTGGTTTACGTGGAGACGCCTGTTGATACAAGCAAGGCCGGACAGACTGACCTGACCAAGGTTTCCATCCTGCGTCCTCGATTTGCCGGGAAAGTGCCTGCTGTTATCACCAACAGCCCCTACCATCAAGGAACCAACGACAAGGCTAGTGACGCCGCCCTTCATAAAATGGAGGGTCAACTGGAGCAAAAAGAGGCCGGGCAAATTACTCTAGAGGAACCATATATTGCTACTTTGCCTACTGACCAGAGAGACTTGCCAACGTCTCCAGCAACCGAGAAACTGGGTCACATTTCTTCCTACTCGCTCAATGATTACTTCTTGGCGCGCGGATTTGCCAGCATCCATGTGTCTGGCGTGGGAACACTGGGTTCGACAGGTTATATGACATCCGGTGATTACCAGCAAGTGGCTGGCTATAAGGCCGTCATTGACTGGCTCAATGGTCGAGCACGCGCCTACACTTCTCACAAACGCGACAAGATCGTTCTGGCTGACTGGGCAAATGGAAAAGTGGCAACAAGCGGTATCTCCTATCTCGGAACCATGTCCAATGCTCTAGCAACAACCGGTGTGGATGGACTAGAAGTCATCATTGCCGAGGCAGGAATTTCTTCTTGGTATGACTACTACCGTGAAAACGGTCTGGTAACTAGCCCCGGCGGCTACCCTGGCGAGGACTTGGACAGCTTGACAGCACTGACCTACTCCAAGAGTTTACAAGCAGGTGATTTCTTGAAAAATAAGGCCGCATACGAGGCAGGAATCGCTGCAGAACGAGCACAGTTGGACCGCACCAGCGGTGATTACAACCAATATTGGCACAACCGCAATTACCTACTCAATGCGGACAAGGTCCAGTGCGAAGTGGTCTTTACACACGGCACACAGGATTGGAATGTTAAGCCGATCCACGTCTGGAATATGTTCCACGCGCTGCCAAAAACTGTCAATAAGCACCTCTTCTTCCACCACGGGGCCCATGTCTATATGAACAACTGGCAGTCCATTGACTTCCGCGAATCCATGAACGCCCTCCTCACCCACAAATTACTGGACTATGAGAACGACTACCAACTACCAAGTGTCATCTGGCAAGACAATCGTTCCGCACAGACTTGGACAGTGCTGACTGATTTCCAAGGGACTAGCCAGCAAGAATTTGCACTCGGGACAGGTGTCAAAGATATTCAAAACCAATATGCTGATGACGATTTTGTCCGCTATGGAAAGGCTTATCCTAGCTTCCACCAGGACCTCTGGAATGACAAGGCGCATCAAATCACCATCGATTTACCAATCGAAGAAGACCTGCATCTCAATGGTCGTGCCAGTCTGCAGCTACGCGTCAAATCAAGCGTCTCCAAGGGTCTCTTATCTGCTCAAGTACTGGACTTTGGACCTGCCAAGCGACTGACGCCAATTCCAACTGTACAAGAGCGCAACAGGCTGGATAATGGCCGTTTTTACGCCCAAGAAAATCTAACTGAATTGCCATTTGTCCAAACACCGCATCGCCTAGTCACAAAAGGCTACCTCAACTTGCAAAACCGCAGTGATTTATTGACAATCGAGGTTGTCACCGCTGACGAGTGGATGGACTTGACTTGGGACTTGCAACCAACCATCTATCATTTCCCTAAAGGAAGCACGCTTCGCGTCATTCTCTACACAACTGACTTTGAAGTGACCGTTCGTGATAATAGCGACTGGACCATTTCAGTGGACTTGGAGCAATCCAAAATTCAACTTCCAATCAATTAAAATTAAAAAGAAGCCATTAGGCTTCTTTTTTGTCTATTTTCCCACTACAAGGCATCGCCGCCGCGTTCGCCCGTCCGGATACGGATGACTTCTTCAATCGGGATGATGAAAATTTTTCCATCACCGACATCTCCTGTGCGGACTGCTTCTGCAATCAGATTTACGATAGCTTCTACACTAGCATCATGTGCGACAATTTCAATCTTGACTTTGGCCAGCAAGGTCGGAATAATTTTTTGACCGCGCACGTATTCTGCAAACCCTTTTTGATTGCCGTAGCCCAGAACTTGACTGATGGTCATCCCTTTAGCCAAGCCAGTTTCAGACAAGGCGTCTTTCAGATCTTCCAACTTATCAGCACGGATAATGGCTTCAATTTTTTTCATTTTTCTTCTCCTTGCTTACGAATCTAATCCCATGAAAGTTGGATAAGCCGTTTCCTCATGCTCACTATCATCCAGACCAATGGCTTCTGCACGGTCACTCACACGTAAAGGCATGATTGCTTTGATTCCTCTAGCAATCACGTACGTAGCTCCCGCTGACCAAGCAATTGTAAAGAGAATGGCGAGCACTGTCACGAGTAATAATTTTGGATTGCCATAGATAATCCCGACAAAATCTTTGTTTAAGGCTAATTCTGGAGTGGTAAAAATTCCTGTTGCAATACCACCGAAAATACCGCCGATACCGTGACAACCAAAGGCATCCAAGGCATCATCATAGCCAAATTTTTCCTTCAAGGTCGAAATGGCAAAGTAACAAATCGGACTAACCAACAGCCCAATCAAGATCGAACTCCAAACAGAAACAAATCCTGCACCGGGAGTGATGGCTACTAGACCTGCAACCAGACCTGTAGACGCTCCAACCAAGGATAGGTTACCCGTCATCCGATGTTCAACAAGGAGCCAAGACACGAGGGCCGCAGCAGCAGACACATGGGTCGTTAGAAAAGCGTGAACCGCAAGACCATTGGCTCCCAAAGCAGAGCCTGCGTTAAATCCAAACCAGCCAAACCACAGAATTCCTGCCCCCAAAAGAACAAAGGGAACATTGTGCGGGCGGTAGACATTGTGCGAATGATCCCGACGCTTCCCAACTATAAGCGCGAGCACCAAGCCAGAAACCCCTGAGGTAATATGAACCACATCCCCACCAGCAAAGTCGATAGTGCCCCATTGAGCCAAGAGCCCCTCATCCCAGACCATATGCGCAAATGGGAAATAAACGACAAAGAGCCAGATAGCCATAAAAAGTAGCAAGGGGGTAAATCGCATACGTCCCGCAACTGCTCCCGTTAAAATGGCTACGGTAATAATCGGAAACATCATCTGGAAAATGGCGAATAGGGCATCTGGAATGTCCAATCCTCGACTGGAAGCTGTTTCACTCACTCCATTGAAAAACAAATGGGAAAAATCCCCAACGAGACTTCCGTGTCCACCAAAAGACAAGGAATAACCACAGACAATCCACAAAACAGAGGCAAGTCCCATCGGTACAATACACATCATCATGGTATTGATGACATTTTTGCGCCTACCTAAACCACCATAGAAAAAGGCTAAACCAACTGTCATAAAAAATACTAAGCATGAACAAACGAGCATAAATGCAATACTACCTGACTTCATAAAAACCTCCTAAACTTCCATGTCACATAATATAACATAAAACAAAATACAACGTCAAGGTTTTTATTTGAATTTTCTGATTTTTTAATTTTAAACCAGCAACAACCGAACAATTTTTCTATCATAAAACACCAGAACCTAGATTCCGGTGCTTGATTTACTGAATAACTGCCATACATTTCCCGCTACAAATCGGGCATTTTTCAAGGTCTCGGATTCTTTCATGGCATTTTCTAAGGATTGCGCCTTTGTCTGAATAGAAAATACAGCCAAGAAGTCCGAGTAGAGTGCCAGTTCCCGCTCTCCTACTGCCCCACAGAGCGCGATGACCGGACGATTGTAAACCTGTGCCAACTCAGCCAAACCAACGGGTGCTTTCCCTTGAAACGACTGGCTGTCCAAACGTCCTTCGCCCGTAATAACAAGGTCTGAATGAGCAACTTTTTCTTCTAGACCGATTAAGTCAACTATACTTAAAAAGCCAGGCCGAAGCTTGCCTCCTAGCACGAGAATAGCTCCGCCGAGCCCGCCTGCTGCACCACTTCCAGCTAGTTTCTGCAAGTCCATTTGCTTTTCAGCCCTTATCTTGTGAACGAATTCTCGGGCTCGCGCATCTTCAACGGCAATCTGTTCCGGGGTTCCGCCTTTTTGCGGGCCGAAAATCCGTGCATATCCTTCGGGTCCTGCGTAAGGATTTCTTACATCTGTTAGGCCGATTATCTCCACTTGACGGAGTTGTTCTGCGTACGGAACCAACTTTTCCAAGAAACCACGGCCACCATCTGAGCTACCTGTTCCGCCCAATGTCACAAAAATCTGTCGGCAATTTCGCTCCAGCGCATCTAAAACTAGATCCGCTAAACCAGCTGACGAAGCTTTCTCAAATATTTCTGGACTGGGCGTAATCTTATCAATTCCCAGTAGACTAGCTGACTCTATAAAAGCTCGACCTTGCGCTACGAGATAGGCTACGGACAAAGGCCGGCCAAGCAAGTCAGTAGCCTGCACCTGAACCATCTCGCCTGATAAAGCACAAGCAAGAGCATCTAGGGTCCCTTCCCCGCCGTCAGCAATGGCCACAGTCTCCACTTCCAGAGACGGTGACGCATCCAGCAAACCAGCCCTGACTGCCTGATTCATTTCAGCTGATGTTGCCGATCCTTTAAAGGAATCAATCGCAACTAACACACGCATATGAAGCCCTCCTTTTACTTTATTATAGCACGGCAAAAAGAGGCTGGACAATCGCCAACCTCTTACTTTTTCTTCAAAAAATGATGAACTAAACCAATCACAAAACCAACCAAAGCAAAGCTCATCCAGCCCAGAGAATATCTTCCCAAAGGCACAACTTGTCCAAAGAAATGAAGCAGACCTGCTGGTAATTTAAAGAGGCCTGTCATCCCTGCAAGAGTATTGACCGCATCATAGAAACCAGCGATAAAGGTCCAGCCAATCGTCCAGCGGTAAACAATCGGATCATGCTGGAACCATTTGCCCATCAAGGCCAAGAAGATAATGGCAACGGTCAACGGATAAAGCAAGAACAAGACCGGCAAAGACCACTTGATAATTTCAGACAACCCACCAAAGTAGAAAACAAGCGCAATAATGGTAAACACAGTTGCCCAAACGGCATGAGAAACTGCTGGTAAGAGCTTATGGAAATACTCCGCACAGGCTGTAATCAAACCCGTCGCAGTTGTGATACAGGCCAGGAAAATCACGACAGCTAAAACCGCTCTACCAATCGCTCCCAAGTAGAAATGCGAAGCCTGACTCAGAACATGTCCACCATCAATGACCTGCCCCTTGAGTTGAAACGCTCCCGCTGTAAAGTCAAACAAGCTTTGTGAAGTTGCACCGATACGCGCAACAAAGATATACACTAGGGCAAGGAGGACACTCGCAATCACACCTGATTTCAAGGTAATGCCTGCGACTTCTTGATTGTCCTTAGCTCCAAACACCTTGGCTGAATTGATCACCACAATCGAAAAAGCCAATGACGCAAGGGCATCCATGGTCCCATAACCTTGAATCAAGCCTGCTACAAATGGCAAATTAGCAAAGGCGTCACTGGTTGCTGGAGTGGCATTATGTGCTAGCCCCATTTTTCCAGCTGGATGAAGGAAAGAGGCAATGACTAAGACAGCCAATACAAAGAGTAGGGTCGGCGTCAGGTATTTCCCGATACGGTCCGCCATCTTGCTCGGACGAATAGCCAACCAATAGGAAATCCCAAAGAAAATCAGAGCATAAATGACTTTCCCCATAAAAGACGGTCCAAAAATCGGCTCAATCCCGATAGAGTAGGAAGTTGCACCTGTCCGAGGAATGGCAAAAAATGGACCAATGGACAGATAGAGAGCAACTGAAAAACAGAGAGCGTATAGTTTAGAAACTGGTCGCGCAATGGACTCCGCATCCTCCGTTCCCGTATAGGCGATAGCCGCAACCCCCATCAAGGGCAGGGTAACAGCTGTCAAACAAAAGCCAACAATAGTCAGCCAAACATTGCTTCCCGCATAAATTCCAAGATAAGCAGGGAAAATCAAATTCCCAGCACCAAAAAAGAGGGCAAACAGCATCAATCCAATGGTGACATAAGCACTAAGCGACGGTTTCTTTTTCATTATCTTACCTTTTTCTAGAATAAATTCATTCTCTCTATTCTAACAGAGTCTAGCGCCGAATTCAAGAAAAACGAGGCTAAATCACTGTCTAGCCTCACTTTCTTTTATGCTTTAAAATTGTATTGCTTGCAAAGGGTATCTAAATCTGCATTGATTTTGGCAATGCTATCTTCACCACCGACTTTCAAGTCATTTTGGCGGTCAAAGAGGGCATCCACTGCATCGGAAATTTTTTCTTTCACCGTTGCATCTGCCATCTCTTCAGCTACTTTCAAAGACGCCCACAATCGTTCTTCCAGAGCATCCATTTCCGGACCAGTTACCTTGGCACCTTCTTCAGTGTTGTCTTCATCAGCGCCATCTTCCTTGTCTGCTGGCTCCTCAGATGGGGAAAAATTATTGGTTTCAGGGTCGCTAGCGTTGCTACCATGTCCATAGTCACTGCTGTGGCCCCATCCGTCTTTGGCAGGCAATTCGTCAGGGTGGGCAATGTAGTACTTAATCGTCGCAAAGAATTGCTCTAAAGTATAACCATCTGGCGCAGTATACAACTTTTCATCAAACCAGCTAAACTTGAGGTTATGGTAATGGTCTGTATGCGGAATGATGATGTAATCGTCCGATACTTTGACCGCATAAGCTGCATTGTAGCTCATCTTTTCAACTGGAACAATCTTAGCTGGTGCTACGCGCTCATACAGCTCTTTGGCAGAAAGATTTGCCAGTGGATTCGTTGGTTCAGCAGATTCTGCAGGTTTTTCTACTGGCTTTTCTACTGGTTTATCGACAGTTTTTTCTGTTGATTTTCCAGCCAAGAATTCCTCAGCCGCCTTGCGTTCTGCGGGTGACAAATCTTTCTTAGGAACCCAGTGCTCATGCGTCATGTGAGGGATAATATAAGCCTCTCCCAAATCCTCTTTGATATCTTTCGCATCAAAGATATAGCCGTCTGACGTTGCGTATTTACCTGCTGCCTTTGCAGCGGCCACTTCTTCTGGGCTATAGATAATTTTTGAATTTGGCTTACCAGGACGCTCTGCTATAGGGGTAAAATAGGTCACATGCTTGCCACCATGATGCTCCTCCGAAACAATCGGTTTCGGACTTGGTTGCGCGGGTTGAGGTTGATGGGCAATTGGTTGTGGTTGCGGCTTCTGTTGCGGTGGATTCACCCTTTCTGGTTCGTGGAAGCCACTCACATCTGCCCCAATAGGAATACTACGGGCAATTTCTTGTTCCAACGGGCTCATCTGTGAATAAGGAATCATATGGTAGTGATTGCCGTGCGGTACCACGACTCCTTGCGGAACCCGACGCGTGATTTGTGCAGGATCAAAAACGAGACCGTCTGGCTCTACATGACGTTGATTGCGTGGGAGATTGTATAATTGGCGAAATAATTCGCGCCAATTTCCAGCTGAATGGCTTGGTTGACTAAGAGGACTTACTTGATGACGAGGCGCATCATAACCTGTCCAACTGTTGCTAGGAACTCCGTAGCTGACGGACGAATTTCCGCTTGATTTGCCTTGCTTTTGGTCCCAATAAGCCTGAGCTGCTTGCAGTTCTGCTGGTGACAAGTCCTTTTTAGGGATGTAATGGAAATGGTCCCCATGCGGTACTAAAAAGGCATCTCCAAAGTCATCGATGATGTCTGTCGGGCTAAAGACATATCCATCATCCGTAGTATAGCGTCCTTGTGCCGCTGCAGACGCCAACTGACTAGCCGAGGCTTGACCAGATAATGCACGACTATGTCCACCCCATTTTTTCTGCTCTGCTTCAATCTGAGCCTTTGTACGGATATTGACTTTCTTGCTACCCGACTTCAGATAGAGGTAATAAGCTCCATCCACTTTGATAATGTAGCCATCTCTCACTTCGTTGATGACGTCAGAAGATTTGAAGACGTAATGTGGGTCTTTCATAATCAATTCTTCACTGATAATCGCATCGTAGGGCACTTTCCCGTTGAAGAAATGGAAATGGTCTCCGTGAGATGTGACGTAGCCCTTGTCCGTGATTTTTACAACGATTTGCTCTGCGTGAATGCCTTCTTCGTCACTGATTTCGTCTGGCGTTTTTTCCTTATTGGCCAGAGCTTTTGTTTTTTCTGCCTTTCCATCTATATACGCAACTTTCTGACTAGCTCCTATCTCCGCTTTTGCCTGGTAATGTCCCGCCTGGTAACCCGCAAAGCTCAAAATAATCGCTACAACAGAACCATAAATATAGTGTTTTTTCATCGGCATCTCCTATTCTAAATCTTTGGCTAGAACAGCTAAATTTGCATCTAAATTCTCAATAAAACTTTTCTCATTTGCTGGGTCTGCTTCAAGAGGTTGCAAGACCTTCAACTTCACATTGGTCGATGTCTTCAAGGTCTTGGCTAGCTTATCCGATACCCCGTGTTCTACAAAAATGGTCTTCACCTTGTAACGCTCGATAAATTCTTTTATTTCAGCGAGCTGACGTGGACTTGGCTCCTCTTCAGACACCCCTGCAATCCCTAATTGCTCCAACCCAAATCGCTTGGCTGTATAAGCAAATGCCGTGTGCTGAGTTACAAAACTCTTCTGTTTGCAGGCTGCAAATTTCTTTTTGTATTTATCTGTTAGCTGTTCTAACTCTTTTGTCATCTTGTCTGCATTTTTGTGGTAGGTTGTTGCATTTTTCGGATCAAGTTCTGATAATTGATTGGCAATGATGGCAACTTCTTGGCTCACCAAAACCGGATCAAGCCAACTATGAGGATCGTAAAGTGTCGACTCATCCATACCCGCACCCGCTTGAACATCTTCTAAACCTGCTACTCGCTCTAAGTCAATCCCTTTTGACGCCTCAATCATCTTGACTTTTGAGTGTTGAGTGGAAGGATTCAGACGCCCAGCCCAGAATTCTAAAATGTGAGAATGATAGAAAAAGACATCCGCATCATAAATGGCCTGAATATCCGTCACAGACGGCTCAAATGAATGAATTCCTTGCCCAGATTGAATCATGCGCACGTCGTTTAACTCCCCTGACACCTCCTTTGTCATGGCATAGATAGGGTAGAAACTAGTGACAATTTTCATTCCTTTATTTTCTTCCACCTTGGGCTTACCGCAGCCAAACAAGGTCAGCACCGACAGGAAAACCAACAAACTACCGACTATTCTTTTCACAATATCCTCCTTATTTATAAAAAATATAATTAACCAGTTAACTATTTGATAGTATACCATTTGAAAAACTGACTGGCAAGCAAAAATCGTTTTCTGGCGAAAAAATAAAAAACCTTGCATTTGCAAGGTGGTTAAATCCAATCTTTCAGCTTTTCTACGAATAAATAAGCCGCTGGACAGATCAATGTATTCTTGATGGTTAAATGGTTGATTTGATAAATTTTCTTGCGGTCTGTGTGGGGAAATTCCCGACAGGCCTTTGGACGAACATCATAGATTGAGCAGAGATTATCCCCTCCCAGAAACGGGCAAGGCATGGACTTGAAAATCTTGTCCCCATCTTCGTCCACTTTGAGGTACATCTCCTCAAAGGCTGATAATTTCATCCGGAAATGCTTGGAAATCCGCTGAATATCCGCCTCTGTAAACAAGGGGCCTAGAGTTTTACAGCAATTTGCACACTCGATACAATCAATTTCATTGAAGACTTCCGTATGTACTTGCTGGACAATCTTGTCCAAATTTTTCGGTGCCTTCTTCTTCAAACTCGCCAAAAACTTGCGGTGCTCTCCCTGCTTTTGCTCGGCCAAAGTCCGATATCTTTCCAAATCCATATCCAATCTCCTCTATCTAGTATGGAAACTATTATAACAAAAAATAGGTAGAGAGAAATCCCTTGGTCGGTCAACCACTATTTTCATGAGATAAAAAACACAATCGAGTCCGAAAACTCGACTGTAGGATTTATTTTTTGAATAGGACTGCCATGATTGTTCCTTTTCCGATGGAGCTAGATAGATTCAGGTGACCATTATGAAAGGCTAGCGCTTTTTTAACGATAGACAAACCTAGGCCGGTTCCTCCGACTACTTTTGAACGGCTCTTGTCCACTCGATAAAAGCGCTCGAAAATCCGCTCTTGATCATCCGAAGCAATCCCAATCCCCGTATCTGCCACAGTCAGGCTAATCTCATGCAGCAGATTTGCCACAGTCACTTCAACACTGCCGTGCTCTTTGTTGTAAATGATGGCATTGTCGCACAAGTTATAAACCAAAGAATGAAGCAAGACAGGATTTCCACGGAGAAGGGCATCTTCTCCCTTCAAGACAAGTGAAACATCTTTTTTCTGAGCTTTTAGCTGCAAATCCTCTATCACCGACTCAGTAAGCTGGTAGAGATTGACTTCTTCCATTGGAAATTCAGATTGCTCATCCAGTTGAGACAGATTGATGATGTCTTCTACCAATTTGACCAAGCGGTCAGACTCTGTATGAATTTTCGTGGCAAACTTAGGTACTTCTTCACTCGGTACCATTCCATTGGCCAGCAATTCTGAATAGCCCGAAATAACATGAAGAGGTGTTTTTAATTCGTGGGAAACATTGGCGGTGAATTCCCGCTGCAATTCTTCCAAGTGTAGTTGATCCGTGACATCAAAGAGCAAAATCACCAAACCAGTTACAGTGGCACCATCCTTGGTCGGTCTCACCAGCACCTTGTACTGACTTTGCTCAATCGCGATGACCCCTTCGCGCTTTTTCCCTGCAAGTCCTTGGTCAATCAAGGAGGTCAGGGTCAGGTCACGACTGATTTCCAGCATCAAGCGTCCCTGCCACTCGCCCTCCACATGGAAGAGGCGGCGGGCTTCCGCATTGATACTGACAATCCTTGCCTGGTCGTCTAGGAGAACCATGCTTTCTTTGATTTTTGCGATAATGGTGTCAAATTCCTTTTGTTGCCGTTGAAGCATGGATTTTTGCTGACGAATCTCGCTTTGGTGGCTATCAATCCGTCTCAACAGAGGCGTGATTTCTTCATAGCTGTCGTTTGAAAGCGGGTGTTCCAAGTCCAGATTATTGAGCGGCTGAGAGACTTTTTTGGAAATATACCGGGCAATAAAGACCGACAGCCCCACAGACAATAGGACGATGAAGAGAATGGGCGATACCATTCCCAACAAGAGAACGAAAATCGTTTGCTGGGCTACAGATAGGCGGACAACAGTGCCGTTAGGGAGACGCTGCGCCGCGTAAATGGATTTTTCTGTCAAGGTCGAAGACCAGCGAGTACTTTCACTGTAACCATCTTTCAGCGCTTCTTTAATCTCTTCGCGGTTGGCATGATTTGGCATGGACTTGGCATTCGACTGGGTATCATACAGGACCTGACCACTATTGTCCACCCAGGTTATCCGCACGCTAGATGTTTTGAGATTTTCAAAGAAATCCTTGCCCTCAAAGGCAATTCCTTGCGCCGCCAGAGCCGTCTGGGTCCGTAGCTGTTCTCTTTGGATTTGACTGAAGTAATTATAGAGAAATCCGAGGAGCAATAATATGGTCACAAAGACCATGCCGAGGCTGGCGGATAGGGTCGCCCGAAAAATCTTTTTAATCATGGTCTTCCTCCAAACGATAGCCAACACCGCGCACGGTCGCAATCAAGTGGCCGTCATCGCCTAGCTTGGTTCTCAACGTGCCAATGTGGACATCAACCGTTCTCGTCTCACCCAGAAATTGCTCGCCCCAGACCTTGTCCAAGAGTTCCTGGCGGGTAAAGACGCGATTAGGATGGCGGAAAAAGAGTGCCAACAAGTCAAATTCTTTCAAGGTCAGCTGAATTTTTTCCGTGCCGCGCTTGACCAAGTAATTGCTGGTATCTAGGTCAAGATTGCCGATAAGGATGTGGTCTTTCTGATCACTTTTCTGGCTTCTTCGAAGTACTGCCTTGATGCGCGAAATCATTTCCATCATGCCAAATGGCTTGACCAAGTAGTCATCTGCTCCCAAGTCCAAGCCTTTGACCTTATCGTACTCGCTCCCTTTTGCCGTCGTCATCAGGACAGGAATCATCTCTGTCTGACGCTTGCTTCGTAGCTTGTCAAGAATGGTCAAGCCGTCATCACCAGGTAGCATAATATCGAGCAAGACAAGCTCAGGTTTCTCCTGGTCAAGAGCTTGCCAAAAATCCTCACCATTTGAAAAACCTCTAGCTATAAAACCGGCCATTTCTAGGGTATAGAGCACCATTTCACGAATATCTGCATCATCTTCCACACAATATATCATTACGTTTCTCCGTCTAGGTGTCCTGTGATTGAAAACAGTACCCATTTAGCAATATTGACGGCGTGGTCTCCGATACGTTCCAAGTATTTTGCAACCATCAAGACGTCAATCGGGTATTCCCCTTCTACATCTGGTACTGAAAAAGATAAAACTAACTGCTTCTTTATTGTATCAAATTCCTGATTAACTGTCTTATCTTGCTGAATAACTTGGTGGGCTTGATCCTCGGTTCCGTAGATAAAGGCATCGATACTCTTGGTCAGCATTTCAATCACGTTTTTGGACATGTGGTCTAGCTGCTGACGTTCTGGTCCAGTACCTTGGACAATATGACCCAAGCTAATGATTTCTGCAATTTCATAGGACTGGGCACCAATCCGTTTCATATCATAGACCATCTTCAAGGCAGAAGAAATCCGGCGTAAGTCCTTGGCAACTGGCTGCTGACGCAACAAGAGTTTGAGACATTTTTCTTCAATATCCCGCTCCATTTCTTCAATCTTATGATAGGTTTCTGAAATGCCCTCCAGCGATAGCTCTTGACCATCTGTCAGAGGAGCCAGAGATTTCCCGATAATATCCTCGCACAAGGCTCCCATAAAAATAATTTCTTTATTCAAGTCATTAAGCTGATTGGTAAATTTTGAACGAATCATCCGAATCTCCCTGTGATATAGTTTTCTGTGCGCTCATCCTGCGGCAATGAAAAGAGTTGGCTGGTTTTATTGTACTCCACCACCTCGCCCATTAAGAAAAAGGCAGTCTTGTCTGAAATCCGCACAGCCTGTTGCATATTGTGGGTAACAATCACGATAGTGTAGTTCTTCTTGAGCTCCATGACCAAATCTTCGATTTTAGCTGTTGAAATCGGGTCTAGGGCACTGGTCGGCTCATCCATCAAGAGAATGTCTGGTTCAATAGCCAATGCACGCGCAATGCATAGACGCTGCTGCTGCCCGCCCGACATGCCTAAAGCTGACTTGTGCAGACGATCTTTGACCTCATCCCAGAGAGCAGCCTGTCTCAGCGAACGTTCGACAATGGCATCCAACTCCACCTTGGCATGGATACCATGTGTTCTCGGTCCAAATGCCACATTATCGTAGATGCTCATGGGAAATGGATTTGCTTTTTGGAAGACCATTCCCACTTTTTTACGCAATTGATTGATGTCTAACTCCCGATAAACGTCCTGACCTTCCACCGTGATTTCTCCAGTGATTTTGCAATTTTTCACTAGGTCATTCATGCGGTTGAGACTCTTCAAAAGAGTGGATTTTCCGCAACCTGACGGTCCGATAAAGGCTGTAATTTCTTTTTCTTCGATGTCGAGATTGATATTTTTAAGAGCATGAAAATCTCCGTAATACAAATCCATATTCTTAATCGCTAATTTACTCACTATTTGACTCACTTCCTAAATGCTTGGCAACTCGGCCTGACACAAAATTCACCACCATGACCAAGACCAATAAAACAACTGCTGTGGCATAAGTCTGATTGACATACAACCCTTCTCCCGAGATAGCATACATATGAACTGCCAAGGTCCGAGTCGAACTAAAGACAGACTGGGCTACCTTAGCGACTGTCCCCGCTGTAAAGATCAAGGCCGCCGACTCACCGATAATCCGGCCAACCGCCAAGATAATTCCTGAAAATATCCCCGAGACCGCACTCGGCAAAACAATTCGAAAAATGGTACGCAACTTTCCAGTACCAAGAGCAAAAGCCCCTTCCCGATACGAATCAGGTACCGACAAGAGCGCTTCTTCGGTCGTCCGCATAATCAAGGGCAAGATCATAATGCTCAAAGTCAAGGAACCCGATAGTAAGGAAAGCCCCAAATGCGTGTATTTGACAAAGAAAAGCGCGCCAAATAAGCCGTAGATGATTGACGGGATACCTGCCAGTGTCTCCGTGGCTATCCGTATGATTTTCAGATAAGGATTGTCCCGTCGAGCATATTCAGTCAGGTAGATAGACCCACCAATCCCCAAGGGAACGGCTACCAGCATGGTCAAAACAATCATAAAAACAGTATTGATAAAGGCCGGTAGCAGCGATACATTTTTCGTGTCATAGGTCCAGGCAAAAAGGCTAGCATTGATATGCGGCACCCCCTTGACCAAGATATAAACCACGACGAAGGCAATAGTCAGCACACTCAGAAAAGCAGCTAGATAGACAATGGTAAATAAGAAGAAAGAGAGTGGATCTCTTTTAAGAGACTCCCAATACTGCTTGGGAGTTCGTTGATTGATATTTTCCATCTTACCCCTCCTTCTGAAGCGCTGAAAAGCTGATATTGATCAACAAGATAAAGACAAACAGGACAACCGCTGTCCCGATAAGAGCCTGCCGGTGAAGACCAGATGAATAGCCCATTTCCATAACGATATTGGTGGTCAAGGTGCGGACGCCAGAGGTCAATGATTGCGGCAAGATAGCTTGATTTCCAGCTACCATGATGACCGCCATGGTTTCCCCAATCGCGCGCCCTGTACCAAGAACGATTGATGCCAAAATCCCCCGCTTAGCCGCTGGGACTACCGCAAAAAAGACGCTCCACTCGTGGGAGGCTCCAAGAGCAATCCCACCCTCATAATAAGCAGCAGAAACTGCCCTCAGAGACGACTCAGAGATACTGATAATGGTCGGCAAAATCATCATGCCAAGCAAAATCGAGGCCGCTAGGACGCCCATACCAAAGCCACCCAAAGACTGGCGAATCATGGGAACAAGAACGACCAACCCAAAGAAACCATAGACTACAGACGGAATCCCCGCCATCAAGTTAATGGCTGACTTCAGCGGCTTGTAGAGAACTGGCGGGCAAAAATAGGCCATAAATACAGCTGTCAAAATCCCGATTGGACCACCCAAAATCAAGGCACCAGCTGTCACATAAAGCGAGCCCACAATCATAGGAAAAATCCCGAAAAGGCTATTCCCCGGACGCCAAACCTTCCCCAAGAGAAAGTCTCCCCAACCAATTTTCATAACGGCAGGTAAACCACTTGCAAAGAGAAAGATACAAATTAAAATTGCTGATACGACACTAACACAAGCTGTGAGGAAAAACACAGCTTGCATCAGATCTTCTTTTGTTCGTTTCATGTATTCTTCTTACCTTATTTTGATAAGTCGGCCCAAGACGTTGTCTTCCCAGTGAAGATTTCTTTTACCTGTTCAGTTGTTAAATCACTCACTTTATTTTTCTTGTTAACCACGACAGCGATACCGTCTGTGGCAATAACAGTTGCTTTGACACCTTTGCCAGATTCTTCGTCTTTCAATTCACGAGAAGCCATACCGATGTCTGCCGAGCCGTCGATGGCACTTGTGATACCTGTTGATGAATCACTTTGTTGGATTTCCACATCGACCTTAGTATTTACTTTTTGGTAAGCTTCCTTAATTTTTTCCATGACAGGCGTTACCGAGCTAGAACCTGCCACCACCACCTTGCCCGATGAAGCTGTTGACTTGTAAGCTGCTGCATTGTCTAGCGGGATGTAACCAGCAGTTTCCACCACCTTTTGGCCATCCGTACTCAAGATATAATCCATAAAATCTTGCGCTGCTTGGCTGACCTTGTCTTCTTTTGTCACGATATTAAATGGACGTGAAATCTTGTAGGTTCCATTCTTGATGTCTGCCACACTAGCTGTCTTACCGTCGATATTTAACACTTTTACGCTATCATTCAATGAACCAAGCGAAGCATAGCCAATCGCTGACGCATCCTCAGCCACAGTTGTCAACATGACAGAAGTCGAGTTGGTCACAATAGCTGTGGTAGACGTATTGTCAACTTTTTCACCGTTAGCATCCTTTTCTTCCACGCCAAACAATTCAATAAATGCCCCACGCGTACCGGAACCTTCCTCACGCGAAACCACGTTAATGGTATCGCTGGCAGAAAATGAAGAGCCTCCCGAACAAGCCGCCAAGATACCCAGTCCCATCAATCCAGTCGCTGCCAAAAGTAAAATTTTCTTAGATGTTTTCATGTCAAACTCCTCTATTTTGATTAGCTTCAGTATACCCAAGAAATGTCAAATCTATTTGTAGACTTTTGTAAAATCTATGTAAAATCAAAAAAGTGTCCTGAACTCTCAAAAAATTCTCGGCAAAATAAAAAAGCAAGACCATCACTGATCTCACTTTTACTAACTACTTTTATTTTTGGCGTTTTTTAACACCGACTAACACGCTAAATCCTAGAAGAATACTTCCTAAAACAATGGCCAATCGTCCTTGTTGGTCTCCTGTTTTTGGTAATCCTTTGGTTTTAACTGCAGGTGATGGCATAGCAGTTACTTGCTTCTTGGCATCGGACGCTTCCTTATTTCCTGTTGCTGGAGTTACTTGTGTTGATGGCTGAGTGTCAGCTGCAACTCCTGGTTGAACTGAAGTAGATGCTGCAGAAGTTTAGGTTCTGCCTTTGGCATTTCACCTTGAACTGTTTTGCCTTCAACTTTTGGCTCTGTTTTTGGCTCCACTGATGCTTTATCGGATGGTTCAGAATAGTTCGCTTTATTTAGGTATTTTGAATTCCCAATTTCTGAATAATCTTTGATTGTGATATTGCCAAGCATAGAAGATGGATCTGTAGACATAAAGTGCTCTTTTCCATCTTCTGTCACCAAATGATAATGATCTTGGTGCTTGTAGACCTCCTTAACGAGGCTACCATCAATCTTCCAATCCTTGATAACCGCATCGTGAGAAGCATCTTTCCCCTTTAGCGTCTTAGGATCACACACATGGCGAACTGTTTCTTCAAGCGCCTTGGTCCAGTTGCGGGCGATATTAGCTGCTTCTCGTGTCTTAGACTGGCCCCAATCATAAGTAGACTGCCCATTCGCCTGAGCAATTTGAAGCGGAGTTAATACTGTTGGTACAGGAGTTATATATTGATTATTCGCATAACTTGACGAAGTAGTCGGTGGCACTTGTCGCAACATTTGCACCAACCCCTACAAATTGACCTCCTATAAATCCAGCTAATGCTCCTATCCCGGCACCTTTAAGTGTAGAGCCAGCTAGTGACCAGCCACATTGACCAGATGAATAAGCATCATGGCCAAAGACAATAGCTCCAGTAGCCGCACCACCAATAGCCATAGCTACAGAGGAGCCTAGACCTCCTGTTGCTACTGTAAGGGCAATACCGACACCGATTGCTCCTGCAGTGACACCAACCTTCTTCCAGTCAACATTTTTCAAGAATTTTACAGTAGCCTTTTTAATACGTTTACCCGTCTTACATACGTGGGTATACATATCTTTGAGTGCTTTACCCCAGTTGCGGAAGAGACTCTTTCCTTCACGAGTCTTAGGAGTTTTCTTGAGACCAGTAGCTTGAGCGTAGTCCTCTCGGATATGTTGCTGGCGATGTTGTTCTGCTTGTGCTCGTTGTTGGGTTTGTTGGTACTTCTGTTCCACATAGTTGCTAGTTCCATTATAGGCATAGGGATTACCTGTATACTACATTAACATCAACTGACACATCCTTATCTGATAGACTCTTAATTTTTATAGTAAAGTCTTTCTTAGATTGAAAGCTAAATGTAACATCTTTGGGAGTATCTATGCTTATACCTTCCTTGTCTACTGCAATACCGTCCAGTGGATTCTGCAAAATCATTACTGCACTCTTCCCTAAGACTGAATCATACTCCCATTTTTCGACCTGAGCAGTAGTTATATTATAGTGAATATCTGCATTAGCATTATACCAATTATGCCCGTATGATAACTTTATTCTTCCACTGTTGCGATAACTTATTACTTGGATTTCAATCAGAGCATCCAAAGATTGAGTATTGCCTTTTATTCTAATTAGTCGTTCCTCATCTGGCTTTAAATGATACTTGTTCAGTTTAATTTGTAGAAAAAACATCAACATAATGCTTAAAATTCCTATAATGATAATCCATTTATTCAAAATAATTTCCTGTCATAAAACTTTTGAATGCTTTCCAATCTGCTTCGAAAAATCCAAGCGATTTAATATCTGAAACCTCTTGAGCTGCTCCTGCGGCAAACTTTAAATAATCATCTGAAGAATGTAAATAGCCTTTCCCAACATAACCATACAAATAATTTCCTGCATAGTCATTTTTTACACTATTTCCCCAATCTCTACTCCAAATTGAATAACCTACATCTTCTGTTGATTTATAGGATCTATTCTTTAAGTCTAACGGCTGTCCAGTATTAACTAAATTATAGAATTGATAATTATCCTGAATACTTGCCGATATTTTACTTCCTACTACGAATGGAATATATCCTGCATTAGAGTTTACAGATAAAATATCATCTCCCATTTGTTGCAAGATAGTTTTAATATTCACACCAGATTTTTGTAGCTTTTCTCCAAGTTTTCTTTCTGCAGCTGCAGCTACTTGATTTTCTGCGATATTCCAAGTTTTAGATTTTTTCTAACAGTCCAATACTCATCAAAAGCAGCTTTATTAGTATTATATAAATAATCCTCATATGCTTTGATGATTTCATCTGATCTGATACTATCCGATTTAGAACTTGCTTTGATTATTTCTAAAGAATTATCAAGTCTAGCTTTCTCAATAGAAATATTGCCTTCAAAGGTTACTGTACTAGCGTGAACAGTTGTTCCGTCAGTTGCTCTACCAGCTACTTCACAAACATGGCGGATTGTCTCTTCCAGTGCTTTCGTCCAATTATAAGCGATGTTTTTGCTTTCTCTAGTCTTAGATTTGCCCCAGTCATAGACAGATTGACCTGCCTGTTTAGCTAGCGTCCATGCGTTTGAAACTGTTTGATAGGCTCTTGAAATTCCATTCATCACTCCATTGTATGCACTGTTCGCTGACTTATAGAGCGGGGTTTGTTGGAAATTATACCATTACTTACTTGCAAAATTAACTATGGCTTTAGGAGCGTTGATAATTCCTTTAACAAGATTTGTTCCAATATTTACGGCGGATTTCACAAGATTACCCAGTGGTTTTGCTACTGATTTGACAACACTCTTTACTGCATTAACTGCTTTGTTATAAAGGTTCTTAGCACCCTTAATTAGCCCTTTTAAGAAATGCCCACTAGGGTCGGTGTAGTTGACAGGGTTGTTCTCTACATAGGCATAGCGATTTTGGCTAAGTGGGTCTAGTTGTGTCCCTGCGTAGGAATCCTCGATCAAGAAGGTTCCAGCGCTGCTATCATAGTACATCACCTAATTCTTCATCGATTAGCAACTCATCTGTAATCGCAGAGAATCGTGCTGGAGCTGTTACAAAAATTTCCTCACCATTTATTAGATATGATGATGTAAAGTCTTTTACATAAGTACTCTCCATTATTGAATTACCTTCCTTAATATGACTTAAGTGAACTAAATTTATTAGTTGACTCATCATAAGTTAATGTATATTGTACGGTATTCGCCGTTGGTTCGCCACCTCTAACAGATGTTTGGTATTTAATGATAGCATAACATGTGTTCCCAAGAAAGTAGTATTTTTCATCAGCTATCTGTGTCTTGACATCTTTATTTACTGTAGCATACGGAGATAGGTTACTTACAACTTCTTCTGTTGCATAATTCATCGCCTTTTCTTGGTATGCTAACAATCGTATCAGATGTGTTCCACCAAAAACTAATGAAGAGCTACTTAGAATTGAGTTATTTTCTAAAAATGATATAATGTCTAATGTACGAGAAATAGCCCTCCTGAAGTATCGAATGGCACTATCAGGCAGTTACTATTTACAAACAAGGTCTAAACCCTTGATACGAAAGGAATCTAGAAAATCTTATGATGAATATGCAAAATATGATGCGTCAAGCACAAAAACTCCAAAAGCAAATGGAGCAAAAACAAGCCGAATTGGCTGCGACTGAGTTTGTCGGTAAATCAGCCCAAGACTTGGTGGTTGCTACATTTACAGGAGACAAAAAATTGGTATCCATCCAATACGCTGAAGCTGTTGTTGACCCAGAAGATATGGAAACTCTTCAAGACATGACTACTCAAGCCATCAACGATGCTCTGGATCAAATTGAGCAAGAGACTAAAAAAATCATGGGCGCTTTCGCTGGAAAATTGCCATTTTAATCAATTGTAGCTCCGATAAAATCGGAGCTTTTTTCCTAGTTGAATTTGCTAGTAAAATAGAGCATATTAGGGTAAAATGATACTATTAGAATTCAAAGGAGATACCGTCATGCCAGCATTTTGGGACCAATATCCTGCTATTCAGACGCAAATTGACCAGACACGTCAGATGATTGACCGGCGTGTTCATGTACGAAATTCGGATATTGAAGCTGCTATCCTTGAACTCAGCAATGCTGGTGGAAAGTATCTGCGCCCTGCTTTTTTCTTTTTATTTACTGATTTTGGAAAGGACAAGCACACTGACCCCGAGCGGCTCACTAAGATTGCAGCATCTCTTGAGATTTTGCATATGGCAACCTTGGTGCACGATGATGTGATTGACGACTCGTCTTTGCGCCGCGGGAAAACAACGGTCCAGGCCCGCTTTGGAAAAGACATCGCTGTTTACACGGGCGACTTGCTGTTTACTGTCTTTTTTGAGCTGATTTTGGAGGGGATGAATGGCACGCCATACATGGCCATCAATGCGGCATCCATGAAGAAAATCCTGATGGGTGAACTCGACCAGATGCACCTTTATTTCAACCAAAAACAGCGCATCCGTGACTATCTCCGTGCGATTGCTGGAAAGACTGCCGAGCTTTTCAAATTAGCCTGCAAGGAAGGGGCCTATTTTAGTGGAGCAGACGAGTCTGTTGTGCGATTGGCAGGACGGATTGGTTACCACACTGGAATGGCCTTTCAAATTTTGGATGATATTCTCGATTATACTGCCGACAAGAAAGAGTTTAACAAGCCAATTTTAGAGGATTTGGGAAATGGCGTCTATAGTCTACCACTGCTTTTTGCCCTTGAAAAAAATCCAGCCGCCTTCAAGCCACTGTTGGACAAGAAGGACCAGCTAACAGTTGCCGATACTCAGGAAATTGCAGACCTAGTCATCGACCATAAAGGTGTCGAAGACGCTCGAAATCTCGCTCGACGCTTTACCGAAAAAGCTCTGGCTGATATCAAAAGATTACCCAAAACGACATCGCGCAAGTACTTGCTACAGCTGACCAACCATCTCCTCAAACGGAAAATTTAACAAAAGAAAAGACCGGAAAGTCACCTTCCAGTCTTTTTTATTCACCATCATCAATGGCTTTCAAGAGCTGATAGCGCTCATTGCTACTAGCCAATTCTGCCGGCGAACCGGACATTTCCAATTGACCATCCTCGATGAAAATGACGCGATCTACCGCTTCAATGCCTTTCAAATGGTGTGTAATCCAAATCAAAGTCTTGCCTTCCAACTCTTCCATAAAAGTTGAAATCAAGGCTTTTTCTGTAATAGGGTCCAAGCCAACCGTCGGCTCATCCAAGATAATAATCGGTGTTTCTTTCAACAAAATCCGCGCCAAGGCCAAGCGATGCCGCTCGCCACCCGAAAAGCGCAAACCTGCCTCATCTACCATGGTTTGAAGACCAAGCGGCAAGACTGCAACCATCTCTTTCAAGCCGACGCGTTCTAAGACCTGCCAAACCTCTTCTTCGCTAGCCGCTTCATTTCCCAGACGAACATTATTGAGAATGCTGGTGTTGAAGAGATAAGGCGCTTGCTGAATCACGCCAATATAGTCCGAAATGGTCTCTTCTAGGCTCGAAACCTCCACACTTCCTAGCAAGATATGTCCTGCACTTGGCCGCAAATCGCCTCGAAGCAAGGTAGCAAGAGTGGATTTACCCGAGCCACTACGCCCTAAAATAGCTAATTTTTGTCCTGCAGGTATCTGCAAATCAAGCCCTTTTAGCACTTCTTTTTGGTCAGAAGCATAGCGGAAATGCAAACCGTCCACTGCTATATCAAAGGGAGCTTGTGGCGGCTGAGCTGCTCTTGCAACCGGATTAACCTCTGGTAAGTTGTTCAAGCGGTGAATCGAGTCCGCATATGTGTTGGTCTCTTGAGCCGCAGTGGACAAGCCTGAAAATGCTTCTGCCAGCGGAAAAACAGCCAAGACAAAGGCTGCAATCCAGTTGGCTTGTCCGCCGTGATTACCCACAAATTCCTGACTTGACCAGACAAGAGTGAGAAGCCCCAATACTCCAAACCCCAACTCAAATAGAAAAGTACGACGATTATTGAAATGACGCATCTTCTTCTGCACAGCCAACAAATCATCCTCCGAAGACTGATGAAGAGCGACATATTCCTGCCCACGTTGGCTGAAAATCCAATCCGAAACCCCCAGTACATTATCCGTCAAATCTGTATACAAGTGATTTTTCAGTACCTTTTCCTGCTTCTGACGAGCTCCATTGACCAAGACCGACCAGAGGGGAAAGACAAAGATTAAAATCCCCAGATAGAGCAGGATAAACAAGGCGAACCAGACAGAGAAGAAGCCCAGACCAATCACGACAAATAGGTAGAGCAACCAGGCAATCAAGGTTGGAAAAATCGTTCGCAGATAGAGGTTTTGGAGATGATTGATATCTTCTGCCAAGAGCCCCATGATGTCTCCCAAACGGTAATTGCGTTTGAGGAAAATGGCATCCTGTTCCAGACTCTCATACAATTTTTTCCGTAAAGTTGACGTCATCCGCAAGACCCAGTTATGGCTGGTCAACCGTTCAACATAACGAAAAATTGGCCGACTAATCCCAAATGCTCGTGTCAAAACAATCGGGATATAAACCAGCAAGATATTGACAGGGAGTGACGCTGACTTACTGATGAGAAAACCTGAGTTGAACATCAGCGCCGCTGCGCTGAAGAAGGTCAAAAATCCCAAAATTAGAGCCGTCACTAGCGAGAACTGATATTGCTTAAAAAACGGCTTGACCCACTGGTCTCTTTTTAACTCTTGAAACAACGGTATCTTATTCATGATTGCCTCCCATAGCATGCTTTAACTGATAGAGATAGCCTTTTTGAGCCAGCAATTCTTGGTAAGGACCGAATTCAACCACCTTACCTTGATCCAGAACAAGAATGACATCCATTTCTTGCAACCAGTGCAAGCGGTGAGTCGCAAAGAAAACTAAACGATTGTCCATCAATGGAATCATTTTTTCCTTGAGTTCTAACTCAGTCTCGATATCCAAGTGAGCTGTTGGCTCGTCAAACAGCATGATGCGGCGTTGTCTATCCAGAAATGCACGCGCCAAGGCAATCCGTTGCGCCTGACCACCCGAAAGAGGGCGAGCCCCATTTCCGACCAAGGTATCCAGACCCTGTGGCAGTTCAGCCACCAACTCCTCTAGCCCGACCACTCGAATAGCCTCCCAGACTTCCTCGTCACTGGCTGTCGGTGTATAGAAGCGGATATTTTCTCGTAGCGATGTCTCAAAAACATAGGGAGACTGTGGAATATAGAGAAGTTGCTTGCGCCAATTTTCCTGATGCAGGTTGGTCACCACTTCACCATCCAGGTCAATCTGACCGCTAGCTGTTGGCAAAAAACCACCTAGTAGATTGATTAGGCTGGATTTTCCTGAACCGCTCATCCCAATAATCCCAACCTTCTGGAATCCTGTGAAGGTTAGATTTGTGCCTTCTAACAAGGTCTTGTCCTCGTAAGCCATGGAAATATCCTGCAAGGCAAGCTGACTGGTTGGATGCCAAGTCTCAAGAGATACTTGCTCCTCACGAATATCCTCCGTTGCCAAGACCGCTTGAATCGCCTGAAAAGCATTTTTTCCATCCAAGGTCGCATGGTAATCGCTTGAAAATTCACGAACAGGCAGGAAATACTCGGGTGCCAAGATTAGTATCGTCAAAGCTGGCAATAAGAAAATTTGCTCATTTAAGAGACGAAGACCTAGCAATACCGCGACAATGGCGATTGACAAGGTGGTAAAGAAATCCAAGGCAAACGTAGATAAAATCCCGATTCGCAAGGTAGACATGGTCGCCTTCCGAAAGACTTCACTGGTATTGTAGATGCTAGTGGCATAGCGTTTGCTAAGACCGAAAAAGCGAAGGGTGTCCATGCCACGCAGCGAGTCTAAAAAGTGATTGGACAAGGATTGGTAGGACTCGTACTGACGGTCCGCCTTTGCCTTCGCAGCCAATCCAAGAATAATCATAAAGACGATAATCAAAGGAAAGACCAAAAGCAAAATCACTCCCGATTTCCAATCCAAGTAAAAAATAGTCGCCAGTACAATCCAGGGAACCACACTCATATCCATCATCTTTTTGAGGATGAGGTGCAGATAATTTTCAACCAAGGAAATGCCGTCCAGAGCCATCGTAACTGTATTCCCCGTTCCTTGATTTTGGACAACCTGCGGCCCCAAATCAAAGAGTTTTTCCAACAGTTGCCCACGAAGAAGTTTCCCTTGCATGGCTGAGAAATCATCCAGCCGCTCATCCTTTACATAGTTGATGGCGTGACGTCCTAGATAAGAAACGAGAAAAGTGACCATTGGCACGATTTGCCCCACCAAGGCCTGCCCCTCCCAGAGCCCTGTAATGGCCAAACTCAAAGAATATGCCTGTCCGATAATAAAGATTGCCTGAAGGATGTCTAATCCCACAAGCAATCCCATTAGTTTATGAATACCGGATAAGCGCATAACCGCTTTATCTAACATTATTTTTCTCCTGCATGAACCACTGGTAAAGCAATGCGTTTTCTGAAAATATAGTAGCTCCACGCCGTATAAGCCAGTACAAATGGTACCAAGGTTAAGGCAACAATGGACATGATTTTCAGAGTATAAGGCGATGAAGAAGCCTTTTCAATTAACAAGTCATACTTGGCGCTGATAGAGCTAATCATAACACGTGGGAAGAGCCCTTGGAACAAGAGAACTACAACTGCTACCAAGCTCAAACCGCTTGATAAAAAGGCTGTCAACTCCACACCTTTGAAGATTGCTACATGGGCCACCACTGTCAAGACCACAATCAAAAGGGTCAATGCAAAACTAGCGATAAAGTGCAATTGGAAGAAGTCTGTCTTCAGCACCAACAAGAGTGTAAAAACAACCAAACCAAGGTAGAGAACCCAGTAGAGGAACTGCGCGTAGTTGCGCGCACGTTCACGAACAGGACCATCTGTTTTCAAACTAATGTAATTCAAACCGTGCAAGTAAGACATGAGTACCATAGCTACTCCACCAACGATAGAGAAGAGGTTAAAATAATCTCCAAAACTTGCCCAAACATTTCCATCTGCATCCATTGGCATCCCTTGAACCAAGCTGATAAAGAGGACACCAAAGAAGAATGGCACAATCGTTGAGCCGATGGTCAAGGTCCAGTTCCACAATTGTTTTTGATGGGCTTCGACTTTATGACGGAATTCAAAGGATACCCCGCGGATAATCAAGCCAAACAAAATTGTCAACAAAATCAAGTAATAACCACTAAAAAGTGATGCGTACCAGTAAGGGAATGAAGCAAACATGGCCCCACCCGCTGTCAACAACCAGACTTCATTTCCATCCCAAACAGGGCCAATCGTATGAACAATCTGGTCTTTTTCCTCTTCGTTGTGGGCCAAGCTTTGAACAGCCATGCCGACACCGAAGTCAAAGCCTTCCAAGAAGAAGAAACCTGAAAAAAGAAGTCCGATTAGAAAGAACCATAATAGTTGTAATCCACTCATCTTAGTAGGCTCCTTTCTCAAATGGGTCAATCGTTGAATAAGCATTCAAACGAGCTTGCTCTTCTTCGTACTCTGGTCCTTTTTTCAATTCGCGAACAGTCAAGCCGACCATCATCACGGCCAAACCACCAAAGAGTAGGAAGTAAACAGTATTTGAAATCAATAGAGATGTCACGGAAACATTTGGTGATACGGAGTCTTTGATTTTAAACAAACCGTAGACCGTCCAAGGGTAACGCCCTTGTTCTGTGATAATCCAACCAAATGAGTTGGACAAGAACGGTGCAAATGTTGTCAAGGCAACAATCCACATCATCCATTTGTGCTTGTAAAGAATCGGTGCTTTCTTACGTGTCAAGAAGAGACCAAGTACCGATACACCCAACATCAACATACCAAAGGCTGCCATTGTACGGAAACCGTAGAACATGAGGTTTACCATTGGGTAATAATTGTCCTCACCATATTCTGCCACGAGGTTTTTATTGGCTGTTTCCATACCATCAACCGCACCTGACAATTTTCCGTAAGAAAGGATAGACAGCATGTATGGGATTTTAATGCCAAACACTTGCTTGTGCTGAGCTTCATCCGCCCAAGCCACAACCGTCCAGGCTGCAGGATTACCAGAATCCTCGTAATCCCCTTCCATGGCTGCAAATTTCATTGGTTGGTCTTCAATCAAGGCCTTCATTTGCAAGTCACCAGCTCCCATAACAGCAAGAGAACCAAGCAGACCGACAATCAAACCAACGCGCAATGATTTTTCGTAAATTTCTTGAACAGACTCCGTCAAACTTTCCATTTTCAAGAGACGGAAAGCAGCCATCCCTGCTACGACAATCCCACCCATGGTGAAAGCACCAAAGATAACGTGAGTAAACTCATAGAAAAACTGATGATTGGTAATCAAGGCCAAGAAATCGGTCATCTGCGCACGTCCGTTGATGACTTCGTAGCCAACTGGATGTTGCATGAAGGCATTGGCCGTCAAAATCCACATAGCAGACATCATTGAGCCAAATACAACCAACCAGATAAAGGTGGCATGCAAGCCCTTGCTGATTTTCTTGTTGTCCCAAGTAAACATCCAAAGTCCCAAGAATGTTGACTCCATAAAGAAGGCCAAGAGGGCTTCAACTGCCAGTGGTGCCCCAAAGACATCCCCGACAAAGCGTGAATAGTCTGACCAGTTCATCCCAAATTGGAATTCTTGGATAATCCCGGTCACCACACCGACCGCAAAGCTGAGCAACATAATGTTACCCCAAAACTTGGTCATTTTTTTGTAGATATCATTTTTCGTTTTGACATACATGGTTTCCATAATTGCCACTACCAAACTTGTTCCGATAGTAAATGGCACGAAGAAGAAATGGAAAACTGTTGTCATGGCAAACTGGAAGCGTGCTAAAGTTTCAATATTCATCATAATCCCTCTTTCTAATGTCTTGCATTAGAATGTATCCTAAAATAGCTGTTTCAGCCGAGTAATGATCCAACTAATCTTAATGGTAAAGGTCGAAACGGCCTTTGGCCATGAGTTCCTTTAAGCCACCGATATCAAGGAGTGACTTGTTCATAATCATTTTCTTCGCAGCTGAGGCTGGGTAGGCTTTCAAGGTCACACCAAGCGACTCACCGAGTCCATGCGTATTCCCAACAGAAGCAACAGTTCCCAATGACTTAAACTTAAAGTCTACAGGTGCTTGTCCTTTTAGTTGAAGAGCCAAGTTTTTAGCCACGTGAGCTCCCATGCGTGTCGCGATTTGAGCTGTCGTTGGGAATGGGCGATTTGAGGCTGTATCCATGAAGGCTGCTACGTCACCGATGATGTACATGTCTTGGTGAGCGGGATCACGCAAGTCCGCACCAACTACGACACGACCACGACGTTGGTCAAATCCTGACTCAGCCATAACAGGGCTACCGCTGACACCCGTTGTCCACACGATTGTTCCAGCTGTCAATGACTGGTATTCTGTATCTTCTGGATTGGTCACGTACAATACTTGACCGTCTTTGATTTCTTTAATCATGCAACCAAGCATGAGGTTAGTTCCAACTTTGCGCACAAGTTCTGTACCGTAGGCTGCCAAGTTATCATCAAACATTGGGAAAATACGGCTTGCCGCTTCCACGCAAATGATTTCAATTTTTTCAGGAGCTACACCAGCCAAGTCCGCATAAACCTTACGCTCGTCTGCAAAGGCACCCGCCAACTCAACACCTGTAAATCCAGCTCCACAGATCAATAGACGCAAATTGTTCTCATCTTTTGTTTCGCGATAGGCTTTCATTTTAGCTAGGATATGCTCATGGATGGCAACTGCTTGGTCAATCGTTGTCATTTGCAAGGCATTGTCCATTGCGCCTGGGATGCCAAACGTTTCTGAAGTAAAGCCCAAGGCTACAACGACATAATCATAGGTCAACTGACCATGTTGTACCAATTCAACTGTTTTTGCATCTGCATTGACCGTCACAACTGAATCTTGAATGAAGGTTACTTTTTTCGGGTCAATCACATCTGCGATTGGGTACGAAATTTTTTCTTTCGGCACTGAACCAGCTGCCACTTCGTGCAATTCTGTTGCTTCATAGTGGTAATCATTGCGGTCCACCAATGTAATATGGAAATCACCAGCTTGTTTTTGCAAAGAAACAACTGTTTTCAACCCTGCATAGCCAGCTCCAAGAACGAGGACTTCTTTCATAATCTAACTCCTTTTATAGTAAAATCCCAAATAGATAGGTCAGGGCTTGAGTTGCCGAACCCAAGGCCAAAATCCGTATCGCACACACAAACGTTTCTTTCTTGACTTGCTTTTGCCACAACTGCCGTGTCTGTCTGTAAATAAACGGAACCAAGACAAGCGTCAGCAAGACTGTGGCGGGAGCCAGCCCAAAAAGAAACTCCAACAAAATCGCAAGCACCGCCAAGATATTGGCTAGTGCAAACAAGTACAAGCCACCCCTAGTGCCAGTATAGTGGACCAAGGTATAGCGGTGGTTCTTTTCATCTTCTTCCTTGTCGCATAGATTATTGGCCAACATCAGATTGGCAATCCATAGGGTATTAGGCAAGGAAATGAGGAGAATCTGTCCAATCGTTTGCATATCCCAGCTAAACACCTGATAGGTATTGAGATAGACACAGATCAGACTAATCATGAACCCCATGGTAAATCCCGAGAATACCTCTCCTAGCGGCAAACTAGACAAGGGCTTGGGCCCCGAAGAATAGAAAATCCCAACAGCAAAACAAAAACCACCCATCAACAACAAGGGCCATCCAACCAGCCATGCCAAGGCAAGACCAAGTAGGGTCGAAGCACCGATCAGGCAGGCTAATAAGATTTCTACCTGACGCAGAGATAAATTCTTCCGCCCGATAATGTTGGTATCTGTCTTGTAGGTCTTATCGACCGCATTCTGATAATCATTGTAGTTGTCCCACACATCCACAAACATGTTAAACAAAAACATGGCTAGAAAATACAAACCAACCAATAGGGGATGTATACTGCCATACTGATAATAGGAATAACACAGACCGATTAGAAAAGGGAGTACACTTGCCGTTTTTGCTTTGATTTCAACTAATTCCAGAAACACTGGTAACGTCATCTTTGTCCCCTTTCTATGTTTATAGTTCTTTAACATTCCTATTATAGAAGAAAAAGATAACGATTGAAAATAATTGAACTAGAAATTTTAGGAACAACTAAAAAAAACGAGTCCAACCCGATTTTTACTCTTTCATTTTGTTTTTAGGTCCAAGAAAATCCCTTTTTCTGCTAAATTGTCAAGACATTCTTTCCGATAATCAGCATCGTGCTCCGGATAGATGGGATTTCCAATCTGAACTGGAACAAGATTTTCATAAGCTAAACAAGTCTTCCCACGATAACCTTTCTGCAACCACTCTTCAGAGACCTTATAACCTCGCCGCGTCATCTCCTCCATAATCAGCTGATGATAGGCAAATAGACAATAGGGCGAATAATCAAAAACATAGTTCACCGTCGCGTGTTTCTTTCCCCAACCATTTCCCCGCAAGGCACAGCACTCTCGGTGTTGCCCCAGTAGCTGCGGACGTGGTAGAAGCGAAATGAAATCTTGATGCCACAATCTCACTCATCATCCTCCTTTAAAATACTGGTATTGCTCAGATAGGTATTCGGATAGTGTTTTAGAAGATCTTGCAGTGCCTTGATAAGTGTTCCCTTGTCCACACTACCCGCTGCATACTGCTCCAATCGGAATAGGAAGTCTCTCTTTTCCTCTGGTCTGGCTACCTTTTTGAAATACCCCCACATATGCTGCATGGCCGTGTAGACATACTGGCGATTTTCCTCCATACCCCGAGCTTGCTCAATCAGACGATGCACCTCACTCAAATCAACCACATCCGACTTCAAATACTGACGAATCTCCAAATAAATCTTTGGCGACTGACTCAGGACCTCATACTTATATCTTGCCCAAAGCTCTTCTGCCTGCTTCTTGATACTTTTTTCAACCATTTTATCACCCTCGCACTCCTAGCAATCAAACTCTGCATACCGCATACACATCAACTCTCCCCAGTATAACACATTCCTTGAACAATAGAAAATCCTCTCATAAGAGAGGATAAACTTATTCTTTAGCCAATTCCAGACAATAGGATTTTTTATGGCAGTACGGACAGGTTAGTTTCCGCGTACGGGGCGTGTGCCCTGCCCAGGCAAATTCTTTAAAACTTGGCTCAAAAATATGGTGACAATTGGGACAGAGATAGTGAAATTTCTTGCGAAAACGAATAACCGTATAGGTATAGATAGAAATAAAGCCCCCCATCATACACCACTGCAACCACCGAAGACCCAAGTGACCAACCCCAAAGACAAGAAGAGCATAAACCACCGCTTCTAATAGGAGGATACCATACATCTTCCATTGTAACTTTTGCCACGAATCTTGATTTTTCATAGTGATCGAAAGGTCTGTCAGGTAGGCCAACTCATAGTTATCTTGCTTTTTCAAACTGTCAAGTACGTTGACAGCTGTGTCAAGTTTTGCTTGCGCAGACCCAACCTCTGTTTTTAATTGTTTAATCTGGGTCACCAAGAGCATTTCCAGAACCTGCTGAACATTTTCTTCGACCAATATTTTCCCGATATCATCAATGGAAAAATCCAATTCTCGCAGAAAACAGATAATTTGAAGCGTCATCAAATCCTCTTCCGAATAAATCCTCCGCCCACCTTCTGTGACATCGCTCGGTTGCAAAATCCCTCGCTGGTCATAGTATTGGACTGTCCGAACAGAGACATTGGCTTTCTTGGCTAGCTCCCCAGTTGTATAGGTAACAGACATTTCTTCACCTCCCTTCTGCCCTCATTATAGGACATAACCCAGCGTTACGAGCAAGCCCTCACCTTAGGTTATTTTTCATTTTTTCTAAAATCGATACAAGAGACCTTCCATTTGGTAACGCAGGAGGTCTGCATAATCGTGGTCTTCTTCCAATTCCTGCAAGAGAGCTTTCAGTTCTGTCAAGTTGTCCGTAATAATCCCATCCACCTGCAACTGCACCGTTTGATTCATAGTATCAGTATCATTTGGCGTCCAGGCATAGACCATCTTCTGGCGAAGCCAGGATTTGACCATAAAATTCTGGTCGAGTGACGAATACTCCATGGTGTAACCGTCAGCCACTGTTGTTGGATAGATTGAGTTAAACGGCAGGATAAAAGCCGTTACCAACTTAGGTTCATACTCTTCCGCTTGTCGAATGACATCATAATCCAAGAACTGCAAGCGATGACCGTATTGCAGCAAGGTCTTACTGTACTTTTTGAGAAAATTTCTTGTCATATTGTGAGAATCCGTCGAATTAACCTTAATCTCTACTAGTAACTTTTGACCCAATTCATTTGCCCGCTTCAAGTAGGCATCAAAAGACGGAACTGGGGCCGACATGCCATTTTCACTGGCTGTCATCGCGGTCATCTCGCTCAAACTATAATCGTGGGTGCCGCCAGGAAAACCTGTCAACTGCTGGATATCATTGTCGTGCATGACCACAAATTGTCCATCCTTGGTCTCCTGAACATCCATCTCGACATAGTCCGGTTTCAATACCGCTGTTTTTTCAAGTGAAGAAATGGTATTTTGAACACCATTTTTCAAATTAACCCCTCGGTGTGAAATGGTTACGGGAAGAGTGCTAAATGGAAAGTAGAGATTTACCGCGCCTTGCAGACCAAAGTAAAGACTAGCCAACAGCATGATGGTCAAGCGCAAGCGATGACGCAAACGTGAACGACGATAGTCTGGCATTCCTTGTCTCGTCAACATTTCTACAAATTTAATCAAGAAGATGGCCACTGCACCATAGTAGGCAAATCGCAGTACAATATAGTTGCCCACTGCTGCCACCGCTGAAATCTCCTCTGGTAACAAGTCTGCAGCTACCTGTAGGCTATAAGTCACGATGCCAAAAAGCAGGAAAAAGAGCTGCGACTGCAACATAATCCACAGCAAGCGCAGAAGGGATTTCCACTGCTCGCTCCCTCTCGTTTTTTCCCATGAAGTCAGCAACGAAGCCCGCACCCCTTTTTGGTCAAAATAAACTAGCGGAAGGGCGTACATGACACGCGCAGTCAGCCAGAAAAAGAGGAGCAAACAGCCTGTAATCAGCCCGCCTAGCAGGTATTGATTGGAGAGATAGTCGAGGATAAACTGCGGAACGACCAGCTTGTTGAAGTAGTAAATTCCCAAGATTCTCCGTAAAAAAGGAAAAAGAATCACGGAAAAACAGAGCACAAAGAGAATCTTAGACAAGTGCAGACTTCGTAAATTTGAGCAGAGACCTCGGTAGGTCTGACCGATAAATTGTCTCAAGGTTTTGGGTTCCTGGTCCAGTAGTGTCAAGATTCCTGTCAGGACAAAGCCGATTTCTAGATAGGATATCAAGAGATTGACTAAGATTAAGAGCACAAAGAGGCCTGTAACCCACCACCGCGCCGTCAAGACCGCACCGATATTGGTCGTGGAGAGATAGGCATGCCCCGTCAAACGCAAGAGATGCTCTGCTAAAAACGAATTCACCGGAATCCAAATCACCTCAATGGCACCAAAAAGAGCCAAAAATAGTAATAAAATCTTATCCAGCTGATGATAAACTTTTTGAATTTCTTTCAACATGTATTTCATAGCCATAGTGTCGCATATTTGAGAGGAAAATGCAAGATTTGATAAAATAGGGTTGAATTATCTAGAATATTCTGATATGATTGAATTATCTGAAAATTAAGTCGAGGAGCATGGATATGACAAGACACATTCATTGGGATGGAAATCTCTCTCAAGAAGGGTACGATATTATTAGAGGTGAGGGTGGTGTAATCGTCTGCCCTACAAAGGTTGGATACATTATCATGACAGCTGACAAGGCTGGTTTGGAGCGTAAATTTGATGCAAAAGAACGCAAACGCAACAAACCAGGTGTCGTTCTCTGCGGTAGCATGGATGAATTACGCGAATTGGCACAATTGACGCCTGAAATCGATGCTTTCTACAAAAAACATTGGGACGAGGACATTCTTTTAGGTTGTATTCTTCCTTGGAAGCCAGAAGCTTATGAGAAAATGAAGGCCTATGGTGATGGTCGTGAAGAGCTGATGACTGACGTTCGTGGTACTTCTTGCTTTGTTATCAAGTTCGGCGTAGCCGGTGAGCAGATTGCCAAAGAAATGTGGGAAAAAGAAGGTCGTATGGTCTACGCTTCTTCTGCCAATCCTTCTGGTAAAGGGAATCGTGGTAAGGTCGAAGGAATCGGTGAACGCATCGAGTCTAAAGTTGACTTGGTCATCGAGGCAGACGACTACGTCGCTTCTATCCAACCCGACAAGACCATCGAAACGCGCTACGAACAAGGTGTCATGGTGTCTATGGTTGATGCCGATGGTAAACTCATTCCCGAGCAAGGTGCCAACAGCCGCTCAATCGAGCCATGTCCAGTTGTCATCCGCAAAGGTCTCGATATTGATAAGATTATGATACACCTATCAGACCACTTCAACTCTTGGAATTACCGCCAAGGTGAATACTATTAACTCTCGCTAACTAGGTTAGAAACCCCAAAGAGAGCTGTATTGATGATACAGCTCTTTTTTAGGTCAACTGTCGAATTTTTTCTTCCACCTCATCAATGGCTCTTCCAAATCTGCAATTCCAGTCTGTCTTGAGAATGTCTATGACTTTCTGGTAAGCCTGGATAGCGCCAGCCTTGTTTCCTAAAAGGAGATAGCACTGGGCAATGGCAAGATGGTAATCTGTGAATCGAGGTTTCTCTTGCGCCTCATAAGCCGCCTCCCAGATAGGAATGACCTCTTCGTAGCAACCGTGAGCAGATAGGGAATTGTCCACTATCCAGCCGACCTTCAATTTTATCCAGATATTTTTCCTTGGTATAATCAAATAACTCATCAATACTAACTCCAAAAACCATTGCTAGTTCAGGAAGCAAGCCAATTTCTGGTTGAGCCGTATTGGTTTCCCATTTGGAAATAGCTTGATTAGACAGACCAAGCTTATCCGCCAACTGCTGCTGACTGAGACCTGCCTCTCTTCGCAATACTTTAATTTTTTCACCAATTGTTTGCATGGTAATAACTCCTTGTTTTATTCATCTTGAGCTCTTGACAATCACAGTATAAACCCAAAGGAAACAACTATAAATAGGAAATTGGTTGGGATTTATCTCTTTTTAGTTGGAGTTTTTTCAAACATAACTATGCTATAATGATGATAAAAAGAAGGAGAGAGCTATGCACACGATTTATTTTTTAGGTGGTCTGGGAGGCAATCGCCACCAGGTTAAAGAGTTGGCAGAATTTCTGGGGCAAACCTTGGTCTATATCGACCTGCCTGGTCATGGTCAAAATATGCAAGACATGGTCACTAGCCCTCTTGAATTGCGAGATTGGTTTGCAGCGAAAATTGATACCTCTGCCCCTTTCTATCTCATCGCTCATTCCATGGGGGCAAATCTGGCAACTTTCTTGGCTATACAATTTCCTCAATTAGAAAAGTTGGTCCTGCTGGATGGGGGATATTTCCAATTTGACAGTTTCGAATCTCTGGAAGAAGCCTTGGCTGGGACAGAAAATTTCTTAAAAGAAACCATCTTCACAGACATTGAGGCCATTATCGAGCAAGAAAAGGCTAGCGCCCCCTACTGGTCTCGCCACATGGAAGAGGCTATTCGTGAGACCTTTATCTGGAAAGACGACGCCTATCGCTTTCATCTCAACAAAGAGAGCATCCTTGAGCTGATTCGCCTTCAGAGAGAATTTGAGAATCTTCTTTCTCAAGTAACCTGCTCCACTCTTCTCATCGCCCAGTCTGACAAGGAAACCTTGGATAGCAAACAGCAAATGTTGGCTACTGTCCCCCAGCATATCCATCTCAACACGAGTCTTGATTGCGGGCACAGTCCACACACAGAAAAACCTGAGCAAACTGCCCAGGTCATTCGTGAATTTCTAGAGATTCCAGTCCAGTAATGGTCCCACAGGTACAATCCCATTTGGATTGATGGTCTTATGGCTACCATAATAATGTTGTTTGATATGGCCAAAATCTACCGTTGCCGCAATTCCTGGCATGTGGTAAATTTTTTTCGTATACTGCCACAAATGTGGATAATCTACCAAGCGCTTGAGATTACACTTAAAATGCCCATAGTAAACCGCATCAAAACGTACGAGCGTTGTAAAGAGACGAATGTCTGCCTCTGTAAATTGATTGCCAACGAGGTATTCTTGCGTGCTCAACAAGGCCTCCAACTCATCCAAAGCCGCAAAAAGATGACCTAATTCCTCTTCGTAGACAGCTTGGTCCGTAGCAAATCCAACCTTGTAGACACCGTTATTGACTGCGTGGTAAATTGTTTCATTCATGGCATCAATCTCGTCAAGCAAGGCAGCAAGAGCATAGTCTCCTTTTTTTACACCAATCTGGTCGAAAGCCGAGTTAAACATGCGAATAATATCCGCCGACTCATTGCTGACAATGGTATCTGTCTTTTTATCGTAGAGAACCGGCACCGTCACGCGCCCCGTATAGTCAGGCTGAACATGAGTATAAATCTCATGCAAATAATCCGCCTCCAAAATCGGATCTGCAACCACACCAGGACCGTCCGCAAAGGTCCAGCCATTTTCCAACATGAGCGGGTGCACAACCGATACAGAAATCATGTCCTCTAGCCCCTTCAAGGCCCGCATCATCAAGGTACGACTGGCCCATGGACAAGCAAGAGATACATACAAATGATAACGCCCCGCCTCTGCCTGATAACCGCCAACTCCCGTCGGACCAGCCGAACCGTCCGCTGTAATCCAATTCCGAAAGAGCGCATTGGTCCGCACAAAACGTCCACCTGACTTCTTGGTATCATACCATTGGTCAACCCATTTTCCTTCTACTAATAATCCCATAGCTTACCTCCATTTTGACTTTATATTATCACTATCTATTGGTTTTTGCAAAAATATAGACTAAAAGACCGAGAGTGAGTTCCCGGTCTTTTCTGTTTATTTCAGTACCGAAGTTACCAAGTCGACAATGGCTTGTGTTGTTAAACCATAGACCTCTTTTAGATAGTCCATTTTTCCTACTTGTCCAAATGCTTCCTCAACACCGACACGATAAACTGGTGTCTGAGATTGACTAGCAAGCAGTTCACAAATAGCGCTTCCCAAGCCGCCAATACGATTGTGATTTTCTGCTGTGATGACATGTTTACCAAGTAAGTGCTCCATTAAACTTGGATCAATCGGCTTGATACGGAAAAGGTCGATAACCTGAACATCTATTCCCTGCTCAGCCAAGCTCTCTGCCGCCGCCAAGGCTTCCTCCACCATAATCCCGCTGGCAACAATGGTTGCATCAGCACCTGTTCGTAAAATGCAATAACCCTTGCTAAAATCCTCACCACCTTGATAGATGGCTGTCGGCGCCTTACGAATAGTCCGAATGTAATTCAAGTGTTCACCAGCCAAGGTTTCTTCCAAAACTGCCGCAAACTGAACATCATCACTGACTTCATAAACACGCATTTTAGGAATTAACCGCATCAGACCCAAATCTTCAAACGGCATGTGAGTTCCGCCATTCATTTCAGCAGATACCCCCGCATCAGACCCAATGATCGTCGCATTTAACTGTGCATATCCGAGAGAAAGGAAAACCTGGTCATACACTCGTCGGCTGGCAAATGGTCCAAAAGTGTGAACATAAGGTTTAAAACCTTGAACAGCAAGACCAGCTGCAATCCCAATCATTTCTTGCTCCATGATACCGACATTAACATAACGTTTCCCAAGAATAGCCCCTAACTGGTTGGTCGACATGGAGCTAGATAGGTCTGCTTCAATCGCTGCGATCGTTTTATCTTCCTGACCGAATTCTGCCAAGAAATCACTGTAGACTTTTCGCATTTCTTTTGCTGATCTCATGCTATCCCTCCAATCCTTGTCGCACTTCCTCAGCGGCTTGTTCCAAACGCTCTTCCAATTCACTGGTTAAACGCAAGTGGTGATTGCTAGCCATTTCTTCCAAGAATGGGACTCCCTGGCCTTTCACCGTATCAAGCACGATACATTTGGGTTGAAGAGATAAGCTGGCTTTCAACTCTTCAACAGCTCCAATAATCGCCGCAATATCTAATCCATCCACACGGACAGCTTCCCAGCCAAATGCACGGAATTTTTCTGCAAAATCAAAGGTCTTACAAATCTCATCTGTCGTGCCATCCAACTGCTTCTTATTGTCATCTACAAAAAGGATGAGGTTGGATAATTGTTGGTGCGCTGCAAACTGAGCCGCTTCCCAGCACTGTCCCTCGTTTAGTTCGCCGTCCCCAACAATGGTATAGGTAAGATGCGGACTGTGTTTGATTTTTTGACCGTAGGCAATTCCAGTTGCTGCACTGACTCCCTGACCCAAGGAACCAGTCGTCATATCCACACCGGGAGTTAGATTGCGGTCTGGATGAGATGGCAAGCGAGTGCCGTTTGTATTGAGACTCCACAAAAAGTCATGATCGAAAAATCCCTTGAGATAGAGGGTGCTATAAAGAGCTGGACCGGCATGGCCTTTTGACAATACAAAGTAATCACGCTCTGTTGACGAGAAATTCTGGACTGTTACATCGAGAATTTCGCCATATAGAGCTGCCAAAACTTCGACAATTGATAAACTTCCTCCGTAATGCCCAAATCCCAAATGATTGAGAGTTGTGAGCGTATGGTAACGGATTTCAGTTGCAAAATTTTCTAGTTTTTTCAACTCTTCTTTCATCTTAAGCCTCTTTCTTGTCTTTCTTAAGAACTGTCATAGCTACCATCACTGCAAGAACCGCAAAGATACCGATGGATACAGCTACAACACCGCCTTTATTGGCCAAGGTTCCAAGGAAGATACCTGACAAACCAAAGTCAGCATCAGAGAAGGTTGAACCTGCAAAGCCAAGGTCTCCCAAGACAGGCATCAAGAATACTGGCAAGAAGCTAATCAAGACACCTTGCATGAAGGCACCAACGATTGAGCCGCGGATACCACCTGAAGCATTCCCCATTACCCCTGCTGTTGCTCCACAGAAGAAGTGCGGAACGACACCTGGTAAGATGACAACGCCACCAGTCAAAATCATGATCAACATGCTGACCAAACCGCCAACAAAACTAGAAATAAAACCAATCAATACAGCATTTGGAGCTGATGGATACACGATAGGACAGTCCAAAGCTGGTTTAGAGTTTGGTACCAATTTTTCAGAAATACCTTTGAAGGCTGGTACGATTTCTGCCAAGATCAAGCGAACCCCTGCAAGAATTGTGAAGACACCAGCTGCAAATGTACCACCAAGTTGGAGAGCATAGACGATACTGTTTGTACCACTACTCAATTCTTTTTCAATATAAGCACCACCCGCAAAAATGGCTACGATGATGTAAATGATAGACATAGAAAGGGCGATACTAACTGTGCTGTCACGCAAGAATGCCAAACCTTTAGGGAATTTAATATCTTCTGTTGATTTTGATTTGTCCCCAACGAGTCCACCAACAAATCCACTGAGCCAGTAACCCAGCGAGCTGAAGTGTCCAAGAGCAACCTTGTCATTGCCTGTCAACTGCACCATGTATTTTTGTACAAAGGCTGGTGAGAGAGACATGATGATACCAAGAGCCAAACCACCCATCACAATCAAACCTGCTGATGTAAAGCCTGCAACTGTCATAATTACGGCAATCATACAAGCCATGTAAAGTGTGTGGTGACCTGTTAAGAAGATATATTTGAAGCGTGTAAAGCGGGCAATCAAAATGTTAAAGACCATCCCTAGCAACATAATCAAGGATGTCGCTGTACCAAATTTATCTAGCGCGAGCGCGACGATTGCTTCGTTATTTGGGACAACACCTTTCAAATGAAAGGCATGTTCAAACATTTGACCAAACGGTTGTAGCGAGGTTTGTAGAATAGTGGCACCACCACTTACTACGATAAAGCCGACGAAGGTTTTGATACCGCCCTTGAGCAAATCCGATGCAGATTTCTTCTGTAAGGCAAGACCTAAAATAGCAATCAACGCTACCAAAATTGCGGGAGTTTTCGCAATATCAATTAAAAAATCTAACATATTTTCTCTCCTTTTTGAGCAACCCTAACTTATACAAGTCCTTTTTCTTTGCAAATGCCCATAATCAATTCACGTAGTTCATCCATATCGATGATACTATTTAAAATACGAACATCTCCTAAATGCGTTGCAGAATCTGCCAAGTCGCGACCGACAATCCAAATATCTGCGGCACTTGGATCTGCTCCACCCAAGTCATAATGTTCCACTTGAACGTCTGAGACGCCCCATTCTTTCAAAATGGATTCGATATTCATTTGAACCATGAAACTTGAACCCAAACCTGAACCACATGCAGTACCAATTCTTAGCATGTTGTATCCTCCTTTAATAAATCTTTAATAGCGTCGAAGTCAGTTGACTCGACAAGTTGTTGCAATTTTTCTGGCTCTCTCAATATAGCTGTCAAATGAGATAAAGCTCTGAGATGGGTTTGATTGTCCACCGCTGCGATACAGATGATCAGACGAATTTCATGACTAGCATCATCCAGCAAGTAGACTGGCTCATCTAGCTTCAGCATGGACATACCAATCCGATTGACACCATCTTCCGGACGAGCATGCGGAATGGCAACCCCCTTTCCTAAATCAATAAATGGCCCAAATTCGATGACCTTATTCACCATGGCACCCACATAGGATTCCTCAATCGCTCCTTGGGCTAACAAAGGCTCAGCAGCACAGGCGATAGCTTCCTGCCAAGATAGCTTGCCTGCCCGATATTGATAGGTTTCTCTGGTAATCAATTCCTCTAACATAGGACTTCTTTCCTTCCTTTCATAAGATTTTTCATTTAGAAATTGGACTAATTCATATTTTAATGCTTGCTCGCGATGAACGGTCGCATACTTGCCAATTAGGGTCATGAGCTGCTCGATTTCGATAGGAAAATAACCTGCATTTGCAAATTCTTGTCCTACCAAGTGAAACAATTCTCGTTTTTGCCCTAAACTCATCATCGGTGGCACTAGGAAAAATGGACATGTTGTTTCCAGCTTGATTGTTGAAAAAATCATGTCATACTCATCTTGGTCAATCTGCTGCAATCCCGCTACCGAATGCGCGTCGGCAAAGAATATATTTGGGAAAAGTTGCTTGAGATTTTCCTTTACAATCAAGGACGAGCTGACACCATTTGGACAAACAACCAAGGCACGGTAGCGAAAACTTCGCTCTTGCACCGCTTCAATATACCCTCCAAAGTGGATGACAAAGTAAGAAACTTCTCCATCTGGAACAGGAAAGCCAATGGCTTCTTCTAAGGGAGATAAGGCTTTCTTGACAATTTCAAACAAATCCTTGTGTTCTTCCTTTATGACCTCCGTATAGGTATTGATGGTAAACGTCCGTGACCTCAAGCGATGGTAAGCTGGTATCAGATGCTTTCGCAATCCTTCCAACAGATCCTTCCGCCGTTCAAAACTAATGAGCGAGAGGCGCTCCATTTCTTCTACAATAGCAAGAGTCAGATTTGAGAAAAATTCATCTTCTTCTACAGCCTGTCCTTCCAAACAACCTTGCAAAAGATGAGCCAAATACATTCTCCAAGAATCTGTCAGACTCGGTACGCTATCATCAGCCTGTTCCAAGTGTTCCCATAGTTGGGCCACAACCTCTTGGATTGTCTGAGACACTTCGCTTACCTGCCAATCTACCTCTACGCTGATACGTTTTCTACGAATCGCTAAAAATTGGAGAAAGTAAAGAAATTCATCCAATCGATCTTCTAAAGGAGATAGTTGGTAAAATTGACAAAGCTGAAAACTCAACGGCTTGATACATTCTCGCTTGATCGCTTCTCCCCAAGAACGTAGGATATAATCCAAAGCCCAGATACCGACTGGCGACTTGAGACAGTCACTAATGGCATAAAAAGCTAGCCGATGCTTATCTTCCTCGCGACCGAGCAAATGGTAACCTTGAGACCGAGTGTATTGAAACTCAAGTCCAAACTGCCGACACAAGTCTCGAACATTTTTGATATCCGTCAAGGTTGTATTCTTGCTGACACTAAGCAAATCCTGATAATGAACATTTGATATGAACTCTTTTCGGATAAAGGTGTAGAGATAAATCAACACGCGCCGCTCTTCCTGAGATAGATAAACCTCGCGGCTCCTCAATAATTCAAAAATAAGAGACTGATTCTCCTTCAAACTCTCTGGAACGCGGTAAACTCCATCTTGAAAATCAATCGTCGAAAATCCATTATCCTGTAATAAGTCATTGACTTGTTGCATACTAGTCAACAGACCTTCCTTTTCAACTCCTGTCTGAACACCTAATTCATAAAGACTGAGTTCCTGATTTCCAAATAATTCCATTAAAATGGTGATGGCACGATTATCAATCATTTCCTTCTCCTTGTCTAAATTGTAACCCTTTTCATTTTTCTTTTCTAGTCTATTTGAGCCCAATCGAATAGTCTGTACTTTCCCTTTCAATTGTGCTCAAGCAATCATCTCTGAAAATCAAAAAAGCCGAGAAATCTCTCAGCTCTCATTATTTCCCAAAAAGTTTTGCAAAGAATCCTTTTTTGGTCTGTTCTTCTTCTACTTGTGCTTTGGCTTGGTCCAATTCCAACTTCAATGTCTCTTTATCAGCCATGGCTTTCAAGGTTAATTGTTGCTGTTGGTCCAACTGCTTGTCTTTCTCAGAAATCTGTACATCCTTGACACGCAACTGCTCATCTTTTTCAGCCAACTGCTTGTCTTTTGCTTTCAACTGGTCGTACAGGCGAATGATTTCTGCATTTTTCTCATCCACCAAAATCTCCATGAGCTCACGTTGCTTCACTTCTTCGCTGATTGGCTCATCTTCAAAAATAGTGGTCTTGTAAATTTCTTCCAGCTTAATCAGACCAGCTCTGTTAACAACCGTCACGCCCTTATCGTTTTTTTCAACAAATTCTTCAGGTAAGGATTTGACACGATTGTTCATAGCCTGTCGGCTGACCCCTAAAATCTCAGCTAATTCGCTGACTGTTTTTTCAATTCCCATAATTTCCTCAATCGCTTGATTTTTCTAGATTCTATCATTAAAATCTTACCACAACCCCTATTAACTGTCAAATATAGGGGAATAAAGTGGCAAATCAAAATCTATCTTGATTTTTCCTATTGAATATCCTAAAATGAAACTAACATCACCTTTAGGAGAGCGATTATGTATCGGAAAAGACTTGCACAATTATTTCTGACCCTCAGTCTCGTATTGGGAACTTGCTTTTCATTTTCTATCCAGCTACAGGCAGACAATATTTCCCAAGAAGCCGGTACCCTTCCTTTTCAGGCACAGCGGCAACTTCAACTAGGAGAGCTGGACCAATTTCACAGAGCAAGTAGCGTCCACATCCAGCTAAATACTGCCGACCAACCACGGCAAATGCGGATGGCCCGTATCAAGGCTAATTCCGTCGGCTGGCATAACTATCGTTTTTACTATTCAAACGGTAGCAAAAAAGCCTAGGTCATGAATCGTGGGCACCTTATTGGCTATCAATTTAGCGGTCTCAACGATGAACTACGTAATCTAACACCATTAACTGCCTGGGTCAACTCGGGCAACTACAGTGGAATGGATAGCGGCAACATGCCAGCCAATACCAATTGGGACAATGTGATTACCATGTCTGAACAAGAAGCTCTAAACCTAGGAAAACGCCACACAAGTAAAGAATAAACAGATGAGAAGCACTTATTAACTAGGTGCTTCTATTGTTTTATGGTAAAATAAGCCCATGAATACATTTGATACGATCGTAATTGGAGCAGGTCCTGCTGGTATGATGGCGGCTATTTCCTCCAAATTTTATGGAAAAAATACACTCTTAATTGAAAAAAATAAGCGTCTAGGAAAAAAGCTAGCTGGTACGGGCGGTGGCCGATGCAATGTCACCAATAACGGTAGCTTGGAAGACCTATTAGCTGGAATCCCTGGCAATGGACGCTTTCTCTATAGCGTATTTTCGCAGTTTGACAACCATGATATCATGAATTTCTTTGAAGAAAATGGTATCAAACTAAAAGTCGAAGACCACGGACGAGTCTTTCCGACAACAGACCGTTCACAGACTATCATCAAAGCACTGGAAATGAAAATGCTGGAGCTAGGTGTGGACATTCGAACAGGAACCGAGGTCTTGTCCGTCCGAAAAATCGATGACCTTTTTCAGGTGAAAACGGCCGACCAACTCTTTACCGCTCCACAGCTGATTGTGACAACTGGTGGAAAATCCTATCCTTCCACTGGCTCAACCGGTTTCGGTCATGAGATTGCGCGGCATTTCAAACTCAAGGTAACAGACCTGGAAGCCGCTGAAAGTCCTATTTTAACAGACTTCCCTCATAAAAAACTCCAAGGGATTTCTCTGGACGATGTGACCCTGACCTACGACAAGCACCAGATTACCCACGACTTGCTCTTTACGCATTTTGGCCTGTCCGGTCCTGCCGCTCTTCGCCTCTCTAGCTTTGTAAAAGGGGGAGAAACAACTTATCTAGATGTCATTCCCACGATTTCATCAGAGGAATTAGCCAGTCATTTCCAAGCGAATCGAGAAAAATCAGTCAAAAATTGCCTTAAAGACCTCATACCTGACCGTTTGGCAGAATTTTTCGCCGAAGGTTATGACTTGAAAGTTAAGCAACTGAGCCACAAGCAGCTTGAAACGCTCCTCTTAGACATCAAGACCATGCCTATCAAGATTACAGGAAAGATGTCTCTCGCCAAATCCTTTGTCACCAAAGGAGGCGTAGACCTATCTGAAATCAATCCAAAAACACTGGAGAGCAAGACTGTTCCAGGTCTGCATTTTGCCGGCGAGGTTTTGGATATCAACGCCCACACAGGCGGCTTTAATATCACTTACTGCCTCTGTACAGGCTGGGTCGCAGGTAGCCTGCATTACTAAAAAGGAGAAAAGGCATGCAACTCAATCCATTCAATCAAACCATCGGCGGCGCACTGGCTGATTTTACCCCCGGTGCCATCCCACAAGTAGAAGTCCTAGAAGGCCAAACCGTACTCGTTGAAAAACTCACCGAAAAGCACCTTGATGACCTCTATGAAGTCTACGAACCCACTAGCCCTCTCCAAAACTGGACTTACCTCCCGATAGAGCCTTTTACAGATAAAGATAGTTTTACAAGCTACTTTCAGCAAATGGTTGCGTCAAAAGACCCGCTTCATTTTGCTATAGTAGACAAGACTAGCAAAAAAGCTCTTGGAACAGTTGCACTTATGCGGATTGACACACAAAACCGCGTCCTTGAGATGGGCTGGGTTGTCTATTCAACCACTTTGCAACGCTCACGGCAGGCCACAGAAGCCCAGTATCTCCTGATGAAGTACGTCTTTGAAGACTTGGGCTACCGCCGTTATGAATGGAAATGCGACTCCCTTAACCAACCGAGTCATAATGCCGCTCTACGCCTTGGATTTACCTACGAAGGCACCTTTCGACAAGCCGCTGTCTACAAGAGGCGAAATCGCGATACCAATTGGTTTTCCATCCTAGATAAGGAATGACCCACCAATAAAAAACGCTTGGAAGATTGGCTGACTGCTGAAAATTTTGACGAAAATGGTCTGCAAAAAACACGCCTCTCTACTATTAACTAACACAACCTGACAAAACCCACTCAAGCTGAAAACGCTTGATTTTTTATTTGTTTTATTGTATTGTGTATATAAAACAAAAAGGAAATTCCCTATGAAACTCACCCTCTCATCTATTTCAAAAAAATTTGACCAAAAAGTTATTTTCCAAGATACATCCTTTACATTTGAACAAGGGAAAATTTATGGGCTACTGGGGCGAAACGGCGCTGGGAAGACAACTCTTTTCAACTGTATCGCCAAAAATCTTCCTCTTGATGGCGGAGAAATTGGCCTGCAGGCTGACGATGCTACTGCCACCCTTGCCTATGACAATACCGACATCGCTCTTAATCAAGCCACACCGCAGCTGCCTGCTTTTATGACTGCCTTTGAATTCATCCGCTTTTTCATGGACATTCACAAGGAAAAACTAAAAGACAACCGCAGCCCTGAAGACTGGCTACTGCTAGCCGGTATCACGGCAGAAGACCAGCATCGACTGCTAAAGGATTTTTCTCATGGTATGCAAAATAAGGTCCAGATGATTACTTCCTTGATTGCCCAACCACCCGTTCTCCTACTGGATGAGCCGCTGACCTCTTTTGACCCCGTTGCTGCCCACGAATTCAAGGAGCTCATCCGCTCTGCTAAAAAGGACTCCATCGTCATCTTCTCAACACACGTCTTACAGTTGGCTCAAGATTTATGCGACGAGATTGTCCTCCTTCACCACCAGCATTTACAAGAAATACCGGCTGAACGTTTACACGATGCAGATTTCGAGCAAGAAATCGTCGACATTTTATCCGACAAATAAGTAGGAGAAGGCCTATGAAAGACATCATAAAACTAGCCTGGCATCGGCAAAATTACGATGTCCACAAGTCCATCAACGGAATTTTCTACTACCTCCGAAAATTCCCCCTTGTCGGGCGGTACATTCCCGACACCATTTATCAGGCGAATGATTTAAAAACGGGGCTCTATATCCTCTTTTCCATCCTCTCTATCCCCTGGCAAATCCTCATCAAATTCCTCTGGCTAGCACTCTATTTTGGTGTGGGGCTTTTCTGGACAAATATCCTAACCAACTCCGATACCCCACTCGCCCTTCATGAGAATTCGTGGCTGCTAGGCTTCCTACTCTGGTGGCTAATTGTCGGGCTAGATATTCAGTGCGGAAATGCATTTTCTAGTGTCATTCCAAAAGCCGAGCGAGATTTCATGGACTTTTTCCAACTACCTCGACGAACCATTCTCCTTGAAAAAATCTGGCTACAGCCACTTATCACGGCTATCTTCTACCTGCCTGCTTTCATCGTTTTTAGCCTTCTAGCCCAAAATTGGTGGTATCTCCCAGTCGGGTTCCTGACTCCGATTGCTATGACACTCTTGGGCTACTCTCTGGGGCGGCAAACATTTGACAAGCAATTGTCAACTAAAACGCAAAAGAGCCTCTGGTGGATAATGGGCCTTTCTGGTTTTGTCCTAGCTATTCCTATTATCATCTTCCACTCTTTTCTTAACCCGCAAATCCTTCCGATCCTGTTCATTCTCGAAATTCTACTATTGCTAGGCTGCAGTTTCTACATGAAGCATTTCCCTGAATTGGATGCATTTCTCCTCAGCCGCATGGAGGATTCCTTGCAATCAGATCAGCGAGTCGCCCAATTAAAAACGGGCAACCAATACACCCGCCAAGGCTTGCAAATGAAGGAAAAGCTGACCCTCGATGATAAAAAAGACCTGTTCAATCTTTCTGGAATGGCCTATCTGAACGCCCTTCTCTTTCAGCGTTACCGGTCTATCTTGTGGAAACAACTGCGTACCCGCTTAATCTGTATCGGTCTGGCCGGTATAGCGGGTATCGGTTTTGCTATCTATACCCATGAATTTCTCCCTGAAAAAGCACTCATCGGATTTATGCCCTTTGCCTTCATGATTATGTATGCTTGCTCGATGGGACGCCCCATTGCCCAAATGGTCTTTGTCAATTGTGACATCGCCATGCTACACTACCCATTCTACCGGGAAGGTCGGGCCATTTTAGCTGGATTCCGGTATCGCTTTTTCAAAGCCACTCAGTACAATGGTATTTCTGCCCTCTGCATTTTCTTGGTTTGTTTGGCCTTTGGTGGTTTTCGCTACTCGATCGGAACAATTGCACTTTTAGCCTTGCTTCTGACCAGTCTCACAGCCCTCTTTTCCTTCCATGACTTGTTTATCTACTACATCCTTCAACCATTTACAAAAGACATGGAAGTTACCAATCCTGCCTACAAACTGCTGAGCGGGGCACTTTATTGGGTAGCCTACCTCAACACTCAACTCCATATTACCAGCAACCTCTATGTATTGGGGATTTCTCTCATTCTCCTCCTCTACGTCGGCATTGGTTATATGATGTTGCTGAAAAGAGCTCCACAGACATTTCGTATGAAACAATAAGAACCAGGGATTTTATCCCTGGTTCTTATTTGTCTAAAAAACAAGTCGTAACATGGCAATTATAATAATTCCTGCCACAACAGTCCAAAGCAGATTTTTATAGCGATAAGCCACCCAAAATGTAGGAATACTAGCCAAAATTTCTAACCATAAAAAGGTTGGAAAAACGGCTCCTTTTTCCTTAGAAACAAGGCTAGACAGAGTCAAGGCAAAGATAATTGTCACCGGAAGGTACTTGAGCAGACGTTCGACAATTTTCGGAAGACTACTGTACTTGACCAGGATAAAAGGAAAGACCCGTGGCACCCAGGTTACCAAGGCAGACAGACCAATAGCCCACAAAAGATAACTAGTTTCCATCCAAATACCCCCCTACTAGACAACCACACAGGGTTGCTATCAATACCGCTGCTGCTTGTGACACCACCAAGAGAGCTACAAAAAAGCTTACCGTCACTGCTGCCAGTATCACCACTAACTTTTTCACTGGTTCTGACAAGGCCATGGCCTCCCATTGACCTATAAAAATCCCGATAAACATTCCAACCAAGGCATAGTCCAAGCCAAACCCAATCGGATTTGGAATCATGGCTCCCAGAAGAGCACCGACGATAGTCGCCACAATCCATGACAGATAGGAAAAGACATTATTTCCATGCATCCAACTAGTCGTGATGTCCTGATTGTGCACCGCTTCTCCCATCAGAACCCCATACGATTCATCCGTTATCAAGCTACCAATGAACAGTCCTTCCCACAAAGGAACTTTTTTAAAAAAGGTTGTCGCGTGTAAGCTCATGAGCATATTTCTCAGGTTAATCAAAAAAACCGTCATGGCAATCGCCAACAGCGAATCCCCTGTCAACAAGAGAGAAACCAGCGCAAACTGGGCTGAACCTGCATAAACCAAGATACTAGACAGCGCAACTTCCCACCAGGACCAACCGCTTCCTGCAGCCACAATCCCGAAAGCCAAACCAATCGAAACATAGCCTAATCCAACCGGAATCGCATCCCGCATCCCGTGAACAAATGTTTTCTTCACAAACTCTCCTCCAATCATATCCCTTCTAGTATAGGCTAGTTGGAGACGTTCGTCAAGCAATTTTCAGAAAATTCTTAAAAATAAACTCTATTCTCACTCTCTAGCAATTCGATTTTTTGGTAGTTGTACTACAAAATAGTAAAGAGCCTAGGATAAAATCCTAGGCTTACTTTCACATCCCCACACTGTCAAATGCTAGACTTGGTTTGGCATTGAGCGACCAGTCTGCACGGTGTCCTTTGTCATACTCAACTGCAGCTGCTAGGGCTATCATCCCTGCATTGTCTCCGCAGAGGCGAAGAGGTGGGATGACCACTTGTACATCCTTGATGTCCTGAGCCAAGCGTTCTCGCAAACCTTGGTTGGCCGCCACGCCACCTGCGACGATAAGCTGCTTAACAGGATATTGCTCCAAAGCTTTTTGCGTCTTTGCTAGCAAAATATCCAAAACAGCCGCTTGGAATGAAGCGCACAAATCCTCTGTTACCAGCTCTTCCCCTTTTTGCTCAGCATAGTGATGCAAATTGATAAAGGCCGACTTAAGCCCTGAAAATGAAAATTCCAGGTGATCTTCCTTGATCATGGCACGCGGAAAATCATAAATGTCCTGTCCTTTATGAGCCAGCTGATCAATCTCGCGCCCTGCTGGATAGTTCAATCCCATGACGCGACCAACCTTGTCATAAGCTTCGCCAACCGCATCATCGCGCGTCTCCCCGATAATCCGATACTCTCCCGGCTCACTCACATAAACCAACTCTGTGTGCCCACCTGAAACCAAAAGCGCCATCAAGGGGTACTGCAATTCCTCTACCTCACACGCCGCCATCAGATGACCAGCCATATGATTGACCGGAATGAGAGGCAGACCATGCGCCCAAGCGAATGCTTTCGCAGTAGCCATCCCTACCAAGAGAGCTCCTACCAAGCCCGGTCCATAGGTCACAGCTACCGCATCCAAGTCCTCCGCTGCAATTTCCGCCTCGACCAAGGCATCCTCAATACAAGTCGTGATAACCTCGACATGATGACGGCTGGCTACCTCTGGCACCACCCCACCAAAACGCTTATGGCTCTCAACTTGACTAGCAATGATGTTGGTTAAGAGTTCCGTTTCATTTTTCAAAATTGCCACACTGGTCTCATCACACGACGACTCTATGGCTAAAATATATCTATCCTTCATTTTTTCTCTCCATGATGACCGCATTCTCGACCGGCGCATGATAATAATTCTTTCGTAAGCCAATCTGTTTGAAGCTATACTTTTGATACAAGGCACGCGCCGCCAGATTTCCCTCTCTAACTTCTAGGAAAATCGACCCCGATACCATCTGTAACTGCTCTAGCAAATGTCCAGCTAAACCTTGACCCTGATAGGCTGTTTTCACAGCGATATTGGTTATTTCCAACTCGTCTGCCAAATCTTGCACTGCCAGAAAACCAACGATCTCCCCGTCCTGCTCCACAAAAAAATACTGGGTCTGAGTTTGGTCCATATCTGCTGCAATCTGCTCTTTATTCCAAGGAGCAATCGGATAAACATCCGATAAAATCTCCCAAACAGCTTCTACATATTTGCTATCTGCCATCTTATACTCGCTTGATGTAATCAGCCGGATTGGACTCGCTATTATTCTTCAACCAATTTTCTTCTGCTTCCACACGTTTTAAATAACGTGGTACAAAAGCATCCACATCTACAGCTGGCAAGTCCTGACCAGCTAAACCAATCCATTCTGTTGAAGGTAGACTCGGAATAATCTTAGCCTGCGGCAGAGCTGCCTCAATCTGGTCACGGAAAGCCTCTACTTCTCCAACAAAGGCCAGATTTTCTTGCCCCTGCAACTGCTCCAAGACCTCCTCAAAGCTAGCATGGTGATCTGGTTCAACAGACCGGTCATTTTCATAAAAGCCAACGTAGACATTATTGCGGCGTGCATCCATCAACGGTACAATCAAGCCGTCAAAACCGACCTGTGTCAAGGCATACAGACTAGACACACCGACCAAATCAATTTTCAAAGCATAAGCCAAGGTCTTGGCTGTCGCAACAGCCACCCGTAATCCTGTATAAGAACCCGGACCTTCCGCGACAACAATGCGCTCCAAATCACTCGGTTTCCAGCCAACTTGCGCCATCAAAAAATCAATCGTCGGCATGAGACTGACGCTATGGTTCTTTTTAACAGTAACCTTGGTTTCAGCCAATAAAGTTTGTCCCTCTAAAATCGCTACAGACAAGGCATGACTAGAGGTATCAAATGCTAATAGTTTCATCGAATCATCACTTTCTCTTCTCTTATCCACTATTGTAAGCTATCTCCCTCATTTTTTCAAATCATGGACTTTCCTTGCAACTGAAAACGATTGCATTTTACATTTTCCCTGCCAATTCTTTTTACAACCGTATCATTTATGATATAATAAATGTAATTGCTACGTTCAAAAAATATTACTATTATTACTATTACTCGGAAAAATTGCATACCCATTTACCAGCTGGCTAACCTATCTGGTATTTTTCCGGACAATCGTTGCAACAGAAAGGAAACTTATGATTTATAAAGTATTTTACCAAGAAACAAAAGAGCGTTCTCCTCGCCGCGAGCAAACTGTCTCACTTTACTTAGAAGTAGATGCAGCTACTGAATTGGAAGGACGCATTATCGCGCGCCAATTAGTCGAAGAAAACACAAGCTACAATATCGAATTCATCGAATTACTCTCTGAAAACCACCTTGAGTACGAAAAAGCTCACGCAGATTTCAAACTTACGGAGTTCTAATCCATGTCATCTATCAATCTAAAACCTCAAGAAGTTGGCGTTTACGCCATTGGTGGTTTGGGAGAAATCGGGAAGAACACCTACGGTATCGAGTACCAGGACGAGATTATCATCGTTGACGCTGGTATCAAATTCCCTGAAGATGATCTACTCGGGATTGACTACGTTATCCCAGACTACTCTTACATCGTTGAAAACATTGACCGCGTAAAAGGACTTGTCATCACCCATGGTCACGAAGACCACATCGGGGGTATTCCATTCCTCCTCAAACAAGCCAATATTCCTATCTATGCAGGTCCATTGGCCCTAGCCTTAATCCGTGGCAAACTAGAAGAACATGGGCTCTTACGCGATGCAACCCTGCATGAGATCCACCAAAATACCGTTCTCACATTTAAAAACCTCAAGGTTAGCTTCTTCCGTACGACTCACTCTATTCCAGAACCTTTAGGAATTGTTATCCACACCCCTCAAGGGAAAATCGTCTGTACCGGAGACTTTAAGTTTGACTTTACACCAGTTGGAGAACCCGCTGACCTCCATCGCATGGCAGCTCTTGGCGAAGAAGGCGTTCTCTGTCTTCTATCCGACTCTACAAATGCTGAGATTCCAACTTTTACCAATTCGGAAAAAATCGTTGGCCAATCCATCATGAAAATCATCGAAGGCATCCACGGACGTATTATCTTTGCTTCCTTTGCCTCCAATATTTTCCGTCTGCAACAGGCCGTTGAAGCCGCCGTTCGTACGGGTAGAAAGATTGCCGTTTTCGGACGTTCAATGGAAAAAGCCATCGTAAATGGTATTGAATTAGGCTATATCAAAGCACCTGAAGGGACCTTTATCGAAGGAAACGAGATTAAAGAATACCCTGCTGGCGAAGTCATGATTCTCTGTACAGGGAGCCAGGGTGAGCCTATGGCCGCACTTTCACGTATCGCCCATGGAACACACCGCCAAGTGCAATTGCAACCTGGTGATACTGTTATCTTCTCATCTAGCCCAATTCCAGGCAATACAACCGGCGTCAACAAGCTGATTAACATCTTGATTGAAGCAGGTGTAGAAGTTATTCACGGTAAGGTCAATAATATCCATACATCTGGGCACGGTGGTCAGCAAGAGCAAAAACTCATGCTCCGCCTGATTAAACCAAAATATTTCATGCCTGTTCACGGTGAATACCGTATGCAGAAAATCCATGCTGGCTTAGCCGTTGATACTGGTGTGCCAAAAGAAAATATCTTTATCATGGAAAACGGTGACGTGCTAGCACTAACCAAGGATTCTGCTCGTATCTCAGGTCATTTCAACGCACAAGACATCTACGTAGACGGAAATCGGATCGGTGAGATTGGTGCAGCCGTCCTCAAAGATCGTCGCGATTTATCAGAAGACGGTGTCGTTCTTGCTGTCGCAACTGTCGACTTCAAGACACAAATGATTTTGGCTGGACCGGACATCCTAAGCCGTGGCTTTATCTACATGCGTGAGTCAGGAGACCTGATCCGTGAAAGCCAACGCATCCTCTTCAACGCTATTCGTATCGCCTTGAAGAACAAAGATGCTAACATTCAAACGGTTAATGGCGCCGTAGTCAATGCACTTCGTCCATTCCTCTATGAAAAGACAGAACGTGAACCAATCATTATCCCAATGATTCTCACACCAGACGAAGACTAATATCTGTAACTAGCCCCTCCAGGCTAGTTTTTTTATTTGCCCAACATAAAAAGGCTGGACTTCTGTCCAACCTTTTCTTATTTTGTATCTGGAGCGTAGATATAAGACACGACCGCATTGCTTGATTCCGTTTTCGGATTAAAAGCACCACGGTAATTGTTGATAGCTGGATTACCAGCATAATTCGCTTCCTTGACTTGAACCATCCCATCTGCTGCCACTTCTGTCACGACTGCCACATGACCAAAACCACCGTCTGACCATACCATAACCGCACCAGCTTTGGGTGTGTCGCCAACTGTGAAGCCAGCCACTGCTGCACTTACCGCCCAATCATTCGCATTGCCCCAGTTATTACCAACCCAAGGTGCCAACTCTTTCGCTCCCCATGTACACTGACCCACTGCATAAGTATTAGGGGTCATCACAACTACTGGCTTTTCTTCTTTTGCTACTTTCTCCGCTTTCATCGTCTTACTCGTTTCAGCAACCTTAGCAGAAACTGTTGACGATGTCTTAGACAAATTTACCACTAAACTTTTACTGGTTTCCGCAGGCTTTATTGCTGCTTGTGCCTTAGGACTTCCTACAAACAGAAGCATTGTGAACACAAAACCTAGTAAAATTAAATATTGTTTCTTTTGTAACACAAATGTACCTCTCATTTCAACAGACTATAGCATATCGTCTTTTTGTGACATTTAGATGAAGAAAGTGTTACAAATATTACAGAATTCTTATGATTTGAATACCCATATTAAAAAGCCTCAATTCCCGAGGCTTTCTGTTTAATAAACGTCCAAATAATTATCAATTTCCCATTGAGAGACAAAGGTTGCATAGCTTGCCCACTCAATGCGTTTAGCTTCGATAAAGTTTGTAAAGATATGATTTCCAAGCGCCTCTTTGACCACTTCGTCTTCTTGAAGCGCCTTAAGGGCATTGTGAAGAGTTGAAGGAAGGTCGATAATACCTGTTGCCTTACGTTCTTCAGCTGACATGGCATAAATATTTGTTTCCACTGGTGCTGGTGCTTGGATTTTATTTTCGATACCATCCAGACCCGCTTCCAACAATACAGCTAAAGCCAAGTAAGGGTTAGCCATTGGATCCACCGAGCGCAATTCCAAACGAGTTCCCATACCACGAGAAGCAGGTACGCGGATCAACGGTGAACGGTTACGACCTGCCCAAGCGATGTAAACCGGAGCTTCATAACCTGGAACCAGACGCTTGTAAGAGTTGACTGTTGGATTGATGATAGCCGTGTAATTGTAAGCATGTTTCATCAAGCCACCAAGGAAATAGTAAGCATCTTGTGACAATTGCATACCACGTGGGTCTTTTTCGTCAAAGAAGGCATTTTCACCCTTGTCATTGAAAAGAGACATGTTGCAATGCATCCCGCTACCAGCAATACCGTATTTTGGCTTAGCCATAAAGGTTGCATAAAGCCCATGTTTACGGGCAATAGTCTTAACAACCAATTTGAAAATTTGAATATTATCACAAGCTTTTAAGACGTCTGCGTATTTGAAGTCAATCTCATGCTGACCAACAGCGACTTCGTGGTGACTAGCTTCTACTTCAAAGCCCATTTGAGTGAGGACGTTGACAATTTCACGACGTGTATTGTCTGCCAAGTCTGTTGGAGCTAGGTCAAAATAGCCACCTTTATCATTGACTTCAAGAGTTGGGTTGCCATTTTCATCCAATTTGAAAAGGAAGAATTCAGGCTCTGGACCCAAGTTAAAAGACTTGTAGCCGATTTTTTCCATGTGACGAAGGGCGCGTTTCAAGTTACCACGAGGATCACCTGCGAATGGTTCGCCTTCTGCTGTGTAGATATCACAAATCAAACCTGCAACTGCACCATTTTCATCTCCCCAAGGAAAGACAGTCCATGTATCCAAGTCTGGATAAAGGTACATGTCAGACTCGTTAATCCGAACGAAACCTTCAATAGAGGAACCATCAAACATAGCCTTGTTAGACAAAACCTTTTCCAACTGTTCTTCTGTAGCTGGAATTTCAACATTTTTCATCACACCCAAGATGTCTGAAAACATCAAACGTAAGAAGGTAACATTTTTTTCTTTGACTTCGCGACGAATGTCAGCAGCTGTAATCGGCATTTCTTTCTCCTTTGTAGAAACCAATACTTAAAAACGGAATGAGTTAAAACCATTTGGTGAGGTGGTAAATCCTCCCACCTTCGTCAGCTCATCGTGCAAGATTTGACGGACTTGACTATCAGATAAGGTCTGCTTACGGGCCAATTCCTTGGCTTCATACTCACGCTTAATGGCTGCAATATTGTAGCCATCTGCAATGTAGTCCTTAATCTCCAACAATCTGTCCATGTCATTTAACGAATACATGCGGCGATTGCCCTCATTTCGGTCTGGCTCAATCAATCCCTGTTCTTCATAATAACGAATTTGACGAGCTGTTAAATCTGTCAATTTCATAACTGAACCAATTGGAAAGACCGCTAATGAACGACGTAATTCTTTTTCTCTCACGAAAGCTCCTTTCTGAATACCATTATATTGGATTATTTCCATGTCGTCAAGAGTTTATGTTAGAACTTCTAACATCATTCGGATTTAAGACGTTTTCTAAGGCTATCAATATCTGAATTGACCATGATAGCCACAAAAACTCCTATAAAAGTCTCAAATACACGACTAATTGCATAGAGAATCGAGTGCCCAGCTGGAATGGAGAGAGCGATAATCAGCATGGTTGCGACCCCGCTAATAATCCCAGCCTTATTATTCATGGCATAGTTAGTCATAATTGTTAACATTGTAAAAATTGGGATAAAAATGACCGTTACCCAATATTGTCCATGGAACCAATCCTGCAAAAGGAAGTACAAAAGCGCGTAAAAACCACCGATAGAATTGCTTAAGATACGCGATGAACCAAAATGTACACTTTTATCAAAATCTTCACGGAGACTAAACACTGCTGACAGCGCTGCAATCTGCAGGCCATCCATCTTTAAGACACCAAAAACCAGAGCAAGCACAAACACTGCTAACCCCGTCTTAAAAGTGCGCATCCCAAGTTTAAATTTCTTAGGATCAAAACGATACTTTTTTAACATACTTCTATTTTATCACGGAAAAGCAATATTTTATCAATTTCTCCCTGATTTTTTCATACCTAGCTATAGAATCCTCTCACTGCCCTAGTTATCTATAAGACAGAAAAAAGAAGGCCTTGCTCCACTTTTACAACACAATGCATAGAAAAAAGCACCTAACGGTGCTTTTTCTAGCCTTCACGGCTCGCAGTAGCTGATTGATGGTTCATTTCGCACAGCTCATGACCAATCTAATCAGCCTTGCGGGGGTGCGTCAACAAAATCAAAGATTTTGGACTTACCGCCTATTTCTCAGTAAGTGCTGCCAAACCTGGAAGTACTTTACCTTCTAGTAATTCCATTGAAGCGCCACCACCTGTAGAGATCCATGAGAATTTGTCTGCACGACCAAGGTTGATTGCAGCTGCAGCTGAGTCACCACCACCAATGATTGATTTAACGCCTGGTTGTTTCACGATAGCGTCCATCACACCGATTGTACCTGCTTGGAAGTCAGGGTTTTCAAAGACACCCATAGGACCGTTCCAGACAACTGTTTTTGCACCAGTCAACACTTCATCAAATTTAGCGATTGATTTAGGACCGATGTCAAGACCAAGGAAGCCTTCTGATACTGCTTCGCCTTCAGTGTCGCGTACAGTTGTGTAACCTGCAAATGAATCTGCTTCTTTTGAGTCAACTGGCAAGATCAATTTACCATTTGCTTTTTCAAGAAGAGCTTTCGCAACATCAAGTTTGTCTTCTTCCACAAGTGAGTTACCGATTTCGATACCTTGCGCTTTGTAGAATGTATAAGTCATCCCACCACCGATAAGGACTTTATCAGCTTTTTCAAGCAAGTTTTCGATAACACCAATCTTGTCTGAAACTTTTGAACCACCCAGGATCGCTACGAATGGACGTTCTGGAGTTTCAACAGCTTCTTTGATGTAAGCAATTTCGTTTTCAAGAAGGAAACCAGCAACTGCTTTTTCAACGTTTGCTGAGATACCAACGTTTGAAGCGTGCGCACGGTGAGCTGTACCGAATGCGTCGTTTACGAAGATACCATCACCAAGTGATGCCCAGTATTTACCAAGTTCTGGATCGTTTTTAGATTCTTTTTTACCGTCAACATCTTCAAAACGAGTGTTTTCAACAAGAAGAACTTCTCCGTCTTTCAAAGCGTCGATAGCAGCTTCCAATTCAGCACCACGAGTAGCACCTGGGAAAGCAACATCTTGACCCAATTTAGCAGCCAAATCAGCAGCTACTGGTGCAAGTGATTTACCAGCTTTGTCAGCTTCTTCTTTCACACGGCCAAGGTGTGAGAAGAGGATAGCACGTCCACCTTGCTCGATGATGTATTTAATAGTTGGAAGTGCCGCAGAGATACGGTTGTCGTTTGTGATAACGCCGTCTTTCAAAGGTACGTTAAAGTCCACACGAACGAGAACTTTTTTACCTTTCAATTCAACGTCTTTAACAGTCAATTTTGCCATTTGAAAAGACTCCTTAAAATTTTTATACTCCTCATTATACCATATTTCCTTATATAATTCTAAAGAAATCCACCTCTATTTGTGATTTTTGTAACGAAGAAGACGAAGTCCATTCAGAATAACTAGAATAGTAGAACCCTCGTGTCCAACCACCCCTAAAGGAAGAGTAATTTGTTGGAACAAGTTACTGATAATCAAACTAGCAATGACAAGCAAGGCAAATACGATATTTTCCATCACAATGACCCGCATTTTTTTAGACAAGCCAATTGCAAAGGTGAGGCGAGTCAAATCGTCAACTAGGACAACATCCGCGCTTTCCATGGCAATATCTGTACCGGTCGCAACTGCAAATCCGACATCTGCCAAAGCCAAGGCCGGAGCATCATTGATTCCATCGCCAACCATGCCCACTAAACCGTATTCTTTTTGGAAGTCTGCGATGTACTTAGCCTTGTCTATCGGCAAACAATTGGCTACAACACGGTCAATTCCTAGTTCGCTAGCAATCGCTTGCGCTGTTTTTTCTTGGTCACCTGTCAACATAATCGTGACAATACCGATTTCTTTCAAGTCCGCTAACACTTGTTTGCTTTCCTTACGCACTTGGTCTGCCAAGGCATAGATCGCTTGCAAAATACCATCTGCACTAACGAATACCAAGGTTTGTCCCTTAGCTTCGTGTTCATCCATAAATTGCTGTGTTGCAGGCGCTAGAGGTTGAGATAGATTTTCTAAGATAAAATCTTTTTTACCAATTCTCCAGATCTTAGCTTGAAATACAACTTCAAATCCCTTACCAGTCACATCGGTCAATTGGTCCAGTTCAACTTGAGCTTGCTCTGGATAAAAGTCAAGCAAGACTTGCGCAATCGGATGACTGGTCTTGTTCTCAGCAGATACCACCACTGCAGCCAGCGTTTCATCCGCCACCTCCGAAGCCAAATGCAGAGCTGTCACACTTGGTTTCCCAATGGTTAGGGTTCCCGTCTTATCAAAGACAATTGCCTTAAGACCAGCCAGATTATCAGCAGTATCACCACCTTTTAAAATCATACCCATACGCGCGGCACAACTAATAGCTGACAAACTTGCAGGAGTACTACTTGCCAATAAGGCACACGGAGAAGCAACTGTTAATAAAATCATACCACGGTAGAAGGCATCGTGAAGAGGCCAACCAAGCACAAGACAAGTAAAGATGATAAAGGTTGGCACCAAGAACAAAACTCCCTTTACATAGCCATTTTCCAACTTATCGATAAAAGTTGTCGTCTTACTATTACGTGCCTGAGCCTCTTCCACCATATTCACAATTTTTGAAAACAGGGTGTTATCATTTTCAACTAGCACTTCCAACTCAATCGTCTCGCTCTGGTTGATGGTACCCCCAATAATCGTTTCTCCCGCTTTCTTTTCAGCAGGGAGGGGTTCACCCGTTACCATAGATTCGTCAAATAAAGCCATTTCAGACAAGAGCGTTCCATCAATCGGAACAGATTGCCCCTTTAAGACTTGCACCCGGTCTCCAATTTTCAAATCAGCCGTAGGGATAACAGTGACTGTTCCATCTTCTGATAACAAACGGGCCTCATCTGGTGTCATCGCCATCAACGATGAGATAGCTTCTGTACTTTTAGCCATGGCCAACACTTCCAAAGTGGAAGAAAGGGAAAAGATGAAGATGAGCAAAGCCCCTTCCAGCCAATACCCAATAATCCCTGCCCCAAAAGCAGCCAAGACCATTAAAATATCAACATTCAAGTGTTTGTCTTGAAATAACTCTTCAAAACCTTCCTTAGCAGACTGATAGCCTCCCACTAAAAAAGCCGCTATAAAAAGAATTGTTTCTGCTGTCGAAACTTTCAACAGTGAACTCACCAAACCTAGTAAAATCAATACCACACAAGTTGTTGTAATAAGGATACTCTTCTTTGTTTCTGAAATCATTTCGATTACCTCCATTCCTACTATTTTCTAATAATTTTAAGAAAAAACCTTGTTCTTGAAATATTAGAATATCTCCTTTACAATAGTAGTATGACAGATTTTTATTGGCAAAAACAGAAACAGTTTGCCAATTTTGTTAGATACTGAACATCTCATTTAAATTGTCTAGGGGATTTTGATAGTAATGGATAAACGAATCGTAAAAACAAAAGAAGCCATTTTTGCGGCCTTTTTTGGCCTGCTCAACGAGAGCTCTTTTCAACAGATCAGCGTTGGTGACATTATCGAAAAGGCCAATATCGGGCGCAGTACCTTCTATAGCCACTTCACCAGCAAAGACGACCTCTTATCCGCTGTGTGCCAGCACCTTTTTGACCATGTCTTTGTAACAGCTTCCTATTCTGACCATCGATTGGTTGACAGAGATGACTTTGAAGACTCGCTGGCTGACCGTATTGCCCACCTCTTTTATCATTTCAAACAAAATGACGATAAGGTACTCACACTATTCAGACTGAACGATGATTATTTCCGTAGAAGTCTCCGTGAACAATTGGCACTCCATTTGTCTCCACCCGTCAAAGAATACTTCTTCAGCAATAGTACTATTCCACCATTGCTCTTGCAGGAACACATTATTTCAACTTTTATCACCTGCCTTAACTGGTGGCTACGCTATGCATCCGATAAAACTGCTGAAGACATTAGCCAATACTTTTTGGACCTTCTCTAAACGATTACAAAAGAACCCTGAATCAGCTAGATTTGGAGTTCTTTTTTGCTTTTTCTAAAGTATCAAAAAAAGAGCCTAACGGCTCTTTTTATACTAAACAATCGAATTATTTAGCGATTTTTGCAAAGTACTCAAGAGTACGAACAAGTTGCGAAGTGTATGACATTTCGTTGTCGTACCATGAAACAACTTTAACTAATTGGTTTCCGTCAACTGTTTGTACTTTAGTTTGAGTAGCGTCAAACAATGAACCAAATGAGATACCTACAATATCTGAAGATACGATAGCGTCTTCAGTGTAACCGTATGATTCGTTTGAAGCTGCTTTCATAGCTGCGTTGATTTCTTCAACTGTTACTTCTTTTTCAAGAGTAGCAACCAATTCAGTTACAGAACCTGTTGGAACTGGAACACGTTGTGCAGCACCGTCAAGTTTACCGTTCAATTCTGGGATTACAAGACCGATAGCTTTAGCAGCACCAGTTGAGTTAGGTACGATGTTAGCTGCAGCAGCACGAGCACGACGAAGATCACCACCACGGTGTGGACCGTCAAGAACCATTTGGTCACCAGTGTAACCGTGGATTGTAGTCATCAAACCTTGTTTTACACCAAAGTTATCTTGAAGAGCTTTAGCCATTGGAGCCAAACAGTTTGTAGTACATGAAGCACCCGAGATAACTGTTTCAGTACCGTCAAGAATGTCGTGGTTAGTATTGAATACGATTGTTTTAACATCGTTTCCACCAGGAGCTGTGATAACAACTTTTTTCGCACCGTTAGCGTGGATGTGTTGCTCAGCTTTTTCTTTAGATGTAAAGAAACCAGTTGCTTCAAGAACGATTTCTACACCGTCGTTAGCCCAGTCGATGTTTCCTGGTTCGCGTTCTGCAGAAACTTTAACGAATTTACCGTTAACTTCAAAACCACCGTCTTTAACTTCAACTGTACCGTCGAAACGACCTTGAGTTGTGTCATATTTCAACAAGTGAGCAAGCATTGCTGGGTCTGTAAGGTCGTTGATACGAGTAACTTCAACACCTTCAACGTTTTGGATACGACGAAAAGCAAGACGACCGATACGACCGAAACCGTTAATACCAACTTTAACTACCATTTATGATTTCCTCCTTATGAAAATCGTACGTTTAATTTATAAAAGGACAGGCCTTTTACCCAATTGTGAAAAAATTAACTTGTCAGTTTATAAACTAACAAATCGCTTTTCAACATTTCTATTATATACTGAATTGCCATAAAATGCAAGACTTTGACTCAAAAGATTGAAAAAAGATTCACAAAGTTTTCATGTAAATACATTCTATTTTCTAATATTTTTTTGCTTGCATCACAAGCAATATAAACTTCGTTTCCATCTATTTCAATTTGAATTTTCCATCGATTGATAAATTGCAAAAACTGTCTTGATTCATTCCACCGAATCAAGAGCAAAACTGCATAGTCATTCTCATCGCTATAAACCAAAAAATCTTTCTCTTGATTGCCAATAAAAACTTTTAATTCTTCCGGCAAGTAAATCTGATAAATTTCTAAAGACATACTTCTTCATCTGCTTCCTCATCGTTATAATAAACCCTCAACTCTTTCTCTCTTAGTTCATAAATAACACCCTAGAAACTAGCCAAAGAAAGTCTCCCATTTTCTAAAAAATGGATAGAGGCACAAATAGAAGAATATTCTGGAAAAACCACTAAAATTTCTTCTTGATTTTCATTATAAACAGGATACAATCTATTTGAAATATAAATAGCGTAGTCCCGCAATTGAAACTGGTGCATATTTTTCCTTCCTACGGACGAAGATATTTCCCCTGACGATTATATGTTCCGATTCTATTGTTTTGCTTATTAAATAATTTCCAGTAACTATCCCCGTGTGGACCATTCCCAGAATTCACCGCACGATCTCGTGACAAACGATAACCTTTGTAATAAAAATCACCAGCTCCACCACCAAGCGCACTTCCCCCCCTTTTTTATTAACAAATGCAGCTAAGGGGAGGCTTCTTCCTCCCCCTTCTAACATCTTTAAAGCACTCCGCTCAAAAATCATACTTATTAATGAATGTTCGAATGTTAAATCATTTTGCCATGAATTTGCATAAGTGATAGAGGAACCTAAATTAACGGACATAAAAATTATTGATATTACTACACTTAATTTTGATAAAATTCTTTTTATAAAAAACCTTGTATATTTTTATAAAATTATATCACATAAGCATGAGAGGGGCAATAAATTTTATGCAAAACTCACAAAAACCCTCACAAAGTGAGGGCTTAGAAACAATGATTATTGTCCACCGTTTTTCTTGATGATTTCGTCTTGTACAGATTTTGGTACATCTTCGTAGTGGTCAAATACCATCATGAAGGTACCGCGACCTTGTGTTGCTGAACGAAGAACAGTTGCATAACCGAACATTTCAGCAAGTGGTACATAAGCACGAACGATTTGTGTATTACCACGAGCTTCCATACCGTCAACACGTCCACGACGAGCAGTTACGTGACCCATAACGTCTCCGAGATTGTCTTCTGGAGCTGTGATAGTCACAAGCATCATTGGCTCAAGGATAGCTGGTTGAGCTGATTTAGCTGCTTCTTTAAGGGCAAGAGATGCTGCCACTTTGAAGGCTGTTTCAGATGAATCGACATCGTGGTAAGAACCATCGTAAAGTTTTGCTTTCACGTCAACGATTGGGTAACCAGCAAGGACACCGTTAGCCATTGATTCAACCAAACCTTTTTCTACAGCTGGAATGAATTCACGAGGAACCACACCACCAACGATAGCGTTTTCGAATTCGAAACCTTTACCTTCTTCGTTTGGAGTAAATTCAATCCAAACATCACCGAATTGACCTTTACCACCAGATTGACGTTTGAAGAATCCACGTGCTTGTGTAGAAGCGCGGAATGTTTCACGGTATGATACTTGAGGAGCACCTACGTTCGCTTCAACTTTAAATTCACGACGCATACGGTCAACAAGGACATCCAAGTGCAACTCACCCATACCAGAGATAACTGTTTCACCAGTTTCAACGTTTGTTTCAACGCGGAATGTTGGATCTTCTTCAGCAAGTTTTTGAAGGGCAATACCCATCTTGTCTTGGTCAGCCTTAGATTTTGGCTCAACCATCAATTGGATAACTGGTTCTGGAACTTCGATTGACTCAAGGATTACTTTTGCTTTTTCATCAGTCAATGAGTCACCAGTTGTTGTATCTTTCAAACCAACCGCAGCAGCGATATCACCAGCGTAAACTGTTTCAATCTCTTTACGAGTGTTGGCGTGCATTTGAAGGATACGTCCGATACGTTCACGTTTACCTTTAGAAGTATTCAAAACGTATGAACCTGAGTTAAGGATACCTGAGTATACACGGAAGAATGTCAAACGACCTACAAATGGGTCAGTCATGATCTTGAAGGCAAGAGCTGCAAATGGCTCTTCATCAGATGCTGGACGAGTTTCTTCAGCGTCTGTATCTGGATTTACACCTTTGATAGCTGGGATATCAAGTGGGCTTGGCAAGTAGTCAAGAACTGCATCAAGCATCAATTGAACACCTTTGTTTTTGAAGGCTGAACCACACAATACTGGGAAGAATTCAACGTTGATAGTCGCTTTACGGATACCAGCCATCAATTCTTCGTTTGTGATTTCTTCACCTTCAAGGTATTTCATCATCAAATCTTCATCAGTTTCAGCAACTGCTTCGATCAATTTTTCACGGTATTCTTCAGCTTGTTCAAGGTATTCAGCTGGGATATCTTCTTCAAGAATGTCTGTACCAAGGTCGTTAGTATAGATTTCAGCTTTCATCTTGATCAAGTCGATGATTCCGCGGAAGTCATCTTCTGAACCAATTGGCAATTGAATCGGGTGTGCATTTGCTTGCAAACGGTCATGAAGTGTTGATACTGAGTAAAGGAAGTCAGCACCGATTTTATCCATTTTGTTAGCAAATACGATACGTGGTACACCGTATTCAGTCGCTTGACGCCATACTGTTTCTGTTTGAGGCTCAACACCTGATTGAGCATCAAGAACTGTTACAGCACCGTCAAGAACGCGGAGTGAACGTTGTACTTCGATTGTGAAGTCCACGTGTCCTGGTGTGTCGATGATGTTAACACGTGTGTCTTTCCATTGAGCTGTTGTCGCAGCAGATGTGATTGTGATACCACGTTCTTGCTCTTGCTCCATCCAGTCCATTTGTGATGCACCTTCGTGAGTTTCACCGATTTTGTGAATTTTACCAGTGTAGTAAAGGATACGCTCTGTTGTAGTTGTCTTACCGGCATCGACGTGGGCCATGATACCGATGTTACGAGTTTTTTCCAATGAAAATTCGCGTGCCATGAGGTTGTTTCTCCTATAAAATTTTTAGTTTACTTCTTATTATACCATTATTTATAAAAAACGGATAGGCAGGACCTACCCGTTCTATAAATATTCGCTTTTACATGAATTGAATCTAGTTGAGTTCGGACTACAAATTCTGGAAAAATGATAAATCTTCCTAGAGCTTTTAGGCACTTCGTCAGATTTCCTATTTTTCCTTGAATTTTCTTAACATCCTCACATCCTATCTTACCAGCGGAAGTGTGCAAACGCACGGTTTGCTTCTGCCATACGGTGAGTATCTTCACGTTTCTTAACAGATGCACCTGTGTTGTTAGCTGCGTCCATGATTTCTTTTGCAAGACGGTCAACCATAGTGTGCTCACCACGGTTACGAGCGATTGTTACCAACCAACGAAGACCCAATGTTGTACGACGTTCTGGACGAACTTCAACTGGGACTTGGTAGTTAGAACCACCGACACGACGTGCACGTACTTCAAGTACAGGCATGATGTTTTCCATTGCTGTTTCAAATACTTCAAGTGGCTCATTTCCAGTAGCTTCTTTGATTTGTTCAAAAGCACCGTAAACAATTGATGCAGCAGTACCACGTTTACCATCAAGCATAAGACGGTTGATCAAACGAGTTACCAATTTTGAGTTGTACAATGGATCTGGCAATACTTCGCGCTTAGGCGCTTGATTTTTACGACTCATTTAACGAATTCTCCCTTCTTACCCTTTTGGACGTTTAGTACCGTATTTAGAACGGCCTTGTTTACGATCAGTTACACCTGCAGTATCAAGTGCACCACGAACAATATGATAACGTACCCCTGGAAGGTCTTTTACACGTCCACCGCGAAGCAATACTACGCTGTGTTCTTGCAAGTTGTGACCGATACCTGGGATGTAAGCTGTAACTTCGATAAGGTTGCTCAAACGTACACGAGCGAATTTACGAAGGGCTGAGTTAGGTTTTTTAGGTGTCATTGTTCCGACACGAGTTGCAACACCGCGTTTTTGTGGTGATGAAACGTTTGTTTGAACTTTTTTACGGCTGTTGTAACCAACGTTCAAAGCTGGTGAATCTGATTTTTCTACTTTTGATTTACGCGGTTTGCGAACCAATTGGTTAATTGTAGGCATCTACATTCTCCTGTATATTTTTTTATTTTTGGTTGATAGGACACTTGGTGACAGTTCCTATCTGTGTGCACTTTTGCAACAATTGTCAGCACGTCTCTGTACACTTTTGAGAGACCAAAAGTAAAAAGTACCGTCTATCATAATAGCATAGACAGCACTCTTTGTCAATGATTTTTTCTTGTTTTTAATCCATTGTGAGCATAGCCTTGATAGTTTTACGGTCATGCATATCTTGGTAGGCTTGGTTGACGTCATCTAAGTGATATGTAGCTGTGAAGACTTTCCCAGGATTGATTTCTCCATCTAAGACCGCTTTTAAGAGGACACTTTTATTATAGGTTGTTACAGAAGCAGGGCCTCCTGCGAAGATAATATTTTTACCGAAATAGTCGCCCATGTTGACATCTTTTGTATGGGGAAGTCCGACACGTCCAACAGCTGCTCCTGGTCGAGCAATCTTAATTGCTGTCTCAGTAGACAGGTGAGTTCCGACACATTCCAAGGCTGCATCTACACCAGCACCATTTGTCAATTCAAGAACTTTAGCAACACCTTCTTCGCCTCGTTCGGCAACAATATCAGTCGCTCCAAATTCAATTGCAAGTTTTTGACGATCTTCATGGCGACTCATCATGATAATGCGCTTAGCGCCCCGCATCTTGGCAGCGATAACAGCACATAGCCCCACCGCTCCATCACCTACGACAGCAACCGTATCTCCAGCTTGAACATTGGCAACACGTGCCGCATGGTAGCCAGTCGGCATCACATCCGCCAAGGCAAGGAAGGACTTAATCATGCCTTCACTGTAGTCGCTTGGCTGACCCGGAACCTTGACCAGAGACCAATCTGCGTGGGTATAGCGCACGTATTCTGCTTGGTAACCGCCACTAAAATTCGTTGCATAAGTATGACTTTGACAACCTCCTTCAAATCCTGCACGGCAAGCCGCACAATGACCGCAGCCATGTGTGAATGGCGCAATGACAAAATCTCCCGGTTTCACGGTATTGATGTCGCTACCCACTGCCTCGACGATACCGATGATTTCATGCCCACTGTTTGCTGAGTGCTCTGCTTTGTTGTCATCTCCGCGATAAGCCCACAAGTCTGAGCCACATACACAAGAGCGCACCACTCGGATAACTGCGTCGTCTTCTTCAAGAATAGTTGGTTTATCAATTTCTGCAACTGCAACTTGACCTGATTTTACAAAAATAGCTGATTTCATTTCGTTTCTCCATTCATTTTTATCTATTATAACATTTTCATTTTTGTTTGACTTTGAAAAAGGTTGAATTAGTGATAATTCATTTTGGTAGGCTACTTTTTATCAGAATACTAGAAAGTTGGGCAAAACAAAAAGCCGTCCCAAAGACAGCTTTTATGTAATTTATAGACTTAGAATCCGCCCATCATTGATGGGTCCATTGCTGGTGCTACTGGAGCAGCTGGTTCTGGTTTGTTAGCCACAACTGCTTCGGTTGTCAAGATAAGACTTGCTACTGAAGCTGCATTTTGAAGGGCAGAGCGAGTCACTTTAACTGGGTCAATAATACCAGTCGCAACCATATCAACCCATTCACCTGTCGCAGCGTTGAAGCCTGTACCAACTTCAGACTGTTTCAAGCGTTCAATCACAACTGAACCTTCATAGCCAGCGTTGTAGGCGATTTGACGAACAGGTTCTTCCAATGCACGAAGGACAATGTTGCGTCCTGTAGCATCGTCGCCTTCCAGTTCAAGCGCAGCTACTTTCCCAATCACATTGACAAGGGCAGTACCACCACCGGCAACGATCCCTTCTTCAACGGCTGCACGAGTTGCGTTCAATGCATCCTCAATACGGAGTTTCATCTCTTTCAACTCTGTTTCAGTTGCTGCACCGACCTTGATAACGGCAACACCACCAGCTAATTTTGCCAGACGTTCTTGCAATTTTTCACGGTCAAATTCAGAAGTTGTTGTTTCAATTTGTGATTTGATGAGGTGAACACGATTGGCGATTGCTTCTTGGTTACCAGCACCTTCTACGATGACTGTAGAATCTTTGTCGACACTCACTTTAGCAGCTTGCCCAAGCACCGCCATTGTTGCTTCTTTTAAATCAAGACCAAGATCCTCAGTCACCACGGTACCGCCTGTCAAGATGGCAATGTCTTCAAGCATAGCCTTGCGACGATCCCCAAAGCCAGGAGCTTTAACGGCAACCACATTGAATGTTCCACGGATCTTGTTGAGAACAAGAGTCGGAAGGGCTTCACCGTCTACGTCATCTGCGATAATCAGGAGCGGACGGTTTGTTTTTAGGATTTCCTCTAAGAGTGGGAGAATGTCTTGGATGTTAGAAATTTTCTTGTCTGTAATCAAGATGTATGGGTTGTCAAGGTCGGCAACCATTTTTTCATTATCCGTCACCATGTATTGAGACAAGTAACCACGGTCAAATTGCATTCCTTCGACCACTTCAAGTTCTGTTTCCATACCGCGAGACTCTTCAATTGTGATAACACCGTCGTTACCCACGCGCTCCATGGCTTCTGAAATGTACTCACCAACTTTTTCAGAACGTGATGACACGGCAGCTACTTGGGCGATTGCTTCTTTGCTTGAAACAGGCTGAGCAATGACTTTCAACTCTTCTACCGCAGCAGCAACAGCTGTTTCAATTCCGCGACGGATGCCGATTGGGTTAGCACCCGCAGTAACGTTTTTAAGACCTTCGCGAACAACAGCCTGCGTCAAGACAGTTGCAGTTGTCGTCCCGTCACCAGCGATGTCGTTTGTTTTTGATGCGACTTCGGACACGAGTTTCGCACCCATGTTTTCGAAATGGTCTTCCAATTCGATTTCTTTTGCAATTGTCACACCGTCATTGGTAATCAGTGGTGAACCAAAGGCTTTTTCCAATACTACATTGCGACCTTTTGGTCCAAGAGTCACTTTGACCGTATCTGCTAAAATATCAACACCACGGACCATGGCACTACGTGCGTCTGCTGAAAATTTAATATCTTTTGCCATCATTATTTCCTCTTACTTACTATTTACTTACTATTTCTATTGTCAAACTTAAAGAGCTTTGATTAGCCCAAGATTGCCAAAATGTCACTTTCACGGACAATAGCGAGTTTTTCGTCTCCGTCCTTGATGTCAATCCCTGCGCCATTTTCCACAAGTACCAGATCATCAACTGCTACGCTCGGTGCAATCAAATCACCATTCAAGGTGCGCAGACCTTGACCAATCGCTACAACGGTCGCTTTCTTTGTCGCTTCATGTGATTTTCCTGCAAGGACAAAGCCGCCTGCTGTTTGCTCTTCAACTTCTTCAAATTTTACGACCACTCGGTCGCCTAATGGTTTTAACATAAGATTCCTCCCTTGATTTTTTATACTTTTTAGCACTCTTTTGTCTCGAGTGCTAATTCACATTTCTTATTGTATCACTCGGTCAAAAATAGTCAAGAAATACATCATGATTTTAGAAATTTTGCCCAAACTAAAAAGAGGAAATTTCCTCTTTTTAATGATGACTTAAAAAGGGAGGTCTTCCTCTTCCAAGACCAAATCAGCTAAATCTTCCGCGACATTATTTTCTCGCATAGCTCGCTGCGCTCGGCTTTCGAGCAGTTGGAAGCTGGAACCAATCACTTCTGTTACATATCGGGTTTGTCCATCCTTTTCATACTTGCGAGTCCGCAATTCGCCATCCAAGGAAATCAAGCTGCCCTTTGTTCCATAACTTGCCAAGGTATCTGCCAGTTTTCCCCAGAAAACAACGTTGATAAAATCAGCTTCTCGCTCACCATTTTCTGCCTTGAATCTGCGATTGACAGCGACGGTCACACGGGCGACGCTTTTCTTATTTGGGGTCTGGCTTACTTCAGGAGTCGCTGTCAAGCGACCAATCAAGATAACTTTATTGTACATTTTTCATCCTCCTATCTATTTATTCGCAAATTCTGTGAAAAATCTCCTTTTTAGACTATTTTTGTTATAATTTTTCAAAAGGAGGCAAATATGGTCAATCTCGAAAATTATCGTGCTATGTTGGAACAGCCGTGGGGGAAGATTCAGTACGAAATCACCTTTGCACAACTTGCACATCTAGAAGATAAACAAACCTTAGATTTTGGAGCTGGTTTTGGACTGGTTAGTCAATTTTTGGCAAAGAAAAATCAGGTGACCGCCGTCGAACCCAATGCAGATATGCTGGATATAGAAACAGAGACCGATTACCAAAAAGTATTAGGAAGTCTAGAGAAACTAGCTGCTTTTCCGGATAAGAGTTTCGATGTCATCACCTGCCACAATGTGCTAGAATACGTCGCTCCGGCTGAACGTCCGAATTATCTCGCAGAATTCAACCGTCTGCTCAAAGACGACGGTAAGTTATCCATCATCAAGCACAATCAAGTCGGGAAAGTGCTCCAAAACGTCGTTTTTTCAAACGATGTCGATACCGCACTAGACTTGCTAGCTGGCGGTGACTTCCACAGTCAATCATTCGCCCAAGGCAGCACCTACTCCTTAGACGAATTGCTTGAGCTATCAGGTTTGGAGCTAGAAAACTACCAAGCCATCCGTACATTTTATAGCCTGCAGCCCAATCACTTCAAAACCGAACCCGGCTGGCTAGAAAAAATGACCAAAGTCGAACTCGCCGTCTGCGACCAAACTCCTTACAAGGACATTAGCTTTTTGCAGCATGTTTGGTTGAGGAAATAGGAGGAAATTATGAAAGAAATCTTACAGAAGCAACTGGAAATGAACGAAAATTATTCCCAAGAGCAACTGACTTGGCTCATCGAGCATATCGGTGACGAAAATCCCCAAATCCGTGACGAGCTGGTCTATGCTAGCTTTTGCCATGCCATACTAGATGCCTTATTAACGCCAGAAGATTATCATTGGCTACTTCAGCAACTCTGGGAACACGGAAGTGTCACAAGTCCCCACACGCCCACTCGGTCTTTTACAGCCTTAGTTCTAGCTCTATTTCTATATGTGGATAGTCTAGAGGGAAGCCCTTATGAAAATAGACTAACTACAACAGACAAAGTGCAACTTTTCCAAGCCGCTCTGCAATTTCTATCAAATGAAACAGATAGCCGAGGTTGGGACGAGCAACTGGGCTGGCTACATGCCATCGCTCACGGAGCCGACTTCCTCCTGACAGCAGCCTGTCATCCAGATTTTCCAAAGGAAGACTTGGACAAGGTCTGGCAAAGTGTCCTATCCGTTTTCCAAAAGCAAACAAAAACGTTTTCTGCTGGCGAAGACCAGCGATTGGCAAATGTCATTGTTCAGTTAATCTTATCGGAAAAATTGTCTCCAGAAGAGTTGATTGACTTCTTAAAAACGACTACTCTTCCAAATCAAGAACCGCAAGACTATTTCGCCTATCTCAATTTCCAGCATTTTTTTCAGAAAATTTATCTAGACTTGGATAAGGAAAATCAGTTATCTGAAAATTTGAAGCTGGCAATTCAAGAGTGCTTAATCAACTAAAAAAGACGGAACGATTCGTCTTTTTATCTATGCATTCCAATGTTTCTCTGCATCAAAAGAAGCTCCCACTTCTGCATCTGCAGCTAGTTCAATAATTCCGCGTACTTGTGGAGCATTTGGCAATTCCAACTCACGCGCACTACATAGCATCCCGAAGCTGTCTTCGCCGCGCAATTGACCTGGGAAGATAAAGCTTCCATTTGGCATCATAGCACCTGGCAAGGCTGCAACTGTCTTCAAACCTTGAGCTGCATTTGGCGCACCACAAACAATTTGTACCACTTGACCATCGTGGATCTCCACTTGACAAATATGGAGGTGGTCGCTATCTGGATGATCCACCATTTCCTTGATTTGTGCAACAACAAATTTTGGTCCAGCATCGTTAATCAAGCGCTCAGAGAAACCTTCTTTTTCTAACTCAGCATTTAAGACCGCCACTTGCTCGTCCGTCAAGAAAACCTGGCCACGGTCTGCGATTTCCACCAAGGTAGAAAGATCAAAGATATTCCAAGCCACTGTCTCCCCGTTTTCTTCCAAATAGACACGCGCTACATTTCCCTTACGCTCAACGGTACGCTTGGCATCCTTCGCTTCCTTGACCAAAACCATCAAGGTATCACCGACATGTTCCTTGTTATATGTAAAAATCATCTATTTCAATCCTTCTAAAAATGTTACAATTTCTTTTTTACTTTTTCGATTTTTATCGACAAATCTGCCCAATTCCTGACCATTTTGCACAACTACAAAACTTGGAATCCCGAAGATATCCCATTGCTGAGCCACTTCTATAAATTCATCACGGTCAACCCGAACAAAGGTAAACTCTGGATTCTCTGCTTCAATTTCGGGCATGGCAAGGTAGATAAATTGGCAATCTGGGCACCAATCTGCTGTGAAAAAGAAGACAGTTTTCTGGTCTTTTTCGATATAAGACGCGATTTCTTCAAAACTAGTTGGAATAATCATTTTTCTTCCTCCTCGTAGGCAATCTCTCCTGCGTGATTTTCAAAAGTATAGACCTGGCCCGTTTCCATGACTACGCCTCCTTTTAGCAAATCTGCACTGGATTCTGCTTCATAAATGAATACCGTAGCAATCGGTCCCAGTTCCGCAAAAAATTGCCGCACCTGCACTAAAGCCTGTGCCTTTTTCTTTTCTTCCTGGACTTTCATATAATAACGCGCGCTAGCCGCAAGAATCCCAGTCCCCAAGACTCCTGCTAAAACAGCTGTCTTTTTCTTGTTCATGCAAACAATTTTACCATAAAACATGGTAAAATAATAGCAATAGGAGGTCATTATGACAAATCAATTATTCGATAAAATCAAGGAAGTAACAGAGCTTCAAGGCGTTTCTGGTTTTGAGGGACCTGTTCGTAACTATCTTCGCGACCGCATCACGCCGCACGTTGACCGCATTGAAACAGACGGTCTGGGCAGCATCTTTGGTATCAAGGACAGCCAAGCCGAACAGGCATCGCGCATCATGGTCGCAGCCCATATGGATGAAGTTGGTTTTATGATTAGTGATATCAAGGCAGACGGAACTTTCCGCGCTGTTGCTCTTGGTGGTTGGAATCCGCTCGTTATATCAAGCCAGCGCTTCACTCTTCAGCTACAAGACGGCCGTCACATTCCAATCATTTCAGGCTCAATGCCTCCTCACCTTTCTCGTGGCAATAACGGAGCTGCAGCTCTTCCTGCTATCGGTGATGTGATTTTTGACGCTGGATTCACTTCTAAAGAAGAAGCTATGGAATACGGCGTACGTCCTGGTGACACTATCACCCCTCTAAGCGAAGCAACCTTGACTGCCAACGGTAAAAACGTCATCTCAAAAGCTTGGGACAACCGCTACGGCGTACTGATGGTTTCTGAACTCTTGGAAAGCCTCTCTGGCACCCAACTTAATAACCAACTCATCGCCGGTGCAACTGTACAAGAAGAGGTTGGCCTACGCGGCGGACATACTTCTGCCACAAAATTTGACCCTGAAATCTTCCTCGCTGTTGACTGCTCACCAGCCGGCGACGTCTTTGGAGACCAAGGAAAAATCGGCGATGGAACCCTTCTTCGTTTCTACGACCCAGGACACATCATGTTACCAAACATGAAAGACTTCCTCTTGACAACTGCTGAGGAAGCTGGTGTGAAATTCCAATACTATTGCGCCAAAGGTGGTACGGACGCAGGTGCAGCCCATCTTAAAAATAGCGGTATCCCATCTACCACAATCGGGGTCTGCGCACGCTACATCCACTCTCATCAAACTCTCTACAACATGGACGATTTCTTACAGGCTCAAGCTTTCTTGCAAGCCATCGTGAAAAAATTAGACCGTTCAACAGTTGATTTGATCAAGAAATATTAAAAAAGAACCCTCTGGCGGGATGAGCCGGAGGGTTTTTCATTATTTTTTTACGCCTGCTAATTTACGTACTTCTGGAATACGTTGTAGCTGAGGAAGAAGGGCCATTGTCGTAAAGACACGAATTGGTAATTCAAATATTTTCAACCAACGACCTGCGATAAATTGAGCCACAAATGGAACACCAAAGTAAATCTGAATTAAGAGTGGTGTAAAGATAAATGTCCCAAATAGCAAGATTACTGCCATTGCTACCGTTACATGCACCCAATCTTTTTTATTGTTCCAATCCAGCTTTTTCCCATAGAAGAAAAAGCCGTAGAGGGCGCCTTGGACTGCTTCCATCAAGGTCCACCAAATGATAAAATCTGCTCCGCCTTTTGTCAGCATATCGACAATATCAATCAAGAAAAGACTGACGAAGCCCCAAAGTGGGCCACCAATCATCCCAATCACCGTATGAACGATAAAGGTAAAGGCCACCACCAATTGTTTGGGGATGATCGTGATAGAAAATTTCTCCACAATCAAGGTCAAGGCAATCAACATGGCTAAGGAAGCCAAGAGTTGAACAGATACACGAGGATTTTTGTTTTTCATAAATGCTCCTTTTTACTTGGAGCTGTCTAGGAATTTCCTTTGACAGCGGATGCAATGGTTTACCGCGCTTTCGCTTCGTTGTGCGGCAACATCCCATCCACACACACTTAACGCAAACCACCTACTCTGTGCAAATTGCTTTGCTGTTCCATTTTAACACATTCAGAAAAAATTGACTACTCCTATATATTAAGCTATAATGAAAGCGTATAATATATATACAAAAGGAGAAAATATGAAAAAGAACTTTTTTAAAGCACTATTACTTTCTTTAACGGCAGGAGCACTGCTACTAACGGCTTCGATGGTAAGCGCCGACTCATATGTCTATCGGCTCTACAATCCACGTAACGGCGAACACCTCTATACGACAGATGCCAATGAACGCGACGTCCTTTTCTTCGATCGCGGATGGGGGTATGAAGGAGATGGTTGGGTAGCTCCCGATCAAGGAACACCTGTCTATCGCCTCTACAATCGTGGTCTGCAGAACCACCTTTACACTTCTGACCTCAATGAAGTAAACGTCTTAACAAGCCGACACGGTTGGACAAAAGACAACAACGGTAAACCTGTCTTTTATTCAGGTGGTGAAACAAATATTTACCGTGTCTACAATCCAAAACTACGTGGATTGCACCACTGGACAACGGATGCTAATGAATACAATGTCCTTCCTCGTCACGGTTGGAGACAAGAAGGAGTTAAGTTCAAAGGTACTGCAATTGGCAAACAAATCCGTACCCAATATTTCGATCCAAATGCAGACATCATAGCTGGTGATCTTGGTAACTCTGAATGGCTCTTCCTTCGAAGTGATGATGCTGCATGGGTTGCCGAAGATGCACTCAATGACCCAAGTTCTGAATTCCACCAATATCAAGATTATGAAGTTGTCGAACTAAAAACATCAAATGGTGCCACTTTCTACTCTGTAGACTTTTTCAACTAAGAATATTGCCCCTTACTGGGGCTTTTTGATTGCAAAAAAGAAGACTAGTATAAGCTAGTCCTCTCTTTTTTATTATTTACTATTTTTCAATTTTTCAACGTCACGGGCAATCATCAACTCTTCATCTGTTGAGATAACCAATACTTTGACTTTTGATTCAGGAGTTGTGATGTCGCCACGGTAGCCGAATACATTTTTCTCAGGATCGATTTCCATACCAAACCATGACAAACCTGCAATCACGTCTTGACGCATCAAGTAGGCATTTTCACCCATACCTGCTGTGAAGACGATAGCGTCTGCACCATTTAAGACAGCGAAGTATTGACCGATAAATTTCTTGATACGGTCGATAAAGATGTTGTAAGCCAACATTGCATCAGGATTTTTAGCTTGAATACCTGCTTCGATATCACGCATATCGCTAAATCCACCTGAAACTCCAGCAAGACCTGATTTTTTGTTAAGCATGTTGACAACATCAGCTGCATCTTTCAACTCAGGGTCTTGTGCAATCAAGTATGGAATGATAGCTGGGTCAATGTCCCCTGAACGAGTTCCCATCATAGGACCTGCAAGTGGTGTGAAGCCCATTGATGTATCAACAGACTCACCATGGTAGTTAGCTGTGATAGATACACCGTTCCCGATATGAGCTGTAATTAATTTCAATTCTTCTAATGGACGGCCCAACATTTTCGCAGCTTCTTGTGCGACATATTTGTGACTTGTTCCGTGTGCACCATACTTACGAACCTTGTTCTCTGTGTAATATTTTTGAGGAATTGGATACATGTAAGCATATTTTGGAAGTGTTGTGTGGAATGATGTATCAAACACCACGACACTTGTAATATCTGGCAAGATATCTCTGAAAGCACGGATACCAGCTGCTGCACCTGGATTGTGAAGCGGTGCAAGAAGTGACAATTCCTCTACTTGCTCGATAACTTTTTCATCAACCAAAGCTGACTCTTTGAAGTACTCACCACCCGCAACGACACGGTGACCAACACCTGTAATCTCTGCAAAATCAGAGATGATGCCGTGTTTCAATAGGTCTTCTAACAAAATTTTTACTGCCACAACATGGTCTGGAATATCCAAGATTTGTTGGTCTTCTTCTTTTCCAAATTTAACTGTTGAGATTGAGTCTCCTAGACCGATACGCTCAATCAAGCCTTTTGCAAGAACTCCTTCTTCTGGCATTTGATAAAGTTGCCATTTCAAACTAGAGCTACCTGCATTGATTGCAATTGTTTTAGACATAATTTTCCCCTTTAAGCGTTTTCCTCATAAGTATATCAAAATTTCACTTACTTTGCATGTCCTTCATGCCATTTTTTAAAATTGTTTGTGAATTCCTGCAAGGCCTTGGCATCCTGCAAATCTTGAAGTGGGTAGACAAATGTTTGAGATGGATTTTCCGTTTTTTTCTGTAAGACAAAAATAGATTTTGCCATGCTTTGTGTCCCAAAAAGACTAGCCGGTAAGGCAATCATAGCTACCACACTGGCATGACTAGTCAACCATTTTTTCAACAAGTCGCTCTGCGGGCTAGTCAAGAGGTCATTCGGCGCTAAGAAAATAGCGTAGCCTTCTTGCTCCAGATATTTGAGCGATTGTTCCATGAGCAAATGGTGGGCGTAGGTATGTTCTTGACTGCTCGCCACGTCATATCGCTGTGCAATCTTGTCATCCGGATAATAGCCAATCGGCAGGTCGCTGATAATCACTTGACTTTCTTTCAAAATCTGTGGACGTACCGCATCACCTTGGGCAAAACTCATTTGGCTACCGACAACATCTGCAATGCTGGCTGATAAATCAATCAAGAGGTCGTCGACCTCGATTCCTAGGTAATCTAGCTGTTTCAGGCTATGATTGAGAATGGTCTGCGCCAGATTTCCCGTACCAGAACCGATTTCTAATACGGTAACATCCTTGGCTAGCACTAAGTTATCCAGTAAAAAAGTCAAAATAAAGCCGATGCTGTCTGGGGTAAACTGGTGATTGTACTGGAGAGGCTCCGTTTGATTAGCCTTGATAAATAAAAATTGAAAAGCCCTGCGCCACTCTTCAGCGGACAGGTTGAGACTTTTCAGTTTTTGATTGTTGGCTAGGACAATTTCTGAGTCACTTTCCGTGCTCAAATAAGCTGCATTTTGCTCAATCATGGCATCGTAGATATTGGTTGACAGAGCGTTTTGGATGGTTTGGACGTTTTCTAATAGCAGATCATAAGCCTGTTCAATTTTTTCAAAATTCATATATTTATGATACCAAATTTCACTTTTTTTCGCCATATAAAGGAAAGAAGTACTGGTAGGTTGGTCCTGATTTGAGGCTAACAACAACTTCAAGCTGCTGGTCCGTTTGCTGGTAGCGACTTTCTCCATCTGTAAAGACCAATTTTCCCTGCTGATTGCTTGCATTTTTCAAATCTACATTGTCACGCGTCAGCTGCGCCATCAGATAAGCTTGGCTACTATTGCGACTCGCCATATGCTCTTGCGCGAGAGCGTTTTGATTTCGCAAATAGAATTGTAGCAAGAAACTAAAGACCGCTAGCATGAGTAGGGTATAAAGCAGGATGCCACCACTAACTTTTTTCTGTAAAATCATAAACAAAACTCCGTTTTTTACCATTCTCAAAAGAAAATTCGATTTCGACTAATTTTCCCTCTTGCCTCATAAATACATCCCTGAGTCCATAAAGCATGGGCTGATAACCCTGCCCCTTTTGGTTGGTTTTCCGAAAATCATCCGACTTGGACAAACCAAAAGCGAGTTCCTGCTTGTTTTTTTCGACATAAAGTCGCTGATTCTCAACTTTCTGCAACCGTACACCGTCTAATTCGCTCCGAAATTGTTCCGAAAAGACCTGCCAATCTCGGTCAATATTCTTCGTCTGATAGTGCATATCCTGGCGCAACAGACGTGTCAATCCTTCAAAAACCAAGACGCTTCCTGACAAGACAAATAAGGAAATCAGACATTCCAACAAGGTAAAAGCTGCCATTTTCTTAGTCTTTTTCCACAAGAATAATCTCCTTTCCTTGGCTAAAAACTTGTATTTTATGCTGATTGCGCTCAACCTGGACGGAAAGGCCATTCTTTTCCAAATGAGCCTGTCTGGTCTGCACCGCCATTTTCATCACATTATACAACTCCTGCTCTTTTATCATGCTCTCCTGTCTCTGCCTAGAAAGGTCAATCGCCGACAAAAACAAGCTGACAACCATTGCCAAAATCCCCAGTGACATCAAACTTTCCAGCAAAATATAGGCCTTATTTTTCCGACTTTTTATAACGACCACTCCCCATATACAACTGATAATAGACCCGTTTCTCTCCTATCTGAAACTCTAATTTTGCTAAAGAAGAATTTCCACCCTTTTTATCAAAATCAATCACAGCTCCGCGAACCAACTGAACCGTCCGAGGAAGTTTTACCTGCTGAAATCCATTTTTCACTCCATCCTGATCAACAGTCAGCTGCACAGCTTGCTGAGAGGTCACCGCCAAACGCTGACTATTTTTATAAACCTGTTCAAATTCCAAAAAGAAGAGTTGTTCCTCCACCTGATGAAAAACTGTTTGAACTGAACCTGACAAAGCAACCGCTAAAAAGCTTGTAACAAATAGGGTTAAGAGACTTTCTAGCAGGGTAAAGGCAGCTAGTTTACGGCGCAACACTGGCTGACTGTCCCTTGTGTTTTGCATAGTATTCCTTGTAGGTTTGTGACTGCTCGCTAGTGATCGAGCCGCTCTCTACCAATTTTGCCAAGCTCGCATCTCCCATATTGTAGAGTTCGTAAAGTTCTGCCTGACTCTCAACAACCTTGATAACCGCCGCTGCACCTGTTTCCTTGACTTTGTCTTTTTGTTGGCTAAGATTCGGTACGAAGAGGAGCAAAAGAACACTGATGATAACCAGTACAACTAACATTTCTACTAAAGTGAAGGCTTTAGCTTTCATTTTTAACAATCGTTTCATATTACATCTCCATATTTTGGTAAATTGGCAGCAGCATAGCCGCATAAATCAACACAATCATCAGAGCAACTCCAATAAAAACCAAGGGTTGAATGAGTTGCATACTGGCTTGAATGCGACGGAAAAATTCTTCCCAACATTCATCAGCATAGAGGACTAACTCACTGCCTAGTTTCGATTTTACCTGCCCATATTCAATCATTAAGCTGAGCTCTTTTTTGAAAAAGGAATAGGTCTTGATGTGGTCATGAAAACTCTGACCATTTGACAAGGCAATTTCCATGTCTCGTCCGATTTCTTGAAAAAGGGAAGCCGACTGCTCCTGCATGATCGCCAATATCTGAGTCATTTCAAGTCCTTGTCCGATGAGATTTCCCCACTCACGCGCATAATAGGCTGTCAGATAGGTCTGTATCAATATTCCCACAAAAGGCAGCCGAGCAAGTCGGGTATAGACTTGAATCTTAGCTGTTTTCCGATACCACCAGACAAAAAGCAGAGCTAAAAGTCCAATCAGCACCAGCATTCCCAAGAAAACCGTCGGCAGATGGGGAATCAACCAAGTGGCTACATTTCCCTTTTCCATTTGTGGCAGGAGGTAATTTTTCAATCCTAGCATAATCACGATGAGAAAGCCGAGAAGGATTAGTGGATAGGTCACCACTTCCACCAACTTCTTGCGGACTTGGTCCAGATTACTCAGGTACTCTTGAATTTTCGACAAACTAAGATGCGTATTGCCATGAATTTCAGACAGAGCAACTTGGGTCACAACAGCATCTGAAAATTGCAAATCTGCTAGTAGCTGCGAAAAAGGCTTACCCGCTAGTAATCCGTCAGATAGAATCTGTGTATACTGGTCTGCCAGCAACTGACTCCTCTTCAAAAAATCAACCACTTCTCCCAGATGAAATCCACTGTCAAACAGATTATTGAAGAGTTCAATGACTTTACGTTGTCTTGTTAAAGGTAATTTTTTCGGTTTCCGCTTGGCGAAGACTGATATGTCCTGCTGCAAGAAGCGCATCAATTTGCTCATTCCACTCTTGCGGCTGATGTTCTTGGTAGCCGTCACTGGCATAATCCACCATCCCCTTTCCTTCTATCAAACGCTGGTAGGTAATCCCCTGTAAACAATTGTCCAGCTCAGCCTCTGAGATGCCAAATTCCAGCATCCTCGTATAAACGCCAGAGATACTCTTAGCGTGAACGGTTGAAAAGACAGTCGCACCCGTCAAGCTTGCTCGAATAACCGCACGCGCCGTTTCCTCATCGCGGATTTCCCCGATAATGAGAAGATCTGGTCGGTGCCGAAGCGATAATTTAATGAGATTGTCATAGGTTCCACCGATGGCCTCGTTGATTTGCAACTGCAACATGTCTGGGTGCTTGATTTCCACAGGGTCTTCGATGGTCAAAATCTGCTGGTCAGGAAACTTCAACTGGGCTAAATGATACATAAGCGTTGTCTTTCCCGAGCCAACCGGACCCGAAAAAAGATAAAGCCCTCGTCCTTTGATATGTTCACTTAACCGCTCGACTGCATCAAACCAAAATTTCAGATTGTCCTCTCCATCATAAAGAAAACGGATGACTAGACTTTCCTTCCCACGGTAATCACCGACCGTTGACAAACGAAGAGCAACCTCACCACTCCCATAATGGTAGTTACAAGCCCCCTGTTGACTGCGGCGTTTCTCACCGACATTGAGTCCTGCAACAAACTTAAAATGGCTAATCAAGGATGAGAATGCTACCTCGTCATATTCCCCTACAAACGCCCGCCCATCCGACTTTCGTTCATAGAGCTGGTAGGCATTCTCACGGGGGACCAGATAGATATCGCTCACCTGCTTTTCTACTGCCTCACTGATCATTTTTCTAGCTAAATCTTGTACCATAAGACCTCCTCAACTATACTATTCGAAAACGCAGTTTACTTTTGAAATCTTTTTTGTTAAAATAGTAAAAATTTTTAAGGAGGTTGCTATGAAAAAGTTAAAAAAAGGAGACCACATCCGCGTACTGAGTCCATCCTCATCTATTGAGCGTCTGGGTGGTTTCGAAGCCAATATTTCTGCCAAGGAAACTCTGGAAAAGCTCGGATTTAACTTGTCCTTTTCGGAGCATTATTTTGAAAATGACATCTTTTTCTCAGCTAGCATTGACAGCCGCGTTTCAGATTTACATCAGGCATTTGCAGATGAGTCCGTCCACGCTATATTAGCGACGATCGGTGGTTCTAACTCAAACGAACTCCTTCCTTACCTTGATTACGACTTGATTCAACAGCATCCAAAGATTATCTGTGGCTACTCAGATACCACCGCCATTCTCAATGCGATTTTTGCCAAAACGGGAATGCCGACCTACATGGGACCATCTTACTCCAGTTTTAAGATGAAAGAAGGTCAGGACTACCAGAGTCAAAGTTGGCTAAATGCGGTTACGCAGGAAAATTATGACCTCATCCCAAGCAAACAATGGTCTAGCGACCCTTGGTATGACCCAAGGCAGCCCCGTCATTTTTTCCCAACTGAATGGAAAGTCTACACCTCTGGACAAGCAAAGGGTACTGCCATCGGTGGCAATCTCTCCACATTCGGACTGCTACGTGGTACAGACTATGCTCCAAAACCAGACGAATACGTCCTCTTTCTCGAGGAAGCTGAAGTGGATGATTACATCGAGTTCGCTCGCAACTTGGCCGCTATCCTACAAGCCTATCCAAACCCTCAGGCTGTTCTCATCGGACGCTTCCCAAAAGAATGCCAAATGACTGAAGAACGATTGCTCGCTATCCTAGAAAAGCACCCTATTCTCAAAACTATTCCAGTCTTATACGACATCGACATGGCTCACACCCAGCCTCTTTTTACCATCACCATCGGCGGACAAGTCAGCATCGACACCGACACACCCCGCATCCATTTCCAGACAAACTAAAAAAACGCGATTGCTCGCGTTTTTTAATTTACAAACTTTTTCCAGTCATGTCTGTGTAATCTTGAGACATGATATTCCACGAATCCTCAATCTTCTCTGTCAAGCTAAACAAGCCACTACGACCAACAATATAGATATCTGGACCGGCAGTATCAATCTGCTTAAATGTTTTCCGACTAGATGAACCATCCATCTCAATGACATATGAATAACCATACTCATCTCGTAATTGACGAAGTTCGACAATCTTGTCCAGGGTAGACTCCAAGAATCGTTGTCCTGCAAAACCTGGATCGACAGTCATAATGGTTACTTTATCTAGCAAATCAATGTAAGGTAAGATTTTGTTAACAGGTGTTTCAGGATTCAAGACAACGCCTGCCTTTAAACCTGCATCATGAATCTGATCAATCAAACGAAATGCTAGTCCGTTAATCACTTCAGCATGCACACAGATCCACTCACACTTGATATCAATCATTTGCTGAACCCAGAAGGGTTGGTCTGTCACCATCAAATGGGCTGACATTGGAACTGTACTTACTTTTCGTACTTCTTCTACAAACCACGGAGAAAGTGTGATATTGGGAACAAAATGTCCATCCATAATGTCAATGTGATAGGACCCTACCTTATCATTCAAAAAAGTAATTTCTTCTTTAAATTTATCTAGGTTCATACACATTAGCGAGGGAGAAATTTCTACTTTACTCATCTTCTTACCTCTTATCTTTTACAAAATTTCAAGGTCATCGAGATCAATATCCGCTTCATCTTCAGCATTGACAACCGCAATTTCATCCTCTGCTGTAACTGGCTTTTTAATCAAAGCATATACCAAGCCTGTTACAAGAATGTTTGCCAAGAGTGCCAAGATACCTGCCATAGGACGTGACATAGTTGGGATCATCAAGATGCCTCCAAATGGAACGGTTGAATCCGCACCAAGTGTCATCGAGACAGAACCACCTACACAGCCACCAACTGCTGCTGCAATCAAACCTGGAACCAAATTGTTCATTACAACTGGAATAATTCCCTCAACAATATTCACAATTCCCATTGGTACTGCTGACTTTAGAGTTTCAATTTCATTTTGTGTGTAGATTTTTTTATTCATCAATTTAGCGATGAAGTATGCCAAGCCAAATCCAACCGGTGTTGCTGTATTAACCAATTGAAGGGCTGTGATTGGCTCATTTACTCCTTCGGCTTGCAAGGTCAATACAAAAGCGTAAACTGTTTTATTTAAAGCCCCACCAAAGTCAACGATACTCAAGATACCAACTACACCACCAAATACTAAACGAGATGAACTTCCTAAGCCTTGAAGAACACCTGTTAACCAAGTGGTAAATGCTGAAATAGGTCCGCCAATCAAGTAAATCATAATCAAGCTTGCTACAAACGAAGCCAACAGAGGAACAATCATGGTTGGCATCAATCCTTTAGCCCAGGCAGGAACCTTGAGATTTTTCAAGATGTAAAGGGCTAGGAAACCTGCGATGTATCCACCCAGAATACCACCGATAAAACCGGCACTTACAACGTTCGCCATTAAACCGACTACAAAACCTGGGGCAATCCCTGGTTTACCGGCGATAGAAAATGCAATACCAGTTGCCACGATAACTGGCAATAATCCTAGGGCCTTCCCACCCATAGTAGCCATAGCATCCCAAAAACTAAACTGACCAATCACCAAGCTATCTTGGGCATGGCCTCCGAGCGCCATACCAATCGCTACCAAGAAACCAGCACCACATACGATAGGCACCAAATAAGAAATAGCTGTCAGCAAGTGTCCTTTAAGATTTGCTTTTTTCATTAAATCCTTCATTTTTGTCTCCTTTTTATTGAAATGCCTCATAAACTGAGGTTGGATTTGTTGCCTTTAATAATGATGAAACGACCTGGTCATTGCCCAGTTTACGAGCAAATAATGACAAGAGTTTTAAATGTTCTTTTGCTGCCTCAGCGTCGTTTCCAACAGCAAATAAAATAACCACTTTTACACCGTTCCCATCTAGAGTTTCCCAAGGAATTTCAGATTTGTTAACGCCAATTGCAACGACAGATGTTGAAACAAACTCACTTTTCCCATGAGGAATAGCCACATAATTTCCAATACCCGTCTGTCCTTCCGCCTCGCGAGCATACACGTCTTTAAGAAATCCATCGACATCTGTTACCTTGCCCTCTTCATAAAGCAGTGTCGCCAATTCACGCAGGATATCGTCTTTATCTGTAGCCTCTAAATCTGTTTTAACAAGTTTTAAATCAATTGCATCCTTTGCTTCCATGTTTTCTCCTTTAATCTCTAAGCTTTTCCAGCAACCTCTGCTAATTTTGCAATCAGCTTGTTTGGAGATTTGATAGCTGTTTCTGTTGAAACTTTTACAACTTTCTTGCCTGCAAAGCGCTCTTCACCAGAAATTTTTACATCAACTGCTAAAATAACAATGTCTGCCGCAGCAATCTCCTCTGCAGTCAATTCATTTTCAATCCCAATCGTTCCTTGGGTTTCAATTTTAATATCGTAACCTGCATTTTTCCCAGCGGTTTCTAACTTCTCTTGGGCAATATAAGTATGGGCAATTCCTACTGTACATGCTGCAATTCCAACGATTTTCATCTGATTTTCCTCCTAAAAAGTAAACTTCTTTATGTTTAATTTTCTAGCAATGCTTGTATAAATTCTTCATCTGCTAGTTGATGAACAAATGCAATGAGTTGGCGCTTAATTTCTACTTCCTCATCTTTTTTCATGGCAAGTAGGATCATTAAACGAACATCCCTAGTTGTATTCAGCCACTGAATGCTATCCTGTAATTGTAAAATAATGATTTGACTCTCTTTCAAACGATTACTTTCCAAGTGAGGCATAACAACTCCAGGAAATATTTCAATACTTGCTAGTCGCTCTCGCTCTTCTAGCAAGTGTAAAAATTGAGTCGATTCATCCTCCCCCAGCTGTCCAACTAGAAATTCGTAACATTCTTGACGTGAACGAAAAGGCTGCTGGAAAAATTGTTTTTTTAGTAGACTCTTCATGAATTCAATTCCTTAAGTAGATTTTCTAAACGGGTTTGGTCATCTCGATGAAACATACCACTTACTAATAGAACCGGTATCGTTTGGTATTCGGCTATCGGAATGGTTGATATAATCAACTGAACTCCTTTTTCAAGCAACTCATCTTGATTGATATCTTTAGAAGCTAAGACTTTCACAATCTCAATTTGAGAAAACTTATTAGAAATCTTGGCTTTTAACAACTCAGATATCCCAATTCCAGTTGTGCAAACAATCACTACTCTTATAGGCTGTTGATTATTTTCCAACACTTTAGCAAAGTACAATGTAATAAATCCATTTTCATCTTCACTAATAGTCGGTAAATCATAAGCTTGACTAACAACCTCTGAGCATTCTCTGACTAATTCGAACAAACCTAGGTAGGTCGTCTTGATTTGCGAAAGTAGCCCATTACGAATGACAATCGCTTGCTTCAGCCGTTTAAGCATCGGCTGAATATGATTGGCTAAATCTAAAAATAAATCTTGACTCACTAGCTTCTTTTGCAGTTTAAAACTCATTAGTTCTATATAGTCATTTGAAATGCGCGTTACCAATTCTGAAAATGATTGTAGATGTTGGTTGGTTGCCGTCACACGCGACGCGGCAAGGTATTGATAAAGATAAAAAATCTCAACCTCAGGAACTCGAATTCCCAAATATTTAGATATATTTTCAACAATCTCTTCTGCTACTAAGTAGTGCTCTACTTGTTTATTCATCAGCTGGTCGTCAATATCAACAGCATAATGATGAAATTGACGCGCTCTTTGAATAAAAATATACAAATGGAGAAAAATATTGATATTATAGGGATAGGGCAATTGCGATTGGTAGTGTTGCTCTATGAGTTGGATTTGTCCTTTTAAAAAAGCAATGTCATTAGGATGAAAATCCAATTTGGCCTCTTTAATCAACACATCCAAATCCATTTGATCTGAGCGTTGATAAAAGTCAGATAGAGCACGGCGGACATCCCTCTCTGCTCCCAGAATAGCTAAACTACGATGTTTTTTCTGTAATTGTAGCCCGTAACTTGCCAGTTCCTTACCGAGCCAAACTTCATCAGTTGTCAGGGCAGATTCGCTGATAAAATACACCTCAAGAATATCGATAATCGAATATGAAGACGGTGATCTAAGAAGTAACTCCCGTAGTAAACTCACTCGACGCTCTTCAACCGTCATTTTTCCTTGAACATTACCTGTACTAGACCATAATAGATAATTTTCATAGTGAAGGCGATAACCTCGACCTTTTTCTGATAAAATTATTTCCCCACTTGGAAACTGAGTATTTATCTCCTTGACAAGGCGATAAATTGTTTTTGTGGAAACTGCCAAAGAAAGTGCCGCTTCTTCCGAGGAAATATAATCTGCCTGTTCCAATAGCAAGTGAACCAACTGAGTTTGACGATCCTGCTTTATTCCCATACTTCCTCCTTAATAAAATCATAACAGAAACAAATGTAAGCGTTTTATATTTTTGTGTCTTCTACAATAGACACTCCTAACTTATTTTATTGTATCAATCCCGTCATCTATTTTCCAGACAAACTAAAAAACGCGATTGCTCGCGTTTTTATGATTTTATCTGACAAGAACGAATACGTTTTTCGCTGGCTGATTTTTGTAAGCCCTTGGGAAGGACTTCCTTGGACTCCAACAACATGATGGAATGAAAATTTTGCAAGTGCTCATCACACTCTTCGCACCAATACTGATCCTCTGGCTCCCAAAAAGCTGTCATCATACCAACCTTGCTTTTTCGCTGAGGATATTCTTCTGATAGGTAAACCCATTCTTGTTGGTAATGCCTGAGCGCTTCTTCGTAGCGCTCAAACTGTTTACAACTGACTATATCTTCTTCCCAACCGTCTAAAAACCACCAGGGTTCACAGTCGCCATACATCTTCACAACACTATACATAACTACTCATTCTTCCTTTGTATGGCTTATTATAGCTTATTTTACGGAAAAAATGAAAAATTCAGCTCGGGAAAATGTTCACAAAAAAGCACACCAATTGGTGTGCTTTTACCTTTATTCAGTTACAGGTTCTTCTGTCACTTCTTCAGCTTCAATGATTTCAACTTCATTGATGGCTTGTGGTTCAAGGTTGCGGTAACGAGCCATACCAGTACCAGCTGGGATGATCTTACCGATGATAACATTTTCCTTAAGACCAAGGAGGTTATCACGTTTACCACGGATAGCAGCATCTGTCAAGACACGAGTTGTTTCTTGGAAGGACGCAGCTGACAAGAATGAGTTAGTTTCAAGGGAAGCTTTGGTGATTCCCATGAGAACTGGACGTGCTGTGGCTGGAATACCACCTGCGATAACCACTTCTACATTGGCATCTGTAAAGTCAGTGATATCCATAAGGGTACCCATGAGCAATTCAGTATCACCTGGATCCATGACACGAACTTTACGAAGCATTTGGCGAACCATTACCTCGATGTGTTTGTCACCGATTTCTACCCCTTGGCTACGGTAAACTTTTTGAACTTCAGAAAGAAGATAAGTTTCCACAGACAAGACGTCACGGACTTCAAGCAAGCGTTTTGGTTGGATTGAACCTTCGGTAAGGGCTGCACCGCGGGCAACTTTGTCACCCACTTCAACCTTCATACGAGCTGTAAATGGTACCACATATTCGCCTTCGCCAGTTTGACCTTTAACGTAAACTTTCTTAGTACGAGTTGCGGCATCTTCATCAATAGCTGTAACTTCACCCTTAACTTCTGTGATAACCGCTTCCCCTTTAGGGTTACGCGCTTCAAAGATTTCTTGGACACGAGGGAGACCTTGTGTGATATCGCTGTTAGAGGCAACACCACCCGTGTGGAAGGTACGCATTGTAAGCTGTGTACCAGGTTCACCGATAGATTGGGCAGCGATTGTACCAACTGCTTCACCAACCTCAACCGCATCACCCGTCGCCAAGTTAATACCATAACAGTGACGGCAGACACCGTGGCGAGTGTTACATGTAAATACGCTACGGATAGTAACTTGTTCAACACCAGCATTGACAATTTGACGAGCAATATCTTCTGTAATCAATTCGTTTGGACCGATGATAAGCTCACCAGTTTCTGGATGTTTAACAGATTTCTTAGTGTAACGACCTTGAAGACGTTCTTCAAGTGGTTCAATCATTTCTTTACCATCTGTGATCGAACGAATATCAAGACCACGGTCTGTTCCACAGTCATCTTCACGAATGATAACGTCTTGGGCAACGTCAACTAAACGACGAGTCAAGTAACCTGAGTCGGCTGTCTTAAGGGCCGTATCGGTCATACCTTTACGCGCACCGTGAGTTGAGAAGAACATTTCCAAAACGCTCAAACCTTCACGGAAGTTTGACAAGATAGGCAATTCCATGATACGTCCGTTAGGCGCTGACATCAGACCACGCATACCGGCAAGCTGTGAGAAGTTTGAGATGTTACCACGGGCACCTGAGTCCATCATCATAACGATTGGGTTCTTAGGATCTTGTGATTCTGTCAAACGTTTTTCAAGTTTTTCCTTAGCTGAACGCCACTCGTCTGTAACAGCAGTGTAACGCTCATCTTCTGTAATCATACCACGACGGAATTGTTTCTTGATTTGCTCAACACGCTCATGAGCAGCCTCAATGATTTCAGCCTTGTTGTCAATAACTGGGATATCGGCGATACCCACTGTCAATCCAGCAAGAGTTGAGTGGTAGTAACCAAGGTCTTTCAAACGGTCAAGAAGGGCAGAGGTTTCAGTCGTACGGAAACGTTTGAAGATTTCTGCGATGATATTTCCAAGATTTTTCTTCTTGAATGGTGGGTTAATCTCAAGTTCAGCAATTGCTGCTTTGATGTCGCTACCTGGTGTCAAGAAGTACTTATCTGGTGTACCTTCTGTCAAGTTGGCATTATTTGGTTCTTGCAAGTATGGCAAGCCTTCAGGCATAATCGCGTTGAAGAGAATTTTACCAACAGTTGTCATCATGACTTTGTGTTTTTGGAAGTCAGTCCAAGGTTTGTCAAGGCTGTCTGTTGCGATACCAACACGGGTATGCAAGTGAACAACGCCGTTGCGGTAAGCCATCACAGCTTCATCCGCATCCTTGAAGACCATACCTTCGCCTTCACGACCAGCTTCTTCCATAGTCAAGTAGTAGTTACCCAAAACCATATCCTGAGACGGTGTTACAACTGGTTTCCCATCTTTAGGGTTAAGGATGTGCTCAGCAGCCAACATCAAGATACGAGCTTCTGCTTGAGCTTCTTCTGACAATGGTACGTGGATGGCCATTTGGTCCCCGTCAAAGTCGGCATTGTAGGCTTCACAGACAAGTGGGTGAAGACGAAGTGCCTTACCATCAATCAAAACTGGTTCAAAAGCTTGGATACCAAGACGGTGGAGGGTAGGTGCGCGGTTAAGAAGAACTGGGTGTTCTTTGATAACTTCTTCAAGAATATCCCAAATACGGTCATCTCCACGCTCAATCAAGCGTTTCGCAGCTTTTACGTTACCGGCAATGTCACGCGCAACAATTTCACGCATCACAAATGGTTTGAAGAGCTCGATGGCCATTTCACGTGGCACACCACATTGGTACATTTTAAGAGTTGGACCTACAGCGATAACGGAACGTCCTGAGAAATCAACACGTTTACCGAGCAAGTTTTGACGGAAGCGTCCTTGTTTACCTTTCAGCATGTGGCTAAGAGATTTGAGTGGACGGCTACCTGGTCCTGTGATTGGACGGCCACGACGACCATTATCAATCAAGGCATCAACCGCTTCTTGCAACATGCGTTTTTCATTTTGTACGATGATACCTGGCGCATTCAATTCAAGCAAGCGAGCTAAGCGGTTGTTACGGTTGATAACACGACGGTAGAGTTCGTTCAAGTCAGATGCCGCAAAACGTCCACCATCCAATTGAACCATCGGACGAAGATCTGGTGGGATAACTGGAAGGATATTGAGAATCATCCATTCAGGTTTGTTACCAGATTTTTGGAAAGCATCAAGAACGTCCAAACGACGAACTGCTTTAATTCGTTTTTGACCCGTTGCTGTTTTCAACTCGTCCTTAAGCGCAGCAATTTCAGCAGCCAAGTCTACTTGTCTCAAGAGGTCTTGGATAGCTTCTGCACCCATTTTAGCGACAAATGAGCCTGAACCGTATTCACGTAAACGCTCACGGTATTCGCGCTCTGTCATGATAGATTTGTGTTCAAGTGGCGTTTCTTTTGGATCAATGACCACATAGGCTGCGAAGTAGATGACTTCCTCAAGTGCACGTGGACTCATATCCAAGGTCAGACCCATACGAGATGGAATTCCTTTGAAATACCAAATATGTGAGATAGGTGCTTTCAACTCGATGTGACCCATACGTTCACGACGAACTTTTGCACGTGTTACTTCAACACCACAGCGGTCACAGACGATTCCTTTGTAACGGATACGTTTGTACTTACCACAAGCACATTCCCAGTCTTTTGTTGGACCAAAGATGACTTCATCAAAGAGTCCATCACGCTCAGGTTTGAGCGTACGATAGTTGATTGTTTCAGGTTTTTTAACTTCACCGTAAGACCATGAACGGACCTTACTTGGAGAAGCTAACGTGATTTGCATACTTTTAAATCGATTTACGTCAACCACTATTTATCCCTTTCTGTTTGTTTCAAGCCGAATCATCGACTTTTGCAAAATAGGCCGGCGGGGAGAAACTCCCCAACCTATTTTTACTCTTCTGATTGTGCGAATGCTGCTGCGGCATCTGCTGCAACTTTAGCACGTGCTTTTTCAAGATCATCTACGTGGATGATGTCATCGTCTTCCCCTTCATCAAGGTCACGCAATTCAACTTCATTGTCATCTTCATCAAGGACACGCATGTCAAGACCAAGTGATTGCAATTCTTTTACAAGAACGCGGAATGATTCTGGAACACCTGGTTTTGGAATTGGTTTACCTTTTGTGATGGCTTCATAGGCTTTCAAACGACCCGTTACATCATCTGACTTGTAAGTCAAGATTTCTTGAAGGACATTTGACGCACCATAGGCTTCAAGGGCCCAAACCTCCATCTCACCGAAACGTTGTCCACCGAATTGTGCTTTACCACCAAGCGGTTGTTGGGTAACGAGTGAGTAAGGTCCGACTGAACGAGCGTGAAGTTTATCATCAACCATGTGGTGAAGTTTGATCATGTACATGACACCAACGGATACACGGTTATCAAATGGCTCACCTGTACGGCCATCGTAAAGAATTGTTTTGGCATCTGAATCCATGCCTGCTTCTTTAACAGTTGACCAAAGGTCTTCTGAGCTTGCTCCATCAAAGACTGGTGTTGCAATGTGGATACCCAAGTTGCGAGCAGCCATACCCAAGTGAAGTTCCATTACCTGACCGATGTTCATACGTGATGGTACCCCGAGTGGGTTCAACATAATATCAACTGGAGTTCCGTCTGGAAGATATGGCATGTCTTCAACTGGAACAATACGTGAAACGACACCCTTGTTACCGTGACGACCGGCCATCTTATCTCCGACCTTGATTTTACGTTTTTGAGCGATGTAAACACGAACAAGCATGTTTACGCCTGATTGCAATTCATCACCGTTTGCACGAGTAAAGATTTTCACATCGCGGACAACACCATCGGCACCGTGTGGTACACGAAGAGATGTATCACGTACTTCGCGTGATTTGTCACCGAAGATAGCGTGCAAGAGACGTTCTTCTGCTGATAGATCTTTTTCACCCTTAGGTGTGACTTTACCAACCAAGATGTCGCCTTCTTTAACTTCCGCACCGATACGGATGATACCCATTTCATCCAATTGGCGAAGTGCATCTTCACCAACGTTTGGAATTTCACGTGTAATTTCTTCAGGTCCGAGCTTTGTATCGCGTGTTTCTGATTCATATTCTTCCAAGTGAACAGATGTATAAACATCATCTTTCACAAGGCGTTCGCTCATGATAACGGCATCCTCGAAGTTGTAACCTTCCCATGTCATGTAGGCAACGATTGGGTTTTGTCCAAGGGCCATTTCACCATTTTCCATAGAAGGACCATCTGCGATGAAGTCGCCTTTTTCAATCACATCGCCAACTTTAACAAGTGTACGTTGGTTGTAAGCAGTACCTGAGTTTGAACGACGGAATTTTGAAACGTGGTAAACGTCCAAAGAACCATCTTCGCGACGAACTTCTACCTTGTCAGCGTCAGAGTAAGTAACCTTACCATCGTGTTGAGCGATGATTGCGGCACCAGAGTCATGGGCTGCTTGGTATTCCATACCTGTACCCACATAAGGTGCTTTGGGATCAATCAATGGCACAGCCTGACGTTGCATGTTGGCACCCATGAGGGCACGGTTGGAGTCATCGTTTTCCAAGAAAGGAATACATGCTGTCGCAACGGCAACTACCTGCTTAGGAGATACGTCCATAAAGTCAGCAGATGCAGCTGGGAATTCTTGGTTATTACCTTGGTGACGACCCATAACGATTTCGTCGATAAAGCGGTTGTTTTCGTCAAGTGGTGAAGTAGATTGAGCTACGATGTAGGCATCTTCTTCATCCGCTGTCAACCAGACGATTTCATTTGTGACTGTACCAGTTGCGCGGTCAATCTTACGATATGGTGTTTGGATGAAACCGTACTTGTTGAGGTGTCCATATGAAGACAAGTTATTGATCAAACCGATGTTTGGTCCTTCAGGTGTTTCAATCGGACACATACGACCGTAGTGAGTGTAGTGCACGTCACGTACTTCATATCCGGCACGGTCACGTGTCAAACCACCAGGTCCTAAGGCTGACAAACGGCGTTTGTGTGACAACTCAGAAAGCGGGTTGTGTTGGTCCATGAACTGTGACAACTGTGATGAACCGAAAAATTCTTTGATAGCAGCTGTTACAGGGCGGATATTGATGATTTGTTGAGGTGTTAAGACTTCATTGTCTTGAACGCTCATACGCTCACGCAAGTTACGTTCCATACGCGTCAAACCGATACGTACTTGGTTAGCAAGCAATTCACCAACGGCACGGATACGGCGGTTCCCCAAGTGGTCGATATCATCTACGCGACCCAAACCTTCAGCAAGGTTAAGGAAGTAAGACATTTCTGCCAAGATATCAGCTGGAGTAACAGTGCGAACATTTTCAGCTGGATTTGCATTACCAATAACAGTTACAACGCGGTCTGGATCAGTTGGAGCTACAATCTTGAATTTTTGCAAGAGAACAGGTTCAACGACAACAGCAGCGTCATTTGGAATGTATTCAACTTGGTTGAGCTCATCGAATTGTCCTTCAATTGATTCCAAAACGTCACGGTTCAAGACTGTGCCAGCTTCGAGAACAATTTCACCTGTTTCACTGTTGATCACATGTTCAGCCAATGTTTGGTTGAGCAAGCGTGTGCGAAGGTTGAGTTTCTTGTTGATTTTGTAACGACCAACAGGTGCCAAATCGTAACGACGTGGGTCGAAGAAACGAGCTGTCAAAAGGCTACGTGAGCTTTCAGCTGTTTTGGGCTCACCTGGACGAAGGCGTTCGTAAATTTCTTTCAAGGCTTCGTCTGTACGTGAATCTGCTGGATTTTTATGGATATCTTTTTCGATGGTGTTGCGGACTAATTCGCTATCACCAAAGATGTCAAAGATTTCATCATCACCTGAGAAACCAAGTGCACGCACCAAAGTCGTAAATGGAATTTTACGTGTGCGGTCGATACGAGTATAGGCAATATCTTTTGAATCTGTTTCCAATTCCAACCAAGCACCGCGGTTAGGGATAACAGTTGAGCCATAGCCTACTTTACCATTTTTGTCTATCTTATCATTGAAGTAAACACCTGGTGAACGAACGAGCTGAGATACGATAATACGCTCTGCACCATTGATGATAAAGGTTCCCATTTCAGTCATGATTGGGAATTCACCGAAGAAAACTTCCTGAGTTTTAATCTCACCAGTTTCTTTATTGACCAAGCGGAAAGTTACAAAGATTGGCGCTGAGTAGTTAGCGTCGTGCGAACGCGCTTCTTCCAATGTATACTTAGGCTCTTTCAATTCATAACCAACAAATTCCAACTCCATTGTATCTGTAAAGTTTGATACTGGAAGTACATCTTCAAACACTTCTTTCAAACCACTGTCCAAGAAGTCTTTGAATGAATCTGTTTGGATTTCAATCAAATTTGGTAAATCAAGAACTTCCTTGATTCTTGAAAAACTACGACGGGTACGATGTTTCCCGTATTGAACGTCATGTCCTGCCAAGTTAATTCTCCTCTATTTTTTCTATTGATTTTTTGCAAAATCAAACACATTTGTCTTTTGTTAGAATTTTTAGAATCTTTAAGAATAGGTTACAATTCCCAAAAATCCGTCAAATAGACACAAAAAGAGCAGCTAAATCTTCCTTTTTGAAAAGTATGATTTAACTGCTGCAAGCCTTGTATGGACAATATTTCACACAAGACACACGACAAATTATTTCTCTATATTATAGCATAATTCCGTGTCTATTACAAGTTTATTCGCTCCTTTGTGAGCTGCTTGGTGTTGTCGAACTGGATGGTTTTGTCGTAGATGAAGAGCTCTTGGTTGAGGACGATCTCTTGGTTTCATTCACCGTACCAAACAAGCTATTCCACGCACGCGCTTTATCGCTATCCGTTCCACCAACCATAAAGTCATAGCTGGTAATCGGTGCCCCATTTTTCGCCCAATAGCTGGTTGTGGTCGCACCAGAAACGGTAATGGAACGACCATTTACCTGGGCTGTACCAGATTTTTGACCCGTTGAGGCCAGGACTGATGAGGAAATAACCGAGCTATCCATGTTAAAGCCGGTAGAGAACCACTCGGGTTTGGCTTGCGCCAAGGCATTTACCAAGTAGGCTGAATACTGGGCGTTATTGTTGTACCCAGTCAAGTAGTGCATTTCTGTATTGTCATCGTGTCCCGCCCAAGTACCCAGGGTTACAGAAGGCGTTGATAACATAAGCCATACATCGGCCGTGTCATTACTTGTCCCCGTTTTCCCTGCCAAGACACCGCTTGAAGCAAGTCCGGGATTCAAGGCCGACAATCGACTCGGGAAGGTCGTTGTTTCGCCAGAAGTTAGTACTCCTTTTAGCAACTGCATCATGATGCTAGAGGTTGCTTTTGAGTAGACCTGCACAGGCTTAGCCTGATGCTTGTAAATCTCCGTCCCATCTGCTGCTGTAATAGAGTCGATGATGTATTTTTGCTGGTAAACACCACCATTTGCCAGTGCTTGGTAGGCATTGGTATTTTCTGCAACGGTTGTTTCAATTCCTCCACCGAGAGGCAAACTTTCAATATCGTACATCGAGATGTCGTAGTGCATCTTATCCATGTAGGATTTGACATCAACACCGTTGTTTTGTAGCATTTTATAAGTCCAGAAAGCTGGAATATTAGCCGAGGCGTTTAGGGCATTTTGTAAAGTCATCATGCCTGTACCACTACTATTTCCGTGCATAATCTGGGTGCCGTCTGCAAAGGTTGCAGGGTAATTGGACAGGATACTAGCCGACCCCATCAGCCCCTGGTCGATCGCAATACCATAAGCCAAGAAGGGCTTGACAGTAGAACCCGGCGAACGCTTCGTAGAAAGCGCGTGGTTGTTTTGGTTGTTGGCATAATCACGACCACCGATAAAACCTAAAATCGCACCGCTATGGTTATCTAATAACACACTCCCCGTCTCAACATAACCGTTATTGGCATCCAATTCATAGCCGTGGTTAGCTGCGACACTTTGCATAGTATTGTAGATCCCCTTATCAACTGTACTCTTGATTGTGTAGCCACCTTGGCTGATTTCTTTTTCTGCCAATTCCTTATAGGATGCTACCGTCTTGTCGTTTTTAAGGTCATTTGCAGATACTTTGTCACGTTTAATCAGGTAATCATACATGACATCCTTGGCTTCAGCCATGACAGCGTAATACAGATAATCCTTATTGTCTCCCGTTACAGGGGATGGTGCGATGAAATCTTTCTTGATATCGTAGGCTTTATAAGTCTCATAATCTTGCTGGCTGAGCTTACCTGTTCGATACATGTTGTAGAGAACATCTTTTTGACGAGCCAAGCCATAGCTCATATTTTCATCAGACTTAAAGGTTCCATCTACTGAGTACGGAGAATAGACAATGGGACTCTGTGGCAATCCCGCGATAAAAGCTGCTTGCGGAACGGACAAGTCCTTAGCTGATTTTCCAAAAATTCCTTGTGCCGCTTCTTCAACACCTGCAATATTCAACCCGTGGTTATTGCGGCCAAAAGGAGAAACATTCAGATAAATTGTTAAAATGTCGTCCTTTTTCATGGCCCGTTCTAGCGCCAAGGCTGAAACAATCTCGTTTGCCTTACGGCTAAATGTTGGCGCATCTCCTACAAGCTGTTGCTTAATCAACTGCTGCGTTAAGGTAGAACCACCACTTGATGAGCCCATTCCAGCTGAGCCCAAGGCAGCACGGAGAACAGCTTTCGACACCACTCCATTGTGAGACTCAAAGGTCGCATCCTCTGTCGCAACGACCGCATCCTTAATATTCTGAGAAATGTTGTCGCCTGTGACCGGTGTGCGTAGCAGGTCAGAGCTTACTTCTGAGATGAGACTATTGTCCGAGTAAACCACTTTGGAAATACTACTGATATTGCCCACTTGGGTCAGCAATTCCTTTTTGTCTGGCACTTTTACTTGGTCAAAAAGATTGGCAACAAATCCAACTCCAATCCCTGCTCCAAAGACGCCAAGTAAGCAGCCCAAGACAACTAAAAAATTCACCGTCAACTTAATACTACGCAGGATAATTCCTAAAATATCTCCTGCCGTCAATTTCTCATTTTCTGTTGACTTTTTCTCTTCTTTTTTATCCTGTTTATTTACCATAAAAAACCTCATATTACTCCTATTTTATCACATTTTCTTGTATTTGACGAAAATTTCCTATTTGATATAATAGAAAGATAGAATATTAATTAGAAACTGTAGGTGTATTTATGAACATTTTTGATGAACTCAAAGAACGTGGGCTTGTCTTTCAGACAACAGACGAAGAGGCGCTTCGTAAAGCGTTAGAAGAGGGTTCTATCTCTTATTATACTGGTTACGACCCTACAGCTGATAGTCTTCACTTAGGCCACCTCGTTGCTATCTTGACATCTCGTCGTCTTCAATTGGCTGGTCACAAACCTTACGTTCTTGTTGGTGGCGCAACTGGATTGATCGGTGACCCATCCTTTAAAGATGCAGAGCGCAGCCTTCAAACCAAAGACACCGTTGATGGCTGGGTTGGAAAAATCCAAGGACAGCTTTCTCGCTTCCTCGACTTTGAAAATGGGGACAACAAAGCTGTCATGGTCAACAACTACGATTGGTTTGGTAGCGTGAGCTTTATCGACTTCCTTCGTGATGTGGGGAAATACTTCACTGTTAACTACATGATGAGCAAAGAATCTGTAAAAAAACGGATTGAAACAGGGATTTCATATACTGAATTTGCCTACCAAATTATGCAAGGTTATGACTTCTACGAACTCAACAACAAATACAATGTCACACTTCAAATCGGCGGTTCTGACCAATGGGGAAATATGACCGCAGGTACCGAACTCCTTCGTCGTAAAGCAGACAAAACTGGTCATGTTGTAACGGTGCCACTTATCACCGATTCAACTGGTAAAAAATTCGGTAAATCTGAAGGTAACGCCGTTTGGCTCGATGCGGACAAAACATCACCATACGAAATGTACCAATTCTGGCTCAACGTTATGGATGCCGACGCTGTTCGTTTCTTGAAAATCTTCACTTTCCTCACACTAGAAGAAATCGAAGACATCCGCGTTCAATTTGAAGCAGCACCACACGAACGTTTGGCACAAAAAACATTGGCACGCGAAGTGGTCACACTTGTTCACGGTCAAGAAGCCTACAACCAAGCCCTCAACATCACTGAGCAACTCTTTGCTGGCAATATCAAAGGTCTTTCTGTCAAAGAACTCAAGCAAGGTCTCCGTGGCGTTCCAAATTACCAAGTGAAATCTGACGACAACCTCAACATCGTTGAACTCCTCGTAACAGCTGGTGTTGTCACTTCAAAACGCCAAGCGCGTGAAGATGTGCAAAATGGCGCTATATACGTCAACGGCGATCGCATCCAAGACCTCAACTACGTCCTTTCAGACCAAGACAAATTGGAAAATGAATTAACTGTTATCCGTCGTGGTAAGAAAAAATACTTCGTCGTAACTTACTAATACCCTTAACGAGCTTCGGCTCGTTTTTTCATAAGGAGATTTTATGGAAAATTGTATCTTTTGCAACTTCATCACAGAGAAGCAAATCATCCACCAAACACCTCACTTCAAAGTTGTCTTTGATATAGACCCTATCCAGACAGGTCATCTCCTCATCATTTCAAAAGACCATTACGAGAGTATGACCGAATTGCCAAAGCCACTCTTGCATGAACTCATCGAGCTACAAGCCAAACTGATTGCTGCGCTTGAAACGAGTTTGCCAATTGCTGGTGTTACAAGTGCCAGCAATGACAAGGAGCTGATGGATACTGGGACCCACTTCCACCTGCACTTGATTCCTAGACGGAAAAATGACGGATTTTGGGACAAACTTGAAATCCCGACAGAAGACTGGGACCTGAACAATTTTTTGAAGACAATCTAAAAGAATCTAGGACTCAGTCCTAGGTTCTTAACTTTTATTGTAATTTTAACAGATTGACGCACCGGGAGACCTTTTTAAGCTGGAAATAAAATTTGCAAAGCAATTGTCAACAAAATCGATTTCTGCGAAATCACGATTGAGTCCCACTCTCTTTTCATTTTCTACTTAGCCGACTGCAATGACTTCGTAGATCGTATCTTCAAGTGCCGTTTGGTAGTCCGTCTGCGAACGCTCGGTCTGTGTGTCAACTGTTGCTTGTTTTGCATCCAAGTCCACGCTGACACCAATCACTCCCTCCAGAGCAAACAAGTGTTCTGTGACATGTTTCACACAATTTTGACAAGACATGTGCTCGATTGTAAGTGTTTGTTTCATCTTTTTCTCTTTTCTAGTGGTGATGACCACAGGTACATTGACCTGATAAACAATGACAAATCAGGGTTTCTGGTGAATTTTTTGTCAAATTCTCTATTTTGCTCAAAATCTTGTGCAAGTCCGACGTGGAAAATTGCCCCTGCTCCAACAAGGCCTCCACCAGTTGACCATTTTTCGTCGAACAAACATTGTCCAATATGGTCTGGATTTGCCCGCTGAGATGCTCTTTTTCTGTCACCAGGGGTTGGTAACGATAGGTCGTCCCAACTTTTTCCATCTCTAAATAGCCTTTTTTCCGCAAACGACCCAGCAGGGTCTTAATCGTAGCCGCCTGCCAGTCAAAGCCTTCCTGCAGAGATGATATGATAAATTGTGAGTTAGAACCTGGATGAGCCCACACAACACGCATAGCCTGCCACTCGGCCGCAGACATGATTTGTTCTATCATAAAGACCTCCTAACCACTTTTAGTTTACATTTGTAATCAACATTTGTCAAGGAAATGTATTTCCGTCTAGGCATGGAGGCTATGCATCAAACATCGCTAGATGCACACAGACTCACAAAATAACCCTACCTAAAATTAGGTAGGGTTATTATTAAATGTAATCCTTGCCTTGTGTTGCTTTCCAATCCGCTGCAAAATCATCTACCGCTTTTGCAATCGAAGGCATCGCAAAGGCTGCTTCAAACACATCTGGACCTGCCGTGATAGATTGTGCTCCCTGGGCCAAGGCTTTTGTCACCTGACTTGCATTTTTGAAACTCGCCGCCAAAACTTTACTAGACGAACCTGTTCTGTCAATTGCATCCACCAATTCGCCAATCACTTGAATCGGATCAATATCCAGATTCTCCATCCGATTATAATATGGAGCTAGATAATCTGCACCTGCTGAAATAGCTAACAACCCTTGCATTGTTGTATAGATGGCGGTTGCTGTGATATTAAACCCTTGGCTCTTCAAGGTTTTAATCGCTGCAAGACCGTCCGGGGTTACAGGAATTTTGATATAGACATGGTCGTCTGTCTCCTCACGAATCTTCTGCGCATCTTTAACAATGCCTTCATAATCCTTTGCTACTACTTGGACATGTAAACTAGCATCTTGTCCAATAATCTCACGAACATCTCGAATTCGTTGGAAAAAGTCAATTTGACCTTCCTTTTTGGCAATGGTTGGATTAGAAGTTACACCAGCCAACGGTAAGATATGATGCCATTTTTTTATGGCCTCTAAATTTAAAGTATCTAGTAAAAATTCCATAATATTCTCCTAAAGAGCATGTTCTGTACGTGCAATGATATCGTCTTGTGTTGCTTTGGAAAGAACGTTGAAGAAGGCTGAATACCCTGCAACACGTACAATCAAGTCACGGTGTTTTTCAGGATGTTTTTGCGCATCAATCAAGGTTTCTCGCGATACAACATTGTACTGGATATGATAGCCATGAAGGCGATTGAAGAAGGTTCTGAGAAGAGCAATAAGTTTTTGCTTATCTTCTTCTTTGGCCAATGTTTGTGGGTTCACTTTTTGATTAAGAAGAACACCACCAACAATCTCTTCCGTTGGTAATTTAGAAACAGATTTCAAAACAGAAGTAGGCCCTTTTTTATCCATATTATGCGTTGGCGAGCAACCTTCTGCTAGTGGTGTTCCTGCATGGCGACCATCTGGTGTCGCTAACGTGCCACGACCTTGACCCACATTAGCAGAGATTGAGGATGTGCCAGAGTAGCGGATACCTCCAATTGGTCCTCGACCATAACGAGTGTTTGGATATTTCGCAATTTCGTCAACGTAGACATCATAGCACTCGCGGACGAGGCTGTCAGCATAGTCATCATCGTTACCGTATTTTGGTGCATCGTTAATCAACATTTGACGAATTTCTTCGCCACGTTTACCTGCATAATTACTTTGCAAGACATCCCACAATTCATCTGTCGTCAAGCGTTTTTCTTCAAATACTAGTTTCTTCAATGCCGCTAGAGAATCTGACAGATTGGCAATCCCAACTTGTAACCCAGAGATATAGTCGTAGACTGCTCCGCCCTCTTTCAGGTGCTTCCCGCGACCGATACAATCATCTGTAAGCGCCGAACAAAGGATATCCGGCACTTCCCGCTCAAGGCTGATATCAATTGCATTTTCTACGATAACACTCATACGAGTTAGATAACGAAGATTCTTATCCCAAGCTGCTTTCAGTTCTGCATAGGTCTTCATATCTTTAAAATGACCATAACCTGGAGTAAACCGTTTACCTGATGCTGGATCAATACCATCATTCATGGTAATGAGCAAGATTTTAGGGAAATTGATATAACTCATACCTGTACAACGGTACCCCCATTTACCCGGCACTGCTGTCTCTACACAGCCAATCGCAGAATAATCATAGGCATCATCTTCTGCAACACCTTTATTGATGAATGATGGAATAATAACTTCATCGTTGTTAAAAGCTGGCATCCCAAAACCAAGTTTCATTACTTCGATTGCTTCATTCATAAAATCAGGATTCAGTCCTGCATGGTAACGAACTGTCAAGTTTGGTTGTGGTAGGTGAGTTTGAGCAACAGATTTCAGTACTAAGAAGGATAATGGATTAACTGCATCTTTCTTATCACGTGTTTGTCCACCAATTGTAACATTTTGATAAAGTGGGCTCCCCGCTGATGAGAATGTATGAGCCTGACTGCGAACTTTATTGATAGTGATTGTCTTAATCCACAGGTTGGTCAAGCGTTCTACAACTGAATCTTCCGTTTCACGACCTGCTTCTAGATCTACCTTCACATATGGATACATGTATTGATCAAAACGTCCATAAGACAAGGAATGCCCATTAGATTCGATTTGGAGGATACACTGGATAAACCAGACTGACTGAACAGCTTCTGCAAATGTTTGTGCAGGATAGTAGGGCACGCGCTCACAGATTGCTGCAATTTCTAATAGTTCTTTACGACGTTTCTCATCTGCTGTTTCTGCCATTTCTTTGGCCAAGGTTGCAAAACGAGTAGCATAGGTTTTAACCGCTGCAATCGTAATAAGAATAGAATCATAAAAATGGTACTTATCAATGCTTGCTGGGTCTGTTAAATCAAGTTTAGCTTTCGCTTCTCTAGTACGTTTTTCAAAGCCAACCAAGCCAAATTCAAGGAGTTTTTGGTAGTTTACCGCTAGATGGGCATCTCCTGAGTTCATCTTACCTTCCATACCGAAGAAGCCTGTTTCCATATAAACTTGTACTTCATCAGGGAGCATTGCGCCTGCACGCGCACGTAAGTTGTTATTTTCCCAAAAAGGAGCAATCTCACGTAGCTGCTCTTTTGTTTCTTCTGTGATGTAGAAAACATCACCGTCACGCTTTTCAAAGAGATCCAGCTCTTTCATGACAAACTCAAGTGTGTACTCAGGGAAGATTGGAGCGTCTTTATCTGATGAAGCTTGGTTCCCAACAATCATTGTTTCATCGTCAATATAAAGAGTCATTTTTTCCAAAATATTTTGAAGCATATAAGCGCGTTTCAATACATTTGGTTTTTCTTGATGTTGACGGTAACTTTCTGTAGCTAAGATAGCACGCTCTGCATCGATATAAGGCTTCTTGTCCAAGACCTTGTCTCGATAAGCGTACATGCGCTCAGTCAAATACCCAAAATGTTTTTGAGAATTTTGTTGGACATCGTTGTTGTATTTTTGTGTTAAACGTTGGACTGTCATAAGCGGCTCCTTTGTTTCGTTTGTAATTTTTTTGTTTACTTTCGAAATTATCATATCGCTTGTAATGCTATAATTCAAGTAAAAATACAAGTTTAGGTAAACTGGTTTCCAGACGCACATTTGTGCAATTTTTTATTTCTTACTCCTGCAAATCAATTTATTAAAAAGCTAGGGAGATAGCCTCAGCTTTTTACATTATGCTTTTTCAGACGCACATTCATTTTGATAGGCAATATTGTCCTGGATTTTAAAGAATGGGAAATAAACCACTGTGGAAACAGCCAAGACAATCAGCTGCACTACCACACCTTGCCAACCACCCACCATAAATCCTGAAATAATGGCTGGTGTACTCCACGGAAGAGTTACTCCTGAGAATGGTTGCATGAAGCCAATTGCGATCGAGCCGTAAACAATCAGAGCTGCTAAGATTGGCACTAAAATAAACGGAACAAACATAACTGGATTCATCACGATTGGGAAACCAAAAACGATTGGTTCATTTACATTAAATAAGGTAGGAAATGCTGCCACTTTCCCAAGCGCTTTATATTGTTTTGATTTTGCCGCGAACATCATCGCAACAACCAATCCAAAAGTAATACCTGAACCTGATAAAATCAAAAAGCTATCCAAGAACTGTTGGGTCACAATATGCGCACCATTGTCGAGAGAAAGTTTGTCTGCCGCTAAGAGAGCTTTGTTGGCATCTAGGTTGGACAAGAGAAGTGCTGTAACAATCCCATTGACCACCGACTGACCGTGAACCCCAAACCACCATAAAAATGAGATAAAAAAGGCAATACCGATGGCACCATAAAGCGAACCCGTCAAACCTTGCAATGGCACCTGAATAATAGCATAAATCATTTCAATAAAGGTGCCGCCAGTAGTTGCTTTAGCAAAGATATACACAAGCATAGACAACAGGAAGACAACAAAAGCTGGAGTCATGGCTTCAAACTGCTTCGAAATAGCTGGTGGAACTTGATCAGGCATTTTGATAACAACATGGTGTTGAATAAACCAAGTGTAGATGGCGCCGACTGCTAGACCTATTAAAATTGCACCAATAATACCTTGCCCTCCGAACCATACCTTAGCCATCGCATCTGCTATTTCTTCTCCCTCAGCTGGTATGTAGGAAGATTTTAATAAAATAAAGAAAGAAGAAACGGAAAGAACTCCTGCCGGTAATGGTTCAACACCGCTATTTTTAGCATAAGCATACCCAATCGCAAAACAAGAAATCAAGCCCATGATAGCAAATGTTCCTGCATACACTTGCATAAACGGTTCCGTCCATCCGGCACCAAATACATTTGCAATCGCCTTGTTTAATCCCTCAAAGGGTAACTGTCCCAAAATAAGAAATAAACTTCCCACTACAGTAAGTGGTAAAATAGCGAGCATCCCATCTTTCAGAGCAATAATCCCCCGCATATTGACAAATTTCATAATTGGGGTAATCACTTTTTGAGTATCAAATTTTGCCATTTCACACCTCTTCTTTTATCAGGCAATCAAGTCAAGCGCCAAATTAAGCACTTTTTCCCCATCCAACATACCATAATCTGCCATCGGAATAACTGCTATTGGCACATCATGTTCTTTACAAATAACTGCTGACTTATCCAAAGTATAGGCTACCTGTGGGCCAAGTAGAGCAACATCAATATTTGGAGCATAGTCGGCAATTTTTCCTTGAGAGTAAGCATTAATCTCTGCTTCCAATCCACGCTTGCCTGCTGCCACCTTCATGTTATTCACTAACATTCCTGTAGAAAAACCTGCTGCACAAAATAATGCTATTTTCACCATGATAAAACTCCTTTAAATTTATTTTTGAGATAGTTCTTGACGTAGGTCAATAATTTCTTTGATGAGATTGATCTCTGTAATAGAGGTCATCAAGTGGTCCTGTGAATGCACAAATAATGCTGTAATTTCCGACTTATTTCCACTCGCTTCCTGCGCTAAAAATTGTGTTTGTAGATTGTGTGCTTCTAGCAATGCGTTGTCTGCTAAATCAATCTCCGCTTGGCACTTATCAAATTCCCCTTTTTTTGCTAGATTCAAAGCCTGATAAATATGTTGCTTCGCGTCACCAGCATTAAGAATAAGTCCCATAATAATTTGATCTGCTACAATAATTTCCATCAATATTCCTCCTCTTTATTTTCGGGTGCTATGATTTCAATAGACTCTTTTTGTTTTGTTCGTAAACAAATCGATTTCGTTTGACATATTCAATATATCATTCAAAGCAAGCGTTTTCAATACCTTTCCTCGCATTCTTTTTTTTGGCACTTTTGTGCATTTTTAAATATTTTTTCATTAAAATATAAAAAAAGTCATAGTCTACATACTATGACTTTCCACTGATTTATTCCTCAGAAAACTCAAATTTATCATGATCTAACCACAGCATCTTCATTGCCGTCTCTTTATCTGTCACCAAATGATTGATGTAACCTTGCCGAATAGCTGCTAAAATCGCTGCCACCTTTTGGTCTCCGTAGGCTATCCCAATCGTTTTAGGGATACGCGCCAATCCCCCTAACTCTATGCCAATCGTACGCTCTTGCAATTCTTTATGGACAGGAGAGCCGTTTTCATCAAAGAATCGACAACAAATTTCCCCCACAGCGTGATTGTCAAGTAATACTTGATAATCTGCAGCCGTCAACAAATCTCTCCACTGACTATCTTCTGAGGGGGTCAATTGTCCCCCTATTCCAACAATCGCCACATCGATTTTGTGCCAAGCTTCTCTCAATTCTTCAAAATACTTAGAAAAACGAACACCTTCTGCTAATTCACTCGTTTCCTGCACTGCGATAGAATTGATAAAGATATTTTGGCTATGAAAAGCTTGCGAAAGTCTATAGACAAGACTATTCACATGAAAGCGAGAATTGATATGGCTTGGGCCACCCGCCAATGGACAGACTAATACCCCCTGCAAGCTCTTATACCCTATCTTATCAATTGTCCGACTCAAGGTTGAACCCCAAGATAAGCCAACCACATCTCCTGAACGGACAATCCCCCTTATCATCTCTGCAGCAGCACTAGCAATTTCCTCTAACTTTTCATCTTTAGTGGCCCCTTGAGATACTTCTATCAACTCAACCTGTTTTAATCCATACTTTTTTCTAAGATATTCTTCTAGAGCAAAGAGATCTTGATTAAATTCCTTAATTGAAATTTGAACAATTCCCTCTCGCTTTGCTCTCTCCAACATTCGACTAATTGTCGTTCTATAGATTCCCAACTCTTCGGCGATTTGAGCCTGACTCTTGTCCTCTACATAGTAAAGATATGCAACTCTAGCCAATAATCTTTTCTTCTCCACCTTCATCAGTCTTACCCAATTACTCTGATACTGCCAACAATTTATCAGCCAATGTAGCTTTTAATTCCTTAGGGATCGCTGCGTCAGAGATGACGTATGAGACCTGATCTAGCGAGAATTGTTTGACAAGACTATGTTTCGTAAACTTAGACGAATCTGTCAAAATAATCAACTCCTCCGCATGCTCGGCCATACAATTAACAACTTCACAACGCATCAAATCCTTACACATAAAGCCACTATTCTCATCATAGCCATCCGTTCCAACAAATAGCTTATCAACATGAAACAGACGAATCATTTCTTTTAAAAGTGGACCAACAGTGACCTCTGAGTTCGTTTGATATTCTCCTCCCAGCAAGAATACACTACAAGTATCATAACTACGAATATAATTAGCGATAAAGCAAGAGTTCGTAATTATTCGAACATTGCGCCGCTGCTGGCAAATCATTTCGGCAAGCAAGGCACAGGTTGAACCCGACTCTATCATAATAGTATCATTGTCTTGGATAAGCTCTAAAGCTCTTTGAGCAATCTGTTTCTTCAAATTATAATTGTAAGATAGACGTACATTCAAATCATCACCACTATTCAACACAGCATAGCCATGCTCACGATGCAATAATCCTTTGCTTTCTAACTTGTCCAAATCCTTGCGAATCGTAACCTTAGACACTTCTAACAGTTCTGACAATGTATTCACATCAATCCGTGTTTCCTGACTAACTAACTGAATAATTTTTTCTAATCGTTTCATAATAAGACCTCTCTATCTATTTTACCACATTATTCCCTTTCTTTTGAAGATAAATGTTTTTACGTTCGTAATTGAATTTCTTTCGTAACTATGATAAACTTATCACAAATAGAGAAAAGGACGATGTAGTATGGACGAAAAACAATCTGGTATTATTTTTAATATTCAACACTTCAGCATTCATGACGGTCCTGGTATTCGAACTACTGTTTTCTTAAAAGGTTGTCCTTTACGTTGCCCTTGGTGTGCCAACCCCGAGTCACAAAATAGACAACCCGAGAGCATGCTCAATCAAGTAACAAATACTCTCGAAACCATCGGAGAATATCGTACAGTTGAAGAAATTATGGAAGAGGTCCTAAAGGACCGTGATTTCTATGAGGAATCTGGCGGGGGTATAACACTGTCTGGTGGAGAAATTTTTGCTCAATTCGACTTTGCTATCGCAATTCTGAAAGAAGCAAAAAAACACAATCTCCATACAGCTATTGAAACAACGGCATTCGCAAAGCCTGAAGAATTTAAAGAACTCATTGAATATGTTGACTTCATTTATACAGATTTGAAGCATTATAACCAACTAAACCATCGTAAGGTTACTGGAGTAAATAATAGCCTTATCATCAAAAATATTCACTATGCCTTTGCTCAACAAAAACAAATCGTTTTACGTATCCCCGTTATCCCTGACTTCAATGATAGCTTGGAAGACGCTGCCGCATTTGCTCAGCTATTTAACCAACTGTCGATCACTACCGTTCAACTTTTGCCATTCCATCAATTTGGGGAAAACAAATACAAACTACTGGGACGAAACTATACCATGTCCGATGCAAAACCTTATCACCCTGAGGACCTTGTCGAGTATCAAAATATCTTTCTCCAACATCAAATCAACTGCTATTTCTAACATCATTTTATCAAAACTACTAGCCAGACTAGTAGTTTTCTTCTCACCTATGCGCTCCACCATGACAGCTGTACCCTTGGTTCCCCCTCTGCCATCACCTATTTGATTCTAAGTTTACATTTGTAATCTCTTTTTGTCAAGAATGGCTCGCTCCTTCTACAATCTTTATTCCTTCTTCTACAGATTTTAGGCATAGGAAAATGGACATTGTTCCGTGCACAACTTTGTGATACTGTGGAAAAAAATAGAAAAGAGAAAGACAAATGATAAATTTTGAAAATCTGACTGTCAGTCCTCCTCAACTAATTTTTGAAGGTGGTCAACAAGATCAGAAAAGTTCTCACGGCGTATTTAGCTATCGGATTCCCGCTCTTCTCCTAACACACTCTGGAAACCTATTGGCTGCAGCTGACCAACGAATGGAGCATCACTTTGATTGGGGGGATATCCGAACTGTTATCAGACGAAGTCAGGACAAGGGGATAACTTGGAATCCTATTACAACTGTGGTTGATTTGGCAGACAATCCAAATCCTGCTACAGACGAAGAAAAAGCAGCCTTTACCATTGATACCGCCCTCATCCAAGAGCCTAGTAGCCAACGTATTTTTGCCTTGTATGATATGTATCCTGAAGGACGTGGCATTTTTGGTATGGCAGAGCAGTTTGAAGCAGCCCACACGCGCATCGGAGAAAAGTACTATCTCAACCTCTATTGCAATAAAAAAAAACAAGCCTATACTATCAGGGAAAATGGACAAATCTTTAGTCCAGAAAATGAACCAACGGACTTTTTTGTAACCATAGAATCCACCCAGGCTCCCTACTCAGACTTAGGAAATCTCTATCAAGAAGGAAAATATTTGGGCAATGTCTTCCATACTAGCAATCAGACTGCCCCTTTCCGCGTTGCCAAAACCAGTTATATCTGGTTATCCCACAGTGACGATGACGGTCAAACTTGGTCCTGTCCCCGTGACATCACAGCCCAACTCCGTACGCCACAAATGAAATTCCTAGGTGTTTCTCCTGGAGCAGGTATCGTCCTAAAATACGGATCATACACTGGGCGCCTCATCATTCCAGCTTATACTACTAACTTTGTTTCTCACCTCACAGGATCCCAAAGTTCTCGCATCATCTATTCCGACGATGCTGGACAAACCTGGCAAATAGGGCAAGCTATTAACGATCATCGTAGGCTTTCAACAGAAGAAATCATTCATTCTGAAACGATGGACAATGAACTGGCTCAAAATACTGAGTCCGTAGCTGTTCAACTAAAAAATGGAAATCTCAAACTCTTCATGCGCAATCTCAATGGCCACCTTCAAGTTGCAACCAGCAAAGATGGCGGTCTAAGCTGGGAAACTACCATTCAGGAATATCCCAACATCACCGATGCCTATGTCCAACTATCTGCTATACAACTTGAAGAAAACAACGAAGAATACATCCTCCTCGCCAATGCAGAGGGACCTGGCCGTACCAATGGGCACCTTCGTATTGCTAAAGTCGAAGAAAATGGTGACTTCACTTGGCTTTATTCCCACCTTATCCAGGAAGGTGAATTTGCCTACAATTCCCTTCAACAACTTTCCGCCAACGAATTCATACTACTCTACGAACACCGCTCAGAAGAGCAAAATCCCTTCTCTATCTACGCACGAAAACTCACCTTCTCATCCTAAACCACATTAAAAAGCAGAGGTAAAAACCTCTGCTTTTATTGGTCTGATTCAATCATTTGGTCAATCAACTGACGATTCGGTTGAGTCACCTGATGCAGAAACAAGACCAGCAACCCAAAAGTAAGAAAAAGATAGAGTCCCTTATATTGCCACGTCAGCACTAAAACCCCAAAGAGCGCCAACATGGTCAAGAGAAATTGCTTGAAACTAAGAAAGACACTGATAAAAGAGAGCTTTATATTCTCCCAAAATGGAATGTCATACTCAGCGTTGTAGAAAATCAAGTACACATACATCATGAAGTTAATCACAATTGCAAGCATAATGAGGAAAGAAACCATCCAAAAGAGTAAATTTTGGAATTGGATAGACCAATAGAGATTGAAAACAAGGAAAACAGCAATGAAACTGAAGAGCCAGAAACAAAGGTTCGCCTTCACAAAAGAGGACTTCCATACTGAAAAAGCTCTTTTAATCGAATAATTCTTCTCATAACTTTTTGTTTCTAAAAAAAGAGTGACAATTGTTTCCCAAGCTGGACCAATCCCAAATACAACTCCCCCCAATATTGTCAACAAATGAAAGAGGAAGGTCAATTGCATCAATTTCCAAGTGATGTAAAATAATTTTTCCACCCCTGTCATCTTTCCATCTACCATACTCTCTCCTTCCACAAAGAGGGCTATCACTAGCCCTCTCACTATCTTTACATCTAGTCTTACATCTTATTTTTTATGTGCAACAAATTCGTCCAATTGTTTTTGCAATTCAGCTTGAACTTTGTCCCATCCAGCATCTTTCAAGTCTGACAAGAATTTTGGAAGAGTGGCATCTGGATCAACGGTACCTGTGTTCAAACTTGCTTTGTACCGGTTCATAACGTTTGAGATGTTTGACAACTCAGTCTTAATGCTGTCTGTATTCACCGCAAAACCAAGAATTGGTGATTCAGCTGCATCTTTGATAGATTGGTCGCGTTTTGCAATCATCTCATCTGTGATAGATTCTTGTGTGTAGAGAATCTTGTTGTTACCAGTGTTCCATGCTGACATGTGTGTACCTGGTTTGTAGCCGTCAAGCAATTTAATTTTCTTGTCGCCGACTTTTTCCCAAGCTTCGCCTTCTACACCATATACCAAGCCATTGAGCAATTCTGGGTCACTGTTTAAAAGCGCCAATACTTCAACTGCCTTTTCTTTGTTCTTAGAAGCATTTGATACGACAAAGTTTGCCATTTGGGCTTGTGAAGTTGTCTTCAAGGCTTTTGTCAATGGACGAGAAACGATTTCTTTGCCGGCAGCATTTGTAAGGATGGTGTCGCCGTAGTCCATAGGACCTTGTGTTTCTTCGCGCATGAACCAAGTGTCACCATCAAGTGGGTAACCTTCAGTGTTTGTAGCCGCATCACTTGGAATCAAACCTTCTTGGTACCATTTATGCATCAAACGTAAGTTTGCTTTGAAAGAATCTTCAGCGTATGGGTTGATAATAGTTGCTTTTCCAGCATCAACTTTCACTGCAAATGGATTGTTTTTGTTGAGTGGGTAATCATAGTCACCTGAAAGGTTAAATACTTGACCAATAGCAAATGCTGCAACGTTTGGTTCTTTTTCATGGAAAGCTTTCAAGATTGGTTCAGCATCTGCATAGGATTTAATCCCTGAGATATCCAAGTTGTATTTATCCAAGAATTTTTTATTGAATGACAACATTTGTTGAGCATAAACATTGGCATCTACTGGGAAGGCATACAATTTACCATTTACCAAGTTCCCTTGGATGTAAGCTGGTTCAAGATTATCATAGGTTTCCTTGGCATATTTTGGCATCAAATCTGTCAAATCAGCAAAGGCACCTTTTTGCGCATTTACCACATAGTTGTAAGCATAAGCAATATCATAGCTTTCACCTGAAGCGATGATCGTACTCATCTTATCCCCCCATTCACCCCAACCGATGTACTGCATATCAATGGTTGCACCAGTTTTTTCTTTGATGCGTTTGTTGGCGATTTCCATCAACTTATCAAAGTTATCAGGTTTTTCACCGATTTGGTACATCAATAATTTGGTGTTGCCACCTTTTTCAGTTGAAGCAGATTTTCCGCTGCCACATGCAACCAAGCTGGTAGCTGCTAAAGCTGTACCTGCAAAGCATAATAGTCGTTGCCACTTTTTCATAAGTGAACCTCCTAAGTTTTTTCTTTGTTAAGACAAATTAAATGAATTGACCACACGGCCTGCCATCCAAATCCTACTCTTTTACCCCACCAATCGTCAAACCACCAACAAAGTGTTTTTGGAAGAATGGATAGGTGACAGCAATTGGTAATGTTGCAATCACGACGATGGCCATCCGCACAGACTCTTTTGGCAAGGAAGCCAGACCTTCTGACACCTGAGCACTCATACCAACATTTTCTGCTAAAGCCTGTAAGTTGTTTTGGATTTTCATCAGCAAGAATTGCATTGGAAACAGCGCATCATTTTGAATGTAAAGTAGCGCTTGGAACCAGTCATTCCAATAGCTCAAGGCTGAAAAGAGACTGATTGTCGCAATCCCTGGCACGGCCAGCGGTAAAACAATTTTGACAAATACTTTGAATTCACTCGCGCCATCAATCCGAGCAGATTCGATAATGCTATCTGGAACCGTCTTCTTAAAGAAGGTCCGCATGATCATTATCCCGAATGGCCCCAATGCCATCGGCAAAATCAAGGCCCAAATCGAATCCTTGAGCTGGAGAAGATTGGTCACAACCAAGTAGTTTGCTACCATCCCTGATGAAAAGAGCATGGTGATCAAAGCATAGATTGTAAAGAATCGACGATATGGGAAATACGGCCGTGAAATCGCATAAGCGTAGGTCGATGTCATCGTTGTATTGATGATGGTTCCCACCACAGTTACAAAGATAGATACCCCAAAAGAACGCATAATCCGCTGAGCCATTGCTCCCTCAAAAACATAATGATAAGCATGTAACGACATCAATTTTGGAAAGAAACTATATCCATGCTCCAATAGATAATTTTCATCCGTTAGCGAGATAATGATGACAAAGACAAAGGGAATAATACAAGAGAGAGAGAACAGGGCTATCAAAACATTAAAAATAAAATCTGTTCGTTTATCAAACGTCCGTACATTGACTTTTTTTACTTTTTTCTTTTTCTCCATTTCTGCCTCCTAGAACAACGCGCCGTCAGGATCCATACGTCGAACAATCGCATTTGTTATCAACAAAATACAGGTTCCAACTACCGACTGATAGAGACTAGCAGCTGAAGCCATACCGATATCTCCCGTCGCAGTCAAGCTATTGTAGACGTAGGTGTCCAAAACGTTTGTTACTTCATACAAAGCACCCGAATTCTTTGGAAGTTGATAGAAAAGACCAAAATCTGAACGGAAGATATTTCCGATGTTGATAATCAACAGCACTGACATCATTGGCAAAAGCTGAGGAATCGTAATATTCTTGATTTGTTGCCACTTACTAGCACCATCCACCATTGCAGCTTCATAATAGGTATCACTAATCCCCATGATAGAAGCATAGTAAATAATACTATTGTAGCCAAGACCTTTCCAGACACTCATAAAGAGCAAAATGAACGGCCACCACGTCGTGGTGGAGTACCACATGATTCCTTTTCCTCCGTGTTGAACAATCAAACTATTGATCAAACCGCGGTCTGGATTTAAAAAGGCTCCCAAGAAATACTGAATGACTACCCACGATAAGAAGTAAGGCAACAAGGACATTGTGTGGTAAACCTTCACCAGTTTCTTATTGCGCAACTCACTCATGACAATCGCAAAGGCAATCGCAAAAAATACATTAAAGGCCAAGAAGACCAAGTTGTAACCAATTGTATTACGCGTAATCAGCCAAGCGTCATTTGAAGCAAAGAGGTATTTAAAATTATCAAATCCAACCCATGGACTTTCCTTCAAACTTTGAAAAAAACCACCCGCTGAATAATGGAAATTTTTAAAGGCAACTACATTGGCTAACACTGGTATGTAAAAGAAAAATATAAACCAGACAAAGCCTGGCAAGACCATCAGCAATAGCGCCTTATAGCGAAATACGTTTTTCCAAAAGGATTTTTTCTTCTTCGTGGTCGCTTTCTTCATTTGCCAACCTCCTTTTGTTGAACTCGTTTTTATATTCTAATTATAGTAAGCGCTTTTATTTTGTATAAGCCACAAAGTATAGATTTCATAAAACAAATTATAGGTGTAAATTTTCTTGCCTCTTACATACAAAAAATCCACTGCCTAGCAGTGGATTAATCTGATTAGTGAGCCATCATTTCTTGTGCAATTTCAATACCTGATTTATCACTTGGATAGAATGTTGGCCAGTTTTCCAATTCATTCAAAATCTCATCTTGGCTAGTATTGCCGTAGAAGATATGGAAGTGGAAAGCTTTGCTTGGAGCAATACCGTGGTCACTAAATTGAACGTATTTAAATTGACCAGGATTTGCATCTGTTGCTTCAAAGAGGAATCGAACCCCACGATTTCCTTTTTTGTAATTCAATACCTTATAACCAACATATTTGTAGGTATGTTTTTCTGATTTACCATTTACTACAAATTCCATTGTATCACCCTTGATATTGATGTTGCTGATATCTGATTTGTAGCCTGTGTCATAGTAAGCTTTGTATTCTGCCGCTGTCATGTCCCCCTTCAATTTTGCTTTGTAATCAAAGACTTGATCCAAAGTACCATCTTTCAAGAGTGGATAAACAGATTGCCATTCACCTGCGTAGTCTGACAACTCGCGGTCTTTGATATCCGCATCCGCAAAATAACCATTGTAAACTGTCTTAGCTGTTTCAGCAGCAGTTTCTGGTTTAATTTCAGGACCAGCTTGAGAAGTTGTCTTTTCAAGAGATTTCAGATTTTCTTCCATGACAGAAATATAATCTTCACCCTTGTCCATTTGTTCTTCCGTCAAGCTTTCCAATGGATTCAAAACAGCAGTTTTTGCACCAGTTTCCTTGGCCAAGGTCTCAGCAACCTTCTTAGAAGCATTTTCTTCAAAATAGATATACTTGATACCATTGTCCTTCACATATCTGCTCAATTCAGCCAAACGAGCAACTGTTGGTTCTGTATCAGCAGAAACGCCTGTAATTCCGACTTGTTTCAAACCGTAATCCAAAGCAAGATAAGCAAAGGCTGTATGCTGTGTCACAAAGGCTTTTTGCTTAGCTTGTGCCATGCTGTCGTCATATTTTTTATCCAAAGCTGTCAATTTCTTAATATAAGCTGCGGCATTTTTCTCAAAAGTAGCTTTCTTATCTGGGAATTTTTTACTCAATTGGTCACGGATAGACTCTACCATTTTAATAGCGCGCTCAGGTGACAACCACACGTGTGGGTCATAAGCATGGTGGTGACCTTCGTGCCCCTCTTCATGCCCATGATCGTGCTCTTCCTCTTCACCACCTGGCAATAGAACCATACCCTCAGTCGCCTTGATAGCCTTCACTTTTTTACTATCAAGTTTAGAAACCCAAGTTTCCATGTTTTCATTTTCGTATACAAAAGCATCTGCTTCTTGAATTTCAGCAATGTCCTTTGCAGAAGGCTCGTAGTCATGTGGCTCTGTACCAGCTTCAACTAAGAGTTCTACATCTGCAGTATTTCCTGCAACTTGTTTTGTAAATTCATAGACCGGATAGAAAGTTGTTACAATATCCAACTCACTCTTTTTCTCGGCTGAATTACTACAAGCAACTAAGACTAGAGCTGACAAACTCAACCCTAAAACTGCTAATTTTTTCATGATTTTCTCCTATTTTTTCAAAAATTTATTGAACACATTTACTACTAAAAAGATACTAATAAAAATCAAGGTAATACTTGCACTAGCAGGCGTCTCTGCATAGTAAGAGGCAAACAAACCAGTCACCATACCAAAGAATCCAAGCCCCATCCCAATAAAGATAACGGATTTAAAACTTTTTCCAAGACGCAAGGCAATCGAAGCTGGCAAGACCATAATCGTCGATACCAAGAGTGCTCCAGCTGCCGGGATCATCAAAGCAATAGCCACACCCGTAATCACATTAAATGCAATCGACATGGCACGAACCGGCAAACCATCCACAAAGGCAGTATCCTCATCAAAGGTCAAGATATACATTGGGCGTAAAAATAGCAAGGTCAAAACAATCACGACAAGCGCAATCACAAATAAAGCAATGACCTGCTCCTGATTGATGGTCACAATAGAGCCGAACAAATATTGTTCCAGACTAACACTACTACGACTACCGCCACCACGATTCATCAAAATCAAGGAAATTGCCAACCCTGTCGACATGAGAATGGCCGTACCAATTTCCATGAAATTTTTGTAGACCGTACGCAAGTACTCCAAGAAAACAGCTGCCACAATGACCACAATAATCGTTGACAAAGTCGGTGAAATCCCCAATACCAATCCAAAGGCAACCCCTGCCAATGAAACGTGGCTCAGCGTATCACTCATCAAACTCTGACGACGTAAAATCAAGAAAATTCCCAAAATTGGCGAGAAGAGACTCATCGCAATAATCGCTAGAAAAGCACGTTGCATGAAATCATAATTCAAAATAGAAAAATCAAACATACTATTCCGCACCTCCTTCTTCAACGCCATGCACATTGAAGCAACGCCAAGGAGACTTCTGGTCACGAATCAAGTAAATATTTCGATCAGCATATTTCTCAAGCTCATCTGGATCATGTGTAATCATCAAAACTGACTTTCCATGTTTCTTTGCACTATGGTGCATCAATTCATAAAAAGCATCCTTTGTCCCACTATCCATACCCGTTGTAGGCTCATCTAGAATGAAAATATCTGGATCTGAAGCAAACATTCGAGCAATGACCGCACGCTGCTTCTGACCACCGCTAAGTGCTCCTAATTGCTTATCACGATGTTCCCACATACCAACTGCATCTAAACTGGCCTTGATATGCTCCTCATCATGCTTGGTCAAACGACGAAACCAGCCATTACGAGGATAACGACCCGATTTTACAAACTCATAAACCGTACTCGGAAATCCAGCATTGAAACTAGCAATCTGCTGCGGCAAATAAGCCATCCGTAATTTCTTCCCTTGAATACTCTTCTCTGCAATCGTCACCTTACCTTCTTTGGGTTTCAAAATCCCCAAAGTTGCCTTTATCAACGTTGTCTTCGCAGCACCATTTTCACCCGTCAAGGTCACAAATTCGCCACTATCCAAGTGATAATGAATATGCTCCAAAACAGGTTCATTGTCATAATGAAAAGACAACCCTTCAACTGTAATGTATCTCATCTTATTTACGAATCTTTCCAATCAAATCATTCAAAAAACGACTAATAATTTCCTGCTCACTGTCAGAATAAGCCGTCAGAAGCTCATTGTAAGACTCAATCGTATGATGATGATGATGGCTATGTTCCTCAGCGATTGGCTTAGCCAAATCCGTCAATTGATAATGAATAACACGAGCATCCTTCTCATCCCGAACTGCCAACAACATCCCTTGCGCCATCAAAGACTTAATCGCCTTAGTAATAGCAGCCTGACTAACATTTAATTGCTTAGCAATTTCAGAATTGGTAAAAGACGAATCCTCAATCAACATCAAAATATGCTCCTGAGTATTGGTCAACGTCACATCACTCTGACAATGACCAACTAAAATTTCTAATTGATTTTCAGAGCATAACACAATCTCACGCAAAGCTTGATCAATCTGATGCGCAACTTGATTCATATGAAGTACCTCATTTTTCGTAAACTTGTTAATTAACTAGTTAATTATACATTAAAAAAATACTTTTGACAAGAATTATGAAGCGTTTCTGCAAATTTTTGGAAATAGCTAACTTTCTTGATAAGTAAAGCCCCTTCCCCATATTCTTTAAAACAAAAAAAAGAACCCAAAGGTTCTTTACTAAGCTATACCGGCGGCCGGGGTCGAACCGGCACGTCCTTGCGGACACTGGATTTTGAGTCCAGCGCGTCTGCCAATTCCGCCACGCCGGCTTAGTGTCAACTGGGGTAGCTGGATTCGAACCAACGCATGAGGGAGTCAAAGTCCCTTGCCTTACCGCTTGGCTATACCCCAATAATAAAATAGGCGAGTGATGGGAATCGAACCCACGAATGTCAGAGCCACAATCTGATGTGTTAACCACTTCACCACACCCGCCATATTGTAACACGGGCAGTAGGAATTGAACCCACACTGAAGGTTTTGGAGACCTTAGTTCTACCTTTAAACTATGCCCGTAAAGGTATGGAAGGGGAGGGATTCGAACCCCCGAACCCGAAGGAGCGGATTTACAGTCCGCCGCGTTTAGCCTCTTCGCTACCCTTCCAGAATATAAAGTTTTAATGGCGCGAGACGGAATCGAACCGCCGACACATGGAGCTTCAATCCATTGCTCTACCAACTGAGCTACCGAGCCAATATTGCGGGAGCAGGATTTGAACCTACGACCTTCGGGTTATGAGCCCGACGAGCTACCTAGCTGCTCCATCCCGCGATGTGTGTAAGGAGGATGTGGGATTCGAACCCACGCACGCTTTTACACGTCTGACGGTTTTCAAGACCGTTCCCTTCAGCCGGACTTGGGTAATCCTCCAATATATAGTCCGTACGGGATTCGAACCCGTGTTACCGCCGTGAAAAGGCGGTGTCTTAACCCCTTGACCAACGAACCATATTATTAATGGGCACGAGTGGAATCGAACCACCGACCTCACGCTTATCAGGCGTGCGCTCTAACCATCTGAGCTACGCGCCCAAACATTCTTTCGAATGAGTGGTAATGGACAAAGTCCAAAGCGGGTGACGAGAATCGAACTCGCGACAACAGCTTGGAAGGCTGTAGTTTTACCACTAAACTACACCCGCTTATGGGAGTTAACGGGATCGAACCGCTGACCCTCTGCTTGTAAGGCAGATGCTCTCCCAGCTGAGCTAAACTCCCAATTGCTAAGCGACTACCGTATCTCACAGGGGGCAACCCCCAACTACTTCAGGCGTTCTAGGGCTTAACTGCTGTGTTCGGCATGGGTACAGGTGTATC
>NZ_JALJXU010000005.1 GCF_024170225.1 Streptococcus gallinaceus | reverse complement strand
CTACTTCGTCCCTCAATCGAAGTTCTCTCAACTTTTTTAGATAGGCCACCTCCGTTCTTAAACGCTCGTTTTCTTCCTGAAGACGCTCTAATTCAGTCATTTCCTCCCATGTTTTCTTTGGTTTACGTCCCATCTTTGGTGGTTTCCCTCTTGCTTTCTCAACAATAGTATAACCACTTTTCTTGTATTGGGAAAGCCAATTGGACAGGGTTCCCCTATTGGGGAGGGCATAATCAAGAGAGACCGATAATATAGATTGACCATCCAATAAAACTTTATCAATCATTTCCTTTTTCAGTAAAGGAGAATAGTGGGTATTTTTCCCTTTTTTAACAATGTCTAAGCCATAGCGTTTCATTAGCCGAAGCATATATTTAATAGTAGATTCCCTAACATCGAACATTTTAGACAAGTAGGGAATTGAATAGCCTTCTTGTCTTAATTGATAGAGTTGAATCTTATCTTCATAACTTAATTTCATAGAAAAAGCCCCCCATTCGTTAGACAAGAAATCTAACGAATGGGGGGCAGTTCAATCCCGCCAGAGGGTTCTTTTTCTTTTTATAAATTAGCACTTTCTAAATACAGGACCTTATCCCCGGCTAACAATTTGTTATCTCCTCGGGGGATAATGTACTTGCCACCACGATTGATGAGAATAACCAACATTTCTTTTTCAAAATCCTTCAGTTTTGTACCAATATGTGCATTGTCTTCTTCAATTTTCACTTCATTGATATGGATGTCACTCCCTTGAGTAAAGGATTTGGCAATACAAACAATCTTATCTCCTTCTCGGATAACGGTTTTCCCATTTGGTAATATGCGCTCTCCGTTACGATTGATGAAAACGACTAACAGGGCACGACTAATATCCATTTCCTCTAATTTCTTGTCTTTCCAAAAATGATCCCCATCCACAACAAAAGTTATAAATTCAATAGGAGTTTCATTAGAATAGTCCGTAAACGATTTGAGGGGATCTTGAAGAAGGTCAATCATATCCAATTTGGTTGATACAAATGGAAGCAAACTCCCTTGAATCAAAATAGACAGAAGAACAATACCAAAAGTAACATGGAAAATATCCAATTGAGTAGTTCCAACAATCTGATTACGTGCCATAATCGCAAAAACAATCGAAGCTGCTCCCCTTAGACCAGCTACAGATATGACCGCCTTTTGCGCCATTTTGGGTTTGAAAAAAGCCATTGCTCCTTCGACCACCAGAGGGCGAGCAATAAATGTTAAAAAGAGAAAAATCAGAAAAGCAATCGGCATATTTTTCACAATCAAGTGAAAATCGGATAAAAATCCTAATGTAAAAAAGAGAGCAATCTGCATGAGATTCGTAAAGGCATCGTAAAAATAGACAAGAGCAACTTTATTCTTCATCTTACTATTTCCAAGAAGGATGCCATACAGATAAACTGCAAGATAGCCGTTCCCATTGATATAGGATGTCGCACTGAAGGTCAAAATACTAATCGCAAAAATCAAAATAATATCAAAGCCCTCAGCTATCTTAATTTTTGTCAAAAACAACTTACAGATTTTAAACGCTAAAAAACCAAACAGCAGACCAAAAATAATTTGACTAAAAACACTCACAATCACTTGACTCTGAGACATGTCCTTGTTCAAGAGACCGATCGCTATAATCGTCAAAAGATAGGACGCGGGATCGTTGGATCCGCTTTCTATTTCCAGAAGAGATGATGTTCGATATTTCAGACTTAATCGCCGCGAACGAATAATAGAGAAAACCGACGCCGCATCCGTAGACGATATCACACTTCCCATGAGAAAACTCTCTAGTAAACCAAAATGCAAGATAAAATGACAAAACAAAGTCACACTAGCAGCTGTCAAAACAGCTCCAAAAGTTGATAATACGATGGCTGGCTGAACAACTTTTTTTGCCTCTTCCCAACGCGTTCCAAATCCACCATAAAAAATAATAAAAATCAAACAAATCGAAGCTATCTTCTCCGTCAGCAAATAATTCGCAAAATGGATATTCAAACCACTCGGGTGAGTAAAGAAAATTCCCACTCCTAAGAAAAAAATCAACGTGGGAATCCCCACCTTATTTGAAAACTTATTTAAAAAAATAGACGATAATACAACAAAACTACTCAAGATTAAGACAATATTTAAATCCATACTTCCCCCTTTATTTCTATTTTTATTTCTATTTCTTACTTTTAGTATAGTATATAGTAAAATGACTCAAGATGAAAGTTACGGGCTTGGTAAGAAAATGAAACAAGCTCCCCTGGTATCCAAGGAAGCTTTTTAGATTGTATTTAGTCTCTTGAACCAAAGATACGGAGGAGGTTCAAGAACAAGTTAATAAAGTCCAGATAGAGCTGCAAGGCCATTGATACGACCCAACCTTGCCCAACTTGACCGTTTGTTTCTTCAAAAACATAGCGAATACGCTGATTGTCATAAGCAATCAATCCTGCAAAAATCAAGACAGAAACGATTGAAATCATGAAGCTCATTCCTGAACTTCCAAGGAAGATATTGACCAGACTAGCAATAATCACTCCCCACAAAGCTGCGCGTAAGGCTTGCCCCATGGCTGATAAATCTTTTTTGGTCGTTGCCCCAATCACGGCCATAACCACAAACATAAGCGCTGAGGATAAAAAGGCATTAAATACCGCAGTCTGAGTATAAAGCATGAGCACAAAGCTAATGGTTACCCCATTGAGCACCGAATAGCCTAAAAACATAGGTAGTGCTGCTGGACTATTTTTAGCAGCCATAGCTGACGCTGCAAATACAAGACCAATCTCAGCTAGCATCAAAATCATGATGAAGCCTGACCCACCACCAACCAAGAGGTTGATGGTCGCTTGTCTAAAAACGGTCAGGGCCAAAAACGATGTCACAGCTGACAACCCGATACCGGCTGCTACAAAGCCATAAATTTTGGCAAAAAAGCGATTGAGACCAACTGTGTCGACCTGATTAATAACAAATGGATTATCGTTCATTTCTATCTCCCTATTCTTCTTATGGTAATTTCAAATGTCTTGGTTTTCTTCGCTTAAACCGATGCTGCAAGGGCAAGGTCGCTTCACGAACTGCCCAATACTTGTCCACACAGGTCACAATCCAAGACTCTTTGTAACGCGGTGGCGCAATGGTTGCTCCAAACATGTGTTTGACAATAATATCCTCTTCAACTGGATTGATATTCGTCAGCTTCTTTGCATTTCGCAGGGCAATACGCGGATGAACCCAGGCATGACTCTTGGCAAACTTTTGGTCGCGCCAGTCATAGTAAAATAAATCATGGAGGAGACCTCCACGTGCGGCCGACCGAGCATCCCAACCGAATTTTTTAGCTAATCGATAACTGGTATAGGATACATTGATGGAATGCTCCAATCGATTGGAATAATAGTGATGGGTAATGTCTACTAGCTTCTGCACCTTTGGTGAAGCCAGCAACTGCCCCACATGCTCCATATATTCTGGATCTTTCTTATAAGAAGTCATAAGCTGCCTCCTTTGATTCCTATTATACCACATTTTAACATCATCACCTTAAATAAAGCTAAACAGTAAGATTCCGGCTGCTACAGCAACGTTTAAACTTTCTGCTTGACCAGGCATGGTGATATGAACCAATTGGTCTGCTTTCTGAATCATTTCATGAGAAATCCCTTGCCCTTCATTTCCCATGACCAAGAGAAATTCATTGGGTACAGTCACCTGTTTGTAGTCTACTGAATCTTTTGAAAGGGTCGTCGCCAAAACAGGTACTTGATTTTCCTTACATAAATCAAGGAGCTGACCTCTTGCTACCCGGTAAATCGGCAAGTGAAAATGACTTCCTTGCATGGAGCGTAGCACTTTTAAGTTATAAATATCAGCAGATTTGTCTGAGATAAAAACCGCATCTAGCCCTGCAGCATCCGCTGTGCGAATCATAGTTCCCACATTTCCTGGGTCTTGCACATCTTCTAAAAAGAGGTACTTCCCAGATAAATTTGCCGGTAAATCCTGCTTAGGAAGTGCAATCTGTGCAACGACTCCTTGAGGAGTCTGACTATCTGCCAATTCGATCAAAATCTCACGAGTGACAAAAACGACCGATCCTAGCCCTGCTACCTTTTCCGCAAATTCTTCTAGTACAAAAATTCGCTCAATGATGGCACCACTTGCAAGGGCCTCATCCAACAAATGCCAACCCTCTATCAAATACGATTCCTTGCGGTATTTTTTCTGATGTAATTTCTTGGTTTGTTTGACCAACTGATTGGCCTTTGACCGTATAACTTCCATAGTTTCCTCTTTTTCTTTGACTATTTCCCATGATATAATAAAGTGAAATACTTGTCAAAAAGAAAGAAGGTCTGGACCATGCACAAGATAAAAATGGTTGCATCAGGGCGGGTACAAGGCGTGGGTTTTCGTTGGTCTGTCCAATTTTTAGCCTCCGAATTAGGGGACATCTACGGGCGAGTCTGGAACAACGAGGACGGAACTGTCACTATCCTTGCTCAGTCTGAACAATCGGAAAAGATCAGCCAGTTCATCCAAGAAATCCGCAAAGGACCCTCTCGCATGTCCAAGGTCACCTACCTAGACGTTCAATTGTCTAACTTTCCTGATTACTCTGATTTTAAGGTACAATAATCATCTTTAACTTGTATATTTTTCTCAAAAACAGTAAAATAGAGAGTATCTTGACAAAAAAGGAAAAGAAAAGTGAAACAATCTAAACGTTTATTCTTATCGGGCTTAGCCCTATCCATGTTACTATTTCTATCTGGCTGTGTGCAGCAGAAAAATGGCGTTCCAACTGGTGAAGGTTGGGTCTACAAGTTTTTAGTTGAGCCAATGAGCCACTTAATCAAGTTCTTCGCGGTTAACCAAGGACTTGGTTTTGGACTAGCTATCATTATCGTAACTCTCCTCGTGCGTACCTTGATTTTACCATTAGGAATTTACCAATCTTATAAAGCCAGCTACCAATCTGAAAAAATGCGCTATTTGAAGCCAATTTTGGATCCTATCCAAGAACGCATGCGTAATGCCGCTACTCAGGAAGAACAACTGGCTGCTCAACAAGAATACATGGCCGCTCATAAAGAGCTCGGTGTCAGCATGTTGGGTGGTATGGGATGCTTGCCTATACTCATTCAGATGCCATTCTTTACAGCACTTTTTTACGCAGCGAAATTTACAGATGGTATCGCAGAAGCAAGTTTCTTTGGTATCAACCTTGGAAAATCTAGTCTGATTCTCGTAGCAATTGCCGGTGTCCTCTACCTTTTCCAATCTCTTCTAATGACCGTTGGACTTGATGCGGAGCAAAAGAAGCAAATGCGTTCCATGCTCTTTATTAATCCAATCATGATTGTTATGTTCTCCATCAGCGCTCCTGCAGGCGTAACTCTTTACTGGGTTGTGGGTGGTCTCTTCGGTATCATCCAACAAGTCTTGACAACTTTCATTATCAAACCAAAAATCCGTGCTCAGATTGAGGAAGAATTTGCTCAAAATCCTCCAAAAACTCCAACACCATCAAAAGCAAAAGACGTGACACCAACCGCAAGCTCTGCCATTATCACATCAAAAAAAGACAGACGTAACGCTGGAAAACAACGTTCAAAATAAAGGGAAATGGACTAGGATAGCTTCCTAGTCTCTTTTCAAACCAAAAAGAATCCAGGACGAACACTCCTGGATTCTTTTTTATTGTCATAAAACGAGCTATTACTTCGTTTTTTCAACTTTCAAGATTTTGATATCATAGCTGCCAGCAGGTGTCTGAACAGTTGCCACTTCACCTGTTTTCTTACCAATCAAGGCATGACCAATTGGGCTTTCGTTTGATACTTTATTGGCAAAAGCATCCGCTCCAGCTGCACCGACGATGTGGTAGACTTCTTCATCCGTTTCGCCAACTTCTTGAACCGTTACTGTTTTACCAATCGCCACTTCATCTTTTGCAACAGCATCGCTATCAACGATTTCTGCGTAGCGGATTTTTGTTTCCAAAGTTGAAATTTGACCTTCTACAAAAGCTTGTTCATCTTTTGCTGCTTCGTACTCACTGTTTTCTGACAAGTCTCCGTATGAACGTGCAATTTTGATGCGTTCTACGATTTCTGGACGACGAACTAATTTTAAGTCTTCCAATTCTTGTTCTAATTTCAATTTTTCTTCCAACGTCATTGGATATGTTTTTTCTGCCATGTTATTTCCTTCTCTCTATTTTGTGAAAACAAAATTATGCGGGAAACCCACATAACCTTGTTCTAATCAATTTTAGTTCCCAATCTGACTGTTCACGTATGTTGCAACATTTTGTTCGTGTTGTTCTAAGGTTTCAGAATAGTAAACTGTACCAGTTTTGACATCCGCTACAAAGTAATAGTTATTTGTTTTGTTTGGATTGAAGGTCGCTTCAATTGCCACTTGGCTAGGGCTGTCTACTGGACCAGGCATCAAGCCTGTATTTGCATAAATATTATAAGGTGAATCAATACTTGTGTCAACAGCTGCATCTTCTGCTAGGGTTGTCTTTTCACCCAATTTGCCCATCGCATAAAGGATAGCAATGTTAGACTGAAGTGGCATGCCTGCATTGATACGATTATAGAAAACACCTGCAATGGTACGGCGGTCTTCATCTGTCGAACCTTCCTTCTCAACCAATGAAGCCATTGTAAGGAGTGAATTCACATCCAGACCTTTTGCTGCCAATTGGTCATAATAAGGTTGCAAACGCTCGTCCATAGCTACAATCATTTTTTCAACTAATTGCTCCATGGTTGTCGAGTCTGAGTACTCATAGGTTGCTGGGAAGAGGTAGCCTTCTAAGCGATAGATGACTCCGCTATCTGCAGCTGGAAGATTAGCAAATAGTTTTGGATAAGCAGCGACCATTTTATTGATGAAAGCCTCGTCAGCTACTAGTTTCAAGAACTCATCTGAAGAGAATTTAGTCTTGTCGTCTTTTTGTTTTGTGTTGACATTGTCAGTGATTGCTTGTGCAATTTGCTTAATCGTCGAACCTTCTACAATCAAGATTTTACCTGCAATCGGCTCTTGTGGAGCTGCAGTACCGCTTTCTTGTAGAGCTTTTGACAATTCATCAACAGACATAGACTGAGACAAATTATAGTAGCCACTTTGGAAGTTATTGTAGCTCTTCAACTTCGCATAGTAATTAAAGATAGTAGCATTCTTAATCAGATGTTTCTTTTCAAGAATCTTACCGATTTCAAGTGTTGTCGATCCTTCTGGAATCTCTACCTGAAGTGTTTTTGTCGCTTTTGTGTTGATTGGCTCAAGGCTAGATTTTACATAAGTATAGCCTGTTACGCCTGTCACTGCAACTGCAAGTAATACAACCGCGATAACGGTCATAACGATACGAGTTGCTGTTTTTTCTCGTTTTTTCCGGTGATGATTCACTGATGCTCGGCTCCGCGTATGTTTACGAGTGGATTTGTTTTCCTCTTCGGTAACGGTAGGAACGATGGTTTCTTCCAAGGTATTGGTATGTTCTGCTAGAAGCTCCTTGTGCTCTTCCATCGAAAAATGATGAACAACTGTCGCATCTAGGTCTTCTACAGGTGCCAAAGGTGTCTCCTCTGGTTGAGGAACTTCATTCAAGGGTTGCGTCTCCACAAATACCCCATCAAGCATCTGAGTTTCCTTAGCAGGCGCATCTTCGACGACTTCCTCTGTCGAAATCGTTTCGGTAACTTGATCTACTAGTGGAATTTCTTGTGTTACTTCTATTGACGAATCCGCTTCCTCAACAGGTGTAACTTCTACTTGATTGACATCAAAGCGTCGTCTCAAATCATCTACTGAGACACTCGTTTCTTCTGCCGGTTGTTGTGCTAGACGTTCCTGTTTCAATTGTTCTAAATCTCTTAAAATCTGGTCTCGAAACGAGGATTCTTGTGTGTCTTTATTTTCTACATTATCTGCCACACGTATTCTCCTTTCACACAATTACATGATATTATATCTTAATTAAGCCATAAAAGCAAGAAGAACCTTACTCTGATGGGCTTTCCCAGTACATTTCCACCCACTCTTCTCCACCTAATTGCGACGGAGAAAGACCAATTTCAGCAAATCCATTCATTTGGTAGTAGCCAACCAATTCTTCCTTACATGTTAGGCAAATTCCTTTGAAATCAGAAGCCACAGCTACTTCCTTTAAACCAGCTAGGAGCAAGGTTCCCAGCCCCTGTTTTTGATGAGTTGAGGCAATAGAGAGACTCGATATCCCTAGATAGGTTAAATCTCCCGCTGGAAGGCTCGTTTGCTCAAAGACAGCATCCGTTAAACTAGCTGTTGCCATCGGTGTTGCTAATAAATGTCCAACCAGACTTCCATCATCTTCGATGACCAGACAGGTCTTGCCTAATTTTTCTGCATAAAATGCGAGAACAGGAGAGGGTATTTGTTCCGTCAGAGGAAAATTCCCTTCCTCTAAAGCTCTGATACCTCCCAAGTCTCCTTCCTGTACAGACCGTATTTCCATTTTTATTTCTCCATAGAAAGAACAGACAGCATATCTGCCGCCTATCGTCTCTCATTGTACGTTATTTGAAAGATTTGATAAAAGTTGTTCAAATGAATACTCATAGGATTGGATATCGCCAGCCCCCATGAACACATAAACTGCATTGTCATGGTTCAAGAGTGGTGATGTATTCTCAACTGTAATCACCGCACCTTTTTTCTTGATTTTAGCTGCCAAATCTTCAACCTTGACTTGCCCCTTATCTGTTTCACGTGCTGATCCATAAATTTGTGCCAAATAGACAGCGTCCGCATCGTTCAAGGCTGCAGCAAACTCGTCCAAGAGGGCAATTGTCCGCGTAAATGTATGCGGTTGGAATACCGCAACAATTTCTTTACTTGGGTATTTTTGACGTGCAGCATCAATCGTTGCCACAATTTCTGTCGGATGGTGAGCAAAGTCATCAATGATGACTGTTCCGTTCACAACTTTTTCAGTGAAACGGCGTTTTACCCCACCAAATGTCTTCATATGCTCTGCAACCAAGTCCAAATCAAAACCTGCTACATAGAGGTTGGCAATCACAGCCGTTGCATTTAAAATATTATGACGACCAAAAGTTGGAATTTGGAAGCTGCCTAATTCTTCTTGACCATGGCGAACTTTGAAAGTTGAACCAGTTGTAGAGGGCTGCAAATCATAGGCTACAAAGTCGTTATCGTCTCCAAAACCATAGTAGTAAATTGGCGCTGGAGCCGTAATCTTACGCAATTCAGCATCTTCTCCGTAAACAAAGAGACCTTTTGTAACTTGCTTAGCATAATCATTAAAGGCGTTGAAGACGTCTTCCAAGCTAGTGAAGTAGTCTGGATGGTCAAAGTCAACGTTTGTAATGATGCTGTATTCTGGGTGATAAGGCATGAAATGGCGTTCGTACTCGTCTGATTCGAAGACAAAATACTTGGCATTGGCTGAACCGCGACCAGTACCGTCACCAATCAAGTAACTTGTATCTGTGATGTTGCGCATAACATGAGCCAACAAGCCAGTCGTTGATGTCTTCCCGTGGGCCCCTGCTACACCAAAACTTGTAAACTGGCGCATGAATTCACCCAAGAACTCATGGTAACGTTTATAAGACAAGCCTTGTGCATCTGCATAAGCAATCTCAACGTTATTATCTGGACGAAAGGCATTTCCGGCAATCAATTCAACATCGGCAGAAATATTGTTTTCATCAAAGGGAAGAATGGCAATCCCTGCCTGCTCCAAACCACGTTGCGTGAAATAATATTTTTCAACATCACTACCTTGAACCTTGTGGCCCATTTGATGCAACATTAGCGCTAAAGCGCTCATTCCAGAGCCCTTGATTCCGATAAAATGATAGGTTTTGGTCATGATTCCATATCCTCTTCCATGTGTGTTAAATTTAATTCCTGAGCTACACGGCGTTCATGTCTCACTTGTCGTTCAGGGTAATCATATACTTGGCTCCGCTTCAAGAAATCATAGGAATTTCGCTGAAGAGGGGCTTCTTCTTTTACACGGTCCTTTTTTTCCAAAGAATAAACCGCTGGCATATCGGCCAAAATGTAAGTGTCTTGACGCAGTTTATCTGCAAGGTAGCTCAAGTGTGTCAACTTGTGTTCTGGCACCAATGGTGCTGTAACTGGTTGACGCAAAGGCTTGTGCAAACTTGCTTTCTCATCCTGTAAATAAGCCGCAGATTTTTTCCGTTTCAAGTCTTCGCGAGCCTGCTCACGGGCCAACTGCCCCTGTGTTTTTTCAGAATAAACAGCTCGAGGAGGTGTCGGTCTTTGCAGACGTTCTCGTCTAGAGTAACCACTCGGCTGACTAGAAAAGAGCGGCGGCAATAAATCTTCCTGCACCACTTCCGTAGCGGCAACTGGATGGCTAAAATCCTTGTCTTGATAAGGCCCCTTGATATTGCTGATAAGATCGGACTCATCGTATAAAGTCATTTGTGGAGCTGGCTCCACCAAAACTTCATCATCTGCAATCAATGGAAACAGTGTCTGTCGTCTCGTCATACATTTTTTCCTTTCAAACTGGTATTATAGCATATTTCCTGCTTTTTCGGGAGTTTCAGCTCAGGAAAGCCCCAAAATCTCACGAATATCATCCACCGTCAAGCTAGCACGGCTTTCATTTCCATCAAGAACCGTCGTCACAAGATTTTTCTTATTTTCTTGCAATTCTTGAATTTTTTCTTCGATGGTGCCACGGGTAATCATACGATAGAATTCCACCGTTTCTGTTTGCCCCATGCGGTGGGCACGACTAATGGCTTGCTGCTCGGCTGCAGGATTCCACCACAAGTCAATCAAAATAACTGTGTCCGCTCCTGTTAGATTCAGCCCAACACCGCCCGCTTTCAGGGAAATCAAGAATGCATCTCGACTGCCCGTGTTAAAAGCAGTGGTCATTTCTTGGCGAAGATGGGTCGGAGTTGAACCAGTCAATTTATAACTGCTCAAACCTAAATGGTCCAACTCTTTCTCAATGATGTCCAGCATCTGTTTAAATTGAGAAAAAATTAAGACACGGTGATTGCCTTCCTTGAGTTGGATGAGAAGCTCTTTGAGATTTTCCAATTTGCCACTTTCTCCATCAAAATCATCCATAAATAATTTTGGTGTGTCACAAATCTGACGCAAACGCGTAATGCCAGACAAAATCTCAATTTTCTGGCGATTGATTTCAGCCTCGCTAGCCGAAGCCACACGCGCCTGAATTTGACGCAACTGGGCCAGATAAATGACCTTTTGGTCGTCTGACAGTTCATTGAGAACATTGACCTCTATCAAGTCAGGCAATTCTTCAAGCACATCCTCTTTCTTGCGACACAGGATAAATGGTCGAATAATCCGAGCCACATCCTCTGCAGCCAACTTACCAAAAGCGAGCTTGGCCGGCAATAGACCTGGCAAGACAATTTGGAAGATGGACCAGATTTCATTGAGGTTATTTTCAATTGGAGTCCCAGATAAGGCAAAACAATTGCCCACTTCAAACTCGCGTAATTGCTGAGCTATTTTTGTCTGGGAATTCTTCATCACTTGCGCTTCGTCCAAGAAAAGGTAATCGTAAGACTGGGCTTTGTAAAGGGCGACATCTTGTCGGAAAGAAGCATAGCTGGTCACGACCACTTGGTGGTCTTCCTCAAGCAATCGCTCGCGCTCAGCCTTGTTGCCGTAAATAACAGCCACATCTAGCTGCGGGGCAAACTTATGGCATTCTTCCTGCCAGTTATAGATCAGGCTCGATGGTGCCAAAATCAAAACTCGGGAATCCTTTGTCGTATGGCTCGCGATAAATGCGATAGATTGCAAGGTTTTTCCTAAACCCATATCATCTGCCAATATCCCACCAAATCCGTACTTATCCAAAGTCGACAACCAATGAACACCCAGTTGTTGGTAATCTCGAAGATTGGCTTGAATTGGTAGGGCGGGCAATTCTACTGCTTCTGGATGCGCTAATTCATAAGCCATGGTTCGGAAACTCTCCGTAAAGGAAATATGGTCCTGACCAGAAAAGGCATCCGCTAGCTGATAAGATGCCAGACTAGACAGGGTCATCGATCCTTGTCCACTTGACTTGGCCCGTAAAAAGGTCAAGGTTTGACTGACTCTTTTTAATTCATCATCAAAGACCAACAACCGACCTGTCCGGCTAGTGAAGTAGGCTTGCGCTGACATCAAGGCTTCTAAGGCATCCTCTACCTCATCAGCTTCAATCCCTGCAAAATCAAAGGAAACATCTAAAAGTGAGCCGCTACGGTCCACTTGGATGCTGGTCGCCTCCTCCACCAAGACATCACGCAAGTCATCAGACAAGTCCACCTGACCGAACCGCTTCATAGCTGGCAAGGTTTGTACAAAAAATTGGTACCAATCTTGGCTTGATAAACCCGTTCGTTGCCGTTTAAACTGACCACGAAAGCCTGCATGATCTAAAAAGCGATAAACCCCTTGTAAATGCTGGTAATGATAGGCAAAGGCCAATTCTTGCAATTCCTCTTGACTGCTTACCTGGCAATTGGGAAAGGCGAGAGAAAGTTGCAAGAGAAGCTGATTGTCCTCTCCCTTATCTAAGCGAAATTGCGGTTGAAAATCCTGAATTTCAAATCGTTTGGGTGCAGACACAGTCCCTATTTTTTTGAATTCCAAGAGGCTGAGCGCCAACTTATCTCGGTCTTGAAAATCAACTTGAACCGTCTTACGCCCCTGCTCATCCTTGGACAAGATATCCTTTACCGTTTTCAACAAGGTATCTTGCTGGGCATCCACTTGATAAAGGCAATTCCCAACCAAAAAGTAGCGCCCCGATAAGAGCTCACGTTTGGGCTTCTCTTCAATCTTCAGCTCGATTACCTGCGTGTCCACCTCGACCGAGAAGCGATACAAATTCGCCCTTGCATCAAAATCCACCAACCTCAAGGTGTCATATTTTTCATCATCACAATGAAATTCAAAGCTAGCTAATTGCTGAAGCAAGTCCAAGCCGTCTTCAAAAAAGGCCAGTGGCAAACGAAGATGACGTCCAAAATGCGCGAATACTTCACTTTCAAAAACTGATTTTTCAGGAATGATTCGCCACAAAAAATCCAGCAAGCCTTGACTAGCATCGTCAAAAACAGCATAGGACAACTTTTCGTAATAATTTTTTCCTATCTGGTAGGAGCTTCCTTTTTTGACAATTTTCAAAAAGGCGCCAATATCTCGAATGATATAGGAACGGCTATCCGGCAGGCGGCTGATTTTCAAGGTCCAATCAATATTTTGGTCATACAGCAAGAGCTGGCCCTCTACCGAGAGTTGGTAGCGAACTTCCAGCGTCTCATCTCCAGGCAAGACCTTATCCAGAAAAAGCCCTCCAAAATAGGTCCGTCGCTCGCGCTCTTCTTCCTTGGCTTCATCGCGGGACAGAGTTTCAATTGTTTCTTTGCCGTCCGCATCATTTTTCAAGTAGTATTCTACAGCTGCAAGATGGGGACAGTAGGCACGCTGCGCAAACAAGTCACAGGAACAACTTATTTTTTCCTCATCGAGCGCATAGCAAAAATCCTCTGCATCTACCTTGAAAAAAAGACAAGAGTCGGCACTTTTTTCTACACTCAACTTACCGGCCTCGTACAATTCAATTCCCTCTTGACGGACCCGTCCCGGCATCATTCTAGCCATAGATTCTCCTTTTCTTTATCCCTCTATTATAGCATACTTAATCCCTTTATTGGTGTTTTTTCATGATAAAAAGAAGGCTTTCACCTTTTTCTCTTTCTATCCAAAACAATCAAAATTGCCAGCAGCTACCTACTGAGGAAATTGAAACAGATTCTTTTCGAGGACAAAATCAAGGGCAAATACCTTGGTATGATCTCCATGAAAAGTCACAACCAACTGGTCTGTTGTTAATTCCTTAATCTGCCCCGCTCCAAAACGAGGATGTACCACCATACGTCCTCTGTAAAATTGCTTCTCCAAGACCTGTCGAAAACTCGGCAAGGGCTGGTCATAGTCTTGACTGCGCACCTGATAAATATCACACCTTGATGAGACATAGCAACGATTTTTCAGTTTTAAACACAAGCCATTTTCAAAAAATTGGTAGCGAGCTCTGTGGCGCTTTTCATCTCCTTGACTACGAGTGAATTTTCCTACATGCCACGAGGTTCCCGCCAGCTATCCCAAACCCATAGATTCTCCTCCTTTACACAATATAACATTCTATTTTATCAATAAATAGGGGAAAATGCTCAGTTTCAATAGAAAAACCTCCAAAAGGAGGTTCTGATTATTTACGTTTCCGAGCAATCAAATGAATCGGAGTGCCTTCAAATACAAAGGCTTTGCGGATTTGATTTTCCAAAAAGCGCATGTAAGAGAAGTGCATGAGCTCTTCTTCGTTGACAAAGACGACAAATGTCGGTGGTTTGGTAGCCACTTGTGTCGCGTAGAAAATTTTCAGGCGTTTACCCTTGTCAGTCGGTGTAGGATTGATGGCAATGGCATCCATGATGACATCATTAAGAACCGCTGATGGAATTCGAGTATTTTGACTTTCACTAATCTGCTTAATGAGGTCAGGCAACTTATGCAACCGTTGCTTGGTCAGGGCAGATACGAAGATAATTGGAGCATAAGACAAGTATTGGAACTGGTCACGAATATCGTCTTCCCAGTTCTTCATGGTGTGATTATCCTTTTCAATCGTATCCCACTTGTTGACCACGATAATCATCCCTTTACCCGCTTCATGGGCAAAGCCGGCAATCCGCTTGTCGTACTCACGAATGCCTTCTTCTGCGTTGATGACCATCAAAACCACATCTGAGCGGTCAATGGCACGCATGGCACGCATGACAGAGTATTTCTCTGTATTCTCGTAGACCTTACCAGATTTGCGCATACCAGCGGTATCAATCATGGTAAACTCTTGTCCTTCGCTATCCGTGAAATGCGTATCAATGGCATCACGAGTCGTTCCAGCCACTGGACTAGCAATCACACGGTCTTCTCCCAAGATGGCGTTAATCAAACTAGATTTTCCGACATTGGGACGACCAATCAGGCTGAATTTGATGATGTCTGGATTTTCTTCCTCAATTTCATGCGGTAGATTTTCCACAATGGCATCCAAAACATCCCCGGTACCGATCCCGTGTACGGATGAAACGGGGTAAGGATCGCCAAGACCCAAGGCATAAAAATCGTAGATATCACTACGCATCTCAGGATTATCAACCTTATTTACCGCTAAAATAACGGGCTTATTAGTCTTGTAAAGGATACGAGCAACGTACTCATCAGCATCCGTAATTCCTTCCTTACCAGACACGACAAAAACGATGACATCTGCTTCATCCATGGCAATCTCCGCTTGGTGCTTGATTTGGTCCATGAATGGCGCATCAACGTCGTCGATCCCACCTGTATCGATAATGGAAAACTTACGATTGAGCCAATCAGCTGTTGCATAAATACGGTCGCGTGTCACACCTTCCACATCTTCTACGATGGAAATGCGTTCTCCAGCAATCCGGTTAAAGAGAGTTGATTTGCCGACGTTTGGACGTCCGACAATCGCAATAGTTGGTAAAGCCATGTGGCCTCCTTTATTTCAATAATTTCTGTTCTTTTAAAAATGCTGCCGTCATCGGATGTTCTGGCTGACCAAACTGCATGGCTACACGTTCAGACCATAATTCAGTCTGGCGAGCACCTGCATAATCCGTCATGACCTGGTCAAAGTCCTTGATGACTTGGGCGTCCTGCTCCTGATAAAACTCTTCAAACACCAGTACTTCCTGCGGTAAGCGAGGCTTCACTTCATTTAATTTTTTAGGAACACCCAAGGCAATTCCAAAGATAGGATAGGTATAATCTGGCAACTGCAAAATCTTGGCAATCTCATCCGCATTTTGACGAATCATGCCAATAAAAACTCCCCCATAGCCCATACTTTCAGCAGCCAGTAAGACATTTTGCCCTGCCAAGGCTGCATCTACTGAGGTCACCAAAAGATTGTCCGCACCATCCGCATGAAAATTTTCTGCATGAAGTCGCGTCGCTTTTTCAGCCCGATTGAGGTCTCCGATAAAAATCAAAAACGTGTCACATTTCAGAATCCAAGGTTGTGGTTGTGCGGCATAGATGGCCTGCTTTTGCGTGTCAGACTGCACTTTTACAATGGAGTAGGACTGAAAATTTTTCCAGCTAGACGCTGCTTGTCCTGCTTCAAGGATAGCTTTCAAGTCTTGGTCGGGGATTTTTTGATCCGTGAAGGAACGAACCGAGACATGTTTTTTCATTAGGTCAATGGTTTCAGTCATGGCGTCGATTGCTCCCTTCCAAATGAATTTCTCTAGCAAGATAACGAATGCGCTCCATCACCCGGCGGGCCTGCCAAGTCTCATCTCCTATTTTCCCAGAAGAAAAATGGCGTTCCAAATCTGCAAATGAAAAATTTGAGGTAAAGAAAGTCGGAAGATTTTCCTGCATGCGGTACTGCAAGATGACCTGCAAGACATCATCTCGCACCCAAGACGAATGCTGCTCCGCACCGATATCATCTAAAATCAAGACTTGAGCTGCTTTGATGTCGTCAATCCGTTCTTTAACCGAACCAGAGCTAATCGCATTTTTGATATCCACGACAAAAGTCGGATAATGAAGCATGGTCGTTGCCAACTCATGACGGACCGATAGCTGATGAGCTAAATAAGCCATCAGATAGCTTTTGCCGATACCAAAATTCCCAAAAACATAGAGGCCTTTATTGTCACGACCGACCCGCTCTAAAAACTCACTAATGGCTTCATAAATCGGCATCCGATTGACATCTTCGAAGTCCAAATCTGCTGCCGTAACGGACTTGAGACTCGCTGGCAAAGAAATCAATTGAATGCGATTTTTGATGGTTTCCGCCTTGCGGTAATCCAGCAATGCTTGCGTCTCTTGGTAGGAAACATCGGCATAGCCTTCATTCATGACCAAGACAGGCTTGTAGCCCACCGCAATATAGGCAGAGTCTTTGGCCAAATATTTTTTTCGTTCATTGAGATACTCAAAGAACTTGGACAAGGAGCGACTGACCTGGTCTTCTGTCAGCTGATGCTGAGCAATAAATTCTGCAACCTCTGCATCGCTAACAATCTCAGCATAAAGCTCTTGAAAGGACTTACGTCCACCATTTTCTCGCTTCATATTTTCTTGAACTGGATTCATAGGTCACCTCCTTTTCCTTCCTCCCCCATCATCCGACGACGGAGTTCTTCAAGTCTTTTCTGATCTTGAACTGTTTTTTCTTGCTTCACTTCTTTTTTGCTCCACTCGGGTACATTGCTAGTTTCTACCGGTGTTTTCTGGCTAGGCTTGCTCATTTTTACACCCTCACGCAAGGCCAAAACTGCAGCTTCTGCCGTATCAACCCCACGATAAGAAAAGTCATTAGCCACCTTTAAGGCATACTTTTCATTCAAGTTGGCCGAATCCACACGATTATAGGTATAAAGCACAATGGCGTTGATGACCTCATCGAGTAAGCCCAGTTGCGCCATGTTTTTAAGACAAGTACGTTCTGTAGTTGTCAAGGCTGCTTTCCGGCTGTTTTTTAAGAGTTGTAAAAATTCTAGCGGCTTGTGTTTTTTACTTTCTTGAATGAAGGATACTTCTTGGGGTGAAAATTGCCCCTGGCTGACTGGCTTAGATTGCCATTTTTTAGCCATTCGTTTGGTAGAAATGACAAAATCCACAGCCGTTTCTTTGGCCACTTGATAAGATTCAAACCAAGTCCATCCAGCTTGCTCCGCCAAATGATGTAAGGCAACTGTATCTGTTTTCTCATCTTCAAAACGCAGATTGTCCCGTCCCATCAATTGCTTAAAGGACTGCATGTCAAATTCCTTGGACTGGCTCAAGTTTGACACCACTTGTCCCTCAACTGAAAAAACTTCTGAAAATTGCTTGCTGATTTTTTTATCTACAGATGGCAAATCTTGTTCTAGCAATTGAACGGCAGGCTCACCAATTTTTTTGACTAACAGCGAATGGTAAAGGGGGTGCTTGAGAAATTCCTGCTGCGATAAAGGACGAAGCAACTGCAAACTCACTCCATCCTCCAACTGATAGATGTCCAACAGCTTCATGGCAGATAAGACATTGAGAGCCGCTTCCACCGCCTGCGTCCCCAAACCTAGATGATTGAGCACACGACTAAATTTATACCGCCCACGACCATTGTCATAAAAAGACCAGAGATAGTGGTAGAGTGCCGTTGCCTCCAGCCCCAAAATCGGCTGGTAGCAAGCGGCCAAACTAGCAAAATCCGGCGTAAATTGTTGCCCTGCTAGGTAAGCATAGGTATCGTTTGGTTTCATAACTTAGTCCTGCTTTTTATGCTTGGCACTTTTTGTAATCTGCTTGAGCAAAATTTCCAACTCGCTCACATCCTTGAAGGAACGATAGACTGAAGCAAAACGAACATAGGTAATCTCATCCAAATCAACCAACTCTTCCATGACCAGATTCCCAATGACATCACTTTCTACCTCGTTATCACTCTGAGCACGAACCTTTTGTTCAATCCGATTGACAACTTCATCGATTTCAGCGCTAGAAACTGGACGTTTTTGGGCGGAACGAATAATCCCATTGAAGATTTTTTCACGAGAAAATTGCTCGCGCGTCCCATCTTTTTTTACGACAACTAGCGTCTTTTCTTCTACACGTTCATAAGTTGTAAAACGATAGTCACATTTTTCACATTCACGACGGCGGCGGATGGTATTGCCATCTTCCGCTTGTCGACTATCCACTACACTTGACTTCAAACTATTACATTTGGGACAACGCATCTTCTTTCCCCCATTTTATCATTATCATCTCATTGTACCACATTTCTAAGGAGAATAAAAGGGAGTGAGCTAGGCTCACCCCCTGACAAGATACAAGGTAACCAATACCAATTACAATCAGGCTTCGTCTGCGCTTTTTTCAGCCAATCGTTCATAGGTCCATTCCCGAACCAGACGATAAATAACTGCAAAAATCGGTGTAAAGAAGACCATCCCTATCAAACCAAATAAATTCCCACCAATCAAGGCAGCAGCCAAGGTAAACAAGGTTGGCAAGCCAACGGATTGACCGACAACACGTGGGTAAATGACATTTCCCTCAATCAACTGAATAATCTGGAAAAGCACAATCGACCACAGAGCCAGCAGCGGATTTTGGACAGAGACAAAGAGCGCACTGATCAAGCAAGCAGAAAGCGGACCGATGTAAGGCACGAAGGACAAAACGCCAGCTAAGATACCAGCCATGGCCGCATAAGGAATCCCAGATAAAGAATAACCCGCAAATACCAAGACCCCGATAATACAAGCCTCTACAATCTGACTCATCAGAAAACGGTCGTAGGTATCAATAATGACTTCACCCACATAAGTTAGGTTATGCACCACTTTTTCTGGGAAAATAGCCACCAACAACTTAGATGACATGGCTTGCAAATGCTCCTTGCTAGCCAAGATGCTCAAGGTGAAAAAGAAAGCCATAATCAAGGTTAGAACATTTGAGAAAATACCTGTAACATTTGTCGCCAATCCTGCTAAAAAGGACGTCACATAAGAAGAGACATTGTCCCAACCTGTAAATTTGCTAACATAGCTGTTCACTTCCTGTCCTACCTTACTGGACAGGACACCATTTTCTTGCAAGGCAGAAACCAGCTTTGGAATAGCTTCATTGGTCACACTAACCAATTGTGAAATCGTAGTTGTCAGCGTTGGTAGGATAATCATGACCAAACCTGTCACAATCAAGGCAAACGCTACCAAAACTCCCGCAATCGCTAGGGGACGACTAGATTTTTTCAAAAAAGGAACTTTTTCAATCAAATTCTCTAATTTTTTCATCGGTACATTGAGCACAAATGCAAAAATCGCACCAATCAAAAGAGAGTTGACGCTCCCGAGCAAGAGCGAAATCAGTTTCAAGATTGCTTCATACTGCAAAACAGCTAATAAAACTAGGGACGCAAAGGTAATCAGCAAGATTTTTTCCTTAAATGTGGTCTTCATATTACTTCCTTTTTACACAAATTTTAAACTATAGTCATTTCGTTTTATTTGATTGCTTCGCTAACTCGGTTTGCCGTACTTCAGTACAGCCCACACCTCTTTGCCTCGCACTAAAATAAAACAACTATATTAGAATCTAATCTAGATAAAAATCAGATGAGAGAACCCTCACCTGATCTTCGCTATAGGGATATTAGTCACGCATGGCATAACCAACTCCACGGATGGTTTTGATGTAGGATAACTGCCCTGGAATATCTAATTTTCCACGAAGGTAGCGGATATAGACATCCACTACATTGGTCTCCGTTCCGGATTCGTACTGCCAAACCTTTTCCAGCAACTGCTCACGCGTCATGGTTTCTTGGCTGTTCATCAAGGTTGCCAAGAGGTCATATTCGCGGCGGGTCAAAGCAATGAGTTCGGAACCGCGCGTCACCGTTCGATTTTGAAAATCAATTTTTAGGTCACGGTAAGCTGCATGCAATTTTACTTGCTTGCAATGCTCGTCGATAAAATCTCGACCACGAAAAATCATATCCACCTGACTCACCAATTCCTGGATGACAAAAGGCTTGATAATATAAGAAACAGCATAGGCTCGGATATCTTCACCGAACTGCTCCGCTTCCTCAGGTTCTGCTACGACAATCATCACTGTCGCAGGCTTAGTCTTGAGGATGTTTCCAGCCAATTCTTTACTGGTCATATCTGACAGTTGGAAACTCATAATGATAAAATCAAAATCTGTTTCATTTGCAAGCTGGAGCGCTTCTTCTCCTGTCGCAGCATAATCCACAATGTATTCTTTCTTCTGTAATTCCATTGATACAAAATGCGATAAATTTCGCTCTTTACCTGCAATTAAAATCTTTTTGGTCATATCTTATTTTTCATCATACCATGAATAATGGAAGAAGCCTTCTTTGTCTTTACGTTGGTAAGTGTGAGCACCAAAGTAGTCACGTTGAGCCTGAATCAAGTTGGCTGGTAAGTTTTCAGCGCGGTAGCTATCAAAATAAGTGATGGCTGCTGAGAATGTTGGTACTGGTACACCTGCCTGCACAGCCAAACTCACCACATCACGAACGGATTGTTGGTATTTAGCTGTTACATCAAGGAAGTATTCATCCAAGAGAAGGTTGGCCAAGTCTGCTTCACGGTTGTAAGCGTCTGTAATCTTTTGCAAGAAACGTGAACGGATGATACAACCTGCACGCCAGATTGACGCAATGTCTGCAAATGGCAAGTCCCAGTTGTTTTCTTTAGAAGCCACACGAAGTTGTGCAAAACCTTGTGCGTATGAAATAATTTTTGAGAAGTAAAGCGCTTGACGAATCTTTTCAATCAATTCAGCCTTATCGCTGTCGTAGCTCACTGCAACAGGTTTTGGAAGAACCTTGCTAGCATGCACGCGCTCTTCTTTGTAAGTAGAGATGTAGCGAGCAAACACAGACTCTGTAATCAATGACAATGGCACACCCAAATCAAGTGATTGTTGGCTTGTCCATTTACCAGTTCCTTTGTTACCGGCAGCATCCAAAATATAGTCTACAACTGGTCCATCTTGGCCTTCATCATCTTTACGTTTCAAGATATCAGCTGTAATCTCAATCAAGTAGCTATCCAATTCACCTTGGTTCCACTCAGTGAAGATGTCTGCCATTTCATCAACAGATAGACCAAGCAAGTGTTGCATCAAGTCATAGCTTTCGGCGATAAGTTGCATATCTCCGTACTCAATCCCGTTGTGAACCATTTTCACATAGTGACCTGCGCCATCAGAACCGATGTAGGTCACACATGGAGCACCATCTTCTGGAGCTTTAGCTGAGATTTCTTCAAGGACATCTGCTACCAATTCGTAAGCTTCTTTTTGACCACCAGGCATGATAGATGGGCCTTCGAGGGCACCTTTTTCACCACCAGAAACACCTGTACCGATGAAGTTGATACCAGAGTCAGCCAATTCATTTGAACGACGGATGGTATCTTCAAAGTAAGTATTCCCACCGTCAATCAAGATATCGCCCTTGTCCAAGTATGGAAGAAGCGCTTGAATTGTCGCATCTGTACCTTTACCAGCTTGCACCATGAGCATGATACGGCGAGGTTTTTCAATCGAATTTACGAAAGACTCCACATCATAACTTGGTACTAATTTTTTACCTGGGTTGCTCGCAACCACATCTTCTGTTTTGTTTGCTGAACGGTTATAGATGGCAACTGTATAGCCACGTGATTCAACGTTGAGGGCGAGGTTACGACCCATTACGGCCATCCCTACTACACCAAAGTTTGCTTTTGTCATGAGTTTGCTCCTCTGTAATAGTTTATCTTTTTCATTGTACAACAAAAAGGAAGATTTTGCAAATATTCTGTCAATTTCATTCTTGGTCGAAAAGCCCTTGTAACTGGGCAAATGGACTGCTTGCTTCTTTTTTCTCTTGCTGACTTTCTTGGAAATCATCTTCTGTCAAGACAGCCCAATCATTTCCAGATGGCATAGCAAAACCAGCTTCCTCTTCTGGTGTCAAAATTTTCAAGGGAACTGCCAGCAAAATATTGTCTGCAACACTTTCATCAAGGCGGATTTGTTCATCCTCTACTACCAATACCATATCTGCGTCCACCAAGTCTTTTTCCTTTAGGACGGATTCATCTGCCACAAAGATTTCATTGACTGCAATCGTCTCTACTCTCTCCACCGGCGCTAATGAACGGCTAGAGGCCAAGGTAATGGTGTAAGACATGCTGTAATCTAAAAAGTAAAATCCAGCTTCAAATCGAACACTTCCTTGAGCCAAAACTGGCGTCAAATCCAGAATCTCAGCATTACGACCCTTGAGTTCCTCGGTCACATCCAGGCTCTTTTCAAACTGAATACCCTCTGGATTTTTTTGAATATCATAAATATGAAACATCTATATCAACTTCCTATCACTATTTAGAGTTTTCATTTATTATACCACACTCAGCCATAAAGCTGTCAGTGTTGATGCCTGTGTTCAGATAAAATTACTTTGCGACAATGTTCTTGGTGTTCTTCCATATTTTGATCAAATTGAACTGTTGCTTCGACAATATTGTGACAATGAAGGAGTTCGACCACTTCTTGACGGACCGATTTTTCATCTGCGGCATCATCAATCCACAGATGAAGCGTTGCCACATGTTGCCGTCCATCTAAAGACCAAACGCTCAAATCTACTACTTTTTTCACATGTTCAACTGTTTCAACTTCATTTTCTATCTGCTGTAAATCAATGTCTGCTGGAACAGCTTCCATAAAAACTAAGAAATTTTTCCAAAAACGAGGAAGCGCCTTACTCAATATAAAAATAGAAATTGCAACGGAAAGTAATGGATCCAAAAAATACCAGTCTGTCACTTGGAGAACCAGAGCTACGATAATAACTGCTATCCATCCTAAGATATCTTCCAGAAAGTGTAGACTGAGAACTTCTTCGTTTTCTGATGACTTCTCAGAAAGGACAAAACTCCCCACAGCATTGATGACAATGGCAATCACACCAAGCAATAGCATGCCAATTTTATCTACAACAGGTGGATTAAACAAGCGTGGTACAGTTTCAACCAATACAAAAATTGAACCTACTATTAAAATCACCGATGTGACCATTGCTCCTAGGAGGGCAAAGCGGTCATATCCCAAGCTAAAGCGATCATTGCCTTTCTTCTTTGAAATTTTTTCTAAGAAATAGGATAAACCGATTGCAAGGGCATCTCCCATATCATGAACAGCATCCGCTAATAGAGCCGCCGATTGAAACAAGGTCCCAAATATAAATTCAACAATTGAAAAAGAGAAATTAAGCCAAAAAGCTATCAAGGTACTAGATACAAATTTATTTTTCATGATTTACCTCGCATGAATATGCTTTCATATATTATATATGATTAGACGTTCATTTGTCAAACAAAAAAAGAAGGATTTTATTCCTCCTCTTGGCTATGAGCTAGAGCCAGCTCAAACATATGACGAACATGCTCATCTACCATTTGGTAGACAACGTACTTGCCCATTTTTTGCCCCTTAACAATATGATTTTTTCGTAATTTACTTAGTTGATGAGAGACAGCTGACTGTTCCATACCTAATTCATAGATAATATCTTCAACTTTTAACGAACCTCGTTTAGAGAGTAAGTAAAGAATTTTCAGACGTGTCTGATCACCTAAAACTTTAAAAAGCTGGGCTGTTCTTTCTAATGACTGCATATCATCTTGGTAAGACATATAAGCAACCTTATCCTTCCAAAGCTGTCAAATAGTTGTAGACCTGCTGACCAGCCATGGCACCATCCCCTACAGCCGTTGTAACTTGGCGAAGGTATTTTTGGCGAATATCACCAGCCGCAAACACACCTGCTTGACTGGTTTCCATGAGGTCGTTGGTCACAATCCAACCCGCTTCATCAGTGATACCCAAGTCCGCAACAGAGTCCGTCATCGGATCCAATCCAACATAGATAAAGACACCACCAAAAGCATGCTCTGACACTTCACCTGTCTGAACATTTTTAAGGACAACAGATTGGACCTTGCGGTCATCGCCTTTGATCTCTTCGACAACACTATCCCAGATGAAATTGATTTTTTCATTGGCAAAAGCACGGTCTTGCAGCACTTGCTGGGCACGCAATTTATCACGACGATGCACGATTGTCACTGACTTAGCAAATTGTGTCAAGAAAGCTGCTTCTTCCACCGCAGAGTCTCCTCCACCTACGACCAATAAATCTTGGTCACGGAAGAAAGCCCCGTCACAAACTGCACAGTAGGATACACCACGGCTATTGTATTCTGCTTCACCCGGTATGCCCAACAAACGGTGTTTGGCCCCCATTGCAAGGACAATTGACTTGGTTTCCAGGGTCTCGTCTTCTGTAATCACTTTTTTGACAGGACCGTCAGTTTCCACACGAAGGACTTGTCCAAAAAGATGCTCCACACCGAATTTTTCAAGCGGTTCAAACATTTTCTCAGATAATTCTGGTCCGGAAATATTGGCATAACCTGGGTAATTTTCAATATCAGCCGTATTTTGCATTTGGCCGCCGTAAATCCCACGTTCCAAAAGAGCAACCTTGAGATTGCTACGACCTGCATAGAGCGCTGCGGTCATCCCTGCAGGCCCTGCTCCAATAATAATTGTATCGTACATATTTTCTACTTTCTAAACCCTAAACATGATAAGAATTCCAACGATTCCAAAAGCAAGAATCGGAATTGTCATGATATTGATCATCAACAAATCAATCAAAAACTGACGACGGTCATTCACTGTCTGATCCAGTCCTTTTCCAGCCCGTCTCGCAAACCAAATCAGACTCATCACGACAACAATAATCGCTGAAAAGAGGAGACTTTGAAGATAAAAACCTAAAATCGTTTGCAGCATGATTCACCTCAATTAAAAACTTTGGCGTTTGGCTTTGCGCTCCGCACGACCTTTAGCACGCGCTTCCACACGCTTGGTCTTACGGCGTTTTTCGTCAACTGCCCACTTGATTTTTTTCTTGTAGCCCGGTTTGATTTTTTTCTTTTTCTTCTTGACCAAGCCAATCATTTCTAAATCTAGTTTTTCATTTGATTTTTCACGATTGACACGACGGTCACGGTCATAAGTATCTTGAAATTCGCCATCTTTGATTTCTTTTGGTTGGAACTTGATATTCATCTTTTCCAACTCACGGATATCTGCATCATCACTTGGTTGATAGAGGGTGATGGCAATCCCCGACAAGCCATTTCGTCCTGTCCGTCCTACACGGTGGACAAAGAAGGATAAATCTTGCGGAATCGCGTCATTGATAACATGACTAACTCCTTCAATATCAATCCCACGCGCCGCCAAATCTGTGGCTACGATATACTCATAATCCAAGTTTTTCACTTGATTCATGATGCGTTTACGCTCACGCGGTGGCACATCTCCGTGAATCTTAGCAACCTTGAGACCATTTGACAAAAGATAGTGGTGCAAATCATCCGCACGTTCTTTTGTGTTAACAAAAATCATGGCCAAATAAGGTTGCATTGTCTTGGTCATTTGCAAGATTTGTGCATTTTTATCACGACCTTTTGTCGATACCAACCAATTCTCGATTGTATCCGCAATAACCGTCTGCGTCTTGATTTTTTCCATGACAGGATTAGACAAGTATTTCTTCAAAAACGGTTGTAATTTCTGCGGAATCGTCGCTGAAAAGACCATGAATTGCAACTGTTTTGGCAAACTCGAAGCAATCTTATCAACTGTTTCCAAAAAGCCCATGTCCAAGGTCATATCAGCCTCGTCCACGACAAATGTGCTTGCTTTATGGATTGCTAGGTCACCTGATTTGACCAAGTCGTAAATCCGTCCAGGAGTTCCAATCACGATATGGGGTTGACTTGTTTGCAGCTTGTCAATTTGGCGATTTTTATCTGTTCCGCCGACATAATTAACCACACGAATTTCTGTCTCTGAATGCTCAGCAATCTGCTTAGCCGCTTGGTAAATCTGCGTTGCCAACTCGCGCGACGGCGCTGTGATAACTGCCTGCACGTAGTCTTGTTCCTCATCCAATTTTTGGAAAATTGGAATCAAAAAGGTGTGCGTCTTTCCTGAACCAGTCTTAGACTCCCCGACCAAGTCACGCCCAGACAAGACAACTGGAATCAACTTTTCTTGTACTTCAGTTGCTGTGACAAAATGAATATCCGTCAAAGCATCTTGAATATAATTTTTTAATTTAAATTCTGTAAATTTCATAGTTTCCTCATTTTTCTACTTGTTTCTATTATACCAAATTTTTCCCTATACTGACATAATCTGAACTGACCTTCTCTGACAAAATAAAAAAAACCTAGGACTGAGTCCTAGATCCTTTATAAATACAAACAAGCAAGTGTCACGAGACTCATGACAAGACCCACTCCCCAAAGGAAAAAGTCTACTTGCCATTCAGACCACTTTTCAGCCTTACCTGACAAACCACCCAATTCCAAGTGATGATGGAAAGGAGTCATACGGAAGATACGGCGACCTTCCCCATATTTTTTCTTGGTGTACTTGAAGTAGCTGACTTGCAACATAACCGATGACGTTTCAAGGACATAGACCAAACCGATAAGGAGCAAGGTCCATTCCTGATGAAGAGCGATAGAGATGGTTGCGAGCATTCCCCCAAGAGCCAAACTTCCCACGTCTCCCATAAATACCTTGGCAGGTTTATGATTATAGACGAAGAAACCAAGAAGGGCTCCAATCATGGTGACACAGACAAGAAGGATGTCAAACCGCCCTTGATGGAAAGCAATAACTGAATAAGCCGCCAAACTAATTACCACTGAGATGGAAGCTAAACCGTCAATCCCATCTGTCAAGTTAACCGCATTTGAAAAACCAACTAACCAAAAAAGGACAAAGGCAATGTACAGAATCCCCAAATGGAGATGATAACCAAAAATATTGAGTTCCCCTCCGCCAAAACCTGCTACGTGAACACCGTAGAAAACCAATCCTCCAATGATTTGCAGAATCAATTTTTGTTTTGGATTGAGGCCCTCGTTAATCTTACGAAAGATTTTTAAGAAATCATCCAAAAATCCAACTGTTCCGTATAAAACAAGGATGAACAGAATGCCAAAAACCGCTCCTGTCATCATGTGGAATACAAGAGCAAACAGAAAGCTAACAAGGATAGCTACTACCAAGAAGACCGTTCCACCCATAGTTGGTGTTCCCGCCTTAAATTGGTGCTGTTTTACATCTTCGTGCATTTGCTGACCTTCTATTCGCTTTTGCTGATAAAAGGTAATAAATTGTGGCATGAGGAGGACTGTCGCTACAAAGGCGAGAATCCCTGCTGAAATAGCCAAAAACATATTATTCTCCTAGTGTAATGGTTAATTTTTTTAATTTCTTCAATGCTGTTCCGGTGTCGCTACTTTGTGCGGTGACATGACTACCATTGCCTTGATAGGTCACTTCTATCCCCGTCCATTTTCCAAACACCTGAACATTTTCCTTGGTCCAACCGTACATATCTGGCAACTCGGTGAAATCTGATGTCAACAGCAAGATTTGCTGATTAGCAGCTAGATTACTACCTTTCTTGACAGATACTTTCTTGATTTTTGAACCATTTCCCAAGATAATGGGTTGCACCAAATGGCGACGCAACTCATCTGCAGTGATACCTGGGCTATGGTTCGTCAAATCCTCCAACTTATACTCTGTTTCACCCGTAACCGTTGACAGACCTTGAGCTGGACCATCTAAGTTTAAACTATCTTTGAGCAACATGGCTTCTTTCAAAACTGGATTGACAATGGATTGCCATGAAAGAAGATTAAAGTTCTGTGGTTGTTGAAGAGTCACATACATGATAAATTGCGGATCTTCCGCAGGAACCATTGCAACAACGGAGTTGACATAGTCATTGGCACCTTCCATATAACCTGTACCGTCTGACTTGGCAATTTGGGCCGTACCAGATTTGACTGCTATATTGTAGCCGTCAACTGAGATCACTGCTCCTCCTGCCGCGTGGGAATACAGAGTTCCATAGTAGGGGTCCGTACCGACTGAAATCATATAATTCCTAGTCTGTCTAGCAGCGTCCGCTGAGACTGGATTTCCAACAACTTCTTTTTGAGAAATCCGAGAAGTATTGGTATTGGGGTCATAGGTTCCAGTGATGAATTTTGGCTCTAACATCACACCATCATTGGCGATAGCATTAAAGGCGCGAAGCATTTGTAAATGGGTGACGTTGATAGCCTGACCAAAGGAGGTCATGGCATAGGAAACAATATTGGCCTCTGGCAACATCCCTCCTGATTCGTCCGACGGATCAATTGACATTCCAAAACGCGTCGGATAGCCATATCGGAATTTTGCTAGATAGTTTAACCACTTCTCATCTCCCATGGCCTGCTCCAGTCGTGTCATACCGACGTTACTTGACAGGGCAAAACCTTGAGCGAAGTTGAGATATTGAGCATCGCGACCAGTATTGACCGTCCAGTCCTTGATGGTCGCATCGGCAATATCATATTTGTCATTGTAGTAAATTTCATTGGGATTGAATTTTCCGCTATCAATGGCAGATGCCAAGGTCATAACTTTCATGGTTGACCCCGGCTCATATTGAGATTGATAAAGGAGAGATAGCCAAGAAAAATCTTTGGCATTCAGACCTTCCTTGGTATCAGCGTCAAAACTTGGACGCTGAGTGGTGGCTAGAATTTCACCCGTCTTGGCTGAAACCAAGGTGGCACTAGCATTGACCGCTTTTGTATCGGTAAAGAACACATCCATATTGGTTTCCATGGACCGTTGCAAATCCGCAGACAGGGTCGTATAGACATCTTGACCGTTAATCGTCTCTTTTTTCACATCGGCAGTGTCCGGTAAAATCCGTCCCTTGCTGTCTTTTTCATAGACGATTTTTCCATCTTGCCCAGACAAAATCGCATTTAAGGCTGACTCCATACCCGTCTGGCCTAGTAAGCTTTGCGAACCATCTTTATTATCCACCAATTGGGCCAATCCTACAAAAATACTGGCAAAATTCCCGTTTGGATACATCCGACCTGGGCTGGTATCAAAGTTTATCCCTTTAATGCCAGCCTTTTTCATCAAATCTTGGATTTCAGTCATCGTTGAGTAGGAAATATTTTTACCAGCTGTACCGAAGTAAACCTGACTCAGATTGGGCAATTTTAACTGCTGGATGACAAAGTCTTTTTTCATCCCCAATTTTTTATCGAGAATCTCCGCCACCTTATCAAACTGACTATCTTGTACATAGAGCGGTTCTTTCAAGGCTGAGACATATTCTTTGTCAATGATGGCATAAATGGTGTAGGTCGTCGAATCTTGAGCAATTGCCATTCCTGTTCGGTCATAAATCGTCCCACGTTTGGCCTGCTTTGTAACCGTCATCTGGTGAACACTAGCTGCCCCCGCAGACAAATCTTGCCCAAACTTCGAGTCCGTCCCGATAATAATTGCAAAGTTAATCAAAAAAATAAAAAAGATAAAAACAGTCAAAAGAATGAGGCTTTGCCCCACTCTTCTACGATTTCTAGAGGGATAGGAACGATGTTTTAGCACGTACCGTAAAAATTTATTTTTCCTATTTGCCATATTACTCCGTCACTCCAATATTATTGTTGTTGAAGGTCAAGCCTTCCTTCTTCGCAATTTCCGTCAAATGTTCCTTACGCGACAATTCGTTGACAGCCTGCTGGGCATCATTCAACTCTGCTTGTTTGGAACTAATATTTTGATTGACAGTTGCCATGTCAGATTGGAGCTGCAGCAACCGAGTTTGGAGGAAAATAATCCCAATGGCTAGTACAATCCCTGAAAAAACGATACTACCATAAAAAGCCTTTTCCACTCTTGAAAAAGTTCTGATTTTTTCTTCAATAACTCGTCTTGCGACATCTCTACGTTTGTCTTGTAACATGGATTTCTCCTAGTTTTTATGTACTTTCTTCGCAACGCGCAACTTAGCAGAATGAGAGCGGTTATTGGCTTCTAACTCTTCTTCGCTTGGCAAAATTGGTTTGCGATTAACCAATTCCAATGGTACCTTCAAGTCGTCTGGGATGAAAGGCAAGCCTTTTGGTACATCCACCGTACTGTATTCCTTGAAAAGCTGCTTGGTCAGGCGATCTTCCAATGAATGGAAGGTGATAACCGATATCCGACCATCCAGTGCCAACAAATCAATAGCTTGTTGAATGGACTCATCCGCCGCACCTAGCTCATCATTGACCTCAATCCGTATGGCCTGAAAAATCTGTTTAGCAGGGTGTCCCTTTTTCTTGAGCTCTTTAGCTGGTTTGGCTGACTTGATAATCTCAGCCAACTCCGTCGTTGTCTCGATGGGTTTGACTTGACGTGCTTGCTCAATCTTACGCGCAATCTGCTTGGAAAATTTATCCTCTCCATATTTGAAGAAAATCCGTACCAAGTCATGGTAATCGTACTGATTGACAACTTGAAAGGCCGACAAGCTCTGCTCACGATTCATTCGCATATCTAGCGGCGCATCTTTTTTATAAGAAAAACCACGCTCACGCTCATCTAATTGTGGACTGGACACACCCAAATCGTAACAAATCCCATCAATCTCTGTCACACCTAACTCTGCTAAACGCGTTTTGAGATTACGAAAATTATCCTTGATAAAGGTCACCATGCCTTTTTCAATAAACGAAGCTAGGCGGATGTGGGCATTATCAATGGCCGTCTGATCTTGGTCAAACGCATAGAGATGCCCCTCTTGGCTCAACTGACTAAGCAGGTACTCGCTGTGTCCAGCTCCCCCCAAGGTCGCATCTACGTATACACCATCCGGCTTAATATCTAATAAATCAACCGTCTCATGCAATAGAACAGTTGTGTGATTAAATTCCTTTGTCATATCTGTTTATTATACCATACTTCCAAAAAAAGCTCCTTAAATTCCTATTTTGAAAACTTTTTCACAAAACATGTCATATATAGTTGACATGTCGTCTCATTCTTTTTATAATAACAGTATCAACTATATTTAACTTTTGGTGACGGTAACACCAAAAAATTTTAGGCAAATGTGTCGCATATATCCGACACAATCTAGGAGGTCCTATGAATCGCGTCAAAGAATTTCGAACCGAGGCTGGCTTATCTCAATTGGCTTTAGCCCAAGCTATCGGAGTTTCCAGGCAGACCATCAACATGATTGAAAATGATAAATACAATCCCTCGCTCGACTTGTGTATCAACCTAGCACGAGCCCTCAAAACAGACTTAAACAGCCTCTTTTGGCTAGAAGGAGAAAAACGATGAAAAAAGAAACAGTTACTGAAAAAATGATTAAACACTTTTACGGCATCACAGGTCCGATGGATGAATACAAACGCCGCGAGGCAGATCGCATTGGAAATATCTGCTTTATCTATCTGACTTGGCTGATTCTGATCGGCAATGTCATTGCTCTTTTTCTCAGCATAAAATTTCCTAAATTCACCGCCATCGCCTACCCTATCTTTTTGATGTTTGGACTATTTATTATCTTTTTCTACGTCATGCTCAAGGTCGACGCTTCCAACCTTACCACTATCGACGAGGAGGAGTTGACTCCTAGCGAACAGAAAAAAATGAAAAACGGTGGCTTAAAAGCTGGTCTATTTTTTGGTTTCTTCATGTATCTCTTTAGCGCTTTTCAAGTATCTTGGTCTGAAAATAAAGATTTTCTCTCACTTCTCTTAAGACCGCTGAATATCATTATCGGTATTATCATGGGGATTCTATTTGGACTAATCATGTCACTAATTGTGCAGGCGCGTAAATTTAAATAACCTAAAAAGTTGCCTAATCTGGTAACTTTTTCTTTCTTTTTTAGAAGAATGTGGTAGAATATCTTCATATTTTAATTTTAGAAGAAACATTTCGAGGAAATCATGCCTATTTTTAGGATTAAACTAACGCCTACTCAACGCATTATTATGAGTTTTTTAGGGGTTATTCTGACAGGGTCACTTTTGTTGACTCTTCCCATCTCCCAACAAGCGACCTCACAGGCTCATTACTGGGATAATCTCTTTACAACTGTATCAATGGTCTGTGTAACAGGACTCTTTACCGTTCCTGTCGCAGCCACCTATACAACTTTCGGTCAGATTATCTGTATGATGCTCATGCAGATTGGAGGGCTAAGCCTAATCAGTTTTATCGGACTGTTCTCCTTGCAAGCACGCCGGAAGCTCAGCTTTATCAATATTGCAACCCTGCAAGAAAGTCTCAGCCGAGACGATACTCGTAACTTCAAGCAGTTTATCTTTTCTGTCTTTCAGTTTACTTTTGCGGTCGAATTACTTGGTGCCTTGCTACTATCTCTGCATTTCGTACCGAAATTTGGTCTAGCTAAGGGGCTCTTTACATCGCTCTTTCTTGCCATTTCTGCTTTTTGTAATGCAGGATTTGACAATATGGGGGCTAACAGCTTGATTGATTACGCTACTGTACCAATCGTCAACTTGGTCATCGCAGCACTCATCATCATGGGGGGCTTGGGTTTCTCCGTCTGGTTTGACTTACAAACCCACTTGACCAAGCAAGGACACTGCCGAAAATTAGCCTTTCATACCAAAGTTGTTGTGATGCTGACTGCATTTATCTTATTCGTCGGGACCACACTGTCTCTTCTTATCGAGTACAACAATCCATCTACAATCGGAAATCTTTCTTTCGGCCACAAGGTGATTGCTAGCTTCTTCCAAACTGTTACCATGCGGACTGCTGGCTTTGCAACAATTGATTACACCAAGGCACATCCTGTTACCTTATTCCTCTACATCTTCCAGATGTTCTTGGGTGGGGCACCAGGTGGTACAGCAGGTGGTTTGAAAATTACAACCTTTCTGGCCTTAGTTCTATTTGCCCGCAGCGAGATTCTCGGTTTGACCCATACCAATTTTTATGGGACGAACAATTGATACCGTTACAATTCGTAAGACAGTCGCTCTTTTCAGCGTCTTTCTCATGACTTTTATCCTTGCCCTCTTTGCCATCAGCGTAACAGATCCACAGAAACCTCTGCTCTTTCTAATGTTTGAGGTCATGTCTGCACTTGCGACCGTTGGAGTTACGGCAAACTTGACGCCGACCCTGACACATGCCAGTCAGTTTATCATCATGGCACTCATGTTCTTTGGCCGCATTGGTCCAATGTCCATCCTCATGAGTATCTCAAATCGTAAATCTTCTCGAGAAGATAACATTCAATATGCAAAATCAACAATGATCGTCTAAAGGAGACAACATGCCAGTACAAACTATCGGAATTCTTGGTCTGGGAGTTTTTGGAACCAACATTGCTAAAACATTAGCCAAATACAACAGCCATATCATCGCTGTCGATAACCATGAAAGTCAAATCAATCAAATGGAAGCCATTCTCGCTCGTGGAGTTGTGGGAGACATCACCGACAAAGACTTACTACGCGCAGCTGGCATCGGCTCTTGTGATACCGTTGTGGTCGCAACAGGAAATAACTTAGAATCTAGCGTCCTTGCTGTCCTTCATTGTAAAGCGCTGGGCGTTCCAAAAGTGATTGCAAAAGCTAAAAGTAAAACAACTCGCGAGGTACTTCTCAAAATCGGTGCCGACCGCGTCATCTCACCTGAGCGCGAAACGGGGATTTCCCTTGCAAAACACCTCCTTCACCATGACACAACTGAGTTAATCGAACTAGACGGCAATATCAGTATCGTTGAATTTCAACCACCTGCAAAATGGATTGGCAAAACACTTGCCCAGCTGAATCCGCGTCAAAAATACATGATGAACATCATCGGATACCGCAGCAAATACGGAAGCGACCGCCAACTGCATATCCAACTCTCGCCTGATTACACCTTTAACGAAGACGAGTTGATTATGGCTGTCATGGACAATAACACGGTTGACCATTTTGAAGAGTACACCAACAAAATCTTATAATCAGAATCATAAAAAAGAGTGGAATTTTCTCCACTCTCTTTTTGTTTCTATGAATTTGGATCGTCCAAACTACGGCCGTGCAGACCTTTTTTACGTTGGACTTGGCGCAATTTCTCAGGTGTCACATCATTTCCTTCTTCATCAACCAGCTTGATTCCTTCAACATGGTGACGCACAGAACGACGGAAACCTTCAATGTATTCCTCACGCAACCGCGCTTGCTCAACTTTTTCCTCACCAGTCAGTCCGACTGATTTTTTCTTTTTCGCAAGCTCATTGATACGAGCGATTTTTTCAGGTGTCATGATTCCTCCTTTTTCAACTATTTCTTACGAGTCGTAGACGTGCTTCTATTGCTACAAATCTCTCCACGGTGAATAGTTTGGCTTGGCTTACTTGGTTCGCTCTTTATTTCGTGTTCAACAAATTGAAGACTGCGACCTTCTTAGCTTTGGCAACGAGGCTTGCAAGAAGAGCCAAGCGATTGTTCTTGATTTTCTCGTCTTCTGCCATGACCATGGTATTGTCGAAGAAGTCGTTGATGACTGGACTAAGTGCGAATAGTTTGTCTAAGTTTGCTACCATATCGTCTGTCAATTCAAGCGAAGCGACTGCTTGGCTGAGAGCTGTTTCTTGAGCATTTTCAAAGAGAGAGCTGTCCACCGCCACAGAAGCGTCAGCTTTTTCAGCTAAGTTAAAGGCACGTGACAAGCTTTCAACCGCTTCCTTGTAGCCGTCTGTTTTGCTCTTTTGGGCAATGGCTGCGCTAGCTTCAAGAACAAGACGAACTACGAAAGTATCCGATGCCAATACAGCTTCACGGATATCCTTAGCAATCGCTGCATCCATCATCTTCTCAATACGAGCAGAGATGAAGGTCATAACCTCGTCTTGATGTGAATAGGTCAAGCTGTCAAATGACAAACCGTACAGGCTAGCAATCAACTCATCAAGCGGAATTTCCCAGCCAAAGGCATCCAAGATACGAACGATACCTTGAGTCGCACGACGAAGCGCGTAAGGGTCATTCGAACCACTCGGAATCAAGCCCACTGAGAAGAAGGACAAGAGCGTATCCAACTTATCTGCAAGAGCCAATACAGCTCCTACTTTTGTCTCAGGAAGTGCTCCATCAGCGGATGTTGGCATATAGTGTTCACGGATAGCTGTCGCAACAGCTGCATCTTCACCGGCAAGGAGAGCGTATTTTTCCCCCATCAAACCTTGAAGCTCATCGAACTCTCCGACCATACCAGTCAAGAGGTCAAATTTGTAGATAGCTGCAGCACGAAGCACAGCTGCCTTTTCGTCTGCTGAGAGCTCAGCTTGGTCAGCAAGATAATCTGCGATGACTTTTGTGCGATCCATGTGTTCATGAAGAGAACCGATTTTTTCATGGAAGGTAACGTGTTTGAGTTTTTCAACCAAGTCTGCAATGACTAATTTTTGGTCTTCATTCCAGAAGAATTCCCCATCTTCTAGACGGGCAACCAATACTTTCTCATTTCCTTTGATGACATTCTCGATGTGCTCAGCGTTCCCGTTACGGACAGAGATGAAGTTTGGCAAGAGCTTGCCATTTAGGTCACGAACAACAAAATAACGTTGGTGGTTCTTCATTGAGGTAACCAACACTTCTTCAGGTACATCCAGATACTTGGTGTCAAATGAACCAACAAAGGCAGTTGGGTATTCGACCAAGTTGAGGACTTCGTTGAGAAGATCGGCATCAATTTCTACCTGAACATTGCGTTCTGCTTCGATAGCTTTGATTTGGTCTACAATCATAGCTTCACGTTCAGCTGCATCTGCGATGACAAATTGCTGACGCAAATCATCTTCATAAGAATTAGCTGAAGCAATTTCAGTTTCTTGCCCCAAGAAACGGTGACCACGACTCACACAACCTGAGTGGATATCGAGGAAATCCATATCCAATGCTTGGTCGTCAAGAAGAACTGTCAAAGTATGTACAGGACGGATGTATTCAAAGGTATTTCCAGCCCAGTGCATGTTAACTGGGAAAGTCAAGCTTGCAAGAACTTCTGGCACGCCAGCAAGCACTTCAACTGCATCTTTTCCAGTTTCATGTTTTGTGACATAAACATATTCTTCGCCCTTGATTTCACGGAATTCGATATCATCAACGGTCAAGCCTTTTCCACGAACAAATCCTTGTGCCGCTTTTGAGAAATTTCCTTCAGCATCCAAGGCAATTTTCTTAGATGGCCCTTTGAAGTCTTCTGTCAAATCTGTTTGTTTGTCTGCCAAGCCCTTAACACGAACTGCCAAGCGACGAGGTGTTGAAAATGTCTGAATGGACTCGAAAGACAGGCGATTGTCCGTCAAAAATGTCGCCATTTTTTGGCCCAATTGTTTCTCACTTGGGGTCACGACATAGGCTGGCAATTCTTCCAAACCGAGTTCTACTAATAAATCTTTTGTCATGTGTTACTCCTTACTGGTAAAATGTTGCAAAAACAGCATCCAAATCTTTAGCGGCCTTTTCCAAAACCTTGTCGGCGCCCAAGACACTTGTGCCTTCGGCACGGATAATTTGAAAATCAGAAAATCCCATAAATTCCTCGTAAATGGCTCTCAGATACAGGGCTGGAAACTCATAGGGAGTGTAGCGACCATTGTCCGAATAAACGGAACCTGATGCCTCTAAGAGAATCACCCGATAATCATCGGTCATCAGACCAACTGATCCATCTTTGGTGTATTTGAAGGTCTCGCCTGCCACCAAAATATTATCAATGTAAGATTTAGCACGCGCTGTGACATTAAAATTGTGCATAGGCGATACAAATGCTTGCCGTTTGTGGGCCTTAAATTGGGCTAAAAGTGACTGAGACTGGGTGGCCAATTTCGCTTCTTGCGCCGTCAGTTCTTGGCCTGTTCCCAACTTTTTCCACACCGCCAACAAGCCTTCCTTACTGATTTCTGGAATTTCTGTATCGTAGAGATTTAAAATTGTCAGCGTACTTTGTGGAAAAGCCTGTGTGAATTTCTGGCAAAACAACTCTTGTAAACGATGAGAAAAGGATTGTGGATTTCCAAAATCTGGATGGCTGTTAATAATCAGTGTATCCATTATTCTTCCTCAGCCAACAATTGCTCACGTGTTGCTTCGTCCAAAAGTGGGAAACCAAGTTTTTTACGCTCTGCGACGAATGTTTTGGCAACCACACGCGCCAAGTTACGAATGCGAGCGATGTAGTCTGCACGTTCCGTTACAGAAACCGCACCGCGCGCATCAAGCAAGTTGAAGGTATGTGAACATTTGAGAACGTAGTCATAAGCTGGGTGAACAAGACCTTCTTCCAAAGCACGTGCTGCTTCTTTTTCAAATTTTTCAAAATTTTCAAGCAGCATGTCTTGGTCTGAGATTTCAAATGAATATTTTGAATGCTCATACTCAGGCTGGGTAAAGATTTCACCGTATTTAACACCTGGCGCCCATTCGATATCATAAACCGAATCCACTTCTTGGATGTAAGAAGCCAAACGTTCAAGACCGTAAGTAACCTCAGACGTTACAGGACCAGTTTGCAAGCCACCAACTTGTTGGAAGTAAGTGAACTGTGTGATTTCCATTCCGTCAAGCCATACTTCCCAACCAAGCCCCGCAGAACCTGTTGATGGATTTTCCCAGTTGTCTTCAACGAAACGAATATCGTGTTCCAGTGGGTTAATTCCCAGCAATTCCAATGATTTCAAATACAATTCTTGGATATTGGATGGCGATGGTTTCATGACCACTTGGAATTGGTGATGTTGGTAAAGACGGTTAGGATTTTCCCCATAACGACCATCGGCAGGACGACGTGAAGGCTCTACGTAAGCCGCATTCCATGGCTCAGGACCGATGGCGCGCAGGAAAGTGTAGGGTGACATGGTACCCGCACCTTTTTCATTGTCGTAAGCCTGCATCAACATACAGCCTTGGTCGTTCCAGTATTGTTGCAAGGTCAAGATAATTTCTTGAAAAGTAAGTTTTTTACTCAATGTAGTATCTCCTTTTTCTGAAATAAAACTGTTGGGCACAAGCAAAAAGAACCGTTTTCTCCCCTCCTATGCCGAATGACATAGGGGCGTCGAAACGCGGTTCCACCCTAATTTATAACTTCATTTCTAACTATTAAATATCCGAAAGCGCCAGTTCTTTAGTAAACAGGACCCGTCTTCCACTACCACGGGCTCGCTAAACAAGTGTTCTAAGACTTTCTCTCTTAGTGACTATTATAGCAAAAAAGTGGGGATTTGTCTAATGATTATACATTAGAAATTCGTTTCATCAGGATTATAGGCTCCTGTCACACCTTGGATAGCTGTAATAGATTCAATATCTTCATCCGATAAAACAAGGTCTTGGAAGTCGAGATTAGCAATGATGCGACTATCCGTTACCGACTTAGGCAGGGGTAAAAAGCCATGTGCCCATGACCAGGCAAGGGCAATTTGTGCGACCGACTTATCGTATTTTTCAGCAATAGCCAGCATGGTTGGGTGACTAAAGAGTTCGCCACGTCCCAAGGGGCTCCATGCCTCAATCACGATATTTTTCCCTCTACAATACTGAACAATCTCTTCCTGGTAAACGCCAGGTGCTAGACGGATTTGATTGACCGCAGGGACGATGGCGGCTGTTTTTAAGAGCTCATCTAAGTGGTGAACCATAAAGTTACTCACACCAATTGTACGAATCAGACCCGCTTCAACCATTTCTTCCATGGCACGCCAAGTTTCCGCATTTGCAAATTGCCAGCTGTCACGAAGGTTAACAGGATTTGGCCAATGAATCAAATAAAGGTCCACATAATCCAACTGTAATTTTTGAAGAGATGTCTCTAAAGCTGCTTTTGCTTCGTCATAACCATGGGCATCATTCCACAATTTTGTCGTGATAAAGAGCTCCTCGCGCGGAATCCCTGAATCCTTCAGGACACGACCAATGCTTTCTTCATTTCCATAATAAGCAGCGGTATCGATATGACGATAACCTGCATCCAGAGCTGTCAAAACAGCGCGGTAAACCTCATCACCATCTTTTGATAAGTAGGTTCCAAACCCAACTGCAGGTATGGTTAAGCCATTGTTCATTGTGTAGTTTTTCATTGTCAACTCCTATTTGTGACTGAGCTTACGTGAAAGGAAGTCCCCGATAAACTGGATGATAAAAATAATCAGCAAAATCAAAATCGTTGCCAAGAAGGTAACATCATAGTTAAACCGTTGTTGACCATAGACCAAGGCAACCATTCCCAATCCACCTGAGCCAATAGCTCCAGCCATAGCTGTGTATCCAACCAAGGAAACCAGTGAGAAGGTTGTTACACGGATAATTTCTGGCAATCCCTCTCCCAAGTAAACCAGAACAATATCCCAGAAAGTTGCGCCAGATGCTTCTGCTGCTTCAATCACTCCACGGTCCAATTCAGCCAAGACCACCTGCACTTGGCGCGCATAGAATGGAAAGACGGAAAGCGCCAACGGTACCAAGGCCGCGTCTGTACCAATGGTTGTCCCGACAATTAACTTGGTCAATGGGAAAATCAAGGCCAATAGAACAATAAATGGAACCGCACGTAGGATAGAAGAAACCGTATCTAAAATCCAAAAAACGACTTTATTTTCCCGGATACCACTAGGACCTGTGATAACCAAGGCCAGACCTGTCACCAAGCCCATGACACCACCAACTGCAAACGATGCAAAAGTCATGTACAGTGTCAAATACGTTGCTGTCCACCAGCCTGTTTGACCATCCCAGCCAATCTTATACACATCTGGGAAATTGGTCTGAATGTATTGTAAAATCGAATCCAACATTTAATTTCCCTCCTTCAAAATCGTTACTTCAACTTGCGCAGTCTTGATTTCAGCAAGTGCCGCTGTCACATTTTCAGGCTGACCTGATAAGATAACAACCATTTCACCAACTGGCGTATCGTCCAGAATTTCAATATTGGCATACAGAATATTAGCCGTTACTTGATGGTTCTTATAGACTTGATTGAGCAAAGGCTCGTCTGTCGCATGTCCTGCATACTTGAGCTGAACCAACTTTTCGCCTGCTTGTAACTGACGAACGACTTCTTGCTTGTTGATTTTCACCATGGCTTCGTCGATTCCTGTTGCTGTTGTGATGAAGTCTTGGGTCAAGGTTTCTTTCGGATGAGAGAAGATTTCGAGCACAGAGCCTTCTTCAATCAATTGACCATTTTGCATGACAGCCACACGGTTTGCAATGTCCTTGACAATCTGCATTTCGTGGGTAATCAAGACAATGGTCAATCCCAATTTTTGGTTGAGTTCTTGTAAGAGAGCCAAGATTTGCTTGGTTGTTTTTGGGTCCAAGGCTGATGTCGCTTCATCTGAAATCAAAATCTTTGGATCATTTGCCAAGGCACGCGCAATGGCAACCCGTTGCTTTTGACCACCTGACAACTGAGAAGGATAGTTTTCAGCACGATCTGCCAAACCGACCAATTCCAATAATTTTGCAACTTTTTCTGCCTTCTCAGCTTTTGAAAGTCCTGAGTGCTTGAGGGCAAAGGCTACATTTTCTGCTGCAGTCATCTGAGCCATCAGGTTGAAATGCTGGAAAATCATTCCGATTTCGCGGCGCTTCTGACGCAATTGACTAGATTTCAGGGTCACCTTGTCCCCTTCAAAGATGACATCCTCATCAATGGTAATTTTTCCCTTGCTTGGAACCTGCAAGAGGTTGACAACGCGGACCAAAGTTGATTTCCCTGCACCAGAATAACCAACTATCCCATAAATATCGCCTTGATTGATATGGATAGTGACATCTTTAACGGCTTCAATGGTCCGTTTTTTCTGATGAAAAGTCACATCAATATGATCCAACTGAATCATTTTTTTACTCATAACTTGTAATTAACTCCTCGATTAGTTCAATGTGGCTGACATAGTCTGCAATGCGGACATTTTCGTCGCCAGCGTGGTCACGACTATTGGCATTTCCCATCCCAAATCCAGCTTGCGGCACACCCAAAGCATAGAAAACAGTATGCATTGGTCCTGTTCCAGGTGAGGTTGGCAAGACTGCAACCCCTTCTGGTGTTAATTTTTTAGCCAGCTCGATGACATTTAGGATAGACGGAGCAGACATATCACTACGGTAACTCATTTCGCCCAAGGTAAAGTCTACTTGCACCTTTTCAAAGTTATATTTTATCAGATGTTGGCGAATTTTGTCTAGTACATCATGAGGCTCTAAGCCTGGCACCAAGCGGACTTCCATCTTTGCAGATGCTTGCGCTGGGATGATGGTCTTAACACCTTGTCCAAGATAGCCAGTGGATAACCCTTCGATGGTCATAGAAGGCTCAAAATACAAACGTTTCAAAAATTCTTTGCGTTCTTCAACCAAGGTTGGGAGTGTCAAACCGTAAACCTCTGTCACTATTTGGCTAGTTGCTAGGGCAAATTCCTCCACCAAGGCCAACTCGCGTTCATTTGGTTCTTGAACCTTGTCGTAAATACCGTCTACCAAGATACGACCGTCAGCTGCACGCATGGATTGGAGTGCGTTAAGCAGGTACCAAGCTGCAGAATCCACTACACCACCATAAGATGAATGAATATCCAAGTTCGCACTCTTAACAGACACATCAAAGGTTACAATTCCTTTATTGCCACCAGAAATTTCCAATTGGTCCAGCACATTGCGTGAACCTTGCTCCCAGACGAGCAAATCTGCACCGACTAGATGAGATTTGTATTTTTCCAAATACTTATCCAAGTCAACAGAAGCTGACTCTTCTGCCCCTTCCATGATAAAGGTAATATTGACAGGAAGAACTTCATGCTGCGTCAAATACTGTTTAACAGCTGTCAGACGAGCAATAATATGCCCCTTGTCGTCATCTACACCACGGCCGTAAATATGCCCATCACGCACATCCACTTCAAATGGCTGTCCTGTCCAAATTTGGTCACCATCAGCAGGTACTGTATCGTAGTGATTATAAAAAATAATGGTCTTGGCATCGGGAAGTGGACTCTTAAACTTGGCCATCACAAAGGGTGCCGCATAGGAATCATCGAGAAGAACTTCAGCCCCTTCCGCCTCAAATAGCTCTTTCAAAAAAGTCGCAACTTCTAACAATCCAATCTGTTGGGCAAAGATAGATTTTTTTGAAATCAACACTTTCAACACTTCAAAATAGTGCTGAATCACTGCATCGGACTCAAATTCTTGAATTTTATCTAATTTTTCTGCCATGACTTACTCCTTTATAATAAGGCAAATGAGGCGTATGTGTTCACACGCCTCTTGCTATACGATCGTTTTCCCGTTGTTTTTTACCAAACTGGTTCGTCCAAACCGTCTGAAGATTTTTCAATGACTTTTTTCACGTCATCAGTGTGGTAAGCTTTGATGATTTTCTTGATGGCATCAGCCTTGTTTGATTTTTCCCAGTCTTTTTTCGCTGCAATGATGTTGTACCATTGCTCAGAATTTTCGTCTTTCACTTCTTTGTAAAGCGCACTCTTATAGTCCAAACCTGCTTCTTGAACGAAGGTGTTGTTCACAACTGCTGCTGCAACTGATTGAAGTGAAGAAGCTGTTTGGCTAGCATCCAATTCGGTTACTTTCAAGTTTTTAGGATTTTCTTTGATGTTGACAACAGTAGCCAATTCAGTTCCTGATACATCCAATTTAATCAAACCAGCTGATTGGAGGAGGTAAAGAGCACGGCTTTCATTTGTTGCATCATTTGGTACTGCAATCTCTGCTCCGTTCGGAATCTCTTCTACTGATTTGTATTTGTTTTTTCCATTTTCAGTACCTGAGTAGAGACGGATTGGTGAGATAATAGTATCCGCAATCGCTACCAAGTCACCTTTATTTTCTTTGTTCCAGTTGTTGAGGAAGTTGTGGTGTTGGAAAGCATTGATATCTACTTCTCCTTCAGCAACTGCGCGGTTTGGTTGAGAATAATCTGTGAACTCAGTGAACTCCAACTTCACATCGTCGCCCAAGAGTTCTTTAATCTTGTCCCATCGCGCTTCTTCTGTTGCGCTCAAGCCCATCACACCGATTTTTACAGTGTTGCTATCAGACTTGCTTGCCTTCTTTGAACCACATGCTGCAAGAGCACCAATTGACAAAACAGCCACAGCTGCTAATCCAAATACTTTTTTAAAATTCATACTTTTTCTCCTTTTTGAATGTGAAGGATTTACTTTCACATCCCTAAGTTTTTTAACTGTCATTATCTTATCACAAAGACAGGCGACTGCCCAATATAGAATTTTTAACTGCCACTTAAAATTCTTTTATCTCCTTTTTGTAAAGTATATAGCCGTAGACTATACCCTATATAAAAAGAAGCTGAGACGCAAGTTCTCAGCCTTTCCTGTTTATAAAGATTCAATCATTTAAAATTCTTTTACTAGATACTCAAAGAGGCGTCTGTTGGCTTCGCTATTTTCTAGCAGAAATTCGGGATGCCACTGGAGGCCCAAGAGCGCCTCGCCTTCGTAGGCTTCAATCGTTCCATCGCGCGGATCCTTAGCAGTGACGACCAAACCTTCTCCTAATTCTTTGATACTCTGTCGATGGAGCGAGTTAACCTGACGACTTTGTTGAAAGAGGTGGCTGACTCGACTATTGGGTAGCAACTGAACATCATGGCAAGTTCCTGACAAATCTTCCTGCCAGTGATTAGCGATTTCTTGATGAAGACTGCCGCCCAAAGCTACATTCAGCAATTGCATTCCACGGCAAACAGCAAAGATTGGCTTACCTTGCTTCAAAGCCTCTCGAATCAAAGCCAATTCAAATTCATCTCGTTCCAGTGAATAATCATCGCTATCAATGACTTTTTTCTCGCCATAAAATTTGGGATGAACATGCTGACCACCTGATAAAATCAATTTATCAATCATAGACACATAGTCCTTAGCAAGGCTCGGAGCTCCAACGGGAATCACAATCGGAAGCCCTCCCACCTCTGTTACGCCCTGAGACAAATCACGTCCTACCGCATCATAGACCATGCCTGACATGGCTGGTAACTCCTTGATATTTCCTGAAATTCCAACAATTACCTTAACCATATCTCGCCCTCCTTATTGTTGTTTTTATCTTAACACGGAACCTCCACTCCGTCTAATATATAAAATTTAAGGGCGAATAAAGAATTTTAATCTCCTCCTTTAAAGAAAGGGAGCATAGAACTCCTGGAGTTTGGTGAGCAGTTCCTCTTTCTGAGACTGGCTGGTAAAGGATGCGCGGATGGCTGTTTCATTATGCTGCAAAAACTCTTCTATGGTCGTTCCAAAATATTCCACAAAATGGCTGTATTCCTTTGTAAGATTGGTAGCGGACACCGTGCGATTGTCTGTATTGATGGTGATATTAGCGCCCGCCGCTTTTAACTCAAGGTAAGGAAAATCTGCTAGACTGGGTGCTGCTTTGGTTTGAAGATTACTCGTCAGACAGAGCTCCGCAGTTGCACCTTGACGGACAAACTCCTCGATAATCTCCGGTTGATGATGAATGGCTGTCACATGCCCCATCCGCTTGATTCCCATGGCTAAGCTCGTTGAAATATGACTCGGACAACCACACTCACCCGCATGAAGCGTCATGGGAAAACCAGATTCTTGCACTTGAGCAATCAGATCTCTGATCGTTTCCGGTGGAAATCCATGCTCATCTCCCGCAAAGTCAAATCCAACCAAGCCTTGTGGTGCTAACTCTGCTAGGTGAAACAAAATATCTCGTGTCGTAGCTGGATTGGATTGGCGCATACCGCATACCAGCAATTTGGCTACAATTCCAAACTCTTTTTCTGCACGTTGGAGTCCTGTCAAGACAGCCTCTACCGTCTCAATAGCTGTCAATCCTGCATCCATAGACAGTTCCGGTGCAAATCGAATCTCTATATAAAGAACATTTTCTTTCGCTGCTTGCTTAGCTACATCATAAGCTGCCACAGCCAAGGCTTCCTTAGTCTGCAAAAGCGGACGTACAAAATCAAAGGTCTTCAAATAATCCATCAGATTTTCCACATGATCCGGTGCAGTAATACAGGCTTTCAACTCTTCGTCCGACGCAGGAATGCTGATGGTTGCCATTTCTGCCAATTGACGAATAGCTGCCATTGAAAGAGAACCATCTAAGTGACAATGCAATTCTGTTTTGGCTAATTTTTCAAGGATTTTCTTATTCATTTCCGTACTCCCAAAAGGTATTTCTACCATTTTAGCAGAATAAGACGAAAATTCAAGAGATATTTTTGTTTTTATATGTATTTTCCGAATAAAAACCGAACATAAAACACGATAGCCATTTCTAGATATCGTGTTCTTGTATTTATAGATGATTTTTTCTGAAAAAGTGACCGTCTTCCACTTCTACCCAGTCAAATTGATCCGTCAAGGTGAAATCTGAAACTTGGCTCGATAATTTACTCAACTGTTCTTTAGCCCGACTTGGATCAAGCGGCAAATTCGCAGTCAAGAGATACTGAGTATAGGGATGTTGCGGATTTGCAAATAACTTGTCCGCCGGTGCTAACTCTACCAATGCTCCCTTATAGAGCACTGCAATCCGAGCTGAAAAATGCTCAACAACCGTTAAATCATGGGAGATAAAGAGATAGGACAGCTGAAATTCCTCTTGTAGCTCTGCTAACAACTCTAAAATCTGTGATTGGATAGACACATCCAAGGCTGAAGTAGGCTCATCACAGACAATGAACTGAGGACGACTGACTACCGCACGAGCAATTCCAATCCGCTGACGCTGACCGCCACTAAAGGATTTTGGTCGTTTATAGACATCATTTCCGCTGATGCCAACCCGCTCTAATATCGCCAAAGCCTGCTCTTCAGCTTCTTTTTTAGGCAATTTAAAAAGTGGTTCTTTGACAATTTCCAGGGCGGATAAGTGCGGATTTAAGGCTGAAAATGGATCTTGGTAAATAATCTGCAAGGCTTGATTTTTCAAATCTTGGTCTGACAGTCCTGTATAAGAAATGTTGCCAGACGTCGGCGTTTCCAGTCCCAAAATCAACTTAGCCAAGGTAGACTTGCCCGAACCCGACTCTCCGACCAACCCCAAGGTCTCTCCCTTGTACAAGGCCAAGTCTACCCCATTTACAGCCACATGACGCTGCTCTTGCCCTAGGATGTTTTTCTTGGAATAGACCTTCTCCACACCATTTACTTGAATGAAAACAGGTTTAGACATGGCTCATCTCCTTTCTCACTCGATGGCTTGGCGATACAGCTACCAGCTCTGTGAGACCCGCTACCTGCACATCTGTCTTACTCGCACTTGCTTCTAGACGAGCTGCACGTAGCAATTCCTGGGTGTAAGGATGGAGTGGATTTTGGAAAATATCGTCCACCGTTCCTTCCTCGACAAATTCTCCTTGACGCATGACCTTGACTTGGTCACACAAACCTGCAATCACACTAAAATCATGGCTGACAATCACAACCGTCAAGCCCAATGTTTCCTGCAATTCCTTGAGCAGGGCTAAAATTTGAGCCTGAATGGTTACGTCAAGCGCCGTTGTCGGCTCATCAGCAATCAGTACCTTTGGATTGGCCAAGAGAGCCATTGCGATCAAAATACGCTGGCGCATGCCTCCTGAAAATTCAAAAGGATACTGCTTGAGACGGAGTTCTGGATTTTGAATTCCCACCCTTCCCAAAATTTCAAGAATTTTGACTTGCCCTTCTTCTTTTGATAAATTGGGCTGAAAACGTCTCACAACTTCTTCTAGGTGGGAACCAATTTTGCGCAGGGGATTGAGCGAGGTCATGGGATCTTGGAAAATCATAGCCACCGGAAGTGAGCTTTGCTGGTCGATTGACCGTCCCTCGACTTCGATAGCATCATAGTCTACCTTCAAGCCCTTTGGTACAATCCCAAGCACAGACTTCATGGTCAGACTTTTTCCGCTTCCCGATTCACCCACAATGCCTAAAATTTGACCAGAAGGTACTGTCACATCCACACCCTTGACCAAGGTCTGATGAGATTTCTTACCCGTTTTTTCAATGCGTAAATTTTTAATGGCTAAACTAGTTGTCATCAACAGTCACCTCCTTTTGCAAACTATCGCGAATCAAATCTCCAAGATTGTTGAAGGAATAAATCGTAAACAGGATAAACAATCCCGGTAAAATGGCCATGTAAGGAGCACTTTGCAAGGTCGATTGGGCATTTTGCAAGAGACTTCCCCACGATGCCAAGGGCTGCTGAATCCCAATCCCTAAGAAACTCAGAGCTGACTCTGTCATAATGGCAGAGGAAATGCTAGCTGATGCCGCCACAATCAAGGTTGGCAAAATTGCCGGTAAAATATGACGACCAATAATCACCGAACGTTTGACGCCGATAAAGGACGCATATTGGACATAATCATGCACCTTGGCAGCCAAGGTCTCCGCACGAATCAGCCGCGCAATGGACATCCATGAAAAGCCACCGATAACAATAATGATCGTCGTCAATCCTGGTTTCAAAAAGACACTCAACACAATGACCAGCACCAACCAAGGAATTGAAGACAAGACATCCACAATACGCATCAACACATTGTCAATCTTTCCACCGAAGAAACCAGCTGTCAGACCAACCAGACTACCTATCGTAACAGAAGCTAGCATGGCCAAAACTCCGACTAAAAGTGAAATTCTCCCACCGTAGGCCACTCGAATAAAGTAATCACGTCCGACATTGTCTGTCCCGAAAATATGGGCCAGGCTTGGCGCTTGATTCATCTGACTGACATTGGTTGCGTTTGGATCAATAGGAATAAGTGGTGCAACCAATGATAGAATCAACAACAATACTAAAAATCCCGCTGAGAATAAATAGAGGGGAGAAGCCAACAATTCTTCTTTTAATTTTTTGAAAAATGTCATCCCTGTCCTCCTTTGGTAATACGTGGGTCAACGATTGAATAGAGGATATCCGATAAAAGATTTCCTAAAATGACCAAGGTTGCCGACAAGAGCATGACCGCCATAATAACAGGGTAGTCCAAGCTCCGCGTTGCAGTTGTCAGATAAGGGCCAACACCTGGCCAAGCATAGATTGTTTCTGTAATCAAAGCCCCAGTTACCAGCATAGGAAGCGCCATCCCAATCTGCGTCACAATCGGAATCAAAACATTACGCGAGATATGTCTGCCGAAAATAGCTGCGCGAGACGCTTGAAAAGCCTCTTGAACCGTCACATAGTCCTTGTCCACCTCTACGATAGCCGCCGTCCGAATATAACGGATTAACTCAGGCATAAAGGCCATGGTCAAGGTGATGTAGGGCAGAGCAAAATGTGCAAGAAAATCGCCAACATCACCTTCCTTGCCCAGCGTATGCATGCCGATGAAAGGTAAGGCATTCAAGCGGTAGCCAAAAATGTAAATCAAAATCATGGCAAACCAGAAAGTCGGAACGGCAATTCCAAAAGAGGCAAAACCATCAATCATACGGTCTACCCATTTCCCACGATTGGCTGCCGACACAAGCCCCAAGACAATCGCTAAAACCAAAGCTGTCACATAAGCAGGCAAGACCAAGGAAATCGTATGAGGAATCTTTTCCGCCAAATCCGCCGCGATGCTGTGCTGGGTCAAAAGTGAATTCCCAAAATCTCCCGTCAAAATCCCTTTCAACCAAATCAAGTACTGACTAAAGAAAGGCTGGTTCAACCCATGCTGCTCCTTCAATATCTCGATCTGCTCTAGTGTCATATTAGGCGTCGCGAGCGAATCAATGACATCATAGGGAGCCAGTTGAATCAGGGAAAATACGATAAAGGAAATGACCAGCAATAAGGGAATAGCTTGGGCAATTCGCTTTAAAATATATTTGAACATTTTTTCTCCTATAAATGCCTAAAACTGGAGCAATGTCCAGTCTCAGGTCTATCATCTTGTCCACCTAGTTTTTAACTGTAAGTTTTGACGGATCTTCAAAAGTATAAATTGGAATCAAACCAGCTTTTTCAACATTGCCAATCCGTTTGTTAACCGCCAAGATTTTCTTGTTGTCAACAATTGGGTAAATGGCTGCCTCATCGGCTAAGCTTGCTTGCAAGTCATCGTAAATTTTTTCACGTTTTTCCTTGTCCAACTCAACAGCTCCTTGGCTAAAGAACTCATCAACCTTACTTGACTTCAAGTGGAAGTAGTTTGAACCACCACCTGATTTGAAAAGTCGAGCATATTGTTCAGGGTCATTCCCCATGATATAACCGTTCAAGAAAAGGTCATACATAGTTGAGTCCGGTTTACGGATTTCAGTTGAAATGGCCGTTGAGTCTCCTCCAGCAAGTTCAACCGTGATGCCTACCTTAGCAAGTTGTTCTTGAATCAAGGTTGCTTGCAAGGTTTGTGCTACATCTGAAGCTGAGTAAGCTAGATTGAGTTTCAAGTTAGACACACCAGCTTCTGCTAATAATTTTTTAGCCTTTTCGAGGTTTTGGCTGTATTTTTCAACTTTTTTAGTTTGATATGGGTTGGCTACTGGCAAGAATGAATAAGGTGTTTCATAGTATTCTTTATCCAAATAAGCCGCTTGGTTCATCTCATCTTTGTTGAGAGCATAGAGAACCGCTTGACGAACACGAACATCTTTCAATTCCTCTGTCAATGTATTGAGTCCCATGTAGCCGACACGATTTTCAGTGTAAGCATAGGTCGTGATTTTGTTCTTATTTAAGTCAGCGATATCCGTTGGCAATACGAAGGCTGCATCCACTTCACCTGTTTGAAGGGCAACTTTTGTCGTATCTGCACTTGAGATGATACGAAGTACTAGATTTTCAATCTTAGCCTTGCCTTTGTAATAATTTTCATTGGCAGCCAACTTGATGTACTCACCGTGCTTGTATTCTACTAACTTATAAGGCCCTGTTCCAACTGCCTCGTTTGTCAACTGGCTAACGGAGAAGTCAGGTTCATCATTGTAAGCGTGTTTTGGTACAATGTAGGTCTCGGTAACAATATTGTCCAAGGCCGCTGCACTAACAGATGGAAGGATAAATTTAACCGTGTAATCATCCACTTTTTCAAAGGTTACAGGTTTGTCGTTGATCCAAAGACCATCCGCATTCCCATTTTCTTTTTTAGCTTTTTGCTCGTAGGTAAAGATGACATCATCCGCAGTGAATTTCTCACCATCAGACCATTTGACATCCTGGCGCAATTTAACGGTGATGGAAAGACCATCTTTTGCGATTTCGTAGCTATCTGCTAATTCATTGACATAAGAACCATCTGCCTCCACGCGCACAAGCGGTGAGTAAATCATGTTTGTCAAGGTTAATCCCCAACGGTCACTGGTATTGATTGGATTGGTTGAACTTGGGTCTCCATTGATTGCATAGGTAAATGTTCCTGAGCTTGCTGCTGTAGTAGACGAGCTTGTTTTAGTGCTTGAAGCTGAACCACAAGCAGCCAAGGTTACCACTGCTACGGCTGAAAGCAGACCTGCAACTAACTTTTTCTTCATCTCTGTCTCCTTAAACTTTTCTTAATAGGTATGGTCATTATCTTATCAGTTTCACTAGTTCTTGACAAATATATAGAATTAAAGAACTCTTAAAAAATTTTAATACCTAAATGATTGACATGCAAAAAAGACCGGACAAAGTCCAGTCTTTCATCTTAAAATCCTTCTACGTTTGTATAGATTTTTTGTACATCTTCGTCGTCCTCAAGGGCGTCGTAGAGTTTTTCAAAGGTAGCCAAGTCATCACCTTCAAGGACAACTTCTGATTGAGGAATCATTTCTAACTCTGTCACTTGGAATTCTTCAATACCATTTGCGCGAAGGGCTTCAATCCCTTTATGAAGATCTGTTGGAGCAGTGTAAACAGTGATTGAACCTTCTTCTGCTTCTACATCATCCACTTCCACATCCGCTTCTAGCAACAGTTCGAAGATGCTATCTGCATCGTCACCGGCAAATACGATAACCCCTTTTTTGTCAAAGAGATACGAAACGGAACCAGATGCACCCATATTTCCACCGTTTTTACCATAAGCAGCACGAACGTTGGCAGCTGTACGATTCACATTTGATGTCAAGGTATCCACGATAATCATAGAACCATTTGGTCCAAATCCTTCGTAACGACCTTCCACGAAGGTTTCATCTGTATTTCCCTTAGCCTTATCAATGGCTTTATCGATAACGTGGCGTGGTACTTGTGCTTGCTTGGCACGATCCACTACGAATTTGAGCGCTGCATTGCTTTCTGGATCTGGATCACCTTTTTTAGCGGCTACATAGATTTCTACACCGAATTTTGCATAAACTTTTGAGTTTGCACCGTCTTTAGCTGTTTTCTTAGCTACGATATTGGCCCATTTACGTCCCATGGGATTCACCTCTTATATGATGTTTTTCTTATTTTGAAAATAGCAGAACTAATTTCAGACTGCCCTATTATACCACATTCTTGGATTTTTGAGAAGAAAGGAAAGATTTTTCACTATACAGTTGACATGTATAGTCCAACGATATACAATAGAACTATAAAGTTAAACTGTATAGAAAGGAGATATTTCCTATGAAACGAAATAAATACTTGCCCTTAACGGAAACGACCTACTATATCTTACTAGCATTACTCGAGCCCGCACACGGTTACGCCATCATGCAAGATATAGAAGAATTGAGCAAAGGAGATGTCAAAATCGCAGCCGGAACCATGTACGGAGCCATTGAAAATCTTTTAAAACTCGGCTGGATCCATTCTGTCCCTAGCGAAGACAAACGTCGCAAGGTCTACCAGATTACAACTAGCGGTCGGGAAATTCTCCAGCTCGAAACCGAGCGCATTCGTAAATTGAGCCAACTTGCTGAAAAATTACATTTCTAGGAGTCTACCATGAAAAAACACAAAATTTTTACCTCTCTACAGGACGAAGAACAATGGATCAATGACATGCAAGCCCAAGGTTATCGTTTGACCAAGGTCAATCCTTTCCTCTGCTCCTACCAGTTCCAACCTAGCACAAGTCCGGAGTCTGCGATTGTTCGACTTGATTTTCATGAATACTTCACAAAAGAGGCTTACCAAGAATACCTGACGCTGTTTACAGATAGTGGCTGGCTGCATGTAGCTGGAAGTCGCTATAGCGGAACCCAGTATTTTCTTAAAACTGAAAAAGCTAAGGAAGATGTCATTTTTTCAGACGAAGAGTCGACCAAGGCTTTCTACAAACGTTACCAACATTACTGCTATACCTATTTCACGATTTTCTTAATTTTTTACATCTCTCAAACGACTACTGCTCGTCAGCACGGCTACCAACTGCTGAACCCCACAAGTTGGTTTCTCACACCCGGTCTATGGGAAAGACAAGGTTATCACTTTTGGGCATCCTTCTTATTTGAACTCCCCTTCGCTCTCTTAAGAAGTGGATTTATCCCCTATTTCTTCTTGGCGCTCGCCATTTTTTACCTCCAAATTGCTCATAAAAGTAAGTCATAACTATCCGTGAAAACGGGCGGTTTGTACAAGGCCAACAAGCCCATATAACCAGAAATGGCAATTGCCAAATTTCTATTTGAGATTGATGTGTTTGTCAAACATCATCAGAGCCCCCTTTCCTTTCAACAATCCCATAAAAAAGCAAGACACACCGATTCGTATTGGAATACTCACTAACATATGAACATGGTCTGGTAGTATGTTTCCTCTTCAGATACATACGGCAATACTTTTGGACTGGAGACACTTAATTAATTAGATTTAGAATCTTAAGTCTTATTACATAGTGACCAAGATATCTATACTTCAAAAACTTTCTATCGAAAACTTAATAAAGATAGTATATCAAGTACGTCACATTTTATAACGAAACAAAAATTTAAGGAAAGTTACAAGACTTTCAGATATAATCTTACTCAATAGAATCCCCATTAAGACAAGCTCCATTGGTTTGAATGACCTGTCGATACCAATCAAATGATTGTTTTTTGTATCGCGTCAAGCTGCCTCTGCCATCATCATCTCGGTCAACGTAAATCAAGCCATAACGCTTGCTTAATTGGGCTGTTGACATGGAGACACAATCGATACATCCCCAAGCAGTGTAGCCCATGACTTCAACGCCATCTTCAATCGCTTTGGCAACTTGAACGAGGTGCTGCTTCATGTAGTCGATACGATAATCATCTTGAACCATCATGCTGCCATCTGCGGTTGGCACCAGCTGATCCTTTGCCCCTAAACCATTTTCAACAATAAATAAAGGAATTTGGTAGCGGTCATAGTACTGATTCAAAACCAGACGCAGACCAATTGGGTCTATCTGCCAACCCCACTCCGAAGATTCTAAATGTGGATTGACCAGACCGCCTAAAATATTTCCCTCACCAGTAGGATACTCTTCTGGATTGTGGGCCTGTGTGACACTCATGTAATAGCTAAAGGATAGAAAATCAACCGTATGTTGCGCCAATAATTCCTTATCTCCATCTTCAAAAATAATCTCAATCCCATTTTCTTTAAAATAAGAATTGATGTAGGCAGGATATTTTCCGCGAACATGAATATCAGAAAATAAAAGATTAAGGTTTTCAAATTCACGCGCAGCAAGCACATCTCTCGGATCAGAGGTCATTGGATAAGCAGGCATCGCCAAAATCATACACCCAACTTTAACATCAGGGTTAATTTCATGCGCTAGTTTTGTGACACTAGCAGATGCTACCAATTCATGATGGATGGCTTGGTATAAATCTTGCGGGCTCAGCTGTTCTTTTTCCGTCATGATGCCACCGCTGGTAAAGGGCATGTGCAAAATCGAGTTGACTTCATTGAAGGTCAACCAATATTTGACTTTACCCTTGTAACGTTCCATGACTGTCTGAGCAAAGCGCTCAAAAAAGCCAATCAGACGTCTATCTGTCCAACCATTGTAGGCTTTGGCCAAATGCAGAGGTGTCTCATAATGCGACAAGGTTACCAAGGGTTCGATGCCATATGTCAACAACTCGTCGAATAAGTCATCATAAAATTGCAAACCTGCTTCATTGGGCTGGTCATCGTCACCGTTTGGAAAAATACGAGACCAAGCAATGGAAGTTCGAAAGACTTTAAAGCCCATCTCGGCAAAAAGAGCAATGTCTTCTTTGTAGCGGTGATAAAAATCAATCGCCTCTAATTTTAAATTATCGCTGGTAGGACTGTCTGTAAATTCTCCTAGCCCACCATTTGGAAGGACGTCTTGTACGGACCAACCTTTTCCATCTGCCTCAAACGCTCCTTCCACCTGGTTGGCTGCCACTGCGCCGCCCCATAAGAAATCCTTTGGAAAAACTCCCATTCTTTTCTCCTTTTATGTTATAAAATTACTAACAAAGCATCCTCTTTGCTTACCATTTTTTTATCATCTTGAATGATAATCTCCAACTGCTCAGCCGAATTGGTCACGACCATAGGACTGATGAGGGAATAGCCTTTTGAAGCAATAAAATCAGTATCCATTCGCAAAAGTGGCTGACCGCGTTTCACGACATCACCAACAGACACTAACTGCTCGAAACCTTCTCCTTTTAACTCAACCGTATCAATACCGACATGAATCAAGACTTCTACACCAGCTTCATTTCTCAAAGCAATAGCGTGTTTGGTAGGGAAAAATGTGATGATTTCGCCATCAAAAGGAGCATAAACTTCTCCCTGACTTGGCAAAATAGCAAAACCTTCTCCTAATAACTTGGAAGAAAAGGTCTCATCAGGAACGGCTGCCAAAGGAAGCATCTCACCTACCATCGGACCGTATAGAGTTTGTTTAGTCGATAAACCACTCTTAACTTGAGAAATGTCTGCTGCATCACTTACTTGCTTTGGATACTCTTCCTCAATTCCCAAGAACCAAGTCAAAATGAATGTTAATACAATCGTCGCAGCTGCAGCAATCAAAGCATTTGTAAAATTAGCTCCACCTGATGGGTCGATGTACTGTGGTAAACCGATAATAGAAGGAACAACAAAGGTATAAGAAGCAAGATTGACAAAACCAATAAAAGCTCCAACCAGACCACCTGAAATCATGGCTGCATAGAGTGGCTTTTTAAATTTCAGTGTGACACCATAAAGTGCAGGTTCCGTGATACCCGCTAGCAAAGCTGAAATCCCTGCGGCAAGGGCAACTTGACGTGTTTGTTTTTGTTTCGCCTTGAAAGCTACGGCAATAGCTGCTGCTCCTTGAGCCAAGTTAGAAGCTAACATTGCTGGTAAAATCAATACATCTGGTGTCGCAATCGAAGCGGCCAAAAATATTGGTGCAAAGGCCCAGTGCATCCCTGTCATGACAACAAGTGGCATAATCGCTCCCAAAATAGTTAGAGCTAACCACGGAGCTACATGATAAATAGCGAGCATGGTATTGGATAACCCCTGACCGATAATCACACCAATAGGACCGACAACCACTAAGGCCAAAAAGCCAGAAATCAAAATGATTAAGGTTGGCTGTAAGAAACTCTTCATCACGCTTGGAACTAAACGATTGACCCATTTTTCAATGTATTGCATCAAGTAAACCATGATCAAAATCGGAATAACAGATGAGCCATAGCTAGCAGGAGTAACTGGTGCTCCAAATAGAGCCAACGGTTTACCTTCTGCTACCATTGCGACAAAGGAAGGATGCAATAAAATCCCTGCGACCGTCGCTGCTAAAACAGGTGTCACCTTAAAGCGCGCTGCTGCTGAATAAGCAATCATCACAGGCATAAAATAATAAGCCGCATCGCCAAAGAAGTTAATAAAGGCAACGGTTTGAGAATCCGCACTCGCTAAGCCAAGCATAGGAAGCAAGATGCCCACCACTTTGAGCATTCCGCCACCAAGAAGGGCTGGAATAAGCGGTGTAATCACTCCCGCAATTGTTTCAATCAAGCGCTCAATAATAGTACCTTTTGCTTTTGAAGGATGGGCTTCATCTTGATTGTCAAAATGCCCTAGGCTTAAAAAGGCTTGATAATAATTATTAACATCATTTCCCAAAATAATTTGATACTGGCCGTTTTTGCGCATCACGCCAATCACGTTTGGAACGGCTTTGACACTCTGGTCATCCACCAGTTCATCATCTTTAAGGACGAGACGTAGACGCGTCACACAGTGTGTCACACGTTGAATATTTATTTCGCCACCAACAGCAGCTAAAATAGCCTTGGCAGTTTCTTTATAAGTCATATTAAGTCTCCTTTAAATTTTTCACTAACCGTTTCACATGTACAGTTAGATACAATTGTTCACTTGCATTCAGCTGGTAATGATAGTCTCGTGCCATATCCTTACCGATTTCTTTGACACATTGGTAGGCTTTAGGATATTTTGCCTTGACAACCAAGAGTAAATCCGCATCATCATCGTCGTAAGTTGTTCCTGACAAGACCCGTTGTGCAAACAGCTTGGCATGAGTCATAAAACGATAATAGTCAATCGAATCTTCGTCCAATTCTGTCTTAAAGGTTGTCTTCACTTTTTGCTCGATAGAAGACACAATTTCCGTGATTTTCTGGGGCTCATTAAATGGATTATCCAAGCCAGCGTTGACAAAATGCGTCGCAATAAAGGCTGCCTCATCAAGCGCAAGAGAAATCCCCAAATCACGCCCAATCAGCTCGAGCGCCTTGATACCAATCGCATATTCATCCGGATAATACCGCTGAATTTCCCACCTCAAGGGATTTTGAATGAGCATCCCTTGCTCGTGCCGTTCGATGGCAGAATGGATATGATCCGTCAAATTGATATAGAGAATCTCGTCCAGCATCTTCCCTAGCTTAATTTTACCTAGATTGATAATCCTTTCCGAGCATGCCACAACTTCTGGCGGAACTGTAATAAATAATTCCGTAAATCGGTTCATGTTGTCACTGTTTTTTAAAACAAATGATGTCTCAATAGCATGGACGTCAATACTATCTCCAACTTTTTTCTTAAATGCAATGCCTTTTCCCATCAACAAAATGTCTAGACCTTGATGGTTAGTCGAAATGGCTGCATTATGGTTTAAAACTCGCTTTATAATCATAAAAGTCCTAGTCCTTCATTATATCACAATAAAAAATGACCCATCCAAAAGTTGCCCAAAAAGCACTTTTCGAATAGGTCCCTGCTCACAAAGTTGTGATAACATCCTTTAATACTCTGATTGTTATGTCTCTAGCCTGCTTACCCGAAGTAATCACATCTGAGAACACTTTAATTTTATCATCTCCTTCATTTCCTGTCAAGCGTTTTCAAAAGAATATCACTCTAAGCACATGAAGAAAAATTCTAAAATGAAGTTAGCCACTTGAAGATAAAAAACATCTCATAGAGATATAATTGTAATCTACCACAATAATAATTAAAAGGACTCCGATACGCAAGAATAATACGCACCAAATCTGTAAAGGAAAGTTTGAGCTCGTTTGCACTTTACACTATAAAAATCGCATGAAATTAATGTTTTGAAACAAAGAATTTCATGCAATTTTTATCTAAACTTATGTGAGTCTTCCCAACATCCTCTCACTTATGCTACACAAATGTGAACTTCTTGATTATCCAATTCAGCTTTGAGGTGTTGTACGTCTGTGTGGTCAAGGTAGAAGTCTGTGACTTTGTCACGGATTTGACTTTCAATGACCCGACGGAGTGGACGTACCCCCATTGCTTCGTCATAACCTTCTTCAATTAGGTGTTGAATGACCTCGTCGCTAACTGTCAAATCCAGACCTTTCTTCGACAAGGTTTGATTGACTTCCTTAAGCATGAGGTCTACAATTTCGCCGAGGTCTTCCTTACTCAACTTGGTAAATTCGATAACAGCGTTGAATCGATTGAGAAATTCTGGGCGGAAGTATGGTGCGATGCGTTCCACGATTGGTAGCTCTGCCATTTCTCCAGCAAAATCATGCCCGAATCCAGCGTTTGAAGTTGCGATAATCACCGTGTTCTTGAAGTTAACGGTATTGCCTTGTCCATCTGTCAAACGGCCGTCGTCCAGCACTTGGAGCAAGAGGGTAATGACCTGCGGATCCGCCTTTTCAATCTCATCCAGAAGGACAATCGAGTAAGGATTGCGGCGCACGCGCTCAGTCAGAGTATGGGAATTATCATCGTAGCCCACATAACCTGCTGTCGTTCCGATCAGCTTAGAAACTGCTGTCCGATCACTATATTCGGACATATCTAAGCGGATAATAGCTTCCTTGGTGCCAAACATATCCAGTGCCAACTGCTTGGCCAACTCGGTCTTACCGACACCTGTTGGACCAACGAAGAGGAAGCTGCCGATTGGACGATTGCCATCATCAAAGCCCGCACGATTACGGCGAATCGCACGCGCTACTGCTTCCACAGCCTGGTCTTGTCCAATCACTTTCCCTTCCAAACGAGTGGCCATTTCCTTGAGACGTTCGATATCAGAAGCACCCATTTGAGAAACAGGGATGCCTGTCAAGCGCTCAACTGATTGGGCAATATCGTTGACTGTTGCGGTTACTTTTTTGTCTTCGGTATGGTTTTCAATCTGCTTTTGCAACTCCTCGATACGAACTTTAGCTTTAAGAGCTTGCTCATAATCTTCTTGCTCAGCATAGGTTTCTTGCAGTTTCTTTTGATGCCCTATCTCACCTTCGATGGACTTGACATCTGTCACAGGATGTTGCGCTGCCAAGTGTGCTGCGGTCATATCTACCAAATCGATAGCCTTATCTGGCAAACTCCGTTGCGGAATGTACTGAATAGAGTAATCGACCGCTGCCTTCAAGACTTGGTCTGGCAAGATGACATTATGGTGTTCTTCATAAAGAGCGCGAATGCCCTTCAAGATTTCCAAGGTATCTTCTGGTGATGGGGCATTGACCTTGACCTCATTGAAACGACGAGCCAAAGCTGCGTTTTTCAAAATGGTATTGCGGTATTCATCCTGTGTAGAAGCCCCGATAATCGTCAACTCACCCCGTGATAGAGCTGGTTTAATCATGTCTGCCAAGCCCTTGGAACCTGAATCACCACCAGTCGAGCCCGCGCCTAAGATTTGATGAATTTCATCAAAGAAAAGAATAATATTGCCCGCCGCCTTGACTTCTTCCACCAAGTTTTGAATATTTTCCTCAAAAGCTCCACGGTACTGAGTGCCCGCTTCCAGGCCAGAAATATCAATGCTGATGATTTCTTGATTCTTGATAGCCGCTGGCACATCGCCTGCAACAATGGCTTGTGCTAAGCCTTCGACAACGGCAGTCTTGCCGACACCCGCATCACCGACCAATACAGGATTGTTCTTAGTCCGACGAGAAAGAATCTCAGCCGTTTCTTGAATTTCCTTGTTGCGTCCGATGACAGGATCAAGCTTGCCCTGACGCGCTTCTTCCGTTAAGTTGGTTCCCAGCTTGGCCAAGATACCATCTTGCTTGACTTGCCCTTGTTTTTGGGAAATGGCTTGCGCCCCGTCTTCTTGTGGTAATTGACCAGTTTGACGGTAGACCGCAAATTCTTCCGGTGTGACCTCGCGGCCATTGATGAGGTAACGGCGATTTTCAGAACGATAGCCGCCCATATTCCCCATGAGTTGATTGAAAATATCGTCCATATTGTTAAAGTTATTAAAATTGTTGTTCATTGTGTTCTCCCCTTTTGACTATTACTGACCTTTTTGTCTAAAAATAAAAGCCTGCCTGTCTCGGAATAATTTCAGGCTCAGTAACATAGTTCTGACTATAACTGACTTTTTCTTCAAAAATGAAATGACTTCTCATGTCAGCCACCTCCAACTTTTCTTTTCAACTAAGGTTTCTTGACCTTATGTACCCATTATACTCCATTAGTCAGTAAAGGTCAATAGTTTTGACTGACTATTTTTGACCTTTTTTAAAAAAGAAACACCGCCCGCTAAACAGACGATGTTTTCAACTTCATTTACCAACCAAAGGCATCTGTGGGAGCCTGTAAATAGTCCAGCCACTTGGCATCTTGCAGACGACAAAGCGTGATGGACAAACCAGCCATGTCCAAGCTGGTAATCAAATGCCCTGTCTTTGTAAAGGCCATCTCTAAGTCGTCCAAGGCGAGGAAATCCAGCACATCATTGGTGAAAATCAGCTCCTCCATCTTAGAAGTCGCACCGAGATTGTTGATGAGTAGGATATAGGCATCCCCATCCTGCCACTTCAGTTTCATTTTTAGTTTATTGATGAGCTCATTGGCCAAGGCAGCTGAGGAGTCAAACGGAACTGTCCGATAACCCGGCTCGCCGTGAATGCCGATTCCAAAGGAAATATACCCTTCCTCCAGCTGAAACATGGGATGATTGTCCCCCAGTATAGTAGCTGGTTTTGTGGCAAAACCCAGTGTAGCCATAGAAGTCGCTAGCTGCAAGCCCAAGGCTTCTAATTGATCCAAACTAGCGCCACGAGCTGCCGCTTCTCCCAAAATCTTGTGCAGCAAAATCGTCCCTGCCACCCCTCGATGCCGTAATTGAAAGCTGGCTGTCTCTACGGAAATGTCATCATGGGACACGACGTATTTGACAGCAATTCCTTCCGCACGCGCCGCATGAATGGCCTGCGAAAACTCTCTCAAGTCTGCTTCAAAGTTTTTGACGATGACAAAAACGCCCCTGCCCTTATCCAAGAAACGGATAACTTCCAAAATATCTGCAGCACACGGTGGGACAAAAATCGGACCGCTAATCGCCGCTGTCAGCATTCCCTGCCCGACATAGCCAAAGTGAGCTGGCTCGTGGCCACTCCCTCCGCCTGATAAGATGGGAATCTGCTGCTCTGACACCCCTTGATGATAAATCGCCGGTAAATTTCCAATTTGTTTGAGATGGGGATTGATTTTTGTGATGGCTTCGATATTTTCCAAAACAAAATCCATTCCTTTATTACATACCTGTACCATAAGTCTCTACCTAATAATTTTCTAATGACGTCGTAATCAATTGCACAATTGCCTGACTATCTAGCTGGCAATAGCCCGTCGAGCAAGTGAGGTAATGCTTGATGAGATTGGCCAAAGCCAGACTATGATAGGTGACAAACAACTCTCTTTCTTCAGCTACTTCAAACTCTCGAATACGGTAATCCGCTATCAATTTGTCAATCAATTGCTGGCAATAGCCCTCAAAGTAGGAAGAAAAATCATTCTGATCTGCAATGTCAAAGAGTTTCTTATAAAATTCCCGATTGCTCTGGAAAAAATGCAGCAACTCGGTGAGCAATTGCATCCCAGATATATAGTCCAGATTATCCGTCACTTGCTCTCGCAACTCGGTCTGAAAAATCCATTCCAGCAGCTCGTACTTATCCACAAAATGATTGTAGAAAGTCTGCCGTCTCACACCTGCCTCTTCCATAATATCCCGAACCGAAATTTTATCGAAAGGTTGGGTCACAAATAACTTTTTAAAAGCCTTTGCAATCCGCTTTTTTGTAATCAACGAGGAGACCATTCTTTCCTCCTATCTATACGAATTGATTTCCTTTAGTGTATCACGTTTTCCGGTGATTGAAAACCATTTCAAAGCGGACAGAACTTCTCTTTTGTCCATTCCAGAAAAGGCTTACAAGATTTATAATAAAACTGTAAAAATCACAAAGGAGTTATTCTCATGAAAAAAATCATTAACAAACCAACTGACGTCCTCCCTGAAATGCTAAATGGACTAGCTTTTGTTCATAGCGACCTTGTGCATCGTGTGGACGGATTTGACATTATCGCGCGCAATGCTGAAAAAACTGGTAAGGTCGGCATCATCTCTGGGGGCGGAAGTGGACACGAACCTTCTCACGCTGGATTTGTCGGTGACGGTATGCTCTCTGCAGCTGTCTGCGGTGCTGTCTTTACTTCTCCAACACCTGACCAAGTCTTTGAGGCTATCAAAGAAGCTGACGAAGGCGCTGGCGTTTTCATGGTCATCAAAAACTATTCTGGCGACGTCATGAATTTTGAAATGGCGCAAGATATGGCTGAAATGGAAGGCATCCAAGTTGCTAGTGTCATTGTGGATGACGACATTGCTGTGGAAGATAGCCTTTATACCCAAGGACGCCGCGGAGTGGCTGGTACCATCTTTGTTCATAAAATTCTTGGGGAAATGGCTCGCGCTGGCAAATCACTTGAAGACATCAAAGCTTGCGCAGACGAATTAGTCAAACACATTCACACTGCGGGTCTCGCACTCAGCGGCGTAACTGTTCCTGAAGTAGGTAAACCAGGTTTTGTCCTTGAAGAAGACGAAATCGAGTTCGGTATCGGTATCCACGGAGAGCCCGGCTACCACAAGGAAAAAATGCAAAGCTCTCACGAATTAGCCCAAGAACTCGTCACAAAACTGGTTGACTCATTTAGCGCCAAAGCTGGCGATAAATTCGGACTTCTCATCAACGGCCTGGGCGCTACACCTCTTATGGAACAATACATATTTGCCAATGATGTGGCTCAACTCTTGGCTGAAAAAGGAGTGACTGTTACCTACAAAAAATTAGGCAATTACATGACCTCTATTGATATGGCTGGCTTGTCATTGACCTTGATTCAGTTAGAGAATGAAGACTGGCGTGCTGCCCTTGAAAGTCCAGTCACTACTATTGCTTGGGGATAAGGAGAACACAATGGATGTACAAACTGCTAAAGCTTGGATGACAACTTTCAACGCGAAAATCCAAGAACACAAAGACTACCTCTCAGAGCTCGACACTCCTATCGGAGACGGAGACCATGGTGGCAATATGGCACGCGGCATGGCAAGTGTCGTAGAAAATCTCGATACTGATTTTGCTAGCGCAGCCGATGTCCTAAAAATGGTCTCTATGCAGCTCTTAAGCAAGGTTGGAGGCGCTTCTGGTCCTCTATATGGCTCTGCTTTTATGGGCATGACCAAGGCGGAACAAGCCGGCGCTCCCATCGCAGACGTCCTAGCTAGCGGCCTTGAAATGATTCAAAAACGAGGAAAAGCAAAGGTCAATGAAAAAACCATGGTCGATGTCTGGTCTGGTGTGGTCACAGCCGCTAAAAAGGGGACTCTTTCTGAAGCGCTGATTGATGAGCTGGTTGAAGCTACAAAAGACTTGAAAGCCACAAAAGGTCGTGCTTCCTATGTGGGTGAGCGCTCGATTGGGCACATCGACCCAGGTTCACTCTCATCTGGTCTACTCTTTAAATCATTACTTGAAGTCGGAGGTATCTAAATGGCTGATGTCGGTATTGTTGTCGTTTCACACTCAAAAAACATTGCGCAAGGCGTCATTGACCTCATCTCAGAAGTGGCAAAAGATGTCTCCATCACCTATGTCGGCGGGACCGAAGATGGTGGCATCGGCACATCATTTGACCAAGTTCAAGCCGTAGTAGAGCAAAATGAAAAAGACACCCTACTCGCCTTTTTTGACCTAGGTTCTGCCAAGATGAACTTGGAATTAGTCGCTGACTTTTCAGACAAAACCATCCTCATCAATTCTGTCCCAATCGTTGAAGGAACCTACACTGCTGCTGCTCTCTTGCAAGCTGGTGCAGACCTCGATAGCGTCAAGGCACAACTTGATGAACTCACTATCAATAAATAAAGGAGATTATCATGACTCAATTTTTCGGTGAATTTATAGGAACCTTTATCCTGGTTCTCCTCGGAGACGGGGTTGTCGCAGGGAACATTCTCAGCAAGACCAAGGAAGAAGGGACTGGCTGGACAGCTATTGTCCTTGGTTGGGGCATTGCTTGTACCGTTGCCGTCTACGTATCTGGACTCTTTGGCCCTGCCCACCTCAATCCTGCCGTAACACTTGCCATGGCTTCTATCGGCGCACTTGCTTGGAGCCAAGTATTTCCATTTATCATCGCCCAATTTTTAGGCGCCATGCTAGCCGCTCTTGTCCTCTATCTCCACTACTACCCTCACTGGAGTGAAACAAAAGACAAAGGCTTGATTTTGGCTAGTTTCTCAACTGGACCTGCTATCCGCCATACTCCTTCAAACTTTTTAGGAGAAGCACTTGGAACAGCTGTTCTTGTCATGACCATTATGGCTATCGGTCCTAACAAGGTAGCCGCAGGCCTTGGCCCAATTATCGTTGGTCTTGTCATCTTTGCCGTTGGTTTCTCACTTGGCCCAACAACAGGCTATGCCATCAACCCAGCGCGTGACCTCGGTCCTCGTATCATGCACGCCATACTCCCAATTCCAAACAAAGGAGACTCTGACTGGTCTTACGCTTGGATCCCAGTAGCTGGACCAATCGTAGGCGGTATCATCGGTGCCATCATTTACAACTTAGCTCTCGGCATGCTATAAAAAAGAACCCACAGAAAGTTCGCTCTCTGTGGGATTTATTTTTGTCTAACTGCCCTGACAATACAGAGCGATGGCCTGTGAGATAAAAGTTGCGGTGCCTTGACCACCTGCACGATCAATATTCTTCGTGAAACGCTCGTCTGCCACATACATCTGTCCCAGGCTTGCCAAGATTTCATCGGTACAAGTATAAAAATTTGCCGTGATATATTCCTGCAAAGCCCTGACTTGAGCTTGCACCTGAGCATCTTCCACCGGCAATTCCTTGAGTTTTCCAAAGTCTGCCATGATGTGGTTCATTACTTGCGGTACTGTTGAAAAATCGCTGGCACTATGCTTGCTTTCAAATTCTTGATAGGTTGATGTCTGCCCCCAACGAGCTCTTGCTTCCTCTCGAAAGGCATTTAGTTCTGTTTGATCATAGGCTGTAAAATCAGTCATTTTTCGTCCTCTCTGCATGGCTTTCGCCTGATCAATGACAGCTTCCAAGTGAGCTTTTTTCAGCTCCAACCAACGAATCTGGTCCGCCAAAGCCTGGCTTCGGTCATAGTCTGGACTATCCATGATTTCTTTTATTTTTTTAAGAGGAAACTCCAGCTCTCGAAAGAGGAGAATCTCCTGCAATCGAACAAAGCACTCATCATCATAATAGCGATAGCCATTTTCCCCCACAAAAGTAGGCGCAAATAAACCAATCTCATCATAATAATGGAGCGTGCGCACGCTAATCCCCGAAAGCCGACTCATCTCTTGAACTGTCTTCATCGTTTACCTCTCTATAGGAGTATAGCCTATCACGTAACGTGAGGGTCAAGGGGGAAGTTATCATTTTAATCCAGCAAAGCCTGTGCAATGAGCTTATCAAATCGACGAATATCCACGCCCTTTTTCAACTGAATCTTAATATGTCCAGCTCTTGTCCATAATTCTACTTCAGAATTAAAATCTAATAATCCTGCATTTTCAGATGACCACATATTGATTGATGAGTACGGAAGTGAGTAAATTTCCACCTTTTTACCAGTCAACCCTTGAGCGTCACGAACAATGAGGCGCTTAGTCGTAAAAATAGCACTGTCACGAATCGTTTTATAAGCAGCAACCGCATCTTCGCCAGGAAGCAAAAGATTAGTAACGTCATTAGGAATGGCACATTCTGAAACAAATGTCCATTGAAGAGCTTGAGTATCCATAAATATCTCCTTTATAGTAACTTAATATTATTTTACCATTTCTAAAACTATTTTAAAATATTAGTTATTAACTTTCCCCTCACCAGCACACGCCCCCATGTCTGCTCGGCTATTCTCTCATCTCCCAGTTGGTAGACAGCATCGGCTTGTTGGGTCAAGTCATCCCAAGGTTGAGCTCCTATTCGTGAGACGATTTCCATAGATTTTTTCACAGTTTTGAGGTGCTGACGCCCTCTTTCTGTAAATCCGAGGACTCGAACGGCTTCTGGGAGCGAGTTTTCCACAGCATTGACCAAAATATAAGTCAAAATCCGTCTCACACGCGCTTTCGTGTAGCGTTTGGTCGCCACTTTATCCACCAATTCCTCCACATTTTCCACATGGCGAATGTGGGATTTAATCCGATTTGCAACCTCTTCATTGACTTGGTAAATTTGCGTCAGATCAGCATTGGTGAGAATTTGGTATTTGAGGAGGGAAAAATAATTATCCCAAGACACTTGCGGACTCTCCAAAAACAGCTCTGCGCTAGGCATAAAACTCTGGACAAAGTCCCTATCCGCCTTATGCTGACGGATACTGGTCGCCGAAGCATACTCGACTTCTTTTTCCTTGGAATGATAACCAGCACCCTGCCGCTGAACGGGATTCAAGCGGATACCTTTTTGACTTGCTGCCTTGGTATAGGCAAGCCCCAAAATGTGATTTGGCGTATCGCCAGAAAATTGAATCCCCGTAAACTTCTCCCACATGGCCTGCGTTTTCTGTGGATAAGATAGGTGCTCGGGCTGATTTTCTAAAAAGACAGTCATCTCCTCAGCCTTTTCCACATAGATATCTCCAATGTGGTTGTAATCAAGGACCGACTCGGTACCAAAGGTTAAGTTGTCCACACCTAACGTTGCTAGAATGTCTATGGCTCCTTGGGCAAAATAATCCGCCGACTGCACCGCAACCAGAAAAGGGAGCTCGACCACGAGGTCGGCTCCATTTTCCAGCGCCATCTGGGCGCGCGTCCACTTATCAACAATAGCAGGCTCCCCCCGCTGCATAAAATTGCCCGACATGGCAACAATTTTGATCCCTTGAGCCTGCTTCAGCAAATACTTATGCCCATTGTGAAAGGGATTGAATTCGGCGATGATACCTGTGACTGTCATAGAGGTCCTTTCAGATTCGTTTGTATTATCTTCATTATAACATAGTTGAAAATGGCATGTTCTTACAAGGAAACACCCCTTTTCTCTCTATTCACTCCTTCTCCATCTCCACCTGACGGTTATCAATCTGGTAAATGCTCAGCATATTGATCACCAGCCACGAACGTTTGGGGTAGGCGACATATTTTGCTTGCCAGCTTGGATTAAACTTAGATTTGTAGGCACGTAGACCACTAAAGGAATAAAAACGATTGGTAAAGTTATAGATGAAAAAGGCGATTCGTTCTTGTAGGAAACTGCTCTCCAACTGTCCTACATTTGCTAGAGGGGCCATGCCGAGGTCAAAGGAATGCTTGCCTTGGGCTTGAAAATGAAGAAAGAGATTGACAAAGAGATAGTCCATCACCCCATCGGGTGCATTTTCCCTATCATATCGCATCAAATCAACACTGCCTACCTTGTCATGACGCCCCGGCATGGTATTAGCAAAAGCGACCAGCTCCTTATCCGCATTGGTCACTAGTGCAAGCGGAGCTTCTTGTAGATAATCTTCTGCAAAGAAACCAAGCGAGAAACCTTTTTCCTGACGTCTTTGCAACCAAGAATCGGATATATTTTTCAAGTCTGTCAGCATTTTATCATCAAAGAGCGGTTGGAGGACTTGAAAGGCATAGCCTTGTTTTTCCAATCGGTGGATGACTGCCCTGTATTTTCGTCCGTGTTTACCGTCGATATTGAATTGCACCAAATCCACCATAGCACGCTCACCAAACTTCATAAATTCATAGCCGTGTTCATGTAGGGTCAAGGTCGTTTCCTGTCCGACTTCATAGAAAAGCACTTCTAAGTTGGCCTCCTTGGCTTGTGCTAAACAGGCAACAATCGCCTGGTCTATAGCATCGGGATTTCCGATTGGCTCAGACATGACCACGATTTCGTTGCGCTCTTGGGCAAATTGGAAAACAACTTGGTCGCTGTCTTCTTCTTGGTACCAAAAGAATCGCTTATCCCTCAGAAAAGCCAGTCCACTATCCGTGTCACTGTCCCATTTTTCCAAAAATGAATGCAGCCGCTCAAGCTGAAACTCCTCTCCAAAAGGTTTGGTGTGTCCTTTCAGATACAGCAAGGAAAGAAACACAAGAAATGCAATCACCAAGACACCGGCCGCGTATTCACCCCAAAGACTGATATAATGTTCGGGACGAAAATGCCTTACGTGGTGTAAATGGGCAAAGGTGAACCGCGTTTGATTGCAATAAATGTACAATAAGTCCTAGATCCTTGGTTAAACTTTCTAGCGAATAGATAAATTGGCGGCGCGTCAGCAAGGGACGCATAATGAACAAAATCAGTAATGTCAAGATTAAAAAGAGACTCGTTATAAAAGAGGGAGTACCTAGATTGACATATAGCAACGAGATAAAAATCAAGGCCAAGCCATATGGAAACGCTCGTTTCATCCGTGCTTTAACAACTCTAGCCAGCAGGATAAACAGCACACCCAGGACAATACTTGAAAATTGCCAGACCAACTGTGCGCGCACAGGGTCAAATTGCCTAAAAATCCGTAAATTGGCAATATTTTCAGGAATCAAGGCTGATAGAATGAGAAAAAAACAAAGAGTCTTAGAAAGGCTAACTCAAGATTGGTCGTCAAGGCTGTGGAAATCGTTTTGGGTAATCCCAAAAACTTCTGATTAACACGACCACCGATATGTTTGATAAAAAAGCCAACTCCAACTAAAAATGGGAGGATATAGTAAGCAATCCGAAACAACAAAAGCCATGTGACTGCTTGCGAATGCCCTAGACCTGCAGATGTTAATCCAGAAATTAAGACAATATCAAATCCACTAATTCCACTCGGAATCATGGACATGAGTCCTACCACAACCGCGATGATGTAGATGGGAATCAAGTCATAAATCGGCAAGTGAAAACCAGCCAAATAGCCAATGCTGATAAAGGAAAGAAGAACTCCTGTCCAATCTAAAAAAGAGGCAAGCAACAGCTGGTGACGATAGGTTCTATTCAACTGCCCAAAGTAGGTCAGTGATTTTCGTGCCGAAATGAAATAGACGAAGGGCAGATAGAGCATCATCCCATGATTCCCTTGGGGAAGAAGTAAGCAGACCAATGAAATCCCTGAATAGATTGATAGACCACTCATGAAAAAGGGCATCACCTTGGAAATCTGCTGCGCTACAGACTCGTCACTCGCTTTCCCCTCTGAGTAAAAAGAATAACACAAGCCTATCTCCACCAGACCTGCAAAACCAGCCAGATTATTGATGGCATTTGTCGCAAAGCCCGTTTCAAAAATATAGGACTTACTGTAGTTGGTTTTCAACATTTTATTTAAGATGATGTCATACCAGACCATCGGACATACTGTTATAAAACCAATCACCAGTATCAATATAAGGTTGAACAGTGGGATGGTATCCAGTATCCTTTTAATGTCTGCGATAGAAATCGTCTTACTGAGTCGTGTCAACTCTACGATGACCAAGATAGATACAATTACAAAAAATACAGTTTTTAGCCGTGATTGGTAAGGTTGAAGTATATCTTTTATTTTTTTCACACGAGTTTCCTTTCCATTGCAGTGAGTAGTTCCAACACCAAGTCATTAAAGTCATCTGGGCATTGCCTTGCCGGATGATGACCGACATGGGGCAAGTTGATAAACCTTCCTCTAGGAAGCTGCTCGGCTAGTTCTTGTAACGTATCAGCCTTTACCATATCATTTTCTCCCATGAGTCCCCAGACCGGCATTGTCATTTTGTGGATGTCTAATGGTGTAAGGTCCAAGTCATCGTCCATCAGTTGGGCGACTTGATAGGCTCTTTTGAAGTTCGAAAACAGAAGTGATGCTAATTTCAAGCCCCACACTTCCAGCTTGATTCCGATTTGCGCCATCAACTTCAAGTCAGAAAATCGGCAATTTCCCGCATTAAACAAGATTCCCCCGACTCTAGCTGGGTAATACTTGGTATAGGTAAGGGCTAGATTGGCACCATCACTATGCCCGACCAACAGACAAGAGGAAATCGCCAAAAAAGACAAGAACTCCTCCACATCCTTGGCCATATGCTCAAAACTTAGTTGTCGACCATTATGACCAGACTTCCCATGAGCCCTACTATCTACCAAAATCAAGCGAAAACTCTGACTCAAGACCCTTTGGTTGGCAAAATAGTCTTTGGATAGGCTATTCCCATGCAAAAAAACGATGGGGAATCCCTGACCAAGATCATCATAGAAAATTTCTATCCCATCACTCGCATGAAAAATGTGGTTCTTTGCCATGACTGACCTCCTCATGACTGTCATTGATTGCACTCATTATAACATAAAAAGCCCATTTTTATGGGCTTTTATGGAGTTCTCTTCTGCTGCAGAGGATTTGTACAACATCACAAAATGATTATTTTTCAATAATCCTCTCCTTCATCGGCTCACTCTACTTCTGCGCTACGAAAAACCAGCGTGCGGAAGTTTTAGTCGGTTCCTTGTCTTCAAAGTCTGCGTAAAGTTTGAAAGACTTGAAACCAGCCTGCTCTAAAAGAATATCGTAGGTCAGCACATCATAAGTGCGCTCCACGTGCACTTCATCGTGTCGGCTAAAATTGCCATCTGCTTCTTGGATAAAAAAAGTCAGCTCGTGCACCACCGAATGCGGCGCCTCATCCTCATAGGTATCCCAAACCATAGCAAAGTCATCCGCATTTTCATGGTAAGAATACCCTGGAAAAACCTGATCCGTCTGATAGGTTGAATGCACATCAAAGATAAAAACACCGTCATCCTCAAGAGCGTCATAAACCTGCTTGAAGACATCTCCGACCTCCACCTCGTCCTGCATGTAGCAGATTGAGTCCGAGTAACAGGTCACAAAATTGTATTGACCAGCCTGCGAGAGATCCAACATATTCCCCTGAAGAAAGTCAATAGACTGCTTGGCAGAAGCTGCACGCTTCTCAGCAATTTTCAGCATATCGCTACTCAAGTCAAGCCCTGTCACATCAAATCCTGCCTGAGCAAAGCGCACTGACTGAATTCCCGTCCCACAAGCCAGTTCCAAGAGTTTCTTTTTGTCCGTTGCCTTTGGCAAATGGCGGAGCGAAAAGTCCGTCCACTGATCATACAAAGAATCATCCATCACCGCATCATAGACCGATGCAAAGGTTTCATAAGTTGCCATGATTTTTCTCCAATTTTTCTAATGCTTCCAAAAGTTGAGCTTTCATAAGGGTCAATTCATTTGCTGTTGGTTTCTTGGCCTCGTCATACATGAGTTCCATAGGATACCACCAAACTGGTCCTTTTCCTTGATTACCATAGTCTCCCAAGTCGCCTGCGCTCCTTGGAAACAAATGCCAATGAACATGCGCAGCCCCATTTCCAAGCAACTCACAATTCATCTTTTCTGCATCAAAAGCAAGTTTTACATCCTCAGCCACATCTGCCATCTCGGATAAAAATAAATTGCGCTCTTGTCTATCCAGTTGATCCAGCTCCGTCACATGACCTTCCCCTAGAAAAAGCGTATAGCCCTTAAAATACTGATGGTCTCCTAGGACAACATACCCCGTCTGCAATTCTTTGACAAAATAGGGATTTTGCCTCTTTTTTATCAGGTCAATTCTTTGGCAAATCAAACACATTGACTTAACTTCCTCCTAGATGAAAAAACCTGTCTAGCAACAAGGTATATTTTATGCTAAATACTCAGTCACATCCACACTCGGTGCGTCATGCCAGAGTTTTTCCAAGTTGTAGTGGTAGCGTTGGTCTTCTGAGAAGATATGAACTACGACATCATTCAGATCCAAAAGAACCCAACCGCTATTGCTATCACCTTCTACGTGGCTAGCACCGCCTCCAGCTTCTTTGACTTTCTCGCGGATATTATCTGCGATAGCCTCCAATTGGCGGCTGTTGGTACTACTTACAATGACAAAGTAATCTGTCACACTGGTCAATCCAGCCACATCCAAAGCCAAGATATCCTCGGCACGCTTTTCATCTGCAGCTTTTACAACTACTTCTAATAATTCTGTTTTGTTCATAAATTTCCTTTTAAAATTGTTTCTAAATCATCTACTTGGGCAAAACATTGGTCCCAAATAATCTCATGATAATCAATCAAGATGTCTGCAGCGATATCTGGGTCTGCAAAGGTCGTCGTTCCGTGTTCTACCACAGCCACCTCATAACCTAGTTCAAATGCTACTTTGACCGTCGCGTCAATGCAATAATTGGTTGACATCCCGATGAGAATAAGTCGCCCAACACCTTCTTGCTGCAGGTAGGCATGGAGACCTGTGTCCTTGAAGGCACTATTGTAGTGCTTGTCAAAAATTTTTTCCTGCTCGCTCGGCGCAACCAACCTCGAAATCTCCCACCCCTGTGTCTGGGGAATAAATTCCTCGTCGTTGTGGCGGACATAAATCACCTCTAGCCCTTTTTGACGGCAAGCGGCAATGGTTTCCTGCCACAAGGATACGCGCTCCTCAATGGCATAGGGCTCACTATCCACAAGCAAATTTTGAATATCAATTACCAATAAAACTGTTTTCATCGATTACTCCTTCAAACAACCCACATAGCTATTGTAAGTTTCAATAGTTTGAGGATGGATGGAAATGCCTTTTTTAGCTAAAAATGCAATGGTCTGCGCTGTTTCAAAGGCCACTGCCTTATCAAGACTGACACGCGCAATGGTACGCGCTTCCTCGACAACCGGAAAATCCCGATTAGGCTCAATGTAGTCTGCCACATAGAGCACCTTGTCAAGGAGAGTCATGTCTTCAGCGCCAACTGTATGGCACTGAATAGCCGTCAGAATTTCTTGGTCCTTAACGCCAAAATCCTCAGCAATCTTATAAGCCCCCACCACACCATGCCAGATGTTATTGCCCCAATTTTTCAAGTCGGCTTCCAAGTCATACTTGTCTATCAAGTCTAGAAAAACTTGGTCTTCTATCTCTTTGGCATAGTCATGCAGAAGGGCAGCTAGACTGGCCTTAACGGGGTCACAGCCATATTGGTCGGCTAATGCCAAGGCTGCTTTTTCTACGCCAAGCACGTGGGCAAACCGTTTCTCGGACATAGCGCCAGCAATTTTTTCCAAAAGCTCCTGACGCGTCAAGCTCACATACGAACTGTAGTTCATAGATAAAGTCCTTTTTCCTCGATGTAATCCAAGACCTCGTGCGGCAACATGAAGTTGGGTACGCGGCCCTTTTGGATAAACTCACGCACCATGCTGGACGAGATGTCCATAAGTGGCACATCCACCCAGATAACGGGATAAGAAGTCCCTGCCTTATAGCGTGGACGCTGAACCCCTACAAACTGGACAAGCTCCACTAACTCATCAATCTTATGCCACTTGGGCAGGTAATCCACCATGTCTCCACCGATAATGAAGTAATAGTCTGTATCTGGATGCTTCTCCGTCAACTCTTTCATGGTTTCATAGGTGTAGGAAATCCCACGACGCTCCAACTCAATGGTTTCAATGTCCAAGCCTTCGATTCCAGCAATGGCCATTTTAAGCATATTGAGCCGATGCAATTCGTCAATGGTTTCCTTTTTGTCCACATGTGGCGGCGTAAACTCGGGCATAAGATAAACCTTGTCCAAATTCAATTGCTGACGCACTTGGTCAGCCACCACCAGATGAGCATTGTGAACGGGATTAAAATTCCCACCCAAAATCCCAACTTGCTTACGCTTGGGCTTGCGCAATTCTGGCTCTAATTCAACTTTTGTAAAAGGGGTTACCAGTTCAATCGCCATAGGCTCTCCTTAAATCTCTCTCACTTTAACGGATAATTTTCGATTTTCTTTTTTAGCAGATACTTTGAAAAGGGTCAAGACACGACCAGTTTTTGCAACTGAGTCGACACCGATTTCTTCTTCCAAGATTTCTGCTACTTCGTGAATGTTTTCATCCGTATTTTGGAGCAACTTCACCTTAATCAACTCACGCGCATCCAGCGCGTTACGAATACTGGTTTTGATTTGGTCATTGAGACCATTTTTCCCAATCTGAACGATTGGCTTCATAGCGTGTGCTTGACTGTTGAGAAAAGCACGTTGTTTTGATGTTAATGTCATATTTTTTCCTTTTTCTGTTAGTGAAATCCAAATTCTTCTAAAATTTCTTTGCCCTTCTTGAGAAAATCCTTCTGACTTCCCCACGAAATATCAAGTATTCCTACTCCTGCCGCAGCAGCAGTAATGTCTGCTTGAACGCTTTTATCATCTGGACGTAAAAGAAGAATTGTCAGACAAGCGAAACTCTCTGTCCGAAAATAATACTTTTCAAAAATCAACTCCATCACTTCAACAGAGCCAAATCTTCGGTGAACAATGTTAACTGGGTCTGCAACCAGCTTTTCACAAAGGGCATCTTGAATCGCGGTAAATGAGACTTCTTGTGTCGTGACAAGTGTAGATTTTTCAGCCATAGCCAACTCCTTTAGCTTAGATGATAGCCTTTCGAAGAACGACGTCTACGCCTTTTGGTGCCCAGGCAGCGATTTTTGCTCTGCCATTGACACGAATCCAGCCTAGACCTGAGAAAACGACGTCCGTTTTTTCATTGATGGTAAATTCGTGGCGAACCAATTCCGGGAAATCTGGCAATTCCTTCTTCGAAGGAGGCGTCAGCAGACTTCCAGCATGTTTTTCATAAAATTCACTAGCTCCGGCGAGCTTGGTGCGGTGTAATTCCAAAGTATTTTCAAAGAAAGCTGTAAACCCTTGGCGTTCCCCCTCGACAAAGTCGAAACGCCCCAAACCAGCTAGAAAGAGTGTCTGCTCTGGATTAAGCTGATAGGTTTTTGGCTTGATTTCCTTTTTAGGGCTGATGTATTTCAGATTTTTAGCCGTCAGGTAATGCGCCATCTGGTGGCGGTGGATAATCCCCGGCGTATCAAAAATGTAGGAACCGTCATCAAGCGGAATCTCAATCTTATCCAAGGTTGTCCCTGGGAAGCGAGAAGTCGTGATGATATCCTTATCTCCAGTGATTTCTTGGATAATGGCATTAATAAGCGTTGACTTGCCGACATTGGTCACTCCGACCACGTAGACATCACGCCCCTTGCGGTGCTGTTCAATCTTCTTGATCAAGTCCTTAATGGCCTGCTTGTTTTGAGCCGAGGTGAGCACCACATCTACAGGACGTAAGCCGACTTCATGCGCCCGTTCTGTCAACCACTGGGTCACCTTTCCAGTCTTGACAGACTTGGGCAAGATATCTTGCTTATTGCCCACTAGGAGCACATCATTGCCTGACACAAAGCGTGGCAAGCCGGGGATGACAGAGCCGTTAAAGTCAAAAATATCAATGACATTAACCACCAAAGCCTGACTATCGCCTACCTCGTGGAGGAGCTTCATAAACTCATCATCCGAGATATTGACGTCTGAAATTTCATTGTAATGACGCAAGCGGAAACAACGTTGGCAATAGAGTTGCCCCGTCTCTAGGCCTTTTTCAAGTGCAGACTGCGGCGTATAACCTGCTACTTCCTTTTGACTGGTCTGAATGGCTGCCCCGCAGCCGATACAAAATAATTCTTCCACTTAGATTTCCTTTTTATACTGAATTGGACCATACTTGGCAATGATTTTCTTGAGCATGCGGCGTTCGCGCCAGCGATTAAATTGAGTGACCCATGCATCTGATACGACCAAGGGTTTGACCAAAATCGAGCGAATACCTGCTCGCTTAGCTGCACGAATGTCTGTCATCAGCTGGTCTCCTACCATGACAACCTCATTTTTTTGGACACCAAATCGTTTCAAAGCCCGATCAATCCCCAAGGTAAATGGCTTCATGGCACGCGACTCAAAGTCAATTCCAAACTTATCCACCGCTTTTTTCACACGTTCATGGTTGTTATTTGAAACAACCACCACACGGATACCCGCAGCGCTTAATTCCTGCAACCACTGACGCATCTCTGGAGTCCCGTCAGGATTATTCCAAGCAATCAAGGTATTATCTAAATCGACAAAAACAGCTTTAATTCCTTCTCTATTGAGACTTTCCACCGTCAAATCATAAACCTTTTCCAAGGCAAAATCCGGCATATATTGTTTTACGGTCACAGGTTACTCCTCTTTTTGCTAATCAGTTTATTTTATCATAAATCCCTTAAAATAGCCATTAAATGCGAAAACACTGGGCTTTACACCAGCGCTCATTACTTATTTTTTCCCAAGAAAGAAGGACACCACTGCAATGACGATAACCGCTCCAGCGATGGAGGGAATCAAGGCCATTCCCACCAAACTAGGACCCCAATATCCAAATAAAGACTGCCCCACAGACGAGCCAATCAATCCAGCCACGATATTGGCTAGACAGCCCATAGACTTATCTTTGCCCGTAATCCCACCAGCCATCGCACCAATCAAAGCACCCACAATTAAAGACCAAATCATCTCTTCACCTCATTTTCTTTTTTATCAGTGTACACTAGATTGCGTAAAAAGTACAAAGAAAACACCGGAAAGACCGGTGTTCTCAGGAGATATATGAAAAAGAATAAATAAAGTATACTCACCTTTCCTTAATCTTCCCTTAAAATAAAATGTATCCCCTCTTACCAAACAGGTGCCAAAAAAGAATCCAAGCAGAGAGTTTCTGTACATTCAATAGAATGGCTCAACTGTTTTTTCAAGTGATTGAAAAGGTGGTGTTTTTGGTCTGCCAACAAATAAATCCCCGCCTCTCCTAGCTGAAGGTCGACAAAACCTTGAACAGTCCCTTCATGACGAATCAAATAAATCGCTTCTTGCACCAAATCAGCTAGCAACAATTCTTGCAGGTGCTGAATTTGATTTAGTTGCGACTGAAAACCTTCTCTTGTGACCTTTTTCGCTAAAAACGCTTGTGCAAGTTGGTTGAATTTTTCCCAATTCCTTGCATCAATTTTTTCTAAATGAAGATGCTGCATATGAAATCTCCTAAATATATATGTTAGGGCTATTCTAACTTATTTTTATTGTATTAGCAAGTATTTTATTGAAAAATATACAAAAAAACGCATGAAATTGCTTTCAAGCGTTTTACAGATTTATTCCTTATCAAGGTTACGTAGCATCTCATCAATCTTATTACCGTACTCGATTGACTCATCTTTTGCAAATACCAAATCTGGAATTTTATACATTTTCAGATTTTTACCAAGTTCACGTTTAATCGTACCCGTAGCTTTTTCCAAGCCAATCTGTGCTTTCTGATTGTCAGAAGCCAAGGTCGAGTGAATGGTATAATAAACGCGGGCTGCAGATAGGTCTCCTAGCATTTGAACATCTGTGATTGTCACATCTTGCACGCGCGGGTCACGGACTTTCAAACGGAGAATCTCATTGACTTCGCGCTTGATTTCCATTCCAACGCGGTCAACACGAAATGAATTTCCCATCTTCTTCTCCTTTCTCTATCTTAGAAATGCTGAGTTTCCTCAGCTTTATGTTTGTTAATTGTATAGCAACCGAAGTTAGATTTTCTTACTTCTTGATTTCTTCCATGACGTAAGCTTCAATGGTATCATCCACTTTCAAGTCGTTGAAGTTGTCAATCATCAAACCACCCTCTTGGGCATTTCCGACTTCCTTAACATCATCCTTATAGTGTTTCAAACTTGCCAATTTGCCATCAGCAATAACCACACCGTCACGGATAACACGGACGCTTGAATCACGAGTGACTTTACCGTTAATAACCATAAATCCACCGATTGTCCCGATTTTAGAAACTTTAAATGTTTCACGGATAATCGCTTCACCGATGATTTTTTCTTGGTACTCAGGATCAAGCATACCCTTCATAGCGTCTTCCACTTCTTCAATCACTTTATAGATGATGCTATGGAGACGAATTTCAACTTCTTCGTTTTCAGCTTGTTGGCGAGCGATCGGTGTTGGACGAACGTTGAAACCAATGACAACTGCATTTGAAGCGGCAGCCAAGGTCACGTCTGATTCGTTAATGGCACCAACTGCAGAGTGAACGACATTGACGCGAACGCCTTCTACATCAATCTTCAAGAGTGATGCTGCAAGGGCTTCTACAGAACCTTGAACGTCTGCCTTGATGATGACATTAACCGTCTTGACTTCACCAGCTTTGAGGGTGTCAAAGAGATTTTCAAGAGAGACACGTTGCGTCGCTTGACGTTGTTTCAAGAGGGCACGTTTTGCACGTTCTTCACCGGCTGCACGAGCTGATTTTTCATCTTCGTAGACCGCAAAATGGTCACCCGCCATAGGTGCTTCGTTCAAACCAGTAATCGAAACAGGAGTTGACGGACCCGCTACTTTAACACGACGACCGAGATCATTTGCCATGGCACGAACACGTCCAAATGTATTTCCGACAACGATTGGGTCTTGAACATTCAAGGTACCTTGTTGAACAAGAAGAGTTGCAACTGCACCTTTCCCTTTATCCAAGTGAGCCTCGATAACTGTACCGATTGCACGAACGGTTGGGTCTGCTTTCAATTCTTGCATTTCTGCAACGAGAAGAACCGTTTCCAACAATTCATCGATGTTTTTGTTGAATTTAGCCGAAATTTCGACAAACTCAGAATCACCACCCCAGGCAGTTGAGATAACACCGTGTTCTGCCAATTCACCGATGACACGCTCAGGATTTGCTCCTGGTTTATCGATTTTATTAATAGCAACGATGATTGGAACACCAGCTGCTTTTGAGTGGTTGATGGCTTCAATGGTCTGAGGCATAACACCGTCATCAGCCGCTACAATCAAGATGGTAATATCTGTGACAGATGCTCCACGCGCACGCATAGATGTGAAGGCAGCGTGTCCTGGTGTGTCCAAGAAAGTGATTTTCTTGCCATCAGCTTCGATTTGGTAGGCACCGATATGCTGAGTGATACCACCCGCCTCGCCTGTTGCGACACGAGAATTACGAAGAGTATCCAAAAGGGTTGTCTTACCATGGTCAACGTGTCCCATGATGGTCACAACTGGTGGACGTTCTGTCAATTCGTCTTCATTGAGGTAGCCATCTTCTACGAAGAAACGTTCAATATCCGCATTATCCACTTCAACTTTTTCCTTGGCTTCAATACCATAATCCACCATAAGGAGTTCAATGGTATCCCCGTCCAAGGATTGGTTTTGAGTCGCCATGACACCCATCATAAAGAGTTTCTTCACGATTTCTGCTGGCTCGCGCTTGATACGTTTCGCGATTTCTGCAACCGTCATACCTGACGTGTATTCAAATTCTGTCGGCAATTCATGGAACTTACGTTCTGTGACTGGTTTCACAACTTGTTTGTTATTGCCTTTTTTGTTTTTCTTATTGTTGTTCCAGTTACTATTTCTTTGATTTCTCACTTGATTTTGATTATTTCGATTCTTTTGTTGTTTTCTTGGACCATCTTCAACATCACTTGCAAAGTCACGTTTTTTATTTGGTCGTGCTTGTTTCTTACGACGGGTGTCAGCTGCTGGTTCCGCTACAGGAGCAGAAGTTACTGCTGGAGCCACTTTAGATTTTACAACTTCTTCTGGCTCTTCAAACTTAATTTCTTTCGGTTTGATTTGTTTTTGCTTCTTCGCTTCTTGTGCTTGACGGAAACGTTCTTCGCTACCGCGAGCGTATTCCGCATTTTGTTCTGCTTTCAGCGCAGCTGCACGCGCTTTGAAATCAATCTTGGTACTTGGTGCTGAACTTGAGGCTGGTTGGCGGTTTTGATTAAAGTTTCCTTGATTACGTCCTTGATCTGAACGATTATCACGACGGCGATCGTTGAAACGATTGTCTTGGCGACGCTCGTTGTTTCGACCTGAGCCTTGATCATTGCGACGTTCTTGATTGCGATGATCGCGACGGTCGTTCTGATTACGGTCTTTATTGCGATTATTCTGTTGACGGTTATTACCTTGACCTTGAGCACGTTTTGCAGCTTGTTCTTTTGCACGCGCTTCACGCTCGGCTTTAAAGTTACGACTCTGCGGACGTTGAACAGCAGGTTTAGCTGGCTCAGCGCTTGGTGTCACTGGTGTGGTCGCCTTTTCTACTGGCTTGCTTTCTACCTTTTTCTCTACAGGAGCTGGCTTTTCTGCCGGTTTTGACTCCACTTTTTTTTCTACTTTTGGACTTGTTACTGAGAAGCTAGCTGCAATTTTTTGAGCTGCGTCTGCTTCGACTGATGACGCATGGCTCTTGACATCAAAGCCTAATTCCTGTGCCTTGGCGACAACTTCCTTACTAGTTCGCCCAATTTCACGAGCGATTTCATTCAATCTCTTCTTAGACAATCTCTTGTCCTCCTCTTCTATTCCATAATAGACCTCATCTTCTTCGTAAATCCAGCATCCGTAACAGCTAGAACTTTTCTAGCTTTGCCTAATGCTGCGCTTATTTCTAGCGTTGAAAAGGTGGTGTTGACTTCTACTTGATAAGTCTTGCTTTTGTCTGTAATTTTCTTTTGCAAATTAGCTGCTGCATCGTTTGCCAGAAAGACTAGTTTTGCCTGTTTTTTCTGGATGCTTTCAACGACCAAATCTTCTCCCGAAGTGATCCGACCTGCCCGCTGAGCCAATCCTAATAAGCTTAAGATTTTATCTTTTTTATTCGAGTCCAAGCTCTCTCCTCTTGACCTTGTGGTCAACATAGGCAATCAATTCATCATAAAATGCTGCATCGACCTCCATGCTGAAGGCACGGTTAAAGACTTGTTTTTTCTTAGCTTGAAGTGCTTCATCATTGTCCAATTTAATATAGGCACCACGTCCATTGGCTTTACCAGTTGGATCGATTGAAACCTGTCCTTCTTTATTTTTAACAATGCGAAGTAAATCACGTTTATCAATGATTTCTCCAGAAACAACTGATTTTCGTAAAGGTATTTTTCTAGCTTTTGCCATCTTTACCTCCAAATTAATCTTGATCTTCGATGATTGTTTCTTCTACTTCTTCAGCTTCTCCGTAGAGTTCTGCTTCTGTTGCTTCGTACTCGGAAGCTGACTTGATGTCGATACGGAAACCTGTCAAATGTGCTGCCAAGCGTACGTTTTGACCACGGCGGCCGATCGCAAGAGACAATTTGTTGTCAGGAACAACGACTGTTGCGTGCTTGCCATCTTCTGTGTCAAATAGCACTTGGTCCACTTCTGCAGGTGCAATCGCGTTGTAGATGAATTCCGCTGGATCTTCTACCCACTCGATGACATCGATATTTTCTTCTGTTGGCACCATGCGGTCCAATTTTGCATCATAGCGTGCTGGATGGAACTTGCTGGTGATTTTCTTGACATTGCTTCCACCACGTCCAACGATTGTACCGATGGCATCAACGTTTGGATTGTGGCTACGAACTGCAACTTTTGTCCGATCTCCAGCTTCACGTGAGACGCTCATGATTTCAACTGTGCCGTCAAACACTTCTGGAATTTCTTGTTCCATCAGACGTTTGATCATTTCAGGATGGCTACGGCTAACAAAAACATTGACACCGCGTCCATTATCTTCAACCTTGTAAACATAGACTTCAATACGGTCATGTGATTGGAAGATTTCTCCTGGAATTTGGTCTTGTTTTGACAACTGTGCTTCCAAAGTTCCCAAGTTAACATAGATAAAACGATTGTCAAAGCGTTCTACCGTACCAGTCATGATTTCACCTTCATGCTCTTTGTAAGTGTTGAAAGTGATGGTACGTGTTTGCTTGCGCATTTTTTCCATAATGGTTTGCTTAGCTGATTGAGCAGCCACACGACCAAATTCACCTGGTGCTTCTTCAAACTTAATTTTATCCCCAAGTTCGTAAGCTGATGAAATAGCCAAAGCATCTTTCAAGCTGATTTCCAAACGGCTGTCAAAGACTTCATCCACCACTTCGCGAACAGTATAAACACGAAAATCACCTTTTTTCTCATCGTATTCGATAGCTGCTGACTCAGACTGACCATAGCGGCGTTTGTAAGCAGAACGAAGAGATTCTGTCACTGCATCGATGATGTCCTCTTTTTTAATACCCTTGTCTTCCTCCAAAATACGGAAGGCTTCTAGCATTTCTTTACTCATGTTTCTTTCCTTTTGACATTCAAAAGGTCCTTTCTTTCTTAAATTTTTACAGCAAGACGGGCCTTAGCCACTGTCTGATAGGGAATGATGATTTCCTTTTTGCGGGTCTTATCCATGTATTCCATGACAAGTTCCTCTCCGTCAAAGCTCAGCAAGTTCCCTTCAAAAACCTTGGTTTTATCAATAGCTTGATACAACTTGACATGAATGTAACTTCCCACAGCTTTTTCTAGGGCCTCCTTGGTTTTCAAAGGACGCTCTAAGCCCGGGCTTGTCACTTCTAGCATATATTGTTCAGGGAAAGGATCTGGCTTAATACTGTCTAGGAGCGGACTAATGACTTCCGACAACTCAGCAGTATCATTGAGGGTGATTCCCCCTTCCTTGTCTACAAAAATCGATAAAACATAGTCGCTGCCAAGTTTGCCATACTCCACATCAACCAACTCATATGGTGCCTGGATAGCTGGCGCTACCACTTCTGTCACCAATTCAACAATTGTTGCCATTCATACCTCCTTGCAAAATCTGAGAACAAGTCAAAGGGTTGGCACACGACCAACCCCTTTCTTCTCTATTTTTACTTAGTATAGCATATTTTCCGCTTTATGTCTAGAAATATGCAGTATTCAAGCAAATTAGCAAAAAGAGCTCGATTGCTCGAACTCATTTTCTTAATTAAAAATTGCTTCTACCCGATAAATGACCTGTCCCTTACTTGAAAATTTAGCTTCGTACTCAGTCATGACATTTCCTTCAAAATTGCTAGCGTGCAAATCTAGCCACACTTGCTTGAGGGTCATGCCGTATTGTGAGAAACTAGCCAAGCTGTACTCAAACAAGCCACGGTTATCCGTCTTGAAATGAATTTCTCCATGTTCAGGCAAGATTTGCTTGTAGGTATCCAAGAAGGATTTGTAAGTCAAGCGGCGTTTTTCATGCTTGGTTTTTGGCCATGGATCTGAGAAGTTCAGATACATCATGTCAACCTCGGCATCCGCAAAATAGTTTGTCAGACTTGAACCATCTACACGAAGCAACTTGACATTGGTGGCGCCACTGTCGAGAACCTTATCCAGTGCATAGCTGAGGACTGAAAGCTGGATATCAATCCCGATATAGTTGATATCTGGATTTTGCACGGCCATACCAGTGATAAATGCTCCCTTACCAGAACCTACTTCGATGTGAATAGGATTGTCGTTTCCAAACACTTCATACCATTTTCCTTTGGCATCTTCTGGATTGAGGATGACGTATTGGGGGTGATGTTCGAGGTGCTCTTCTGCACCTTTTCTTTTTCTCACTCTCATAATTCTTTGTAAAATGTCTCCCTAAATTGACGAAGAGCGTAAATTTCTCTATTCGCCGCTTCTAAATTGTAACTCTCTGCGTATTTTGTGATTTGATTGAGGTAACTCATTTGACCATACCAATAAACCTTACGCAAGACGGTTTTATTATACTTGTAGCCGTAATCTTTGAGCCATTCTTCCCATGACATACGAGGGATATAGTGCGTCAATACATAGGCCACATCCAGCATTCGGTCTGTCAAACAGGCTGTTTCCCAGTCGGTCAAATAAACGAGCCCGCTCGTTGTTTCAATCCAGTTTTTGTGGTGCAAGTCTCCGTGGACAAATGTCGCTACTTCTTGTTGGAAGTTTGGTAAATGCGCCAACAAATCTGCACAAACAGACTGTAAATAAGTGTTTTGTTGCAAGCGATTTGGAGCATCATTTTGCCATTTTTTCACCAAATCACGTGGCTCTTGATAGCTATAATTCAACTGCAGAGCTTGATTAAGCAAGATACGTGAAAAATGCATGCGCACCAAGATTTGGCGGACTTGTTTGCTAGTCATGTCCACACGCTCTAAGGTATGCCCATTTAGCCATTCTTGCTCTACGCGTTGCCCCTTTCCTACTTCCCTATTGATAGAAATAACTGGTGGCGTAATTTGCTCCCGTGCCAAGGCTGACACGATTGGAGGCATTTCGTACTTGACAAAGACAGGCGTACCATCTGATCTTAGGCCTTTAAAAGCTTTTCCACTGTTACCTGCAATTGATTGTAATTGTAGGCCTCTATTTTCAAACTGCATGCCTGACTCCTTTCTAAAATTCCTTACTATTTTACTAGTTTTCCAGCGGTTAGTCAAACAATTTTTTCGCTTTTATTGGCAAATAAACTTGCTTCAAAATGACACCGATTCCAATAACAATTAATACGTATTTTTTCTCTGCTAAGAGAAAAAGTGCTAACAAACTTTGTAGTGCGACAACGCTATAAAATACCAGCCCAATGACCCTCTGACAGCTCTGCCTTTTCCCAATAGAAGAAATCGGATAAAGTTGCGCCAAATACTGATAATCATAGACGTTATAAAGTGGCAACAATTGAAAGAGTAAAAGGTAATCAAAGAGGGCGGTCAAGCCAACTGCCAACCAGGATTCTTGAATGGTAACTAGAAAGACAAGACTAAGTCCCGACAAGCGCAAAGCCAAGGGGAAGAAATCCCCCGATCTCAAAAATGCCCGTAAGAAGAGATAATCCCAAGTCTTTCCATGGTCTTTTTTCACGAAACCTAACAGCGGGTCCAGGTAAGCTCTTCGTTTGACGCTGCTCGTAATGCCTTTTACTGTCGTAAAGAGTGCGAAAAATTGTAAAATTCTTTGCTTACGCCCTTCTTCCTTAGAGATTGCTCGCTGCCAATTCAGACCTTGGTCACCAAGCAAGTTCTTGACTTGATGCATGTGCCAGATGTACTTTCCAGCCAAAAGGCCACACAAGAGCAAGATGATAAGGAGATGAGGCCAGCCCAACTTGAGATACAAGGGAATGAGTAAGACATAGCCTAGAACTTGCATCATCCCCCAAGTAAGAAAGGTAGTCTGACCAGCTTTCTTCACTTGTGCTGTGACCTGATTTTCTTTGACTAGGAGGAAGAGCTGGTCTGCCTCCTCAAGATAGGTGGCAAGTCTTCCCGAAAAGAAAAGAATTCCCAAAACCGTTGCAATCAAGAGATAAATATACCAAGGATTGGATGGAAAATGCAGCAACAAGTCTCTGTACTGAACCAGTAAGAATCCAAGGAAGGCCATTAGAACCAAGACAAAATGGTCATTTAAGACATAGCGGAGATACTTGGCACAGCGATGCAAAAACAGCTGACGTCGCTTCTGAAAAACTGTTCTCATGCGTCCTCTCCTTCTTTGGTCAAGGCCAAATAGATTTCATTGAGACTGGCATTTTCCTGACCAAATGCTGCGCGTAATTCCTGCAAGGTTCCCGCTGCTCGAATGCGACCTTGGTGCAAGACAACGAAGCGGTCACACATTTTTTCTGCTGAGTCTAGCACATGGGTCGACATGAGAATAGAAGCGCCACGCGCCTTTTCCTCATCTAATAAATCAATCAAATCCTGAATCGCCAGCGGGTCCAAGCCCAAAAACGGCTCATCCACGATTAACAAACTCGGCTCCACCATCAAGGCGCAGATAATCATGACCTTCTGCTTCATCCCCTTCGAAAATTGCACAGGAAACCAGTCCAATTTTTGATCCAGACGGAAGATTTTCAAGTACCGCTCAACCCGCTCCCAAACTTGCTCCAAATCCAGGTCATAAGCCAGCGCCACGACTTCTAAGTGTTCCTTCAAGGTCAATTCCTCATAAAGACTTGGCGTTTCAGGGATAAAGCCAATTTTCTTCCGATAAGTTTCCGCCTGCCCTTGTAATTGCAGACCATCCAGTGCAATAGTACCTTGATAGGGCGTCAAGAGACCGATGACTTCCTTAATCGTAGTTGATTTACCGGCTCCATTTAGCCCGATTAAACCGACCAACTCACCATCATTCACTTCAAATGAAATATCTTTTAATACAGGAATGTTGGCATAGCCCCCTGTAAGATTCGTAACTTCTAACATGCTTTTCTCCGATTTTTTGATATAATCATTATAACAAAAACTATAGAAGGAAGCTCAAACTATGTCAGATTGTATTTTTTGTAAGATTATCGCAGGAGAAATCCCTTCATCAAAGGTTTATGAAGATGACCAGGTTTTAGCCTTCCTCGATATCACTCAGGTTACCAAGGGGCACACCTTGGTGGTGCCAAAACAACATTTCCGCAATATGCTTGAGATGGATAGCGAAAGCAGCAGCCAGCTCTTTGCTCGTATTCCTAAAATTGCGCGTCACCTTCAGCAGACTCTAGGGGCAGCCGGCGTCAATATCCTCAACAATAACGAAGAAGTTGCGGGACAAACTGTTTTTCACACCCATGTCCATCTTCTACCGCGCTTTAGCCAAGAGGACGGCTTGGACATTCGCTTTACAGCTAATGAACCTGATTTCCCAGCTCTGGCCCAACTCGCTCAGGAACTTTACTTAGGAGAATAGTATGAAATTATCTCATTTACTAGCTGCTAGTGGTGCAGCCCTTGCTAGCTACTGGCTGGTCAACAATCGTGAAAAAATTGTACAAGAAACATCTGAAACAATTGATTTGGCGAAAAAAAGTCAAGCGAGCTACCAGACTATTCAGCAGCAACTTGCCACCATCCAATCTTACCAAGAACCACTGCAAGAAATGGCAGAAGACTTGCAATACAAACTCAGAACCTATCAGCAAAGTATTGCAGGAAATCTAGAAGAAATTCAAAAAATCACTGAAAAATATGCTAAAAAATAAAGAGCCCAGGACCTCGGTCCTAGGTTCTTTTTTATTGATAAGTAGAATCGCTTTCGCTCGTTCCATACGAGGTAGACTCTGTAGACACTGTAGATTCTGTGTTAGTCGTTGTTGTCTGACCTGTACCCTGAGTCACTTCTCCTGTAAAGGCATCTTCAACTGTAATCGGATTGGCATAACCAAAGAGGTTTTCATAAACTTTGACATTGGTTTTCAATACCGTAGCAGGTTCCAAGCCTAACGACTTCTTGATGACATTTTGCATTTCAAGCAAGTGCTCGCTCGTTGGAATTTGGTAAGAAATCTCATTGACCATTTGTCCCTCACCTGTTAACTGGTAAGATTCAATTTTTTTCAATGAATCCTTGTAACCAAGGAGACTTGGAATGGTCGAAGAATTGATTTTCACATCCGTTCGCATATTATTGGCCAATACGTCCAATATTTTTTGGTATTGGGTAATGCCATCTAGCTGCAGTAACTTATTAAGGAGGATGCTAATTACTTCACGTTGGCGTTTTTGACGACCATAATCCCCTTCTGGATCTTGGTAGCGCATCCGTGAATAAACAAGGGCTTGCTCACCATTGATATGTTGCTTCCCAGGGTCTACCGTTGCAGTATAAGCTGGCTCCGTATCGGAGATTGAAATGGTAAATCCAAGCGTATTATTCACTGTAATACCGCCAACCGCGTCTACCAAACTACGAAGGCCATCCATATTGATTTCCATGTAGCGATCAATATGCGTATTCATCATTTTTTCAATCGTCGCAATCGCCATCGGCGCCTGTCCATAGGCATAGGAATGGTTCAACTTTTCTGCACTACCGTAGGATGTGCCATCTGCATTTGCAATTTCAACCATGATATCCCGTGTCAAACTCATCATCGTGGTTGTCTTCGTTTTCGGATTGACTGTCACCAAAATCATGGAGTCACTTCGGCCACCTTCCCACTCACCACCGCGAGTTGCCTGATCCATGTCCACTCCCATCAAGAGAATGGTCAATGGTTTTGTGGCTTCAATGACCTTATCATCGATGTTGCGACCAAGGTTGTTATAGGTTTTGTTTGCTGCTGATGTGGATGATTGGTATAAGGTCCAGCCATATGTGCCCACTGCTCCCAGTGTCAAAAAGACAAGAGCTAGAAACATTAAAAAAATTTTCTTTCCGATTTTCATCTCTACTCTACCATTCTCCCCATGTAATATAGGTCTAACCATTCTCCCTTGTCCGTGCGAGCTCCACGTTTTTGCACTCCTTCAATCTCAAATCCAAGCGATTGATAGAGTTGAACGGCTCGCTCATTGCGCACTTGAACAGTCAAGGACAAACGCCCCAAGACCTGATTAAACTCTGCCCACTTGATCACTTCTTCTAGCAAGGTTCGGCCAAGGCCGTAACCCCAGTAAGCTTTTTTCACTGCTAAAAAGACTGTGCCAATATGACCAATGCGATACGGTTTCTCCGTCTTTACACTGGCTAAACCAATGATGTCTGAACCAATTTTCGCAACAAGACAAAGCTGGTCTAGACTTTCCAAATTAGAGGCAAAAATAGGTTCAACATCTTCACGTGACAAGGTAAATTCGTCACCACTCACATCTAAAAACTCAGTCTCATCCGCTACCTGATGCATAAAGTCAATAAAAGCCTGCGCATCCGCAACTTGCGCCTCTTCAAAAACAACTTCCTGCTCAGCCATGGTTCAGCTCCTCTGCTAAAACTCGGCTACGAGCTCCATGGCTTTCAAATCTCAGCTCACGTCCATCTCCGCTACGCTCAATACGAACAGTCAGATAATCTGACAAGACAGCAGCATCCAGCAGTTCCCCCCACTCGATAACCGTAACACCGTCCCCGTACAAAAAATCGTCCAAATCTATCGAATCTGGGTCATCACCGATGCGGTAAACATCCAAGTGATAGAGCGGTAAACGACCTTCATATTCACGCACAATTGTGTAGGTCGGACTTTTAATCATTTGGTTAATTTCCAGACCAGTCGCGATTCCCTTAGTAAGCGTCGTTTTTCCCGCCCCCAAGTCTCCTGACAAGACCAGAACATCTCCAGCTTGCAAAAGACTTCCTAATCGCTGACCAATGGCTGTTAGTTCTCTTTCATTTTGGCTATACATAGACCGTATTATATCATAGAATACCTTGTTTGTCATTTTCTGCACAAAAGAAAAAACCGTCGACAAGCGACGGTTTAGAGCCAAACTAAATAATGGCCAAGATAATAAAGTTCAAAATAAACATTGCAGTTGCTGCCCATAAAATTGGATGGATTTCTTTTGTTTGACCCTTAACAATTTTCACCAAGCAATAGAAGATAAACGCTGCAGCAATACCGTATGAAATAGAGTAGCAAAGTGCCATGAAGAAGGCTGCAAAGAAGGCCGGAAGCGCATCTTCGAAATTGCTCCAGTCCACATCAAGGAAAGAAGACACCATCATCACCCCAACGATAATCAAGGCTGGCGCTGTAGCAGCTGCGGGTACAATCCCAACAAGCGGCAAGAGAAGAATGGAAAGAAGGAAGCAGACTGCTGTTGAAACAGCGGTCAAACCAGTACGACCACCCTCTGCAATCCCTGCAGCTGATTCGACATAAGTTGTCGTATTTGACGTACCAAACAAAGCTCCAATAGATGTACCGATGGCATCAGCAAACAAAGCGCGGTCCATTTTTGAAGAGAAACCTGATGAATTTTCAAGAGCGGCTTCATCTTCTGCTGAGAAGATACCTGTACGACGACCTGTACCGATAAAGGTACCAAGCGTATCAAATGTGTCTGACAAACTAAAGGCAAAGATGGTCATGAGTACCAATGGCAAACGGCTACTGTCGCTAAAGAGGGACTTCATACCGCCAAAGGCTGCGAGGAAGGTTGTCCCCAATTCACCAAAAGCTGAACCCATGTCATTTGTAAAGCTGATAGCAGACAAGTCAACAACACCCATAGGGATGCCAATCAAAGTTGTTGCTACAATCCCAATCAAAATGGCACCACGGACATTTTTAATTACCAACACTGCCGTCAAAAGAAGGCCAATAACAGCTAAAAGAACTGCTGGATCAGTAAAGGCAGAAATAGCTGGAACCACTCCACCGTTCGCCGCAACAGATGTCACACCATTTGACAAATCTGCTGAAGCAGGAGCCGTACCATTGATAGAAACAATATCGCCAGCTGATGCTGAGAAATTGATAATATTCGCATTTTTAAAACCAAGATAGGCTACGAAAATACCAATACCACCACCGATAGCATGTTGCAAGCTAATTGGAATAGCCTTAATAATACTTTTACGGACTTTGGTCACTGTGATAAAAATATTAAACAAACCACAGAGGAAAACCATGGCCAAGGCTTCTTGCCAAGTAAAGCCAAGACCAAAAACTACTGTATAGGTGAAGAATGCATTCAGCCCCATACCTGGTGCAAGGGCGTAAGGTACATTTGCAAACAATCCCATGAACATAGTTGAAATAACTGAAGCGATAATAGTGGCCAAGAAAACAGCTTTTGTTGGCATGCCTGCTGCACCCAAGATAGATGGGTTGACAAACAAGATATAACTCATAGCAAAGAAAGTTGTCAAACCTGCCATGATTTCAGTAGATACGGTTGTACCGTATTCTTTTAATTTAAAAAAACGTTCCATTTTTCTAAAAATCTCCTTTATTTACGAACGATATTTAAATTATACTCTAAATAATTCACTTTTTCAACAATAATTCCCTATATTTTTTTATTTACTTTCTATTTTAGACGATTTTTGATATACTGTTAGGAAAGTTAAAGGAGTTCCTAATGAAGAAAAAAATGATTGCCTTGGACTTAGATGGCACTCTTCTCAATAACCAAAGTCAACTAAGTGACTACACGATTCAAACCATTCAAAACGTAAAAAATGCTGGCCACACCGTGATTATTGCAACAGGTCGCCCTTACCGCATGGCGCATCAGTTTTACCAGCAACTAGGCCTAGATACCCCGATGATTAACTTCAATGGTTCCCTGGTGCACATTCCTGAGAAAAAATGGCAGTGGGAGCAAAATATCCTGATTAATAAGCAATACTTGATTGATTTTTTGAAATACAAAGAACAATTTCAGGCTATTTTCATCGCTGGTGAATACAAAAATAAATTTTTCATCACCCAAGATCACTTGAACGAAATCCACCCTAGTTTAATGGGAGTAGAACAAATTACACCCGATACACTGATTAAGCCCGAATTGATTACAAGCGACCCGCATTCTATCCTCATGCATACACGCGCTGAGGACCGCCATGAATTTGCCAAGGAGATGCGTACCTTGTTCAAGAACGAGCTCGAAATCAACACTTGGGGTGGCCCGCTCAGCATTCTTGAAACCTGTGCCAAAGGTGTCACTAAAGCGTCTGCTCTAAAGTATTTATTGGACCATTATCAAGCGGAGGCTGCTGATCTTATCGCCTTTGGGGACGAACACAACGATGTCCAAATGCTGCAATTAGCTAGAACAGGCTATGCTATGAAAAATGCCAGCGATACCCTCATCCCACATGCTGACCGCATGACCGAATTCACTAATGATCAAGATGGCGTTGCTCGAGAATTAGAGCGATTGTTCTTATAACTAAAAAACTCAGATTGACATCTGAGTTTTTTTGATTTTACCGTTGACCAGGTCGGCTACCCCCGCCGCCAGGACCCCCGCCCATGCCACCAACTGTTTGAGTCGTTAGGCTAGCTGTTGCTGTAGTGGATTGTCCATCAACTTCTACCGTATAGGTTTCCCCCTCTTTGATGGCAGAGGAGCTGACTAACGCTGTTTCAAAGACTTGTGTCGCAGTATAGGTCGCCAAAACCTTACCGGACGAATCTTTCACTGTAATGGTCGAACCAGCTTTGCCACTGATGCTTGCCATGATAGAAGCCTGGCTAGAATCTTCTCCAAATCCCATGGCCATACCAGCCGAACCAACGATAAAGACATTTCCTCCAGTAATTTTTCCGATGCCGTCATAATCTAGCGCGCCATTGCCATTATCTGGGGCACCGCTGACAAATAAGGTTCCGCCATTGACCGTCAAATCACCGTTGGAGTCCAATCCGTCACCACCTGCTGTCACATTGATTGTCCCGCCGTCAATAGTTAAGTAAATACCCGAGTTTCTAGAGGAATTCGCTGCATTGATACCATCATCCTTAGCTGTTACATCAATTTTCCCGCTAATAATATGGATAGCTGCACCTTCCAAACCTTCATTCGAATCACCAACTGTTACTTTTCCTCCGTCAATGACTAGATTATTTGAAGCGTGAATGCCATCATCTCCAGCTGTAGCAGTGATAGTCGCATCTTTTAGGTAGATATTGCCCAGACTGGTATCCTTATCATTGTCCGAATGAAGTGCATCTTCTGAAGCAGTTACTTCTACTGTCGCATTGGTGATATTGAGTGCATCATTAACATTGAAGCCGTGTTTCACTGCTGAAATCGTGTAAGTCCCGCCTGTGATACGCAAATCGTCATTGGCTTTGATCGCATTTTTAGACTTACCGTTAACAGTCAGACTTCCTTCTCCGTTCATGACCAAATCACTTGCAGAAAAGATAGCCGCATCTGCGTCTGCATCCGAGTTGTTGGCTGTGTCAGAAATGGTATTTTTCGAGTCTTTTGCCAAGGTCATAGTCACCTTATCAGCTTCTTCCACCTTGATAGGAGACTTGTCACCCGTCATCGTAACATCTTTTATGACAAGATGGACTTTGGCTGTATCAGCCGCCTTCACGACAATTTGCACATTTTCAGAACTACCAGAAATAATGTAGGTTCCTTCCGATGCAATCGTTACCGTAGAACCTGACACACTCACACCGTCCCCAGAAACCTTGGCAGTTGAGCCAGATAACTGAATGGTAGAAGCCGTTTTTTCATCGTAACTTGTATCATAATCGGATTCTTTGAAATAATCCGTCGTTGTTACAGCCGATTGACTCGTTGTGGCGCTACTTGAAGTTGTCGTCGAAGAGGTCTTGCTCGTAGCCGAACCATGGCTACATGCCGTCAGGACAAGTGTCGATAACAACAGAACCATACTTGTTTTCATCTTTATTTTACTAGGTTTCATATTTTTTCTCTTTCTTTTTTTGTTGCTTCAATGATACGGAAGTTACCTTAAATCTTCCATAATATATCCTTAAATTTTGCTTAATGATTTAACAAGTATAACTATGCATTTTCTGATACCGGTTCCATTTTCCTATAATAAAGGATTGACAAAGTCTCTGTAAGCGGTTTATAATAATGTATGTTTAGAAGAGAACAATTTTATTATAGTTAACTCTTCAAATCAAATATATTTAGGAGGATCAATAATGAGTATTGGAATCATTATTGCAAGTCATGGCGAGTTTGCTGCTGGCATTCATCAGTCTGGCTCCATGATCTTTGGCGAACAAGAAAAAGTACAAGTTGTTACTTTTATGCCAAGTGAAGGACCAGATGACCTCTATGCTAAGTTCAACGCCGCTATTGACGCATTTAACGGTGATGACGAAGTCTTGGTCTTGGCCGATCTTTGGAGTGGATCTCCATTTAACCAAGCAAGTCGCCTTGCTGGTGAACGCCCAGAGCGCAAGATTGTCATCCTTACAGGTCTCAACCTACCAATGTTAATCCAAGCCTACACAGAACGCATGATGGATGCTTCTGCAGGTGCGGAACAGGTTGCTGCAAATATTCTCAAAGAAGCACGCGATGGCGTGAAAGTGCTCCCTGAAGAATTGGAACCAGTTGTTGAAACACCCGTTGTTGCTGCACCTCAAGTGAAACAAGCTGCGATTCCAGAAGGAACTGTTATCGGTGATGGCAAGCTTAAAATCAATCTTGCTCGTATCGACACACGTCTCTTGCACGGACAAGTTGCGACAGCTTGGACACCTGCTTCAAAAGCAAACCGTATCATCGTAGCTTCTGATAAAGTAGCTGCAGACGAATTGCGTAAAGGCTTGATCAAACAAGCAGCTCCAAACGGTGTCAAAGCAAACGTTGTTCCAATCAAGAAATTGATTGAAGTTGCGAAGGACCCTCGTTTCGGCGAAACACAAGCACTCATTTTGTTTGAAACACCTCAAGAAGCTCTCGAAGCCATTGAAGGTGGTGTTCAAATCGGTGAATTGAACGTTGGTTCAATGGCACACTCTACTGGTAAAACAATGGTTAACAACGTATTGTCTATGGACAAAGAAGACGTTGCAACTTTTGAAAAATTGCGTGACCTCGGCGTTCAATTCGATGTACGTAAAGTACCAAATGACTCTAAAAAAGACTTGTTTGACTTGATCAACAAAGCAAACGTCAAATAAGCTATTTGAAAAATTTTCCTGTCAGATTCAAACGTTTCCCTGACAGAAACCCATTTATGAAAGGATTATGATTGATTATGGATATTTCAATTATTTCTATGATTTTGGTCATCTTCGTTGCCTTCATGGCTGGTCTTGAAGGTATCCTCGACCAATTCCAATTTCACCAACCGCTGATTGCATGTACCCTCATCGGTCTTGTAACAGGTCATCTTGAAGCCGGTGTTATCCTTGGTGGTACACTTCAAATGTTAGCTCTTGGTTGGGCTAACATCGGTGCTGCCGTTGCGCCCGATGCAGCCTTGGCTTCTGTTGCAGCTGCTATCATCATGGTAAAAGGTGGCGACTTCACAATGAAAGGGATCACTTTTGCCTACTCATCAGCTATCCCTCTTGCCGTTGCTGGTCTCTTCTTGACAATGATCGTACGTACTTTGTCAACTGCCCTTGTTCACGCTGGTGACAAGGCTGCCAAAGAAGGTAACTACGCAGCAATCGAACGCTTCCACTTGATCGCTCTTGCAATGCAAGGTTTGCGTATTGCTATTCCTGCAGGATTGCTTCTTGCTATCCCATCAGAAGCTGTACAAAGCATTCTTGAAAAAATGCCAGAATGGCTCAACGGTGGTATGCAAGTCGGTGGTGCCATGGTCGTTGCCGTAGGTTACGCAATGGTTATCAACATGATGGCAACTCGTGAAGTATGGCCATTCTTTGCAATCGGTTTTGTCTTTGCCGCTTTGACTCAACTTACTTTGATCGCGACTGGTGTTCTCGGTGTTGCTATTGCTATCATCTACATTAACCTTTCTAAAAAAGGTGGTAATGGTGGAGCTACTGTAGCATCAGGTGACCCAATCGGTGACATCTTAGAAGACTATTAGAAAGGGGTAAGACAAATGACTGAACAATTGAAATTAACAAAATCTGACCGTCAAAAAGTTTGGTGGCGTTCAACCTTCCTTCAAGGTTCTTGGAACTATGAACGTATGCAAAACATGGGTTGGGCATACGCACTTATCCCAGCTTTGAAAAAACTTTACACTACTAAAGAAGACCGTGCTGCTGCCCTTGAGCGCCACATGGAATTCTTCAACACACACCCATACGTAGCTGCTCCTATCATCGGTGTAACCCTTGCCCTTGAAGAAGAAAAAGCAAACGGTACTGAAATCGATAACACAGCTATCCAAGGTGTGAAAATCGGTATGATGGGACCTCTTGCCGGTATCGGTGACCCAGTATTCTGGTTTACAGTACGTCCTATCCTTGGTGCACTTGGTGCTTCTCTTGCACAATCAGGTAACATCATGGGTCCAATCCTCTTCTTCGTATTGTGGAATGCAATCCGTATGGCCTTCCTTTGGTACACACAAGAGTTTGGTTATAAATCAGGTAAAGAAATCACGAAAGACTTGTCTGGTGGTATCCTCCAAGACATCACAAAAGGTGCTTCAATCCTTGGTATGTTTATCTTGGCGGTCTTGGTAGAACGTTGGGTATCTATCAACTTCACTGTTAACTTGCCATCTACAAAACTTTCTGAAGGAGCATATATTGCTTTCCCTAAAGGAAATGTAACTGGTGCTGAATTGCAAGGTATCTTGGGAGATGCCCTCAGCGGATTGAGCTTGACTCCTGAAAAAGCAAACACACTTCAAGCGCAATTGAACTCATTGATTCCAGGCTTGGCTGGACTTCTCTTGACATTCCTCTGCATGTGGTTGCTTAAGAAAAAAGTTTCTCCAATCGTTATCATCGTTGCACTCTTTGCAGTTGGTATCTTGGCTCGTTTGGCTCACATCATGTAAGACCAAAAAGAGTTTCCGAAAGGAAACTCTTTTGCTATAATACTAACAAAGGAGACAATATGGCACAATCTATCAATTCGACTGTAGAACTAACAACAACCGGTGTTTCTTACTTAGCAATCGGTGGCAAGGTAGGGAAATTTTTGCTGGGGAATAACGGTCTTGAATTCTACAACGATAAAAATGTAGAAGATTACATCCAAATCCCTTGGGACTCCATCGACCAAATCGGTGCCAATGTCACTGGAAATAAAGTGAGCCGTCACTTTGAAATCTTTACTGATCAGGGAAAATTCCTCTTTGCCTCAAAAGACTCTGGGAAGATTTTAAAAGTTGCGCGCCAGCATATTGGAAACGATAAGGTTGTGAAATTACCAACGCTTGTCCAAACAATTGGACAAAAAATGACAAATCTATTTGCCAAAAAAAAGTAAATAGAGTATAATAATTCAAACGGATAAGTAAGAGCTTTCCCTTTTCCAGAAAGCCTGCGGTCGCTGTGAGCAGGTAAAGAGATGCTGTGAAATTCTACCGTTCGATACAAATTAAATAGTCAATTAAGAGCACCTTGGTGAAGTTGGATGGAACCGTGCATGCGCACTCCAACGATAGCTAGGGTGTTTTGTTTTTATGGAGGAATATTATGCTTGATTTGAAACGCATTCGTACAGACTTCGATGCCGTTGCTGAAAAATTAGCCACTCGCGGTGTCGCTCAAGAAACATTAACAGAAATCAAAGAACTCGATACCAAACGCCGCCAACTTTTGGTCCAGTCTGAAGAATTAAAAGCAGAACGCAATTTGTCATCAGCTGCCATTGCCCAAGCAAAACGTAACAAAGAAGATGCTAGCGAGCAAATCGCTGCCATGCAAAAAGTATCAGCCGACATCAAGACTGTCGACGCTGAACTCGCAAACATCGACCAAGCCTTGCAAAACATCATCACTGTCTTGCCAAACACACCACACGATACTGTTCCTGTCGGTGCTGACGAGGAACAAAACGTTGAAGTTCGCCGTTGGGGAACGCCTCGTGAATTTGACTTCGATATTAAAGCACACTGGGACTTGGGAGAAGACCTGGACATCCTCGATTGGGAACGTGGGGCTAAAGTCACAGGAACTCGTTTCCTCTTCTACAAGGGTCTTGGAGCACGTTTGGAACGCGCTATTTACAACTTTATGTTGGATGAGCACGCTAAAGAAGGCTACACTGAAATGATCACTCCTTACATGGTCAATCGCGATTCTATGTTTGGTACTGGTCAATATCCAAAATTCAAAGAAGATACCTTTGAAATCAACGACGAAGAACGTCCATTCGTTTTGATTCCAACGGCTGAAGTCCCATTGACAAACTACTACCGCAATGAAATCATTGACGGCAAAGAATTGCCAATCTACTTCACCGCTATGAGCCCATCTTTCCGTTCAGAAGCTGGTTCTGCAGGACGTGACACACGTGGGTTGATTCGCTTGCACCAATTCCACAAGGTTGAAATGGTGAAATTTGCCAAACCAGAAGAGTCATACGAAGAATTGGAAAAAATGACTGCCAACGCTGAGAATATCCTCCAAAAACTGGGCTTGCCATACCGCGTTCTTGCCTTGTGTACAGGAGATATGGGCTTCTCAGCTGCTAAAACCTACGACTTGGAAGTTTGGATTCCAGCCCAAAATGCCTACCGTGAAATTTCTTCTTGCTCAAACACAGAAGATTTCCAAGCCCGTCGTGCCCAAATCCGTTACCGTGATGAAGCAGATGGCAAGGTTAAACTTCTCCACACATTGAATGGTTCTGGTCTTGCAGTCGGACGCACAGTTGCTGCTATTCTTGAGAACTACCAAAATGCCGATGGTTCTGTAACCATTCCTGAAGTGCTTCGTCCTTACATGGGAGGAGCTGAGGTTATCGCACCTAACTAATCAATGATAACTAAAAAGTCTAATCTTGGAATGTTCAAGATTAGACTTTTCTTTTTTGTCTATACCCATCCAACTTCAACGGCTATACCATAGTGGTCGCTCACAACCGGTGCATTTCCCCCATCAAAGGATACGAATGACGTCTTCACTTCCAACTCCTTGCTAGCAAAGATGTGGTCCACCTTTAAGGCATCTTCATTGCCCTCCCAGCCATCAATATCTGCAACGATAGTGTGATCTCCCTGCGAATGGACGGCCGTTTCGTGACAATCATGCAGGCCCAAAGAACTCTCCAAAATCAAACTATAACCATCGCTATGAGTCGGAGCGTTGAAGTCTCCCATCAACAATAATGGCGTAGAAAATCCTTGAAGATAGTGCTCCAATCGCTGCCATTCTGGTTCAAATCCTCGCCCCTCCCAAGAAAGGTGGAGACTCGTCACCGTAACCGGGACACCGTCCAACTCCATTTGGGCGACTAGGACACGCCGCGTATGAAAATTGGTCTCATCATCAAAATCCGAAACCAGTATATCCTGCGCCTCAAAAGGAGTCTTGGATAAAATCACCACACCTTCGTGAAAATCTTGGTAACCAATGTGGTTATAGGCCCAGGACCAGTAATAATTGCGGCCATGGTTTCTCAGATAATTGACCAAGTACAGGGCGTAGTTGTCTTCATGAATCGGCGGCGTCTCTGCTATCGGAATATAATTTTGCAACTCTTTTGCAACAGGACTCGTTCTTAGCTGATTGATTTCTTGCAGGCAAACAATGTCATAATCCATCTCGAGAATGTGCTCTGCTATGTCAAATAAGCGTTTTAGGGGAATGTCTTCCAGCCAAGAATGAGCATTCAAGGTCAAACACTTTGCCATTTTTCTCTCCTTCTATCGTGTGATTTCCACCATCACTCCAAAATGATCGCTGATGACTGGAGATTCTTTCCCATCAAAGACAACTATTGATTTCTTGATGGGGAGGTCTAGGTTCGTAAATACATGATCAACCTTTAGCAGCTGTTGATTACCTTCCCAACCATCAATATCCGCTTGAATAGTATGGTCTCCCACCACTTCCTCGGCCGCTACATGACTGTCTCGAAGAGACAAGAGGCTGTCCATTATCCTTTTATAACCTTGATTACCTTGTGGATTGTTAAAATCTCCCATAAGGATGACGGGGAGCTTTTGTGCCACTAAAACGCCTTCTAGGCGGCCCCATTCTTCCTGGAAGCCTTTATCCCACCAAGATAGATGCAGACTTGCCACCTGCACTTTTTTACCTTCTAAAATAGTCTCTGCAACCAAGGCTCTCCTAGTGTGGTAATCGTACTCATCGTCCGCATTCGAAACGAGAACTGCCTGTGGAGCCAGCTCTGCTTTCGCCAAGATAGCTACGCCCTCATGGTAACGATCGTAGCCGATATGATTATAGGCCCAGGACCAATTATAGTCTCTACCATACTCCTTCAAACGACGCACCAAGTTCAAAGCATAGTGGTCTTCGTGGATAGCAGGGCTTCCTTTGATTTCACAATAACCATCGAGCTGCGGAGCTAGGGCAGAATGAATTTCTTGATTGACCTCCTGTAGGCAAATGATATCATAGTCTTCTTTGACAATGGCCTGAGCCAATTGCTCAAGTTTTTCCAGCGGATTTTCTTCCATCCACGAATGCGTATTGATTGTTACTAATTTTGCCATAGACCTCTCCTTCTAAATAAGGAAGTGGGACCAAGTTCTCTGACTTCGTCCCAACTTTCTTATATGTTACAAGCTAACTTTTGCCACTGTTGTATGAATGGTTTGTTGACCTGTTTGTTCGAGTGTGACAGATTCGATCTCCATCATATTTGTAAAGACGACAATCACACTGTTTTCTTTTCCAGCTTGACGAATAGCATCCAAGTCTGCTACTACTGCCAAGTCTCCTGCTTGCACTTTTTGACCTTCCGCAATGTGCACTTCAAACGGATGCCCCTCAAGAGATACCGTATCTAAGCCAATATGTACCAAGACCTCCAGACCACTGTCTGTGACCATTCCAAAAGCATGTTTGGTTGGGAAAATCGTTGTAATGGTACCAGCAACAGGCACGACAATCTGTCCATCTGTTGGCTCAACTGCGAAGCCATCTCCCATCATTTTTTCTGAGAAGACTGGGTCTTTGACAACTGATAATTCTTCTACCAACCCATTTGCAACAGTCTGAATCTCTTCTGTAATTCCCTTAAAGGCTGCTACAGGAACTGCTGTAATTGGCTCACCAGTTTCGACATTCACGATTGGAATAACGGTACCTGAATCCAATAAATCTTGGATATCTGACTTCAGTACATCTGCTTTTGGACCATAAATGGCTTGTACACCATTGCCTTTTGTTACCAAGCCCATGGCACCGGCTTTTTTCCATGCGGACTCTGTACCAACCTTGGCAGCATCTCCGACAGTTACACGCAAACGTGTCATACATGCATCCACATCAACGATATTTTCACGACCCCCAAGAAGGTTAATGATTTGGACAACTTGTGAGTTACTATCTGCAGTTGCTGCTGAGCTAGCTGCTGCAACTTCTCCACCTTCACCGTCATCATAGTTACCATTTCGACCTGTAGTTGCCAGGTTGAGTTTTTTAATCATGAAATCTGCGATAAAGTACATTGCGACAGCAAAGCCTAGACAGACAAGGACAAAGAAGACAAGATCCATTCCCAAACCGGCTTTAATCGCAATCGGTGTACGTGTCAATAATTCAATATTCCCAAATGAGTGCAAACGAAGGTGAACGATATCTGCCATTGCAAAGGCACATCCTTGCACCACCGCATAGACAATGTAAAGCGGCATCGCTGCAAACATAAACATGTATTCGATTGGTTCTGTAACACCTGTCAAGAAGACGGCAGCTGCTGCAGAAACAAACATTGATTTGTATTTTTTCTTTTTGTCAGGGTCAACATTGCGGTACATCGCCAAGGTCAATCCCATCAAGATAGCTGATGAACCGATCATTTGTCCCACTTTGAAACGAGCTGGTGTGACATTTGCCAACAAATCATTATAGGCTGTCATATTTCCAGCGTCTTTGAAATTCATCAAGTCTGTTACCCATGCCAACCAGAGTGGGTCTTGACCAAATACTTGTGTACCTGCTTGAGCACCCGTCATGATTTCATAGGTACCACCCAAGGAAGTGTAGTTCATCGGAATGGTCAACATATGGTGAAGGCCGAATGGCAAGAGCAAGCGCTCCAAAGTACCATAGAGGAAGGGTGCCAAGATAGGCGCTGTATCTTGTGAGCTGGCAATCCACATACCAAAGCCATTGATTCCTGACTGAATAACTGGCCAGATGATAGAAAGGATAACCGCCACAACCGCTGAACGGAAGATAACAACAAATGGCACAAAGCGTTTGCCGTTAAAGAAAGTCAAGGCATCTGGAAGTTTACGGTAATTGTAGTATTTATTGTAAGCTGTAGCACCGACAAATCCGGCGATAATCCCTACAAATACCCCCATATTCAAGGCTGGTTGCCCTAAAATAGTGACAAAGTAATCGGATACCTTAATGGTTGCCCCAAAAACAGTCCGAACGGTAGCTTCTTTATCCGCCACCATTGCAGAATTGACACCAAAAAAGTTACCTGTAATCAGATTGAGCAAAATAAAGGAAATACCGGCTGCAAAGGCTCCTCCAGCACGATCCTTCGCCCAGCTACCACCGATAGCAAGAGCAAAGAGTAGGTGGAGATTTCCAATAATTCCCCAACCGATTTGAGCAATCACATTGGCTACAAGCGCCAAGATATGATTTGATGGGGCCAACAATGGAAGTGAGTTCCCAATTGAAACCATCAGACCCGCGGCTGGCATTACCGCGATAACAACCATCAATGCTTTTCCGAATTTTTGCCAAAATTCGAAGCTGAACAATTGCTTGATATTTTTCATATCTTTCTCCTTTTACGTTTTGTGCAAACGTTTGCTTTATTTTTACTAATATTATATACCATAAAAACTGGAATGTAAACCCTTTCTTTTTGATTTTTATAAGTTTTTATGACTTTTTTTCATTTTCATCGCGATGCAGAAAAAGTGTGATTGCCTGACCACTCTCCAAACACATACAAAAAAGATTGAGGGAATACCTCAATCTTTTTTGTAATGACTAATCGTCCTGACGTTTCTTGACAAGCCCAATTCCTGCAAGAAGAGTTGCGACTCCAAGAGCTGTAAGGGCCGTACTACTCTTATCACCTGTACTTGGAAGAGACTGTTCTTGTTTCGTTGGCTGTACGGATTCTGCTTGAGCTTTTGGTGCAGCCGTATCATCAGCTTTTCCAGTCGACAAGTTTGTCACGTTTTTAACCTCGTCTTTATCTGCTGGTACATTTGGTACTGGCGCTGGCTTGGCTGATTTTCCGTTCTGATCAGCAGGAGCTGGAGCGATTTTAGCCACTCGAATAATGGTTGCTGTCAAGGCATCTAAGGTAATACCATCAGCCGTAAAGTGGACGCCTTCTGGATTGCTAATGGCAGTAATACCTGCTTCTTTGCCATCAGCTAAGACCTCTCCTTTTAGAAGGGCTTTGAAAGCATCTCCCAAAGCAATGGTTCTTGACTTGGCGTCAGCATTGACCAAGACAGCATAGATATCGCCATTGCTTGCAGTGACTTGGTAGCCAATCACCAAATCTTTTTCAGCAACACCATTCTCGCCTGGGACGGTAATCAATGTCACAGAAGCATCGACCGCATCCTTACTTCCTAGACGGAAGGCATCTGTCGAGCGACGTAAGGCAATCAATCCTTTTGTATAGGCTTGGCTGCGGGTATTTTCTGGATAACGTTCTGCATTGGTTGCTTTTGTCCAGTCAAAGTGGTTGATGGCATCTGTTGAATCATAAGAATCATGAATGAAATAAGGGTATTCAAATGGTGTGCCATCTTCATTAGTCAAGAAGTGTGATTTATTTGGTACCTTATCATCAGCAACCTTGCCCTTGTAAGCCGGATCTCTGAACTGTTTGGTACGACCGTATTCTTGTCCTGAATGGATAAACGGTGTTCCTTGTGCAGTCAAGACCAGCAAGTTTCCAAGACGAAGACGACGGTGGATTTCAGCATTATTTGCCGCAAGGGCTGGGTCTTTTTTGATGGACTGAGCGATGATGTCAAACAAGGTCAAATTATCATGGGCTGCAATGTACTGAATCACATCACCTGGATCATCTGCGGTAAAGTTGGTTGGCTGCGCTTTGATATTCTTAAAGACAGAAAGCACATCACGCGCTCCACCTGTGATAAAGGCTGGTGAGCCTTCATTTGGATAGCCAGATTTCAAGGTATTTCGAATGTCATCAGAGAAGGACGCAACCGTATCAGTCTTGGACATCCAGGACTGGTCTGCTGGTTGCTCAGGCATGTTTTCATCGCCTTGGTAAGTCACCCAACCCTCACCTAACATAATCACTTTAGGGTTAATGGCTTTTGCTTCATTGAAGGCTTTTTCAATAGCCGCTGCATCATGGTCACCCATCATGTCAAATCGGAAACCATCAACCTTGTAGTTTTCCACCAAGTATTTAATCGAATCAACCAAAACACGACGGCTCATGTAGTGAGTGGTTCCAAGGCGGCCACCACCAAATGATGTCCGAGGAGTACCATCAGCATCCATAAAATGGTAATAGTTTGGCTCAAGATTTTCAAAAATATCAACATTAGCCGTGTGGTTGTACACCACATCCAACATCACACCCATACCACGTTTGTGAATTTCATTCACCAAGTTTTTAAACTCTTCAATGCGTTTTGCAGGATCTGTCGGATCGGTTGAGTACATACCTGTCAAGGCAAAGTAGTTTTGTGGGTCATAACCCCAGTTGTAGTTGGTATTGCTTGAGCTGTAGGTTGACAAGCGTTCTTTATTAGCCAATTCATTGACGAAGTAATAGCTCATGACTGGGAGCAACTGCACATGCGTGATACCCAAATCTTTCAAGTAATCCAGGCGCTCTACAAATGAAGCAAAGGTTCCGAACTGATTGTTGAGTTCAGCTGAAATGGCTTCGTCTGACGTGAAGTCGCGCACATGCGCTTCATAGATGACTGCATCTTCACGTTTGGTGAAACCTTTGATATTAGCAAAACCAAGATTCTGCTCACCAATCGCTGCCACATCAACGATAGCGGCTTTAGCCACCTTGTAAGATGGTCCTTTATCAGCAAGACTGCTATTCCAAGCTGCTAATGACTTCGCATAAGGGTCTAAGACCAGAACAGACTGATCTCCGCGCGTAATTTCATAGTGGTAGTAATAGCCACGGAAATCAGGAATATTTAAAGCAGTTGTTGCTGATAGCGTCGTTGTCCATTCACCCTTGGTTCCTTTGGTCATAGCGACCTTACCAACTACTTTAGTTTGGTCTTGTTTGTCGTAAAGAACAACAGAAACGGCGTCCGCACTCGGTGACCAGAGGGTCATATCAACCTTGGCACCTGCTTCTTTGACACGAGCACCTAGCTCACCATCATAGGCGTATAAACTGTCCTTGTACTGCCAGTTTGCGCGTGCCTGCACAGCATCTTTTTGATAGGTGACGGTAAATGGCCCTGACGCTTGGTCGAATTGGCCAGTAATGGTCACTTTGTTTGCTTTTTCGTCTACTGTTACATCTGTAATTGGCTGTACTGTTTTATCCTTAGAAGTCACAGTCAAGTTTTTCAAAATGGTCTCCTTATCGGTATCTGAGAGTGTTGTAAAGCTTGCTTCAATGGTCGTTGGGCTCACTTGTTGAGCACCTGTAATGCGAACATTGTTGACATAGTAGGGATTGGTATAGATGGTTGGATCATCGTCTCGCACAAACAGTTGCGTGTGGTTTTTCAAATCTTTAAATACGTAATCTTTTGGTTGCACCTTGACAGCATCACCAGTCTTACTTTCGTCCAGAATCAAAAAGCCTAGTTCTTTTAAGTCTGCGAGTTTGACATCAAGATAAGCACCGTATTGACCTACACCTTTAAAGTTGACACCATCTGGCCAGTCGCCTTGTTGCTTGGTAACCGATGAATCCGCACTTCCCCACAACCACAAGTATTTTGTGGCATAATCTTTATCGCTACGTAAGTAATTGATACGGATACTGCCTTCTGCAAGCGGCTCATAATAGGAGACTTTCTTATTAGCCCCAACCCAGACTTCATTGGTCTGTTGATTGAGCAATTCGACAAAGTTATCACCTGTCAAATTATCGCCCTTGGTGTTGTTAATCAAGAAGCCTACTTTCGAGCGCGCTCCTGTTTTTAACTTGACATCAAGGTAGTAGCCATAGTCATCTTTTTTAGCTGCTGCAAGGCTCGTCGCACCATTTGGCCAACTACCGACCTTATCTGAAGGTGTTTCCACATCTTCCCATGTCCATAATCCGAGTGATGACACCTCTCCATCAGGCAAAGTCTTAAAATGCATCCGAAGGGTATTCTCAGCGATAGGATCTGCTGTTTTCGATGTTGCTACTGACGTTTCTGCTGCTGTAGCAACTGGCTGAGTAGCAGCTGCTTTATCTGCCGTTGTTGCTTCGCTTGGTTGGGCAACTACTGCCTCTTCAGGGCTTGTAGTTGGTGTTTCTGTTGTGGCAGAAGATGGCTCATTCTCCTTAGTTTGTTGAGCTGGAACTGGCTCAGATGCCGTTGCTGGAGCCGCATCTTCCTCTGGTTTTACTGATTCGGCTGTTGGCGCATTCGGAGAGTTTGTTGCTGCGGGTTGTGTGGTGGGCACAGATTCCTCTACGACCGACTCTACTGAAACAGAGGGCTGTTCTGTCGGTGCTGGAGCTACGGTTTCAGGTGTATCTGTCGATGTCGTAGCTGGTTGTACAAGCTCAGTTGTTGCCCCTGTCTCTTCAGCTAACACATGCGTTTGCACACTTCCTAGCCCTAAAAATAAGGCTGTCGCAATAGTCACAGATGCGGCACCTACTTTTAATTTACGGATACCAAAGTACTGACGACGTTCAGGCTGTGCCCCTTGTTGGTGATTGAATCCTTTCATATATTCCTCCAAAATAATAGTGTTGAAATCGTTTTCATAACCATTATACAAAATCAAACACATTGACGCAAACGTTTTCTTGAATTCTAAGAATATAAAAATGAACTATTCGGGCTTTTATTATCTAAAAATATAGAAAAATGAAGACCGAACTGGTTGGCTAAATACCAGAATGTCAGCCGATTTTACCATCTGCTAATGCTTGCTCAATACAATTTTTTCATCGCTTATAAAAACAAAAAAAGCCGGATGCAGCCATCCAACTTCCTCACGATACCAGCGTCCATCTTTCAAACTATAAACTCAGATGTGGGTATCAATATTTTCTAAAGCGCTTGTAGCGATCCAACAACAGCTCCTCTACTGACTGGTTTTTCAGATGAGCTAATTCGGCAATCAATTCTTCTTTTATCGCTGCGGCAACTTCCCGAGCAAATTTACCATGTTCAGGAATAATTTTGTCAACGATATCCAATTTCAACAACTCATAAGAAGTGATTTTCATCAACTCGGCTGCTTCCATGGCTCGACCGCCATCCTTCCAGAGAATAGAGGCGAAACCCTCCGGACTCAACACAGCATAAATAGAGTGTTCCAGCATCCAAACGCGATCAGCAACCGCCAGAGCCAGTGCGCCGCCAGAGCCTCCCTCACCGATAATAATAGCAATAATCGGCACTTTGAGGTCACTCATTTCCATCAGATTACGGGCAATGGCTTCTCCCTGACCACGCTCCTCGGCACCAACACCTGGATAGGCACCGGCTGTATTGATAAAAGTAATAACTGGACGACCAAATTTTTCAGCCTGCTTCATGAGTCGCAAGGCTTTTCGATAGCCTTCTGGATGCGGTTGACCAAAATTTCGATTGAGATTATCCTGTAGATTTTTCCCTTTTTGGATGCCAACAACGGTCACCGGACTACCGCCAAGGAGGCCTACACCACCAACCACAGCACCATCATCCCGAAAATGACGGTCTCCGTGCAATTCGATAAAGTCATCTAAGATATGTTCTGCATAATCCAAGGCAGTCCAACGCCCCTGATCACGGGCTTGACGAATTATATTGACAATATCACTCATAAGCACCTCCGTGTATTCTTAATAAACCAGCAATCGTCTGGCGCAACTCCTGCCGCTTGACAATAGCATCCACAAAGCCGTGTTCCAACAAAAACTCAGCCTTCTGGAAATTATCTGGCAAATTTTCTCGAACGGTATTTTCAATTACACGACGGCCTGCAAAGCCGACCAAGGTCTGGGGCTCTGCCAAGATGATGTCTCCTTCCATAGCAAAAGAAGCTGTAACCCCACCCGTCGTCGGATCGGTCAAAACGGTCAGATAAAAGAGTCCCGCATCGGAATGTTGCTTTACAGCAGCTGAAATTTTCGCCATCTGCATGAGACTCATAATCCCTTCCTGCATGCGTGCCCCACCCGAAGCGGTAAACAAGACCACAGGAAGTCGCTCTTGGGTCGCAAGTTCAAACAGACGCGTAATCTTCTCACCGACCACTGTCCCCATGGAAGCCATGATAAAGTTGGCATCCATGACCCCGATCGCTACTTTTTGTCCATCAATCTTAGCCAGACCCGTCAAAACAGCTTCATCTAGACCCGTTTTTTCCTGAGTTGCTTGCAATTTTTCCATATAACCGGGAAAATTCAATGGATTTTTAGTCTGGATACCCGTAAATAACTCCTCAAAGCTATCCTTGTCCACAATCAAATCCATCCGCTCATAAGCCGAGATACGGAAGGTATAACTACAAGCAGGGCAGGCCTTGGCTGCTCCAAAATCCCTTTGGTAGACTGTCTTTTTACAGCCTGGACATTTGATAAATAGCTCGTCTGGTACTTCTGGCTTTGCTTGCGGACCAGCTTGGATCGTTGAACGATTCGGATTGATACGGATATACTTATCCTTTCTCGAAAACAAGGCCATGATTTCTCCTTTATTCTTCTAATTTGTTACGGTAATTTGGAAGAAATTCTTCCATCAAGTAGGCTGTATCATAATCTCCAGCCACCACACGCTTATCTGAAATCAATTCCCACTGGAAGTCAACATTGGTCGTAACTCCCTCAATTTCCAATTCATAGAGGGCGCGTTGCATTTTCATCAAGGCTTCAAAGCGATTTTCCCCGTGAACGATGACCTTGGCAATCATAGAGTCATAAAAAGGCGGAATCGTATAGCCGGTATACATAGCCGAGTCAACCCGCACTCCAACACCACCAGCCGGCAAGAATAACCCCTTAATCTTACCCGGACTAGGTGCGAAGTTAAAGGCTGGATTCTCCGCGTTGATACGGCACTCGATGGCATGTCCTGTGATGACAATATCCTCCTGCGATACACTCAACTTCTCGCCAGCAGCAATTTTGATTTGCTCTTTAACAATATCCACTCCCGTGACAAATTCGGTGACAGGGTGCTCTACTTGGACACGGGTATTCATTTCCATGAAGTAAAATTCACCCTTTTCTTCGTCCAATAAAAACTCAATGGTCCCAGCATTTTCATAAGAAACAGCCTCAGCCGCCCGAACAGCTGCTTGACCAATCTTGTCTCGCATCGTTTGCCCAATCGCAATCGATGGTGCTTCTTCCAAAACCTTTTGATTATTCCGCTGGAGTGAGCAATCGCGCTCTCCCAAGTGAATAACCCGCCCATGCTGGTCAGCCAGTATCTGCACCTCAATGTGGCGTGCAGGATAGACAACTCGTTCCAAATACATAGCCCCATTGCCAAATGCAGCTTGGGCTTCTTGTGAAGCGGACTCGAAGGCTAGTCGCAAATCTTCAGGAGCCGTTACCTTACGAATTCCCTTTCCTCCACCACCCGCAGAAGCTTTCAGCATGACCGGATAGCCAATCTCTTCAGCGATTTTCAAGGCTTGGTCTGCCGTATAAACTTCTCCATCAGAGCCCGGGATAACAGGCACACCCGCACCAATCATCTCTGCACGCGCATTGATCTTGTCGCCCATGGTGTCCATGACCTTGCCTGACGGTCCGATAAATTTAATCCCAACTTCTTCACACAAGGTCGCAAACTTGGAATTTTCACTCAAGAAACCAAATCCCGGATGAATGGCTTCCGCCCCTGTCACAACCGCTGCAGAAATAATCTGCTGCATATTGAGATAGGAATCTGTTGAACGAGCCGGACCAACACAGATAGCCTCATCCGCCAAAATCGTATGCAAGGCTTCCTTGTCTGCTTCTGAGTAAACCGCCACCGTCGCAATTCCTAATTCCCGAGCAGCACGAATAATGCGCACTGCAATTTCACCACGGTTGGCAATCAAAATTTTACGAAACATGGCTGATTTTCTCCTTTTCTAATTTCCAATGCCAAAAGTCAAGGTCCCAGAAGCGGCTAACTTGCCATCCACTTCTGCTTTGGCTTCGACCACTGCAATCGTCCCACGACGCTTGACAAATTTAGCCGTCATGATGAGCTGGTCTCCTGGAACAACTTGTTTTTTGAATTTAACCTTGTCCATGCCCGCATAGAAAACCAACTTGCCCTTGTTTTCATCCTTGGATAATTCCAAGATACCAGCCGTCTGTGCCAAGGCTTCCATAATCAAAACACCTGGCATGACTGGATATTCTGGAAAATGTCCATTGAAAAAGGGTTCGTTAATGGTCACATTTTTAAGGGCAACAATCTCATCGTCCGACACTTCCAAGACACGGTCGACCAAGAGCATGGGATAGCGATGGGGCAGAGCTTCTTTAATCTTTGTAATATCAATCATTTGATGCGTACCAATCCTTGTCCAAATTCAACCACAGCTTCGTTGGCGACAACAATTTCTGTCACGACACCGTCACGAGGTGCTGGCACTTCATTCATGACTTTCATTGCTTCAATGATAAGCAAGGTTTGTCCTTTTTTAACCGTATCGCCCACAGACACGAAAGCTGCTTGGTCTGGAGATGGAGAAAGGTAGGCCACCCCGACTAACGGACTATCGACAAGTTCTCCTTCTGCAGCAAATGGTGTGTTTTCCTCCGCAGCTGCTACTGGTGGAACTGGTGCACTTGCAACGGAAACTTCTTGAACTGGAGTAGGTGTGACAACTTTTTCTGGAACAAGAGCTGGTCCATGTTCATTTTTGCTGAAGGTCAATTCCCCTTCTGCATTTCGATAGGAAAATTCTCGCAAAGATGAGCCATCAAACTGACTCATCAAGTCTTTCACTTCTGAAATATTCATCTAGTCCTCCCAGCGCTTAAAGGCAACAACCGCATTGTGCCCACCAAAACCAAAGGTATTTGAAATGGCATAACGAATATCCATGTCGCGACCTTGGCCCATGATAATATCTGCCTCAATATCGTCTGATAATTCCTGGGTCCCAGCTGTCATCGGTGCATAGGAATGACGGATTGCTTCAATCGTTGCCACAGCCTCAATCGCACCTGCTGCCCCCAACAAATGTCCTGTAAAGGATTTTGTAGAAGATACTGGCGTTTCAGTCCCAAATACCGATACAATCGCTTGGCTTTCACCTTTTTCATTGGCCGGTGTAGACGTTCCATGTGCATTGATATAATCCACATCTTCTGGAGTAATGCCTGCTTCTGATACTGCTAATTTCATAGCCTTGATCGCACCCAATCCTTCTGGATGTGGGGAAGTCATATGATAGGCATCACAGGTATTTCCATAGCCCACGATTTCGGCTAGAATTGTCGCACCACGTTTCTGTGCATGCTCCAAACTTTCCAAGACCAGTACTGCAGAACCTTCACCCATGATAAAGCCATTTCTATCTTTGTCAAATGGGATTGATGAACGAGCTGGGTCCTCTGTCGTAGACAAGGCTGTCAATGCCTGGAATCCACCAATTGCAAAGGGCGTAATGGCCGCTTCTGCCCCACCCGCTAGCATCACATCTTGAAAACCAAACTTGATTTCACGGAAAGCTTCACCAAGTGCATCGTTAGAAGAAGCACAGGCTGTGATAACACATTTACATGTACCGTTAGCACCGACGGCCATGGCAATATTTCCAGCCGCCATATTGGGCAAGGCCTTAGGAAGGGCCATCGGACGAATACGTTTTGGACCTTTTTCATTCATACGAGCAACTTGCTCTTCAATTTCCAAAATCCCGCCGATACCAGTCGATAAAATCACTCCGAAACGGTCATGGTCCACTTGCTCCGTATCCAGACCCGCATTGGCAACAGCTTCACGCGCTGCATAGAGTGCATACAGCGAGTAGTTATCATAGCGGTTGCTATCTTTTTTTACAAAGTATTTGTCAAAAGGAAAATCCTTCAACTCTGCTGCATTACGAACATTATACTCACTTGTGTCAAATTTTGTAATTGGACCAATTCCAATCTTACCTGTCGCAAGACTCTCCCAAAATGTTTCTGGTGTATGTCCAATTGGTGATGTCACACCATATCCTGTTACCACAACTCGATTCGCCTGTGTCATACTCTTCTCCTCTGCTTTTTACTTTTCCTACATGGAAATTCCGCCATCAATGGCAATAACTTGTCCTGTCAGATATTCTTGACGAGCTAGAAAGGCTGCAACCTCTGCAACCTCATCCGGTTGACCAAAACGCTTCATCGGGATTTGCCCCGTCATCGCCTCTTTGATTTTATCTGACAATACAGCTGTCATATCTGATTCCACAAAACCTGGGGCAATCACATTGACCCGCACATTTCGTCCAGCAACCTCACGCGCCAAGGACTTAGAAAATCCAATCAACCCTGCCTTAGAAGCCGCATAATTGGCCTGGCCTGCATTCCCAATCAAGCCCACCACACTGGATACATTGATAATGGCTCCTTCGCGTGCCTTTGTCATCGGCTTCAAAACCGCCTGCGACATATTAAATGCACCTGTCAGATTCACTTTCAATACCGATTCAAAATCTTCTTCTGTCATTCGCAACATCATGCCATCTTTTGTGATACCAGCGTTGTTGACCAAGATATCTACTGACCCCAAAGCCTCGATCGCTTCTGCCACCATACGCTTGGCATCGGCACTACTTGAAATATCTCCTGAAATTCCAACAACCTTAACGCCGTAGTCAGCAAATTGCCCAAGCAAATCTTCTGACAAGGCAGAGCGACCATTTAGAACGACATTAGCACCGAGACTCGCAAATTTGTGAGCAATCGCTAGACCTATTCCACGACTTGACCCCGTTACAAATACATTTTTATTCTTAATTTCCATTCCATCCTCCTAAAAGAGTTTCAAAACTTGCCACATCATCCACTTGATAAACTGGCAACGTTTTGTCAATTTTTTTAATAAAACCAGATAATACCTTCCCAGGTCCAACCTCTACAAATTGCTCGATACCGAGTTCTTTCAAGCAAGCAATCGACTCGTAAAAGCGCACAGGCTCCATCACTTGACGGGCCAACAAATCAGCAATCTGATTGCCTTCCATGACTTCTGCCTCCGTATTGCCAACTAGAGGAACCCGAAAGTCTGCAAAGTGAATACTAGCTAATTCCTCTGCCAATTGCTGGCTAGCTGGTGCAAGCAAAGCAGTGTGGAAGGGGCCTGATACATTGAGAGGAATCAGTCGCTTGACTCCGGCCTCCTTCAATAATCTCACCGCTTCATCGACAGCTTCTACTTGACCACCAATCACAATCTGTGTAGGGGTATTATAATTTGCAGGGCTAACAACACCTAGATTCGATGCTTCTTGACAAACTTGTTCAATCAAGGCTACATCTGCATTGAGCACTGCAACCATTTTTCCGCTACCTGTGGGAGCGGCTTCTTCCATAAAAGCACCGCGTTTAGCAACTAAGACCAAGGCTGTCTCAAAGTCCAAAGCTCCTGCAGCCACCAAAGCCGAATACTCTCCAAGCGACAAGCCCGCCACAGCATCAGGCTCAATCCCATGTTCTAGCAACAAGCGATAAATAGCCACCGATGTCGTCAAAATAGCTGGCTGAGTATAGCGAGTTTGATTTAATTTATCCTCCTCCAGGTCAATCAAGTCACGAACATCATAACCCAATATCTGGCTAGCTTGGTCAAACGTCTCTTTCACAACTGAGAATTTTTCATATAAATCACGCGCCATCCCCACAGTTTGCGCACCTTGACCAGCAAATAAAAAAGCAGTTTTTGTCATCTTAGTCTCCCACTGATGCCCAACGAGCTACTTCTTGACGAATGACCTCTGCCGCACCGTGATAAATATCTTTCAAAATTTCTTCACAGGTTTCTTCTGCGCGAACAAGCCCTGCGATCTGTCCCGCCATAACAGAACCATTTTCTACATCACCGTCCACAACCGCATTGCGAAGAGCTCCTGCTCCTAAGACTTCAATGTCTTCTGCCGACTTTTCACCACGTAAAAAATCTTTTTCCGCAGCTGTATAAGCAGATGACAATTTATTTTTCAAAGCACGGACAGGATGCCCTACGATAGAGGCCGATACCACTGTATCAATATCCTTGGCTTTCAAGATCTTCGCCTTGAAATTTGGATGCGCATTGGATTCCTTAGCAACTACAAAACGTGTTCCTACTTGGACAGCTTCAGCTCCCAACATAAATCCAGCGGCCGCACCACGGCCATCTGCGATTCCTCCAGCAGCAATAACTGGAATAGACACCGCATCAACGACCTGACGAACCAAGGTCATCGTCGTCAATTTCCCGATGTGCCCTCCAGCTTCCATACCTTCTGCAATCACCGCATCTGCACCCAGTTTTTCCATTCGTTTTGCCAATGCCACACTCGGAACCACTGGGATGACTGTAATTCCCGCCTGATGGAAACGTTCCATATACTTGCCCGGATTACCCGCACCAGTCGTTACGACCTTGACACCTTCTTCGATGACCAAGTCGACGATATCATCTGCAAATGGAGATAAAAGCATGATATTCACACCAAAAGGCTGATCTGTTATCGATTTGACTTTATCAATGTTGGCTTTGACAACCTCTTTAGGAGCGTTTCCTCCACCAATGATTCCCAAGCCACCTGCATTTGATACTGCACCAGCCAAGTCCCCATCCGCGACCCAGGCCATACCGCCTTGAAAAATCGGGTATTTGATTTTCAATAATTCTGTAATTTTTGTTTGCATCCTATCCTCATTTCATTTGCTTAGATAATACTTTGATGTTCAAAACATTACCTAAACAAGAGGGAGGTGACTCCCTCCACTCAGTCTATATAATTTGATATATAAAATTTTTGAATATCAAACTATTTTCACCAAATAAAATGCTATATCATAGCATTTTAGATTTATTTTGTTTGTTCTTCAACATAGTTAACCAAATCAGCAACTGTGTTCAAACCATCTTCAGATTCGATTTGAATGTCAAATGCATCTTCAATTTCTGAGATAACTTGGAACAAGTCCAATGAATCTGCATCCAAATCTTCAAAAGTTGTTGTCAATTGAACTTCTTCTGCATCCTTACCAAGTTCTTCTACGATGATTGCTTGTACTTTCTCAAATACTGACATGTTGTGTCTCCTTTTATATAAAAAAATTTTTTAATAACTGTAAAGACAGTTCATTAACTAAAGTTTGAGTAGGATGGCTCCCCATGTAAGGCCACCGCCAAATCCGCTTAACAGCACGGTTTGCCCACCATCCAATTGCAAGGTTCCATTTTCCACCAATTCAGATAGTAAAATAGGAATTGTGGCTGCGCTAGTATTGCCATAATTGGCCAAATTCGTCGAAAATTTTTGAGGATCAACCTTCAATTTTCGAGCGATTTTTTCCAAAATTCGAACATTGGCTTGGTGGAGCAGGAAGTAATCCACCTGTTCCGCTGAAAATCCTTGTTTGTCTAGCAAGGCAGCAATTGTTTGTGGCACATCTCGCACCGCAAAATCAAAGATTGCTCGGCCATTCATTTTCAGGTGAGGATTGCCTTCTTCCCTAGTAGAAAAGGGAGAAGTTAGCCCTTGTTGACCCGATGTCAATCCCTGACCTCTTGCTCCGTCTGTCCGCAGAATTTCAGCTAAAAACTGTTTTTGTGAACCAGCTTCTAGCAATATACCGCCCGCACCATCTCCAAACAATACAGCTGTGGTACGATCTGTCCAGTCCACTATTTTTGACAATACTTCTGCACCAATCACTATCCCTTTTTGATAGGTGCCCGATGCGATCAGTTTTTCTGCCATTGACAGGGCAAATACAAATCCTGAACAAGCCGCGGAAAGATCAAAGGCAAATGCCCGACTGGCACCAATATTGGCTTGAACCAAGGCAGCAGTTGATGGCATATTGCTATCTGGGGTAATGGTGGCTACTAAGATAAAATCAATATCCTCCGCAGCACTACCACTCTTAGCAAGGAGTTGCTCCGCAACCTTGGTTGCCAAGTCACTCGTTTGCTCTGTTATGACAATTCGGCGCTCTCGGATACCAGTCCGACTGACAATCCAATCATCGCTGGTATCCATGATCTGCGCCAAATCATCGTTGGTTACAATCTGTTCTGGCAGATAATGTGCAACCTGACTAATTTTTGCATAAGTCATTACTTCAAATCCTCTAAGAAATCGTAAAGATTACGCAACCCTCTTTTCATAGCCTGAAACTCTATCTCACTCATACCACTGGTAATCTTCTTCACCATTTCATTGTGAAAACGTTGGTGAAGAAGATAAACCAAGCGGCCTTTCTTGGTCAGATAGAGGTGAACAACTCTTCGGTCCTTTGTCGATCGAACTCGTTCGATATAACCTTTTCGCTCAAGATTATTCAGACTAGTCGTAACCGTCCCCAATGTCACCATCAAGGCGCGGGATACGTCACTTGGTGTCGCATCTTTCTTGTCCCCAATGACATCAATGGTATGAACTTCTTTGATTGACACGTCGTTAAATCGACTGCTACGAAGAGTTGCTTCTTCTATGATTAAGACGTTATTAAAGACTGATGTTAGGTATTCATTAATCTTCTGGTCTTCCAAAATAAGCACCTCCTGTATTTTTGCAAACAAAGTATACACCAATACCATTTGATTGTCAAACTTTTTTACCCATCTAATTATTAGAACCCTTTAAACTGTGGACGTCTTCGTTCAGAATGAGCCAAGACACCTTCTTTGAAGTCTTCCATAAAGGCCAACTCTTTCTGCAAGCGCAATTCAAGCGTACGATAGGCTTCCCATTCTTCAAATTGACTCTTCCACATCATTTCTTTAATGGCGCGATAAGAATTTGCCGACCCGCGCAATAATTTTTTGATGGTTTGTGTGACTGTCTTCTCTATTTTTTCAGATTCAACCGCCTTGTATACCAGGCCATACTCCTGAGCTTTTTCTGCTGATAAACCTTCGCCCGTCATCGCTAACTGGCTAGCACGATTGACCCCAATAGCGCGCGATAAGAGGAAAAGTCCGCCAGCATCTGGCGCTAAACCAACCCCCACAAAAGCCTGAATGAACTTTGTCTTGAAAGATGAAATGACAAAATCAGCTGCAGCAGCCATATTGGCAGCTGCACCCGCTACGGCGCCATCAGTCACCATTAGCACGACCTTGGGTAGCTTTTTGATGGCAAATGAAATATCATTGACTAGCTCAGCAATCTGAACCAGTGATGAAATGTCATCGGCATCAACTGCTCGCTTCATTTCCACCAAATCGCCCCCAACTGAGAAAATAGAACCGTTGGCTTGAATTTTTAGGATGGAAACTGCTCCATCCTTCTCCACTAATGAGAGGACTTCTAGAATTTCTTGGCACATGGGAATATTGAATCCATTGGAAACTGAAGGTCGATTCAAGGTCAATGTCGCAATCTTGTCATTCACTTCGTACTCAATCGTTGAAAATGCCATACCTTCTCCTTTTGTTTGATAATTAAAACATTTGAAAGTCAAATTTTGACTATTGTAGCATATTTTTTCAAAAAATATACAAATCCTTGCAATTCTGAATGTGACATCGGATGAAAGCTCGGAATAATCAAAAAAATCATTAGCTGCTCGCTAACGATTCTCTTTTATATTTTCTATTACATGACTCAGGTTACGAACGAGGCGATTGGCCTGACTTTGATCCATCCCAAGCTCTGTATCCTCAATCGCCCAGACCTCTAGCCCTGCACTGACAGCGGCCTGAATTCCTTTGGCGGAATCTTCGATTACCAAGACTTCGGATGCATCATAGGCAAGAAAAGCTTGAGCTTTTTGGTAAACAGCTGGATCTGGCTTATAGGCTGGACAGTCAGCCCCGGAAAAAACAGTCTTAAAATAAGGAGCAATTCCAGCTTCTTCAATAGCCATCTGAACGTATTCTTTCTCAGTATTTGAACCAATAACAAGATCCAAACCCATCTCTACCAAGGCCTTCAGACTTTCCCGCGTATCTGGGAAAATCAACTCCTTATAAGGAATGGGATGTTTTTCCTTATAGGCCGCATATTCCTGACTTAGCTGCTCAATATCCCAATCTACTGGGCTATCTTGTAAAATCAATTCCCAAACCTGGCCGGATTTTCCCCCTACAAAGATTGCTGGTGGCAAATGATCAATTGAAATCCCCTTGCTGGCAAAAAAAGCTCTGCGCCGTTGATGATAAAAATTCTCCGTATCAAATAAGACGCCATCCATATCAAAAATAATGCCCTTGTAAGTCATTGTAATCCTCCAGCAAACTTTCACTTTTACTTCCATTTTACCATAAAATAGGCTATAATTATAGCTTTTAATAGGTTTCTGATATGACTTGAAACTTTTAAGCTTACTGACAAGCTACCTATATTTTGCTATAATAATAAAAAGTTTAAAGGAGCTCTTATGAAAGTTACAAAATTTGGCGGTAGTTCACTGGCTTCCGCTGTCCAAGTACAAAAAGTTTTTTCAATTATCCAAGCTGATCCAGAACGTCGTTTTGTTGTCGTATCAGCTCCAGGAAAGCGCAATGCCGCTGACACCAAAGTAACCGATGCTCTGATTAAGTACTACAAAGAATACGTCGATGGAAAGGATGTGACAGCCAGCCAAGCATGGATCATCAAACGCTACCAAGATATGGTGGACGAGCTAGGTTTTCAAGCAAAATCCATGGCAAAAATCGCTCAGGATATTGAAGCCTTGGCGACTCTTCCAATTGAAGACAACGATTTCCTCTACGATACCTTTCTTGCCGCAGGAGAAAATAATAATGCTCGACTCATCGCAGAATATTTCACCCATGCTGGTCTTCCAGCCTGCTACATCCATCCAAAAGAAGCTGGATTGATTGTCAGCTCTGAACCTGGAAATGCACGCATTTTACCATCCAGTTATGACCGGATTGAAAGTCTGCATGATGCTGAGGAAGTGTTGATTATCCCTGGATTTTTCGGTGTGACTGTTGACAATCAGATTTGTACTTTCTCCCGTGGCGGTTCAGACATTACCGGTTCTATTATTGCCGCTGGTGTGAAAGCGGATCTCTATGAGAACTTCACTGATGTTGACGGTATCTTTGCCGCTCACCCTGGCATCATCGACAATCCGCATTCAATCGAAGAATTGACCTATCGAGAAATGCGTGAATTGGCTTATGCTGGTTTTTCTGTCTTACACGATGAAGCCTTGTTGCCAGCTTATCGTGGAAAAATTCCCTTGGTCATTAAAAACACAAATAACCCTGACCACCCTGGCACTCGCATTGTTCTCAACCATACAAAAGAGGCTCAACCTGTAGTCGGAATTGCGGCAGACGATGACTTTGTCAGCATCAACATCTCCAAGTACCTCATGAACCGTGAGGTCGGTTTTGGGCGCAAGGTCCTTCAAGTTTTAGAAGAGCTCAATATTCGTTGGGAACACATGCCAACAGGAATTGACGACTTGTCCGTGGTGCTTCGCGGTCGGGAATTAACTCCTATTAAGGAAGAAGAGATTCTTCGCCAACTTAACCACAAACTAGAAGTAGATAAAGCCGAAATTGAACACGACCTTTCTATCATCATGATCGTTGGAGAAAAGATGAAGAGCCATGTCGGAGTTGCTGCGACTGCAACCCATGCCCTTTCTGAAAAACATGTCAACCTTGCCATGATTTCGCAGGGAGCAAGTGAAGTATCTGTCATGTTCGTCGTTAAAACAAGCGAGCGCGACGAAGCTCTTAAAGCTCTCTATGATGCATTTTTCAACGCAAACTAGACCATAAAAAGCTGAGAAGTACTTTTCTCAGCTTTTTATTTTTTATTTTTCAAAACGTTTGACACCATCGAGATAGGTAACTTTCAAATGTCCTTGATCGTCTACGAGGATGAAGTCAGCTGCTCGTCCTGGTAGAATTTGTCCACAAACATTGTCAATGCCTACCGATTTGGCAGGAGCCAAAGAGGCCATCCGTAGAGCATCTGGTAAGGAAACTAAGCCCCATTTCACTACATTTTCAACAGCCTGAACCAATTCTAGGATAGAACCTGCAAGATTGCCTGTCTCTTTCAAACGAGCTGTCCCATCTTTGACCACAACTTCAAACTCGCCCAGTCTAGATTCACCTTCACCTTGACCTCCTGCGCGCATACAATCTGTGATTAAAACTGTTTCTTCCGCGCCACGTGCCTTGAAAACAATGTCTGCCGCAGCAGGATGGACATGATGTCCATCACAAATGACTTCTGCAAAAACTTTATCTAGCTCAAGCGCTGCCCCAACCATACCCGGCTCACGATGATGTAGACCGCTCATTCCGTTGTAGACATGAACAAAGATGTTGGCACCTGCCTCTACCGCCGCCTTGGCTTGGTTAAATGTCGCATCACTATGGGCTAAAGCTGTATGGATGGACTTGCTATTTGCAAAATCAATAAATTCTTTCACGCCTTTACGCTCTGGAGCGATGGCAATTTTATTAACAAGGCCTCTGGACAAACTGTGCCACTTATCCAACCGTTCAATGACAGGATCGCTCATGTATTTTGGATTTTGAGCACCTTTGTACTTTTCAGTGAAAAATGGACCTTCTAGGAAAATACCCTGAATCTTGGCACCTTTTTCCTCACCAGCGTGAAGACCAATTGTCTCACAAACAGCATCCAAATTCTCTGTCGTATCTGTCAAAGTCGTTGGCAACCATGACGTAACGCCACAAGAAAGCAAGCCTTCTGAGATGACTTTAATTCCTTCAAAATCATTGTCCATAACATCGTGTGAGGCGTAGCCATGGATATGGGTATCAACCAATCCTGGAGCCAATATATATTGACTATAATCTTCAATCTCACCATCTGGCTTTTCTAGAAAAATCTCACCAAAGAGACCGTCTTCAGTTACTTCTAGATAAGCATTTTCTACTTCTTTTTCTGCCAAAATCACTGACTTCACATGGATATATCGCGACATGTCTTCCTCCTTTTTTGGTCTATACCGATATTTTCCTTCATTATACGCTTGAAAAGGGAGATTGTCAAGTTAGAAAAAGAGGCCACGGGCCTCTTTTGTTTTAATCATATACTCTCGGAATACGGTCTGAAAGCAGACAGACCACCTCATAATTGATAGTTTGAAGATAATCCGCCCAATCCTGCGTCGTAATCTCCTGATCATTATCTTCCCCGATGAGAGTCACTCGCGTACCAATCGGATAAGAGCGAGGCAATCGTAGGGTGATTTGATCCATAGAAACACGTCCAACAACGGGACAAAATTGACCATCAACCAAGACCTTGAATCCTTGCATTTTGCGGATAAAACCATCCGCATAGCCAATTGGTACCGTACCAATCCACTCCTCACCCGAGGCAGTGTAGGTCCCACCATAGCCGACCTTGGCACCACTTTCTACTTGCTTGACATGCACCAATTCTGAAGTCAGAGAAAGAGCTGGTTGAATCGGATAGGGCATCTCCAAGGTACGACCGCTTGGATTCAGCCCGTAAAGCACATCTCCTAAACGCACCGCATTAAAGACTGTCTCCGGATGCCAGATGCTGGTTGCAGAGTTACTAGCATGCACCAGCTGCGGACAACTGTCCAGACTACGAATCAATTCTTGGAAGAAGGCAAGTTGTGCCTCAAATTGCTGCTGATCTTGCTCATCCGCCGTTGCAAAATGTGTAAAAATCCCTTGCACGGATGCTCCATTTTCAAGCAGAAGCTCTTGGGCTGTTTCTAGCTCAGTTTTATTTCTAAAGCCAATTCGTCCCATACCACTGTCGACCTTCAGATGCACAATCAAGTTATCCAAGTCCAAGCTAGTTTCCAGTAGTAAATATACCCATTCCAAGCTGGCTACTGCCAGAGTGATATTAAAGTCTATAGCTAGTTGAGCAACCGATATTGGAACGACCCCAAGGACAAGAATCGGTGCCTCAATGCCAGATTGGCGCAAATCTAGGGCTTCATCTATATTTGACACGCAAAAACCATCTACCAAAGGCGCCAATTGTCTTGCAACTTGCTGGACACCATGACCGTAGGCATTGGCTTTGACAACGGCCAAGCCTTTGGTTTCAGCCGACAAATGCGCCATTACTTGTTGAAAATTATCTGCAATAGCTTCGACATCTACACGCGCTACAGTTGGTCTATGTATACTAGCTTTCATCTTCTTCCTCCAAAATCAAGCTGGCTTGCACATATTGTCCGGAATGGCTAATGCTCAGCCAAGCTTTCCCATTAAAAGGCGATTTATTCACATAGGGGACACCTTTCTCATCATTCAAAATCTCAATATCATGAAACCCCAAGCTTCCAATACCTGTCCCCCAAGCTTTTGAGAATGCTTCTTTAGCCGCCCACCGTCCTGCCAGATATTCGATTTTTCGTTTTCCACTCAAGATGTGAAACCGTTCCAATTCCCTCAAGGTTAAAACCTTTTCGGCAAAACGGGGGCGCTTCACATATGCGGATTCGATAGCAGAAATATCCTGCAAATCTATTCCATGTCCAATAATCATATCTATCTCAAAAGGGCTGGTTGGTGATTTGATTCACACCTCCAGCCCTCATTCCTCTATTTATTGTAAACCAGCACGTCCGTGACAGTTTTTGAATTTTTTACCAGATTCGCATGGACATGGATCATTGCGGTCAACACCTTCAAAAGTTGGTGTAGCGACAGCTTGAGCTTGTCCTGGAATGATATTCTTAACTGCAGTTGTATGTGCCTCTTGGCTTGTACGTTCACGTTCAATATTGTCATGAATTTGTGCTTTCATCATGAGACGAGTAACGTCAAACTCGATAGCCCCAATCATGTCATTGAACATCGTAAAGGCTTCTGATTGGTACTCAACAACTGGGTTGTTTTGAGCGTAACCACGAAGGCTAACTGCATTACGCAATTGGTCAAGTGCGTCGATGTGGTCTGTCCATTTATTGTCTACCACGCGGAGAATCAAGACTTTTTGGAACTCACGAACGCGCTCTTCTTCACGTAATTTTGCAATTTGACTATCATAAACAGCAACTGCACGTTGGAAGAGGTCATTTTTGATTTGATCATCTGTTCTGCCTTCCAAGTCAGCACGGCTGATTGAATCTTCTGCCACCAAATTAACTTGGGCAAATTTCAGAATAGCATCAATGGCTTCATCGCGTTTACTCGCCTTGTGCCCATCTACCTGACGGTCGATTGTGCGCTTAATCATGCCCTTGATTTCAGGAGCAAGGTCACGGTCAGCGGTAATCACATCATGACGCTGGCTGTAGATGATTTCACGTTGCTCACGCATGACATCGTCATATTGAAGAATTTGTTTACGAGAATCGTAGTTATTTCCTTCAACACGCTTTTGTGCACCTTCAACTTGGCGCGTCAACATACCTGACTTGATAACAGATTCTTCTTCTGTCAGATTCATACGCTCCATAAAGGTTTTGATGCGCTCTGAACCAAAACGTTTCATCAAGTCATCTTCCAATGAAAGATAGAATTGTGACTCACCTGGATCACCTTGACGACCTGAACGTCCACGAAGCTGATTGTCAATACGACGGCTTTCATGGCGCTCTGTACCAATAACACAAAGTCCGCCAAGTTCACGAACGCCAGGGCCTAACTTGATATCCGTACCACGACCAGCCATGTTGGTTGCGATTGTAACCGCACCACGCTGCCCAGCATTCATGATGATTTGAGCTTCACGGAAGTGATTTTTCGCATTAAGTACTTCGTGCGGAACTCCTGCCGCTACTAAACGTTTTGAAAGGAGGTCTGATGTTTCAACCGCAACAGTACCAACCAAGACAGGTTGCCCTTTTTCGTAACGAGCTTTTACATCCGCCACAACTGCATTGAACTTGTATTCCAAACTTGGGTAGAGCAAATCTTCGTGGTCAACACGCGCAATTGGCTTATTGGTTGGGATTTGTACTACACGGATGTTGTAGATTTCACGGAACTCTTCTTCCTCAGTTTTACCAGTACCCGTCATACCTGACAATTTTTTATACATACGGAAAAGGTTTTGGTAGGTTACTGAGGCACTTGTTTTCGATTCATTTTGAACAGGAACGCCTTCTTTGGCTTCAATCGCTTGGTGGAGGCCATCTGAGTAACGACGCCCTTCCATTGTACGACCTGTAAATGGATCGATAATCATGACTTCTTGCTCATCATTGACCAAGTAATCAATGTCGTAAATCATGATGTAGTTAGCACGAAGCGCATTATCGATAAAGTGCGTAAGAGCTACGTTTTCGATGTCGTACAAGTTGTTCAAGCGGAAGAACTTTTCAGCTTTATCAATACCTGAATCTGACAAACCAATCGCTTTTGATGACACATCAATAATGTAATCATCCTCAGCCAATGACTTCACAAAGCTATCTGCCATGAAGTAAAGTTGGTTGGTTTCAGAATTTGTCGCACCTGATACGATGAGCGGTGTACGAGCTTCGTCAATCAAAACAGAGTCTACTTCGTCGACCAAGGCATAGTTCAATGGACGTTGTACCATGTCTTCCGCACGAACAACCATGTTATCACGCAAGTAGTCAAAACCAATTTCTGAGTTGGTTGAATAAGTGATGTCACAGTTGTAGGCTTCACGTTTTTCAAATGATGATTTGGCTGCCAAGTTAATTCCGACAGACAAGCCCAGCCAAGAGTAAAGCTCACCCATTTCAGTCGCATCACGAGTTGCAAGGTACTCATTGACCGTTACAACGTGGACGCCTTCGCCTGCAAGGGCATTCAGGTAAACGGGCATAGTCGCCGTCAAGGTTTTCCCTTCACCCGTACGCATTTCTGGTACATCACCGTGGTGAAGAACGATACCACCCATGATTTGGACTGGGTAGGGGTACAATCCCAATACACGTTTTGAAGCTTCGCGTACTACCGCAAAAGCTTCGTAAAGCAAATCATCTAGACTTTCGCCTTTTTGGTAGCGTTCTTTAAATTCTGCAGTTTTTGCTTGCAAGGCTTCATCTGACAATGCAGCCATTTGGTCTGCAAAGGCGATAACCTTGTCTGCCATTTTTTCTAACTTTTTTAACTCACCCTTGTCGTTTTCAACAAGAGAACGTAGGATATTTTTTGCCATCATATACTTCCTAATTTTATTTCAGTTCAATACCCTATTTTACCACAATGATAGGATTTTTTCAAGGAAGCACGTGCATTTATTAGGCATGGCTAGCAATCATTTCCAGTTCTCCATCAAATGTCCATCCCTCCACAGTTGCAGGTAGGATAAAATGTTGACCTTTTGTCAGTGGATAAGTTTCCCCATCAACTGTCAAGGAACCTTGACCGGACAAAACACTTACTAGCGTGTAATCAGCCGTCTTTTTCATCTCAACCGATCCTGAAACCTGCCATTTATAAACCGTGAAGAAGGCATTGCTAACAAAAGTAGTCGCTTGCAGATTGCCCACAGAAATAGTATCTGGGTAAGAATTCGCCACGGGTCCAATCGTCATCACATCAATTGATTGCTGGATATGAAGCTCACGGAGATTACCCGCATCGTCGCGACGATCAAAATCATAAACACGATAAGTCGTATCGCTAGACTGTTGCGTCTCCAAAATCATAATGCCTTTTCCAATCGCGTGCATGGTTCCGCTCGGCACATAGAAAAAGTCACCTGCTTTGACCGGTATGTGCGTTAGCAAATGGTCCCAATCTTTTGCATCAATCATAGCCGCTAATTCTTCGCGCGTCCGAGCATTGTGCCCGTAGATAATCTCGGCACCTTCGTCAGCAGACAAGATATACCAACACTCGGTCTTCCCTAACTCTCCTTCATGCTCCATACCATATTGGTCATCCGGGTGAACTTGAACACTTAACCAGTCATTGGCATCCAGTATCTTGATCAACAAAGGGAAAACAGGCTCTTGGCTATTTCCAAAAAGAGCTGGCTCATTTGCATAGAGTTCGTCTAGTTTACGACCGGCAAACTCCCCATTTTCAACAATAGAAACACCATTTGGATGAGCAGATACGGCCCAATATTCCCCTACCTTGTCACTTGGTAAATCATAACCAAACTCGGTAGCTAAACGACTACCACCCCAAATTTTTTCTTGCAAAACTGATTTTAAAAATAACGGTTGTGCCATCACAATCTCCTTTAAACGATGATTTCTTACTGCCATCATACCAAAAAGCACCTGCTTCGTAAATGAAAAGCTGGCCTTTCTAGACCAGCTCCTATCATTTGTTGAATTTATTCTGAAATTTGTTTTGCAAGTGCAAAGTTACCGAGTGTAGCAGAACCATTTTCAGCAACTGCCGATGTCACGATGTATTCTGTCACATCTGGTGTTGGCAAGTAGCCATTCATCAAAGAAGTGAATTTTTCACGAACACGACGCAACATGTGCTCTTGCGCCATAACGCCACCACCGAAAACGATGACTTGTGGACGATAAAGCAAGGTCGCTTGAACAGCAGCTTGGGCAATGTAATAAGCTTGTACATCCCACACATCTGAATTTTGCTCGATCAACTCACCACGAATTCCTGTACGAGCTTCCAATGAAGGACCTGCCGCTAAACCTTCTAAACAGCCATTGTGGAAGGGACATACACCGTTGAATGCACGTGCTTGGTCCTGCGGATGCAAGGCTACATAAGTATGCCCAGCTTCAGTATGACCCAAGCCTCCGATAAATTCACCATTTTGAATGGCACCTGCTCCGATACCTGTTCCAATCGTATAATAAACCAGGCTACGCACGCCTTTACGAACAATGGTTTCACCAAATGCAGATGAGTTTACGTCTGTCGTAAAGTAGAAAGGAATTTTAAATTTTTTTGCAATTAAACCCAACAAATCAACGTTTGACCAGTGAGGTTTTGGTGTGGTTGTCACATAACCGTAAGTTGGTGAGTTTTGGTCAATATCAATTGGACCGAAAGAACCAATCGCAACTCCTGCCAAGCGGTCTTCATAGCGCTTGAAAAACTCGACCGTCCGCTCAATTGTCTCATAAGGTGTTGTTGTTGGAAATTGTGTTTTTTCGACAACCTGAAACTCCTCATCACCAACTGCACAAACAAATTTTGTCCCACCAGCCTCAAGGCTTCCATATAATTTTGTCATCTTTCTCTCCTTGTTTTAATCTTGCTCCATTATATCACATTTTGTAACCGTTTTAAACAATAGAAAAAGGCTTTCGCCCTTTTCTATTTCAGTTTTTTATCACCTTATTTTACAACTTTAATAAAGTCAGCACCGTGTGCAACTGTACCTGATGCAAATCCATCAACTGTTGTAAAGTCAGCTGTATTTGTCACGATGATCATAGTTGTGTCATCCAAACCAGCTTCAGCAATTTTCGCTGCGTCAAATTTAGCGATTGGTGTACCCGCAGTGACTTTATCACCAGCTGCGACCAATTTTTCAAAACCGTTACCGTTCATGGAAACTGTGTCAATACCGATGTGGATCAACAATTCTGCACCTGAGGCAGTTTTCAAACCGTAGGCATGACCTGTTTCAAAAGCAATGGTTACTTCAGCATCTGCTGGTGCGTAAACAACACCTTCAGAAGGTTTAACAGCAAGACCTTTCCCCATAGCTCCTGATGAGAAGACTGGGTCATTTACATTTTCAAGAGCAACTACGTCGCCTGAAAGTGGTGAAATCAATGTTTCTTCAGCAAGTGTTGCAACTGGAGTTACAGCTACTTCTTCTTTTTCATCAGCTTTCACTTCATCTTCATAACCAAACATATATGTCAAGACAAAGGCAAGAGCTGTTGTGGCAAGAACCATGATAACGTATTTAAGAACTTGACCATTGAGGTAAAGAAGGGTACCAGGGATGATGGTAATACCAAAGCTTGTACCTGCAAGGTTCATGATATTTGCCAACCAACCACCGAATGCACCTGCGATAAGACCCATTACAAATGGTTTACCGTAACGCAAGTTAACACCGAAGATAGCAGGTTCAGTAATTCCGAGACCAGCTGAAAGTGCTGCTGGGAATGCAAGAGCTTTTAGTTTAGGATTTTTTGTTTTCACACCAACCGCAAGAGTTGCACCAAGTTGTGCCGTCATAGCAGCTGTGATAATTGCGTTCAATGGGTCCGCACCTGTTTGTGTTACCAAGTTAGACTCAAGCAAGTTGAAGATGTGGTGAACACCTGTGACAACGATAACTTGGTGAACACCACCAAGGATAAGTCCGCCCAAGCCGATTGGCAATGACAACAACCAAGTTGTAGCAATTTCAACACCAGACTCAACTTTGTGGAAGACAGGTCCGATGATAAAGAGTGCCAAGACTGACATTACCAAGAATGTCAAGAATGGTACCAACAAGAGGTCCAATACATCTGGAATTTTTTTGTGCAACCATTTTTCCAACTTAGCACCAAGCAAACCTACGAAGAAGGCTGGAAGCACTGAGTTTTGGTAACCAACAACTGGGATAAAACCAAAGAATATAAGTGGTTTCGCATCACCTGATGCCACAGCCCATGCATTTGGAAGTGCAGAGTTAACCATCATCAATCCCAAGACAAGACCAAGCAGTGGATTTCCACCAAAGACTTTAAAGGCTGACCAAGCAATCAAGGCTGGGAAGAAGGCAAAGGCTGTATCTGTCAACACCACAGTATAAGTGTAAAATTGTGAAGCAGAGAATGCTTTTGCTGTTGTACCAAACAAAGCAAGAACTGTATCGTTATTGATTGCTCCACGGATACCCATGAAGAGACCAGTTGCTACGATAGCAGGAAGCAATGGAACAAACACGTCACCGAATGTACGGATAGCACGTTGGAACCAGTTACCTTGTTTGCCAGCTTCTTCTTTTTGCTCATCTTTTGATGCAGTAGGCAAGCCAAGCGCTGCTACTTCATCATAAATTTTGTTTACTGTACCAGTGCCAAAGATAATTTGGTATTGACCTGAGTTAAAGAAAGCACCTTGTACTTTTTCGATGTTTTCAACAACATCTTTATCGATGATGGACTCATCTTTGACCATGACACGAAGGCGAGTTGCACAGTGCGCTACACTACGCACGTTTTCAACGCCACCAATTGCGTCAATGACCTGTTTTGCAATTTCAGTGTTTGAAGCCATTTGCAAAATTCTCCTTAAATAATTTTTTATATCTCTTGAAAGTGTTTTCACATCTTTCTACGTTCTCCATTATAGCACAATAAAAAAATATGTCAAACGTTTTGCAGAAATTTATTTTTTAATGGGTAAATCATTGATTTTTAGCCTGAAAACGTTTAATATAAAAAGTGACATATTTGACAGAAAACAGAAATAGGAGACACCATGAATTTACCAACTGAAGTCCGCTATCGTCCATATGCTGATTGGACAACTGAGGAAAAAGAAAAAATTGCTGCAAATGTTGCCAATTCTCCTTGGCATGCAAGCTACCATTTAGAACCAAAAACTGGTCTACTCAACGACCCAAATGGTTTTTCCTACTTTAATGGGAAATTTCAACTCTTCTACCAAAACTGGCCTTTTGGCGCAGCACATGGGTTGAAACAATGGATCCACACTGAGTCCGATGACCTAGTTCATTTTACAGAGACCGGTGTCAAGCTTTTACCTGACCATGCACACGATAGCCACGGTGCCTACTCAGGCTCGGCTTATCAGATTGGCGACAAACTCTTCCTTTACTATACAGGGAATGTCCGCGACGAAAACTGGGTTCGCGATCCACTTCAAATCGGAGCTTGGATGAACAAAGAGGGGCAAATCGAAAAATTTGACCAAGTGCTGATCCAACAACCTGAAGATGTAACAGAACACTTTCGCGATCCACAAATTTTTGATTACAAAGGACAATTTTACGCTATTGTCGGCGCACAAAATCATCAAAAACACGGCTTCATCAAACTCTATAAAGCCGTCAATAATGATGTTAAGCATTGGGAATTTGTTGGCGACCTTGATTTCGGTGGAACAGGTTCTGAATACATGATTGAGTGCCCTAACTTGGTCTTCGTTGATGAAAAACCTGTACTACTTTACAGCCCTCAAGGTTTGGACAAGTCTGAACTCAACTACGACAATATCTACCCAAACACTTATAAGATTTTCCAAAGCTTTAATCCCGAAGAAGCTAAGTTAGTCGGCGGAACAGACATCATCAACCTCGACTACGGTTTTGAAGCTTATGCGACTCAAGGTTTTAACACAGAGGATGGTCGTGCTCTAATCGTTAGCTGGATTGGTCTTCCTGATGTGGATTACCCAACTGACTGCTACGACTATCAAGGCGCTATGAGTTTGGTCAAAGAACTTTCCATCAAGGAGGGTAAACTCTATCAAAATCCTGTCAAAGCCATGAAAAATCTCCGTTCCAGCCAAGAAACTTTCGGAGATAAGAATACAACAAATAATTGCTATGAGTTGAACTTGACGATTGCTGAAAATAGCCAAGCTGAATTGGTCCTCTTTGCTGACCAAAAAGGAAATGGACTAGCTGTTACAATCGATACTAAAAATGGAAATGTGCTGATTGACCGCTCAAAAGCAGGCGAACAGTACGCGATTGACTTCGGTGTGACACGCAAATGTAGCATTGATACTGCTGAAACAAGTGCTCGTATCTTCATTGACAAATCTATCTTTGAAATCTTCATCAACGGAGGTGAAAAAGTCTTTACCGGACGTGTTTTCCCAGGCGCTGACCAGTCAGGCATCCAAGTCCTATCTGGCAATGTGACCGGAACTTACTACGAGTTGACTTACTAATATGGTTGCAAAATTAACAGACGTTGCAGAGTTGGCAGGGGTTAGTCCGACCACTGTCTCTCGCGTTATCAACAAAAAAGGCTATCTTTCCCAGAAAACCATCGACAAGGTCCAGGCTGCTATGCGGGAACTAGGCTACAAGCCCAATAACCTCGCTCGGAGTTTACAGGGAAAATCCGCCAAACTAATCGGACTGATTTTTCCAAATATCAGTAACATTTTTTACGCCGAACTGATTGAGCGCTTGGAAATTGAACTCTTTAAAAAAGGCTACAAGACCATCATTTGCAACAGCGAAAGCGATCCAATCAAGGAACGCGAATACCTGGAAATGCTGGCTGCCAATCAGGTTGATGGAATTATTTCTTCCAGTCACAATTTGGGAATCGATGATTACCAACGCGTTGAGGCTCCTATTGTCGCCTTCGACCGTAATCTCGCTCCAAATATTCCGATTATCTCTTCTGATAACTTTGAAGGTGGAAAATTAGCCGCCCAAACCTTGGAAAAAAATGGCTGCAAACGAATTATCATGATCACCGGAAATGATAACTCCGAATCTCCGACCGGACTCCGACAGTTAGGATTTTCCTATCATCTGGGGAAAACCATCCCTGTCGTCAAGGTTCCCAACAACCTTTCTAACCTCCGTCGGGAAATGGAAATCAATTCAATCATTGGACAATACGAGCCAGATGGTATCTTTGTCTCAGATGATTTAACCGCCATATTAACTATCAAAGTCGCTCATCAACGTGGGCTTTCTATCCCCCAAGACCTCAAAATTATCGGTTATGACGGAACAGAATTTATCCAAAACTTCTACCCTCAGCTGGCAACCATCAAGCAGCCGCTTGGAGAAATCGCCAACCTGACTGTGGAAGTCCTCTTGAAAAAAATCGCGGGTGAAAAGACAAATCGAGACTACGTTCTCCCTATCGCTCTCCATCCTGGAAACAGCATCTAAAAAAGCGTCCCTATCGGGAACGCTTTTTTAGATTTTAGGAGAACTATTTATGCACGACGGTCAATGTTTAGCGGCTATATCAGCCAATTCTTTCATTTTGAGTTTCATTTCTTCAACTAAATCTTTCAATGCTTGAGCATAGGCTGGCTCACCCAACTTAGCATCTATACGTGAATCAAGGATAGCTGCTTCTGCCAATAGCCGCTGGATTTGTTCCCAGTTTTCAGAATACTCACGTTGAACCAAACTATTTTTCAAAGCTCGGTATTGCTCTTGAATGCTATAGCCCGCAGACTTAGCTTCTGCCGCAGTTTTTAAATCTGTGGCAAGAGTGACTAGCTTATCAGCTACTGCGTTCAAGCCAGCTTGACCTTGACCATTTGCCGCGAGAGTATTCATAGCTTCTGTCACTGCTTGATCAAAGGTAGCAACTGCTACTGTGAAACCAGCTTTTTCAGCCTCTGAACGAGCTGTCGCCACCATTTTAGTAGCTTCGGTATACTTTACATCATCTACTTTCCAACCAAGCACTTGAAACTCAGATAGATATGGGACTCCGTGTCCTTGAGTTTCCTTGATGAGGAATTTGCAGAAGCGAGCTACTGTATTCACAGCTTGGCCCTCTATCACTTTCCCATCCTTCACTTCAGCAACTTGCACCCAGTCTTCTTCCTTCAAGTTGGAAATATCTGTCACAGATGCATCTTTTGGAACCAAGAAAATTGCTTCTTTAACGATATTTTCTGAACGATCGAGACCGCCAATTTCTTGCGCATTTATCAGGCGAATATAACGAATATCTGATAATCCACCCAAATCAAGTGTAAAGTCACTGGTTTCTTGGTAGGAAGTGTATTCGGTTGACTTATCATTGTCGAGTGCTTTTTTAATTACCCCGTCCATATCATAACCCGCATTAACAGGCTTAGCTTCTAGACTCAGGTTGGTCATCACTTTTTGACCAGAACCGACCTGAACTGTCATCCGGTGCACTTCTTGACCTTCATGGAACACATGAACAGTATATGTTTCATTTTTATCCGTTGGAATTATCCAGCTCGTCCCTTCTTCTAGGTTCGAAGTGTAGGTGACAAGACTGTGGTCTTTGTAACTCGCTGCAAATTGCTCATAGGCCCAGCTTGGGTCCACAAATGGTTTCCCTGCGACTGTCAGCTCCTTGTAGTTTGCAAAGTCAGAAGCCTTTCCAATCGGATAACCGACTTTTGTGACACTGCCAAAAACAGATTCTTCTTGAATATTGTAACCCGCATCGCTGATTGGCACTTGCACCTCTGTTTGCGCATAGGTCCTTGGTAAATAACCTTTGGGTTGCTGCTGTTCAAATAATGTTGATGACGCTACGTCCCCTGGATTATTCTTTGTAACAGTGAAAATGAGGGTTTCAAGTCCCTCTTTATCACCTGCAAAGTCAAATTGATTCTTAGACAAATCAAATTTTTTCAGGCTCACCAAATCTTGGACACCAAGCTCAGAAAGATCTTCCAAATGACAAGATGGTAATTCTAACACTTCCAGACTAGTCATATGGCTCAATTTAATCTGACCATTTTTTCGGACAGACCCTGGCAAATCTTGACTTCTCAGACTTTTCAGCTCATTCAAGCCCGACAACTCGATACTGGCTGCATGACTTAACTTTTCCAAACCAGCCAAATCCTTTATCGCAAGATTTTCCAGTTTCAATGTCTTATCAAAAAGCGCTAAATCCCCTCGATAAAGACCGACTTGAGACTTCACCGCCTCCAACAAAACAGGATCACGAAAATCAGACGCATCAATCTCATCATATCGATCATCCTTCATCATCAAGGCTTTCAACGCTCTCGAAATCGGATAATCGGTGTGGACAATCTTATCTGTTTCTGGATCAGCAGCTCCCTTCTTGCCACCTCTTGGATGGCCCACACCATCACGGTCAAGTGCATAAGAGAAGATTCCACCTTTCAATCCTCCCGTCTTAGGCTGCCAAGTCGCATATTTTTGAGCCCGTGTCCCTTCGATACTTTGAGCAGATTCTGGGTGGCTCGGATCATAATTGTTAATATCTCCCCAGCGATTTGACCTATCATTTTCTTCATAGAAGGAGAAGCCAATCAGAAATTGTCTTGGCTCAATGTATTTCCGATACCCCTCCCAGTCTTTATTTAAATTTCCAAAGTCATCTCCATTTGACTTTTGTGAACCATAATATTGGCGCAAAACCAGGTCAAGAGAGCCTGCAACTGTCACAAAAAGAGGATTTTTTTCAACAGAAAGAGTCGTATCCATGATTAAGAGCTTAGAAGTATCTTCACCCGATTTACCAATCAACTTCGTGATTTCTTGGAATACAGCTGTGGCTCGCGCCAATTCTTCTTCTGTAGTTAGATTATGCGTAATATCATAATCTTCTCGCTCAACATCAATATCCAAACCATCAACACCACGGTCGTAGACGTATTTTTGCACCAAGGCCTTAGCAAGAGCTTTATTGCCCTCCTCATCATTTGCAAATGATTTAGCAAAATCACTCTTTCCTATCAACTCTTTGACACCAATGGTTTGGACAACTGCTGTGCCCTGCGCATGCATCTTTGGAATATACTGAGTTTTTAATGTATTCCAGAAAGGACTTTGCGGATGAGTCCAGTCTTCGAATATAAAGAGCACATCAACTCCAGCCGGTACTTCCTCAATCGAGTTCGGACGATTAAAGGATTCATTTTTCTCCTTGTCGGTCGCCGCCTTGTCATGCCATGTCCGGAAATAGCCTCCGTAAATTGGCCCACGGGCACCTGCACGAATTTCTGATACGATTCTTGCTGCGCGACTATCTTGGTCTTGAGCATAAACCACACTTGGTTCCAGACCTGGGATAGGTAGCCCTCCGACTACCTGCAAGGATGCTGTCGCCAAAATAGCTGTACAAGCCAATCCAACTACACACTTGGTTAGATGACGTTTATCCATGTTATCCTCCTTGAATATTTATGATAGAACTGACGAAACCGCCATTTATTTGTAAGCGATTTCATTTTTAACGATTCAAGTATAACAGCAGTCCATTCCTTTTAAACATACAGAAAATATAGATTCTATGATACAAAGTCAAGAAAAATGTCTTATTTTTATATTATTTTATCCCGTCATTGTTTTGAAAACATCTCGAAATATCCCTGTAACTATAATATTTTTACTTTTATATTTCTAATTTAACACAATCTATCAAAATAAAGTTTTAATTTTATTATAAAAAAACACTCCCGAATAGGAGTGTTTGATTATTCTTCAGTAACAAAATGAGTCAAGACGCCATTGATAAACTTAACAGATGCTTGGTCTGAAAAATCTTTAGCCAACTCAATCGCTTCATTGACAGCAACACGCGCAGGTGTTTCATCAAAATAACGCGCTTCATATAAGCCGAGACGCAAGATGCTCTTGTCAATCGTCGTCAAGCGGTCCAAAGTCCAACCTGATTTCAAATACTGACTGAGCTCTTTATCCAGCTCTTCACGGTGTGCATCCACACCTGTTACTAGATTGAGTAAAAAGAGCGGAATTTCCACTTCTCCTTCTACCTCTTCCTTATCGTAAAGGTAAGAAAATTGTGCTGCATGCAAGGGATCTTGTCCAAACTCAAGGGACACAATTGCCTGCAAGGCACACTGGCGCAGGTATCTTCTCGAATCTTTATTCTTCATCGAGGAAATCCTCACCGAATAAGTCTTTCAATTCTGGTTTTGGTGTTTTTTCTGGAACAATACCGTCCACATGAACATTCACAGTAGCTACCGTTACTTCAGCATAGTTATGGATAGCCGCTTTAACTGCTTTTTGGATGTTCATTGATACTGTAGGAACATTGACACCGTATTCCAAATAAACATAGATGTCTGCTGTCACAACACCTTCTTCATCTGTACGAAGGTAAACTCCGCGATTAAGAGCTGTTTTTGACAAACCATCTGTAATATTTTTGTTGTGAAGCGAATGCACGCCTTCCACTTTAGCAGAAGCGATACCTGTAATAACTTCTAACACGTGTGGTGCGATAACGATCTCACCAAGGTTCTCTTTTGACATAATTTTTCCTTTCTTCCATTTCCACCTAACCGGTGAAGTAAGCGAGGATTAAGCGCGTGAAACGTAAGTTCCTTCAGCAGTATTGATAACCAATTTTTGACCTGCTTCGATAAAGTCTGGTACGTTTACCACAAGACCAGTTTCCAATGTAGCTGGTTTTCCTGAGCCTGTAACAGTTGCACCTTTGATAGATGGTTGTGTTTCAGTAACTGTCAATTCAACAGTTGTTGGTACTTGAACTCCAATCACTTCTGTTCCGTAGAATTGGATTTTCACTTCTGAATTTTCCAAGATGTAAAGCAATTCTTGTTCTACGTTTACAGTTGGAATTTCGTATTGCTCAAAGCTTTCAGTATCCATGAAGTAAGCAATATCATCCATTTGGTAAAGGTAAGTTGCCACGCGAGTTTCGATGATGGCTTGGTCAAATTTTTCATCTGGACGGTAAGTTGTATCAAATGTTGAACCAGTACGTACATCACGCAATTTCATACGCATGATGGTATTTCCTTTACCTGGTTTGTGGTGGCTAGCTTCCAATACGCGGAGCAAACGGCCATCGTCTGTTGTGAACGTCATACCTGATCTTAATTTACTTGCATCTACCATGTGTAGTCTACCTCTTCAAAAATTTATTATTCGTTCTATTTTATCATAGAACTGGATTTTTCTCAAATCTTTCATACAAAAAGACCGACAAGGTCGGTCTGATTTTTATTTCAAAACAATCAATTCTTTGGGTGCATTTGTCAAGACTTCACAGCCTGTTTCTGTAATCAACAGGTCGTCTTCAATGCGAACGCCGTATTTATCAGGCAAGTAAATCCCTGGTTCATCTGTTATCACATAACCAGCTTTAAGTGTTTCATCCGAATTGCCAAAATAGGGAATTTCGTGAATATCCAAGCCCATACCGTGCCCAATACCGTGCGTAAAGTAATTGCCATAACCTGCATCTTTGATAATGGTACGTGGAACACCATCAAAATCTCGATAAGTCATCCCAGCCTTAGCTTGCTCAATCAAAGCTTTATTGGCACGCAGGGTAACATCATAAATCTCCCGTTCTTCATCTGTAACCTGACCAATATGAATAGTCCGCGTCATATCACTCACATAGTGCTGGTAATAGCAACCAAAATCAAAGGTCACAGTCTCACCCGCCAAGATGAGCTTGTCGCTAGCACGTCCATGAGGCATAGCAGAGCGATAACCAGATGCGACGATAAACTCAAAAGAAGCCCCATCTGCCCCCAATTGACGCATACGAGCATCTAGGAAATGATTCACAGCCATTTCTGTCGTTTGACCTGGCTTGATAAAGTCCAGAACATCGACAAAGGCTTGGTCTGAAATGGCACAAGCTTTCCGAATCGTTTCAATCTCGACTTGGTCTTTCACCATCCGCAGTTCTTCGATGAAGTTGGTCTGTGCTGCTAGCGTAACTCCTGGGAAATTGGCTTGTAGCCCTCGATAAAATGAGAAGGTTACTTCACTTTCAAATCCAATTTTTTCCAACTTGTCCGCAGCTACAAACTTAGCAACTTCCACAAGTGGCGTTCGTGTTTCGATGATGTCAAAGCCCTGTACATTTTCTTTCGCAATCAATGTATAACGTGCATCTGTCAAAAAGAGACGGCGTGTTTTTGAGATGAAAACTGTACCAGCAGTTCCCCAAAATCCAGTTAGATAGTAAATATTATTTTGTCCCGTGACCAAAAAACCATCCAAATCTGTCTGTGCCAACTTGGTGCCAAAACGTGCTAGTCGATCTGCTAAATGTTGTTTCATGCCAACTTCTCCTATCTTTTTACTAGTTGTACTCCTTGAAAACCGACCTATGTTAAACTGCGCCTTGTTCTACATCGGCACCGTTTATTTTTGATTTTCATTGAGTATTATTGTAGCACGATTATCTAGGGAATGGAAGAGGTGGACAACCTCAAATTCCCATTGACAGAACACAAACTACATTTTAAAATAGAAACGTAGATATTTTATTATAATTTTAGGGAGATTTTTATGAAAAAGAACAGCATTTTGACAGTTTGTCTCTACATTGTAGGGATTATCTTGGTCTGTGCTATTGTCATCAAGCTCATGCCTTTCATCTTCGTCGGTGGACTAGCCGGACTTTGGTACAATACAAAGAAAAAGCCCAATCAAAAATGGCGTAATTATTCGATTGTTGCTATCGTCATCGGACTGGTTGGGAGTGCTATTTTCCTCCCATCAACTCAAAAGGAGACAACCACCCCGTCTTCTACCAAAATAACTTCATCCACTACAACCACCACCAAGAAAAAGAAAGCGACACAACAAAATTTTGCTACAAAGCCAAGCGTTGACAAGAAAATTGTCGAAGCGGAAAAAGCAGTAGGCTTGCTCGAGCAAAAAACAAGTCGTGAACAGTATGTTCTTGCAGTTACTGCTCTGAGCAAGGTGACCGATTCACAAAAGAAAGCAGAGTTTCAAACTCGCTTGGAAGTAGCTGAGCAGAAACTCATTGCACAAGAAGCCGAAAAAGCAGTCAAATACCTTGAAGACAATCAATATCGAAACAATGTTGATTCCGCCAATGAAAAAGTGAATAAAGTAGTGGATGAAGCTCTACGTGGTAATCTAACCCAACGTGTCGATGCAGTCGTTAACGCAATCAATATAAAAGAGGAACAAGCTGCCGCGGAGGCTGCCGCACAACAGCAAAATCGAATCGTTTATGTGGCGCGCCAAGGGACGGCCAATGTCTACTGGTACTCTAAAAACAGCATGCCTTCAAACACGAACTGGAACAATGTGGTCGAGATGACAGAAGCTGATGCTATCGCGAATGGAAAACGCCCTTCGAAACGAGAGTAACATACGACGCTACACCCAATAACCCGACACAACTACAAGTACCATCAGACAGCAAAAGCCCGAACATCCGTTCAGGCTTCTTTTTATTCTGCAATATTCAGAGCAGCTTTGATCGCTGCGATTTGTTTTTCAGCATAGGTTTGTGGGTTAGACTTGGCCAAAGCCATCATGGCTTGCGCTTGCTCTGGATGCTGAGCAGCTTGTACCTTCATTTTTCCGACCACGTCCTGCAATTGATTGGCCTGGTCTTCTGTCAATGCCATCCATGTTTTTTGAGGAAGATAGGCGGTCGTTTTTTGTGATACCAACTCACCTTCTTCACCACCGATACCGTAGAGCCATTTCGCCCAATCAGACTTCCACTCATAGCGTTTGGTGGTCGTTTCGACATAAGCTTTCTTCACGTCTGCCAACTCATAACCAGAGGTTTTCTTGACGGCTTCTGAGATTTTTTTCGTATTCGGAATAAAATGCGCAGTTGCATCAGCAGAATCCTTGGCATCACGGTAAACCAAAACTTTGTTATCAGAATCAGTCCCAATTTCTTTGTAAACGATAAATCCGTAAGGGGCACTGGTATTCCCTGTGCTATAAAGATCCTTCTGGGTTGTTGTTGTCACAATTTTCATACCAGTATGATGGACAAAATGATCCGTCAACAGATAGATGGTCCCCCCTAGTGCTAGCAAAGAAAGAATTCCCAAGCTCACACGAATAGCAGGTTTTGAAATCAGCATCCAGCTAGCAAACGTCGCTAGTGTTGCTAGGATAATCAATAAAACTATCATCTTACGCCTCCCCTTCTTTGGCGATGTGTTTTCCTTTACGAAGGAAATGCGCCACAACGAGACCAATTACTGCAAAAGACAAGCCCAGCGCAAAAGACACATGGAAACCATCCAGACTAGCATCCAGCATTTTCGCTGCGTATTGAAGCGGATTAGCATCTTTCAAGGCTGCTGCAGGTTTGTGGTCATTGATAACATTCTGTGTCACGCTAGACAAGAGTGCAACCACAACTGCAGAAGCGATTTGGCGAACTGTATTATTGGCTGCTGTCCCATGAGCAGCTTCATGAGGAGGTAGGGCACTCATAGCACTAGCTGTCAAGGGCATCATCACCATAGCAATCCCAAACATCCGAACTGCATACAAGAGGGTTACAAAATGAGTAGCGGTTGTTGCTGTCAGATAGATAAATGGTACCGTACCAATTCCCAAAACAACAAAACCAATCATCGCCATCCGGCGAGCTCCGACCTTATCGTAGAACCGACCTGAAATCGGGCTGACAATCCCCATGACCAAAGCCCCTGGCAAGAGAGCTAGCCCTGAATTCATGGCAGACATCCCACGTACATTTTGCAAGTAAAGTGGCAGCATCATCTCCACACCCATCATAGCCATCATCGAAAGGGCAATGGCTACTGTAGTAACTGCGAATTGTTTATTTTTAAAAACGGTCACATCCAAGAATGGTGTCTCCATTTTAAATTGGCGATAGACAAATAACGCAATAACGATCGTTCCGAGAGTAATCGGTGCAACCACATAGGTCATATCCCCCCAGCCGTGAGAGGCTACATTTGTGAACCCCCACAAAAAGGCCCCAAATCCAAGGATTGACAGCAACAAAGACGACGTATCCAAGCGAACGTCTTTATTTTCAATAACATCTTTTACCAAGAATGGTGTCAAGGCAAAAGCGATAACCAAAATGACTAGCGGAAGGATAAAAATGGCTCTCCAAGTCAAATCATAGCCTGCCACTGTAAAATCTTGCTTCAAAATCCAACCAGCCAAGGTTGGACCAATAGCCGGTGCCAGACCGACAACTAGACCATTTAAGCCCATCGCCGCACCACGTTGCTCAGCTGGAAAGACGTTGATCATCACCACCTGCATCAGAGGCATGGAAATCCCAACTGAAATGGCCTGGATTATGCGTCCAGCCAAGAACAGCGTCCAGTTTGATGTAGGGGACAATGTCGCCATTAATAAGCCAACAATTAGAATCGCATACGAGGCTGTATACAGCCACTTTGTAGAAAAGCGGGTGGCCAAAAAAGCAGACACTGGTATCATGATGCCATTTGCTAAAAGGAACCATGTTGTGGCTTGCTGGGCTGTGGATAAAGAGATATCAAAACTCTTCATCAAGGTTGGGATAGCTGTACCTAGGCTAGTTTGATTCAACACCCCAGCAAAGGTCGCCACCAAAAGAAGGATAATCATAGCTGTCCTATTGTAAGGTTTTCCATGAATATCATGTGTATCTTTGGTATTCATTTTTTCTCCAATTCTATCTATTCATCATGTTCTTTAAAAATAGTTCTCATGAAAACTATTTATGAACGATTGTTAGTGTATTCTTTTTTTGAAAAATATGCAAGAAAAAAGATTGGAAGCTATCTAACATGCAAAAAACAGCTCGAAAGCTGTTTTTACATGTTCAATTTTGGTTTCAGGTATTGGCCTGTATAGCTTGCAGGATTGGCCGCAACTTCTTCTGGCGTACCTGTAGCAACGATGGTTCCGCCACCAACACCACCTTCAGGTCCTAGGTCAATAATATGATCAGCTGTCTTGATGACATCAAGATTGTGCTCGATAACGAGGACCGTATTGCCATCATCGACAAAGCGTGACAAGACCTTCAAAAGACGAGCAATATCCTCTGTATGCAAACCGGTCGTCGGCTCATCCAAGATATAGAGAGACTTACCAGTTGAGCGTTTATGAAGTTCTGAAGCCAATTTCATCCGTTGAGCTTCTCCTCCTGACAAGGTCGTTGCAGGCTGGCCCAAGGTAACATAACCCAAGCCAACGTCTTGAATAGTCCGCAATTTCCGCTCAATTTTTGGTAGGTGCTTGAAGAACTCTACTGCATCATTGACCGTCATATCCAAAATCTCAGCAATATTTTTTTCCTTGTAGTGAACTTCCAAGGTCTCACTATTGTAACGGCGGCCATGACAGACCTCACACGGAACAAAGACATCCGGTAGGAAGTGCATCTCAATCTTGATAATTCCGTCACCCGAGCAGGCTTCACAGCGCCCACCCTTGACATTGAAAGAGAAACGCCCTTTCTTGTACCCACGAACCTTGGCTTCATTTGTCTGGGCAAATAAATCACGAATATCGTCAAATACACCTGTATAGGTCGCTGGATTGGAACGCGGTGTACGACCAATCGGACTTTGGTCAATATCAATGAGGCGATCCACATGCTCAATCCCCGTTAAGGCTTTGTGCTTGCCTGGTTTCTCTGAATTATTGTTGAGCTTGTGAGCCACCGCCTTCTTGAGAATGCTATTGACAAGCGTTGACTTACCTGAGCCAGACACACCTGTAACAGCAATGAATTTTCCAAGTGGGAAACGTGCCGTCACATTTTGTAGATTGTGCCCTGTCGCTCCCTGGATTTCTAGAAAACGTCCATTGCCAACACGACGTTCTGTCGGCACAGGAATCGTCCGTTTGCCTGACAAATATTGACCAGTGATGGATTTCTTGTTTTTAGCAACTTGTGTTGGTGTTCCAGCAGCAACAATTTCCCCGCCAAAAACACCTGCACCTGGTCCCACATCAATCAGATAATCCGCTGCTATCATGGTATCCTCGTCATGTTCCACCACGATTAAGGTATTGCCCAAATCCCGCATTTTTTTAAGGCTATCAATCAAGCGGTCATTATCTCGTTGATGGAGGCCAATCGACGGCTCATCCAAAATATAGAGAACACCTGATAGGTTGGAACCAATCTGCGTCGCCAGGCGAATCCGCTGACTTTCTCCACCTGATAAGGTACCCGCTGTCCGAGATAAGGTCAAATAATCCAGACCAACATTGCTGAGGAAAGTCAGACGATCCCGAACCTCTTTGACAATCGGCGTTGCAATAGTAGCTTCATTTTCTGACAGTTGCAACTTGGACAAGACTTCCAGATGGTCTGCAATAGACAAGTCTGAAATCTGCCCGATGTGAAGTCCCTCTTGACCACCCACCTTAACAGCCAAGGCTTGGTCATTGAGGCGGTAGCCGTGACAGGCTTGACAGGTCAATTCATTCATGTAAGCACGCATGACATTGCGCGTGTAATCACTATTGGTATCGTGGTAGCGACGATTCACATTTGTCACTACGCCTTCAAAAGGAATGTCAATATCGCGGACGCCGCCAAAATCATTTTCATAGTGGAAATGGAATTCTTTCCCATCCGAGCCATTCAAAACCAAATCCTGCTCTTCTGAGGACAACTTTTCCCAAGGCGTGTCCAAATCAACACCAAATTGTGTCATGGCTTGCTCGAGCATACTTGGGTAATAATTAGATGAAATTGGATTCCACGGTGCAATCGCTCCTTCTCTCAACGTCTTACTCGCATCTGGCACAATCAAATCCGTGTCCACTTCCAGACGCATGCCCAATCCATCACACTCCGAACAAGAGCCAAATGGCGCATTGAAAGAAAAGAGACGAGGCTCCAACTCAGGAACTGTAAAGCCGCAGACTGGACAAGCATAGTGCTCTGAAAACAGCAATTCCTTGCCATCCATGGTATCGATGACCACATAGCCATCCGCTAGACGCAGAGCCGCCTCAACCGAGTCAAACAAGCGAGAACGAACACCCTCTTTAATCACAATGCGATCGACAACAATCTCAATATCATGCTTCTTGCTCTTTGACAACTCGGGAACTTCCGTCACGTCATAGACTTCCCCATTGACACGGATACGGACATAACCATCTTTTTGAATTTTTTCAAAAATCGTTTTGTGCTGCCCTTTTTTCTTGCGCACAACAGGTGCCAAAATCTGGAGACGCTGGCGCTCAGGGAGGGTTAAAATCTCATCCACAATCTGCTCAACAGACGAAGCTGAAATGGCTCCATGCCCATTGATACAGTAAGGAGTTCCGACACGGGCATAGAGCAAACGAAGGTAGTCATGAATTTCCGTTGCCGTCCCAACCGTAGAACGAGGATTTTTCGACGTCGTCTTCTGGTCAATTGAAATCGCTGGGCTTAACCCCTCAATCGAATCCACATCTGGCTTTTCCATATTCCCTAAAAACTGACGTGCATAGGCCGACAAACTCTCCACATAGCGCCGTTGCCCCTCCGCATACAGGGTGTCAAAGGCCAAACTGGACTTACCCGAGCCAGACAAGCCCGTCACAACGACCAGCTTATCCCGCGGAATCGTCACATCAATATTCTTTAAATTGTGGGCGCGAGCCCCATGAATTACAATCTTATCTTGCATATTTTCTTTACCTCTTAAACCTCACTATTATAACACATTTTCTATAAAAAACTTTTCCTTTACATCCATTTTTGGTATAATAGGGGATGCGCCTTGTGTGCTAAAATTCAACTGAGGAGGGTCCTGTATGAAGCAAATTTTTCTTTCTACAATTACTGATTTAGAAGAAATCCAAACATTCCAACCAGGTGCTTGGATTAACTTGGTAAACCCTTCCCAGAGCGAGTCAATGGAAGTCGCCGAACATTTTAACATCGACATTACCGACTTACGTGCTCCACTCGATGCGGAAGAAAGTTCCCGTATCGTGGTTGAAGACGACTACAAGCTCATCATCGTTGACGTTCCCATTCTCGAAGAACGCAACAACATGACCTACTACGTCACCATCCCGCTCGGTATTATCTTGACAGAGGATTCGATTATCACTACCTGTCTGGAAAAATTGCCTCTCTTTGATCAATTTATCCATCACCGATTGCGGAATTTCTACACCTTTATGAAATCACGCTTCGTTTTCCAAATTCTCTACCGCAACGCACAACTCTACCTCTCAGCCCTGCGGACCATTGACCGGAAAAGCGAAGAAATTGAAAGTCAACTCCATGAAGCCACAAAAAATGAAGAATTGATTGTCCTCATGGAATTGGAAAAAACCATTGTCTACTTTAAGGCGTCCCTGAAAATGAACGAGCGAATCGTCAAAAAATTATCTGGGTCATCCAGCCTCTTACGCAAGTACGAAGAAGACGAAGACTTGCTAGAAGATACCATGGTCGAAACGCAGCAGGCCTTGGAAATGGCTGATATCTATGGAAACATCTTGAACTCCATGACGCAAGCCTACGCCTCTATCATCTCCAACAACCAGAACACCATCATGAAGACACTAGCCTTGGCAACCATCGTCTTATCCATTCCAACCATGGTCTTTTCAGCCTATGGAATGAACTTCAAAGACAATACCATCCCCTTCAACGACATTCCTCACGCCTTTGAATGGGTCATCTTCGCAGCCTTTGCGATTAGCCTCTCTCTCACCTTCTACTTCATCCGCAAAAGATGGTTCTAGGTCCCCACATAGAAAGACAGTCAAATGGAATTACAAGAATTAACTAAAAAAAATCAAGAATTTATCCACATTGCGACAAGCCAACTCATCCGTGACGGCAAGTCAGACCAAGAAATCAAAGAGCTTCTTGAAGAAGTCCTCCCAACTATCATTGAAAATCAGAAAAAAGGAATTACAGCTCGCGGCCTCTATGGCGCACCTAGCGACTGGGCCAAGAGCTTTACAAAATCAGAGGACAGCAACACTGTTCCTGAAACTAATGACAACCCTTGGCTCATGTGGGTTGACTCTAGCCTGCTCATTTTAGGAATTTTAGGCCTTGTCAACGGCTTGATGAACTTCTTCCATTCTGGAACGCAGTACGGACTTCTCACTTTCTTGACCATCGGATTTGGCGTCGGAGCTGGAATCTATCTCATGTATCACCTCATTTACCGTAACATGGGTAAAGTCGGCCAGCGTCCTAAATTTTGGAAAGCTATTTTCTATCTGATTTTAACGACTCTTGCTTGGTCAATTGTCTTCTTCCTAGCAGCTCTGATTCCAGCAGCCATCAACCCAACCCTATCACCAATCGCTACGATTATCATCGCTGCAATCGCCTTTGGATTACGTTACTACTTGAAAAAACAACTCAATATTCGCAGCGCTATGCAGCCTGTACAATAAAAAAGCAGACCAAACTAGTCTGTTTTTTTTGCATAGTAGTCACTCTTTTTCTCAAAGCAAAAGAAAAAGGTCCATAGGACCTCTTTTTTTAATCTTCGTTTACGAATGGCAAAAGAGCCATAACGCGAGCACGTTTGATTGCTGTTGTTACTTTACGTTGGTTTTTAGCTGAAGTTCCAGTCACACGACGTGGCAAGATTTTACCACGTTCTGAGATGAAACGGCTAAGAAGCTCAGTATCTTTGTAATCAACATATTCAATTTTGTTAGCTGCGATGAAGTCAACTTTTTTACGGCGTTTGAAACCGCCACGACGTTGTTGAGCCATGTTTTTCTCCTTTATAATTTTAATTCAGTCCATCCTTAGAATGGAAGATCATCATCTGAAATATCCATTGGATTGGTTGTACCAAATGGACTTTCTTCGCGTGCAAAGTTTGGTGTAGATTGTGCAGGTGTTTGATAAGATGAATTGTAGTCATTTCCACCAGAATATGAATTCCCAGCGTTGTAACCACCACCTTGACCTTCACGTGCAGTACGACTTTCCAAAAGTTGGAAATTATCCGCAACAACTTCCGTCACATAGACACGTTGTCCTTGCTGATTTTCGTAATTACGAGTCTGGATACGACCTGTAATTCCAACCAAGGCACCTTTTTTAGCCCAGTTTGCTAAATTTTCAGCTTGCTGGCGCCAAATAACAACGTTAATAAAGTCCGCTTCACGTTCACCATTTTGATTTTTAAATTGACGGTTAACAGCCAAAGTAAAAGTCGCAACAGCTTGGTTTGACGGTGTGTAACGAAGCTCTGCATCGCGGGTCATACGACCAACTAGTACTACATTATTAATCATACACTATCCTTACGCGTCAGTTTTGACGATCATGTGACGAAGAATATCGCCGTTGATTTTTGACAAACGGTCAAACTCGTTAAGAGCTGCATCATCGTTTGCTTCAACATTTACGATGTGGTAAAGTCCTTCGCGGAAATCTTTGATTTCGTATGCAAGACGACGTTTTTCCCAATCTTTTGATTCAACAACAGTTGCACCGTTGTCAGTCAAGATAGCGTCAAAACGTGCTACCAAAGCGTTTTTAGCTTCTTCCTCAATGTTTGGACGAATAATATAAAGAATTTCGTATTTAGCCATTGATAGTTCCTCCTTTTGGTCTAATGACCTACACTCATCGGTGCAGGTAAGTGAGGGATACTCACAAGAAATTATTATACCATAATGTACAAGAAAAGCAAGAAAAAAGCAGGCTAGGGCCTACTTTTCTATTTATTCGATACTGAAAAGATATGGATAAACCGGTTGATTTCCTACGTGAATCTCTACTTCGATATCTTCGAATTTTTCTTCTAAGTCATCTGCAATTTCTTGAGCCAAGTCCTTGCTTCCGTCTTCACCGACGTAGATTGTCACGATTTCACTGTCCTCATCCAACATTTTAGCAAATGTTTTTTCCAAGGTTTCCATCATGTCTGGATTTGACACAACAATTTTTCCATCAACCATACCAAGGTTGTCATTCTCATGAATTTCTAACCCATCAATAGTTGTATCACGAACCGCCGTTGTCACGCTACCGCTTTTCACATCTGCAAGCGATGCTGTCATTGCCTCAAAATTATCTTCGATAGACGCATTTGGTTCAAATGCCAAGAGACTTGTGAATCCTTGAGGAATTGTGCGTGTTTCAATCACTTTAACAGCAACTTCTGCAACCTCTGCTGCCGATTGAGCCGCCATGAAAATGTTTTTGTTATTTGGCAAGATGATAACGTTACGTGCATTAACCAAATCAATTGCTTTAACGAAATCTTCTGTTGATGGATTCATGGTTTGTCCACCTGAAATCACATAGTCAACACCTTGTGATTTGAAGATATCTGTCAAGCCTTCACCTGCTGCGACAGCAATCACTGCGTATTCTTTTCGCTCAGCTGGCTTTTGGTAACTATCTTTTTCAAGAACAGCCTCATGCTGATTACGCATGTTGTCCACTTTGACTTTTACCAAGCTACCATATTGAAGACCTGCTTGCATAACAAGTCCTGGATCTTCTGTATGAACGTGAACTTTGACAATCTCATCATCATTGACTACAAGGAGAGAATCCCCAAGGTCATTCAAGTAGTTACGGAATTCTTCGTACTCAAAATTTTTTACATAAGTAGGACCTTGACGAAGTGCAACCATGATTTCTGTACAGTAACCGTAGGTAATGTCTTCTGTCGCAACGTGTCCTGCTACAGATTTGTGGTGCTCCGCATTGATCATTTCAGTCATAACTGCTGGAGTTGCTTGGAATTCCTCTGAAGCGATGTATTCTCCTGTCAATGCTGACAAGAAACCTTCATAGATATAAACCAAACCTTGACCACCTGAGTCTACCACACCAACTTCTTTCAAAACTGGAAGCATCTCAGGGGTTTTCTTAAGGGCACGATTAGCACCTTCAAGAGTGGCGCGCATCACTTCAACTGCATCATCTGTCTCTTCAGCTTTTTTAAGAGCAGCCGTTGCAGCACCACGAGAAACCGTCAGGATTGTCCCCTCAACTGGCTTCATAACTGCTTTATAGGCAACTTCTACACCATTTTGGAAGGCGTGCGCCAAGTCTTTCCCATCCAATTCAACTTTACCTTTGATTGATTGACCAAAACCACGGAACAATTGTGAAGTAATAACACCTGAGTTTCCACGAGCTCCCATCAAAAGACCTTTTGATAAGATTTGACCAACTTCACCAACTGTTGAAGCAGGTTTATCTGCTACTTCTTTGGCACCGTTTGTAATCGTCATCCCCATATTTGTACCAGTATCTCCATCTGGAACCGGGAAAACGTTCAATGAATTCACATATTCTGCTTGTTTATTCAAACGAGAAGATGCTGCTTGCACCATTTCTTGAAATAAACTAGTTGTAATTTTTGACACAATTATTCTCCTACGACCTTAATATTTTGAATATAAACATTGACAGTATCTGCTGCAATTCCAAGTTGATTTTCAAGATTAAATTTTACACGTTCTTGGATATTGCGAGAAACTTCGCTGATTTTGACACCGTAACTCATGACAGTGTAAACGTCAACCGCAATGTTTCCTTCTTCAGTCGTTTTAACAACAACACCTTTGGCATAATTTTCCTTACGAAGGAGGGCCTGAAAATTATCCTTGATGGCTGACTTACTCGCCATACCGACTACACCGAAAATTTCAGTTGTAGCGCCACCGACAACTGTGGCAATCACGTCATCAGTCAATTCGATTTGGCCGTCTTTTGTATTGATTTTAACAGTCATATTTTGCTACCTCAAATAGTTTTATCACACTATTCTACCATAATTTCAATCTCCTGTAAAAAAGAAGATTGTGACAACCGATATCTTCTTGACTTTTACAACAAAAAATGACCCTACTGGATCACTTCTTTTTATTAAACACGTTCAACTTTGCCTGATTTCAAAGCGCGAGCTGAAACCCAAACTTTTTTAGGTTTACCGTCAATCAAGACAGTAACTTTTTGAAGATTTGGTTTAACAGTACGTTTTGTTTGGTTCATAGCGTGTGAACGGTTGTTTCCTGAAACAGTCTTACGACCTGTAAAGTAACATACTTTAGCCATTTGTATTTCCTCCTACGTAGTATAATCAAGGATGTGCTAGCACCACATACCAGACTATTCTACCACAATTCAAACCTTGATGCAAGAACTTTTTTCTATAGAAGAAAAAGACCTGAATAATCAAATCTTTCCTTTTGATTCAATTACGCTTTATTCGCTCCAAATCAAAGATTTGTTCGCAGATAACCTATATTCTCCACTACAAAGTAGAAAAAGATCTGTGAATAATCAGATCTCCTTCACTTTATTCAATTAAGCTTTGTTTGCTCCAAATCAAAGATTTGTTCGCAGTTTTACGCCTTATTCGCTGAACCGAATACGTCAATGCGTTCTTCAACTGATGCTTGGATAGCTTTTACGCCGTCAGCCAAGAATTTACGTGGGTCAAAGAGTTTTTTCTTGTCGTATTCTGCTTCGTTTGCTTCATAAGCTGCTGCAAATTTACGAGTAGCGTTAGCGAATGCGATTTGGCATTCAGTGTTAACGTTAACTTTAGCAACACCAAGTTTGATAGCAGCTTGGATTTGTTCGTCAGGGATACCTGAACCACCGTGCAATACGATTGGGAAACCTGGAACAGCTTCAGTCAATTTTTTCAAGTGGTCAAGGTCAAGACCTTCCCAGTTTGCTGGGTATGGACCGTGGATGTTACCGATACCTGCAGCAAGGAAATCGATTCCTGTAGCAACCATAGCAACAGCGTCTTCGATCGGTGCCAATTCACCTTTACCGATGATACCATCTTCTTCACCACCGATAGTACCAACTTCAGCTTCAACTGAGATACCTTTAGCGTGTGCCAATTCAACTACTTCTTTAGCTTTTGCAAGGTTTTCTTCAACTGGAAGGTGTGAGCCGTCAAACATGATTGAAGTGTAACCAACTTCGATACACTCAAGTGCATCTTCGTAGTGACCGTGGTCAAGGTGGATAGCAACTGGTACAGTGATGTTCATTGACTCAACAAGACCAGCAATCAAGTTGCGAGCTACTTTGTAACCACCCATGTATTTTGCTGCACCCATTGAAGTTTGGATAAGAACTGGAGCTTGTTTAGCTTCTGCTGCACGCAAGATAGCTTGTGTCCACTCAAGGTTGTTTGTATTAAATCCACCAACAGCATATCCGTTTTCACGAGCTGCTTTGACAAATTTTTCTGCTGAAACTAATGGCATTAGAATCGCCTCCTATTATTTTTTGGGGTTATCCCCATACCCTTTTATTCTACCATTTTTTCATAGAAATGGCTAGTCTAATCTGATTTTCTATGCGCTTTCATAATTTTCTTTTATAAATTGCAACAAAAAAAGACAGGCACAAAACCTGTCTACCTCTGCGGAAAGGGGGACTTGAACCCCCACGACCTAAAGCGGTCACAGAATCCTTAGTCCTGCGCGTCTGCCAATTCCGCCATTTCCGCTTAACACAAGAACCAGTATACCATGACACTAGTTCCTTGTCAACAACTTTTTTCAAAAAAATTGAAAATTAGTTTCCATTTTCCACTGCAGCAGTCACAAAGGCTGTGTAAAGCTCTTCAGCATGGTTTGGACGGCTGTGGTACTCTGGGTGATATTGAGCAGCTACGAAGAATTTTTTATCTGGCAACTCAACGATTTCCATCAAGCGATTATCTGGTGACACACCTGAGAAGACAAAGCCAGCTTCTTCAAATTGCTCACGGAATTTAGTGTTAAATTCATAACGGTGACGGTGACGGCGTTGTACCACTTCTTGATTATTGTAAGCTGCAGCTGCTTTTGAACCAGTTTTTAATTTACATGGATAAAGTCCCAAACGCAAGGTACCACCCATATCTTCAACATCAACTTGGTCACGCATCAAGTCAATAATTGGGTAAGCTGTGTCTGGATTTAGCTCAGCTGAGTTTGCCCCCTCAAGATTAAGAACATTGCGGGCAAATTCAATACAGGTCAGCTGCATACCTAAGCAGACTCCAAGCATTGGCACATCATTTTCACGTGCATAGCGAATGGCTTGGATTTTTCCTTCTGTACCACGTTGACCAAAGCCACCAGGGACGATAATCCCATCAGCATCACCCAATAAGGCTGCTGCATTATCTACAGTCACATCTTTAGCATTGACCCATTTCAAGTCGATGGCTGCATCATTTTCATAGCCTGAGTGTTTGAGAGCTTCAACAACAGACAAGTAGGCATCGGGCAATTCCACGTATTTCCCAACAAGGGCAATCTTTCTGGTTTTCTTAAGGTTCATCACCTTATCCACCATGGCTGTCCAGTCTGTCATATCTGCTTTTGGCGCATCCAATTTCAGGTGATCACAAACGATTTGGTCCATTTGTTGTGCTTGAAGATTGAGCGGGATTTGATACAAGTGCTCAACATCGCGAGACTCGATAACTGCTTCTGGCGCAACATCACAGAATTGGGCCAGTTTGTTTTTAACTCCTTGCTCAACAGGCTGCTCGGTACGAATGACCAACATGTTTGGTTGGATACCAAGTCCACGCAATTCCTTAACAGAGTGCTGGGTTGGTTTGGTTTTCATCTCACCCGCTGCTTTAAGATATGGCAAAAGTGTCGTGTGAATGTACATAACATTGTCAGACCCCACATCTGCTTTCATTTGACGAAGGGCTTCAAGGAAAGGCAAGCTCTCAATATCACCAACCGTTCCACCAACTTCAGTGATAATCACATCTGAGTCTGTTGTCACCGCCGCGCGTTTGATTTTATCTTTCAAGGCATCGGTGATATGTGGAATAACCTGAACAGTTGCTCCTAGGTATTCCCCACGACGTTCTTTGCGCAGGACTTCGCTGTAAATCTTACCTGTTGTCACGTTTGAGTATTTGTTGAGATTGATGTCAATGAAACGCTCGTAGTGACCGAGGTCAAGGTCAGTTTCAGCCCCATCATCAGTGACATAAACTTCTCCGTGTTGGTAAGGACTCATCGTCCCTGGGTCAATGTTGATGTAGGGATCAAATTTTTGGATGGTTACTTTAAGACCACGATTTTTCAATAAGCGACCCAAGCTGGCTGCCACAATCCCTTTACCGATGGATGATACCACACCACCTGTTACAAAAATATACTTTGTCATATTTACTCCTTTTGTATCTTCTCTTCTGGGAAAAACAAAATAGCCCCCTAGAAACTAGGGAGCTTTTTTCTGACCTCTAAAAGAGATGCCCGAACAATACTATAAACTATTTTCGGTTACTTGTCAAATATCGAACTCTGAAAAATTACTCAACTTCTTCTAAGTCATCGTCTGAGTAATCATCATCTTCTTCATTCAATTCAACGTCTTCTTCCAAGTCATCATCTGGGATGATTTCGTTGATTTCTGAATCGTATGATTCGACCTCATCTTTTTCGTCATCTGGATTTTCTTCGTCGTATGAGGTATTTTCTTCTACGTCTTCATCGTCGTATGAATCTTCATCTTCAGGATCGTCGTTACCATAATCAATGGCATCGTCATCACCATCCATAAAGGCATTAACACGTTTTTTCTTACGTTTTGGTGCATCTTCATCGTCTTCTTCAAGTGTAATCACTTCTTCGTCGATTTCGTCGATTGCATACCATGAACGAAGACCCCACTTGTTTTCACCTAGAGGAATAAAGCTGCCATCCACATTCAAGTCTGAATAGAAGATTGGAAGCGCAGCACGAATCTCGCTGTTTGATTTTTCTAAGTAATTTTGGATTTCGTTTACCAAGTCATTGAAGTACATTTCATTATCACGACCACGTTCTTCCAAGATAGCACGCGCCACCTCGATCATTGATAATTCACTTTTTTCTTGTCCTGCAAATACATTTAATTCCAAGGCTATTCTCCTTTTTTGTCTTTCCTTGCTATTTTACGCTAATTTTCGCAAATAGTCAAAGATATTACCAAGGCAAATCAACTTTCTATCCTTCTTTGTGCGAATGCGGCATTTGTTCTCTCACCGGGCAGTCCACATGACAATCTCCGCAAGAACCTTTTTGATATATCGTATGTCGAATACTGAGTCCGACAGCGAGCGCAATGAGCGCTGCAATAATAATTGTTGCCATCATTTATCCTTCTTTCCAAGCTGCTAAATTATCCAAGCCAATGACTTTTTCCGTAGCCGTACGAGGTTTACGGATAATGAAATACCCCATACCAAGCAAAGCCAATCCAGCTACTCCTGTCCATAAATTGAAGGTTTGTCCATAGAGAAATACCAGTCCGAACTGATAAATCACTAGACTGACCACATAAGCCAAGAATGTCTGAAATCCGATGGCGTACAAGGTCCATTTCCACTCAGCCATTTCACGCTTAATAGCTCCCATGGCCGCAAAACATGGAGCACACAGGAGGTTAAAGACAAGAAATGAATAAGCTGCTAGCGCAGAGTAATCCTGCTGCAAGCTGTGCCACAAAACTTTACTCGTTTCTCCCGCATCAGGATTGTTATAAAGAATCCCAAAAGTAGCAACCACCGTTTCCTTGGCTGCCAGTCCCGTGATAGCCGCAACGGTCGCCTTCCAATTTCCAAAACCAAGCGGTGTAAACATCCAAGCCAAACCACGACCCAAGCTAGCCAGCAGAGAATGATCCGTTTCGACTGCTTGCAGACGGAGATTGTAGTTGGACAAAAACCAAATCAAGACCGTCAAGCTGAAAATAATAGTACCTGCTCGTTTGGCAAAACTCAAACCTTTCCCCAGAGCGTAACGAAGAACCGCCGTCCATTTAGGGAGATGATAGGCTGGTAATTCCATAATAAACGGGCTGGTATCACCACTCAAGGCCTTTGTCTTTTTCAACGCAATTCCTGAGAGAATGATGGTGCCAAATCCGACAAAATAGGTGCTCGGAGCCACCCACGGAGTTTGCGGAAAAAACGCTCCTGCAATCAAGGCGATAATTGACAACTTAGCCGAACAAGGCATAAAGGTCGTTGTCATGATCGTAATTTTTCGCTCCCGCTCGTTCTCAATCGTCCGACTGGACATAATCCCTGGCACACCACATCCCGTTGATATCAACATCGGAATAAAGGATTTGCCCGAAAGACCAAAACGTCTAAACACACGGTCCATCACAAAGGCAATCCGGCTCATGTAGCCGATATCTTCCAGAACGCCCAAGCAGAGAAAGAGCACGATAATCTGTGGCAAGAAGCCTAGAACAGTCCCCACGCCGGCAATAATCCCATCTATAATCAAGGACTGCAACCACGACTCAACCGCTAGACTTTCTAACCAAGATCGAACAGTTTCTGGAATCCACTCTCCAAACAAAACATCGTTGACCCAGTCCGTCCCCATTGTCCCAACAGTCTGAATGGATAAGTAATAGACCAGATACATGACTAGCGCAAAAATCGGCAGCGCTAAGATACGATTGGTCACCACACAGTCAATCTTATCGGACAAATTGAGCTTAAAGTCACTTTCCTGACTTTGCACCAACTGACAGACTTTTTCAATGAAAGCATAGCGCTCATTAACCACGATAGACTCCGCATCCTCTGTGAAAATTTCCTCCGTGATACGGATGATATCCTTAACCTCTTTCTCCTGAAAAGCAGATAGAGGCATCTCCGACCAGACCAAACTATCCCCTTCGAATAATTTGATGGCATAAAAACGGCTAGATTTTTCTGAAACGCTATTGCCTAAAACCTCTACAATCTGGGCCAAGGCAGCTTCAAATTTATCATCATAGGTTGGAAAAACTGAAGCATCAACTTGGTTATGCCTTGGCTGAGCCACCACCTTCACCGCCTTATCCACCCCAGTATTGTGCAGCGCACTAATCGCAACAACTGGCGTCCCCATCAAATAAGCCATTTTCTCCATATTGACCGTTCTGCCTTGCGCCTGCAGTAAATCCGTCATGTTTAAGGCAATGGTCACTGGTACTCCAGTCTCAATCAACTGCGTCGTCAGATACAGATTTCGCTCCAGATTTGTCGCATCTACCACATCCAAAATAGCATCTACATGCGGGCTCAAGAGGTAATCTCTAGCCACCTTTTCTTCCGGACTGTAGGGAGACATGGAGTAAATACCTGGCAAATCTTGCACCGTCCAGTCGCTATGATTGCGTACAGTTCCGCTTTTGCGTTCGACCGTTACCCCCGGCCAATTTCCCACTCGCTGGCGTGATCCCGTCAATAAATTAAACAAGGTCGTCTTTCCCGAATTCGGATTTCCAATCAATGCAATCTGTGTCATCATTTTTCCTCCTCGATAGGCGCCACGCTAATGAGCTGGGCTTCTGACTTCCGTAAACTAAGTTCATAGCCTCTCAGACTGATTTCTATAGGATCTCCTAAAGGGGCCACCTTGCGCAAATACACTTTTGTATGCCGTGTTAATCCCATATCCATCAAGCGGCGTTTGGATTCATTGACCGCAAAAATCCCTTGAATAGTAGCAAATCGTCCAACAGGGAGCTCAGATAAAGAGATTACTGCCACCTCATTTGCAGCCTCCCTCACTTCTACCTTAGATAAGATGGAAGCATCAAAAGCTAAGCGATTAGCCTTTAACATGACAATAGCGCTCTGCTTGGTTTTCGATACCAATTCCAAGCGTGAACCAACTTTCAATCCCAGATTCGCCAAATGATGCACACTGTCATCTGGCAGTTCGATAGATATTATTTCATAAGGGCAGGAGACCCTTGCATCTAGCAAAATCAAGTTTCTTGACCTCCGATACAAAATGTGGTATAGATTTCTATTTTATACTAGTATAGCACACTTTAGAATTATCAGACGATTATCATAAAAAAATATTTTCCCACGCAAAAAGACCGGAATCACTTCCAGTCTTTTTAAATGATTATTTTACAGTTGCTGTGCTTGTGATCAATTCAACAGCTTTTTTCACTGTGATGTCATGTTTCAACATGTCTTCTGAAAGAAGCCCACGAACTTGTGGCACTTCCATGTTGTAAGTTGCAGCCAATTCTTCGATTTCAGCAGTGATTTCTTCTGCGCTTGCTTCGAAACCTTCTGCTTGTGCTACTGCTTCGATAACAAGGTTTGTTTTTGTACGTTTTTCAGCGTCAGCTTCGTATTGAGCGTGAAGATCTTCTTCAGTTGTACCTGTGATTTGGAAGTACATTTCTGGTGAGATACCTTGTTGTTGCATACCACCCAAGAATTCGTTCATAGCGCGGTGTACTTCTTCGTGTACCATTTCGCCTGGCAATTCAACGATTTCAGCGTTTGCTACAGCCAAGTCGATTGCTGCTGATTCAACAGCGTCGTCAAAGGCGATTTCTTTTGCTGCTTCCAATTCTTTACGGTATTTAGCTTTCAATTCGTCCAAGGTTTCAACTTCTTCGTCGATGTCTTTCGCCAATTCGTCATCCAAAGCTGGAACTTCTTTTACTTTAACTTCGTGGATTGTTGTCACGAATACTGCTGGTTTACCAGCCAAGTCAGCTGCTTTGTAGTCTTCAGGGAATGAAACTTCAACGTTTACAGTTTCACCAGCTGCATGTCCAACCAATTGGTCCTCAAAACCTGGGATAAATTGACCTGAACCAAGTTCAAGTGAGTAGTTTTCACCTTTTCCGCCATCAAATTCAACTCCGTCGATTGAACCAACAAAGTCAATCACTACAGTGTCGCCTGCAGCTGCAGCGCCTTCTTTGATTGCCAATTCGGCCAAGTTATTGCGTTCGCGTTCAACTTTAGCGTCTACTTCTTCGTCTGTTACTTCTTTAGAAACTTCTACTGAGACTGCAAGGTTTTTGTAGTCACCCAATTTTACTTCTGGTTTTGTAACAACTTCAGCATTTACAACCCAGTCTTGACCTTTTTCCATAGAAACAACGTCAATTTTTGGTTGTGCAACAACTTCGATACCAGCATCTTTAACAGCTGCTTCGTATGCGTTTGGCAACAATGCGTTTACAACATCTTGATAAAGAGCTTCTTCGCCGAAACGTTTGTCAAAAATGGCACGAGTGATTTTACCTTTACGGAAACCTGGAAGGTTGATATCTTTTTTAACTTTGTTAAATACACGATCCAATTCTGGTTTGATGGCTTCTTGAGCGATTGTGAAGGTCAATACGCCATGGTTTGTTTCTTTTACTTCAAATGATACAGACATTAGGTCTTACTCCTTAAAATTTTATTGTCATTCTTGTCAATTCTACCATAAAGTCTTAAAAAAAACAAAATTTTTAGCTATTTGGTATGTGTTTAAAGCTCAAGAAACAGTCACTAAATATTAAAGTTGTTTTCCAATCAAAAACAAGCCAACTTTCGCTGACCTGTTCTGATTTTTTTATTTCAACCTTTGATCATTCTACTTATTGATTTTCTGGTATCGCCTTTTTCACCTCACCAACTGTTGCAGGATTGGCATCACTAAATAAAATCTTTTCACCATCCTCACTTCGCATTTCAACTTTATATGTTTCTTTTGTTTCATTTTCATTAACGAAGAAACCACCACACTCAATAATAGGCGTTTCATCAGGATATTTCGCTAGCATTGAAAGCAGATCTTTGTCTGTTTCTGATAATTTCACTAATTCTTTTACAGTTCTGTTAGAATACGTAGCATTAGTGGACTCAACTGCTGAAATATGGCTTGTTGCACGACTGTTGAGAAATACCATACCCAATATTATTAAAACACCACTGCCATATAATATTTTTTCATATCTACCCCCTATTTATTTGATTCAACCATGCTTTTGAGTATATCATAGGTTTCAAAAAGTGTCAAAAACGTTGATTTAAAGCCGTTTTCACACTTTACATTTTTCAATAGATTTACACTGATTTCCGTAGTAAGTCAGTAAATTAGTCAGTATTTTTTAGCGGTATTTTATATAATTTGACTCAATAGAAAAATAATGAGTCCAGCGGGCAAGAAACTAGCACTTTAGAATAAGTGCTTTTTTTATGCATGAGCAAAAAGAAAACACCTATAAGGTGCTTTCAAGTTTCACACAATCACTGTGTATTTTTTCGCGCTAAAAACCTCTTTGATTTTTATAATTATATTGTATCACATTGTTATATTTTAAGCTAGTATTATCACTATCACTTTTTTAATACTTTCACAAGCTGAAAAGGAAGGGAGCTATTTCTAATCAAAATATTTGCCTTACATTGGTAAAAATCTGTCTGAAGCCAAATAAAACTGACATCGTAATTTTTAAAAGCACGGAGTTCCTGATTAGTTGGATAACATGTGATATGACAAACAACATTGACTTTGGATAATAGTCTTTTAGTCAACAAAATCTGGTCTTTTTTAGTTGCACGTTCATGCATATAATCTAGGTCAGTAACAAACGGAAAATGAGCCGTTGCAAAGGTTGTTTTTCCAGAACCAATTAGACCACAAAGAAAAATAACTTTTTTCATTTTTCCTCCAACTCTTTAATCGTAAGTATAGTCCCTAATAAATAGATAATGTTTAACCTTTCACGGGCTGGCGATTCGCCATTTTGGCGCGAGAAAATTTGTACAGTGACTGCATGAAGGGCAGAGCTTGGAAGGGGGAGGGACCCCTACCCCCATGCTCAATCTAATAGAGGTCACTGTACAATTACAATCAGAATGTTATTATTTATAATTCAAAATCATCTTATACGATTCAAACTCTTTAAAGAAATTCATTGCGTCTCTTAGGTTGTCGCCCCTAACTTCATAAGAGTATACGTTGAAACCTGTTTCGCCTTGTGGTGTGAAATTGTTTTGTAAATCTCTGATTGTTTTTTCTGCCTCGTCTCTCGGCTGCCCTGATTGTTGATACAATTCTTCCAGTTTCTGTAGCAACTTACTTGCTTCCTTTAATAGTTTATCATCCTCTTGTTTGATGTATTCGCGTATTTCGGTTTCAATCGCTTGTGTCTGTTCTTCAGTGAGATATGTTTTATTTTTTATTTTCTCAGCACGATTTTCAAGCATTTCTTTTTGGGTATTCAATACAGATATTTTTTCCTTAGCTTTGCTATAGGCTTCAGCGTCAAGGGCTACTTCAGCACTATCCATTGCCTTAAGTTGCGCGCTAATTTCTGCTTCAACTTCTGAAAGTTGGTTTGTGATTGTCGCCAGCTCTTCTGTTTGTTGCTGGCGAGTTTGTTCTAAAAGTTGTTTATTTTTTTCGATTACATTCATTTTATTTTCTCCATTTTTTAAAATCTTTTATGTTGTTCTGTTAGAATATTTTTTGTTTCATTCCTTATTTTAGGCTTCCTATACTCCATTTTTACCCCCTCCCAATTAGTCATATCTTATATTGTGTCTAAACCTTTCCCATATCTTAAAGCCTATCATATTAACGTTTTAGCCTGTTTTTCACCTTTTTACCAGCGTTCTCTTTTTTATGACTAATTAAAGACTGGAATTGCTTATATTTCTATCAAATAGTCTTGTGTTTCCATAATGTACCGTAGAGTTATTTCTGGGCTTGAATGATTGAATATCGCCATTAAATCTGCAACATTGCCATATTTTTTATAATAGTGATAGCCAAATGTTTTTCTCATGGTTTGGGTTCCAATATTTGAAAGCCCTATTGCTTTACCAGCCTTACTTAAAAACCAATATACTGTACGTCTGTGTAGTGGTTTGTTCGTTCCTGTTCGACTTGTAAAAAGATATATTTATTGCTATATAAAATACTTTGAACGTTGTTCAATACCTACCCACTCATTCCGTTGAACTTCATCTTTTGGGGTTTCATTGTTCACCGTTGATTTCCTTACATTCATTGAATAAGTCGGTATACAGTATTGCAAAATGTTCTAGCGCCTGCACTCTGACCTCTATATATTTTTCAATAGTTATATTTAGTTTTTCGCATAGTTGCTTTCGTGTTTTCTTCTCCTTTCCCCTCCCTTTATATTGGTTAATTAAAATTTCTCTTTCATCTCCTTTCAGTCTGTTTATAGCTTTGTCTATTAGTTTAACTAATACCGCTCCACGTTCTGAAAATGGCATGTCAGATAATCCCGCCAGTTTTTTAAATCCATGATAGCTGATTAGTATTCTTTCAGCATATTTCTGTTTATTGTTTATGTTCATTTTGTTGCTAGTAAATAGTATCTTCATATCCTCTGAATTTAACATATCTTACATTCTGTTAAATTCAAGACCCCTCAAAAACTCTTACTCTTGCAAGGATTTGAGCCTATTTTCCAAAATGCAATTTACTTTTTTTCAATATGTTAAATTCAGTGTACTTTTGTGCTAAAATTGCAGCATTATTGGTTGCTGTAAAATCTATTAGATTGGGCGGTGGTTAGTGTTTTTAAGACTTTATCTATCACTTAGCATTCTCCTTATTCAATATTTTTTTATCTCCCTATCCGTTTCTGTAACTCGGTCAACTTATATCGCTTATCAGCAATTCCAAATACTTTAAAAGCATTCCCATCTAAACGCTCTAAAATACGACTGTAGTTTTTCTCACCAAGTGCCAGCTTTAACTCATCGCTACTTAAGTTGCTGTTGATAATAGTATTCTGACGTTTATCCAGTATCTTGAAAAGCAACTCACGTTCCCACTTACTAGCTTCATCGGTTGCTTTTCCTCTGCTACCTAAATCATCTAAAATAAGGAAGTCTACACCACTTAGCAGCTTAATAACTTCAAACTCTGTCCGCTTAGCTTCTTTCCCATAATTCCAACCATGCTTAATTTCACTAACAATATCTGTCAGGCTTGTAAAAAGGACACTCTTAGGGTTCTTGTCTTCCTTAAAGCCCTCATTGATCGCTTTAGCAATAGCTAGACTTAAATGACTCTTACCTGTTCCCGTATTGCCAGATATGAGAGTATTTCCAATCATCCCTTGTAAGTATTTGTTAGCTTGGCTCTTAGCAAAATTTAATAGTTTCTTTTCTTCTGCAGTCTCTGCGATAAAATTATCAAAATTCGCTTCCTTCAACTTACCAGGTATTAAACTTTCCCTTTCAAAAACCTTATAGGTTTTTTGGGCTAACTCCCTCTCCTGCCCCATCTTCTGTAATGTATCATTATCCGATGCAATTTTTTTCTCTACACATTTAGGACAGAAAGGGGGGATAGTTCGTTTATGTTCATCATTCCCAACTTGCATACTTAAGCTTAAAAGTTTGACGTGATGAATCGGACACAATTCGTCAATTTCAACTGTTCTTTTAAATTCTTCAAACATAGCGACCTCCTAAAATGGTAAATCAGGAAAATTATCATTTGGATCTATTCTTTTATTTTTAGGTTTCTGATTCAAATAGCTATCAAACTTAGTTCCAAAGAGTGTCTCAGGTCTCAAATATTTAGCAAACTCTGGATTATCTTTCCATTCTGCCGTTTTGATATCGACCACCTGTTTGAAGTCTTCAAGTGTATAGCCCTCTCTAAAACGTGCTTGCAACAGTTTTTTTGTCTTATCAACAAATTTATATCGCTTGTTAGCTTTTTGATTTAAATAGGCAATCGGTGTCCAAAGTTCTTTATTCTTTGTTTTTTCTAATTCTTTTATGGCTGTTTCTTCAAGCCAATCAGGAAAAGTATAGTCGGGATTTCCCGACAATATATTATCTAATATATAACTATTACTCTTGCTATAGCTCTCATCTCTTATCTCTATCTCTTTCTCTACGTTATTTTGCGTTATCAATGCGTTATTTTCTAACGCACTTTGTTTTTTCTTAGCTTGAAAACGCCGTTGTCGTAAAGCGTTAGAGGTAATTTGCCCCACCATTTCTGGCATACTATTCAAGTAATACTTATCGGCTTCCACAATCTCAAGTAACCCTTTTTTCTGTAAGAAAGCTAGCGTCACCGCAACATTCTCAGGATCTTCATGGATTGCTAAGGCTACTTCCTCAGCAACATTATCCCCAATATTTTCAAAGTAAAATATACCTTCATCAGCCATGGACATCAATAACATTTTTTGATAAATGATTGTATATGTATCTCCGCCTGCAATCTTTCGTAGCAACTGAATTTCCTTCTTCTCAAAGAAGTCCTTTTCCAACTTTAGAAAGTAATATGTCTTTTCTTTACCTGCCATTTCTACTCCTCCTAATTGTAGTATTTTCCAGTAAGTTGAATAATAGCCCCATAATGCTCATTTTTTAGCTTGTTAGTGTCTTCTTCATCTTCCAGTTTAATTTGATAGCTAATACGGCTCATTTTGTGCCATTGGTAGATGACCAGCCTAATCAGCACGATAAAGAAAAAAATTGCTTGTGATGGTGTTAAATTTAGTTCTTGCATTTTCTTTTCTCCAAGTAGTTACTGATATACTGATTCTGTTCATCAATACTCATCTTTTTAAACATTTCAACTTCTTCAATGCTTATCTTTCTATTGATAAAATCTGTAATAAAAGCAAATAGTTCCGGATAGGTGTAGCGCACTTCTTTTAAAATATCTAATATTTCTTTTTCTTCCATTTTCCCAGATACTTTTTTCTCTCTCAAAATCTCCGTTGTATATTTTGTTAACAGTTCATCAGTTGTCATATCCTTCCCTCCTCTGTAACTTGTTACTTGTTTAACTAGCTATAGCTAAATAATCTCGTGTTACCGTAAGTTGTGTTGTATCGTAGTTCTTAAGTACTGCTCTTCTGTATAAGCAACATACGCCTCTTGCTCTTCAATCGTTTTGAAGAATTTTTTAGCCTGTCTCTTAAAAAAGGCTTGTCTCATAGCATCAATCTCAAAAATACCTTGGCTGAATATAACTCCTGTAGAATTTTTAGAAATTGCTTTTAATTTCTGGGCATTGTTCAATTCGGGTAATTCAATCCATAGCAATCTTTGTAATTCCTCTTTTATGAATCCTATCTGTGTAGATAAAATAGATTCTTCAATAAAGTCATTATTTTCACTTGCTTTCTGCAGTTTATTGCTAATATTATCCAAGCACTGAATAAGAATTTCGTAAGTAGTTTCTACCATTGTTTTTCCCCTATTTTTATTTTCTATTAGTCATCACACTATGGCGTGTTTTTTGCAACTATCAAGCTGTTGCTCGCTCTGCGGTGGTATGGTACAATGAATGTACAAATATTTACTAAACCCCTTTTAATAACAACTTGTCTGCTTGTTAATTTGGTTTTAGTTTGTAAGTGGAAGGCTTGGAAGTTTGGTCGCTCTCAAAGCCTTTTTTATTGCTCTCATTCTTCTACACCTAAAAAGCCTAGCAATTCACTGATTTTATAGAATACAGTGCGACTATCGTTAATCGGTGGGGTGTAGCGTTTTAACCCTAATGACTCCCAGCGAATAATTGTATTGTGGGCTATATCTAGCTCCTCCTGCAATTCCTTTTTACTGATCAGCCCCGTCAAACTCTTTTTAGGCTGATGGTAGTCCGTCAGCAACTCAAAAGCTGTCTCTACTGACTTTCTGACCGCTCGATTTACTTCCTCTTGGTCAAGAGTAATTAGTGATGCCATAGAAATTCTCCTTGTATGTTCTCAATTACGTTTATAAAACCAACCTTTTCAGCTTGCCCGCTGGTTAATCTTAATCCTTCTTATCCTTTTTTGTTTTTGGGGTAAGTGGTTGATAGATTAGATGACGATTTTCAATCAAGTCATATATCCAATCCAAACTCTGTGAGAGTTGTTCAAGAGATGCTCCCAAATCCTCCGTATCTAATTCAGCGTAATTCATGCTGACAGATTCAGAAAGTTCTACGTCACGTTTGACCAATTCCTTAAAGTCTCGAAAATATTTCGGAATATAATTCCCATTCTTATCTTTTACAAATTTGATATCATCTGCCATTTTCTTGTTCTCCTTTATCAATTTTTTTCTTTGTCTGTATAAGGGTTTCTACCATTGATTTTCAGACTTATGTTTCTTTCTCGGTATATTTACCCTAGGAAGATAAAATACTTCTTTTTTCTCCCTAAACTATCGGCGCAAATTAGCGAATATTTGACTTTAGCCGTTCGGCTCTTTGTCGTTTTTGTTCTTCAGATAGTTTTGGTTTGTTTTTTACAAATGGATTAACTGAAAAATCCTCCAAATTTGTCAGCTTGGCACGTACATATACGCAGAAATCATTTTCAAGTTCCTTTTCAAGGCTTTCAAAAGCTTCTTCGGTTTTCAATATCTTTGTAACGTGTCTCCTAACATTGCTTTCAAAGTACCAGCAATCATCTAGTTCATCATAGCGGATAACTGTCTCCCGCTCTTCGGGTAAGTATGCCATATTTCTAACTCCTATATCGTTCTATCGCTGAAATCCCAGCACATAATTTTTAAGACTGTTTTAACTGTCTTTTTTAATACCATAAATATCAAACCTCCGATAGTTTCCATCCTCCTTTTTTGTCTACAAGTGCTTTGATATCGTCATACTTCATATCAAGATTAATCAAAGCGATTGCCATATCTTCCAATGCTTGGTATTTTACAAGCTCCGTACTTGTTAAGCTATCCAGCCCCGTCTTTCCGCCTCGCTGGTCAAGTAATTTCTTCTTGTTTAGCCCTGTTACGCCCTTTAGTAAAAGGTTTGTAACCGTGCTATAAGCGTGCTTGGGTGCTTGTCCCCAATTCTTGATAGCTTCATTCAAGGTCTTACGTTTTGGCTTCTCTAGTGCCCTCTGATAGCGAAACTCTGCTACCTCGTTGCGTAGTTCAAAGAATGCTTTGACTAGGTTCTTTTTGAATTCTCTGACGGGTTCGGTGTTTCCTAGATAGGTAACTAATAAAGTCGCCTGCTGTTCGTTTAA
>NZ_JALJXU010000004.1 GCF_024170225.1 Streptococcus gallinaceus | reverse complement strand
TGGCCACTTGGCAAAGGTCGCATTTGAAATGCTAGCTTTCCATAGCGTTCTAAGCGGTCTCTTTGTTTTCTGATATGCTCTTGTATAGCGTGATGGCTGATACCAGCGCATTCTGCGACAATCTCGCTAGTGGTATACGGCTCTTTCTTGCCGTCCATGTAAACTAATTCCATGATGTGTCCTTTCTAGTAGTCTGTTGCAAGCCATTCACTGACTTTTACGAATACGCTATTTTTAACAGTTCCAGCATTACAAATTTTTTTCAATGTAATAGGGTTAATCCCTATAGCCTTACTCGCTTGCTGGGCTGTCAATTGCTCGTCCGCCATCTTTCGTCGGACAGCTTTAGCCATTGTTGAGGTAATAACTATCATCTATATCCTCCTTTCCGAAATTAACATTTTTGTTAACAAATGAATTATACAATACATTTTTGTTAATTGCAATAGTTAAATAAAAAAATATCACATTTTTGTTAATTCATGCTATAATCTATTTGAGGTAATAACAATGAACAGACTTAAAGAATTGCGAAAAGCAAAAGGAGATACAAAAGTTGCTATCGGCGAAGCTATAGGAGTTTCAAGTATGACCATAGCACGCTGGGAAGAACAGAAAGAGTTAAATATTAAAAAAGATAAAGCTCAAGCTCTTGCTGATTATTTTGATGTCCCTGTAGGATATTTATTGGGGTATGAAGAGGCAAGACGCGACTATTTAACTTCAACTTTAGAGAAGTATGTAGAAAGCATGGAATCTCCTGCAGGCTTTGCAGGATATGGTTTACTAGCCCTTACAAGAGGACAGGAAGTTACTGATAAAGCAATTGAAAATCTTAGACAATTCAATGACTATTACGGAACTAAAGCCCTTAACAGCGACGAAGCTAAAGAATGGGATGAAGAAGGAAAAGCTGAAATATTACAAGCGGTTCAAAGTTATGCAGATAAAAATATTGAACGCTTTCTTGCGGGTTTAATGGCAATGAATCATGATGTAAAATATACTATCATTGATTTTTTAACTTTAGATGCTGATAATCGTGAAGCAATTAGTAAGATAATTTCATCCCTTGCTGATAACCCTGTTTTTTATAAAGATTTTAATGATTAAATATCAGACTTCAACTGGGGGGCAAAAGCTGAAACAGCGCCACAATCGCTCTCTCAGCATGAATCTCTTTGACAATTTTAAAAAATAAGGATATAATGGACATAGAAAAAGGGACTGCGCTAACAGTCCCCAGGGCAACCCGTTTAAGACGGTAGCCTGACCGATTTTCAGTTATAAAGAATAACCGTCCATGGTCTGCTAAAACTTGGGACGGTTATTTTTTGTTATTCTGGTTCATGATAGCGACAATTAGAGTTGCAAAAGCAATCATTAACGTCAAAGCTTCATAAACTGACAACCCGCCGTTCTCCTTTCATTTGGATTTTCCTTTGGTTTCCCATAGGCATCACCAACCTTTCAAGGTCACAGCCACCGTCTCAACTTTGTTACCGAATAACAGTATATCAAAAACTAATATGCTATACAAGGCTTTTAAAAGTCTTATAGGTGTAGGCAGCATTGACTGACATCCCTATAAAAAAATCATTCAATTTTCTTCTAAACCAACCTTTTCAGCTTGCCCGCTGGTGGAAAAGGAGAAAATCAAATGAGTATCAAACAACTAACAAAAAAGGACGGCACTACAGTCTATCGGACAAGTGTCTTTCTTGGTATCGACGTTATCACGGGAAAGCGTGTTATCACAACTGCAACAGCTCCCACCATCAAAAAGTTAAAAGCAAAAGAACACGCCTTACAAAATGAATGGATCATGTCGGGATGTACAAGAATAAAAGGCGCTAACGTCAAAAACTATTCTGAATTAGTCGCGCTTTGGCTTGATAATGTAGCTCCGTCCTATAAATATCATAGCTTACAACTCATCAAAGCACAAATTAAAAACTATCTTCTACCTGCGTTCGGTGCTATACGCCTAGACAAACTCAGCAAAACCATCATACAACGAACCGTCAACACTTGGGCGGTAAACTATAACACAGGAACTGGTAGACCTTATAAAAAGTATAACGAATTACACGCCCTAAACAAGCGAATATTGACATTTGGTGTATCGCTTAACTTATTGCCAACTAATCCATGTGTAGATATTATCATACCAAGACGAAAACCGACCCCAGCAATCAAAAAGCACCTTGAATCCAATGAGCTAAAACTCTTTTTAGACTATCTGGAAACTCTCCCCAACACCTACGGAGATTTCTATGACAAGGTACTTTATAAGTTTATGATTGCCACAGGAGCAAGGGTTGGCGAATGCTGCGCCCTGGAATGGTCTGATATTGACTTAGAGACAGGAACAGTATCAATCTCTAAAACACTGCAGCAAAACAGAAAAGTAACAACTCCAAAAAGTCAAGCTGGTATCCGTATTATTAGTATAGACCCTAAAACGGTTCTACTGCTACGATTGTATAAAGCACGACAATCCGCAAAATTCAAAGAATTAGGAACGCCATTCAAAACTGTATTTTCAACTGGAACAAAAGAATACCCGCTCCAGCACACCCTAGCACACCGACTACGAAAGCACTTTGAAGCCATAGGACTATCAAACCTAACCTTTCACGCTTTCCGTCACACTCATGCTAGTCTCATGATAAATGCTGGAATCACACCAAAAGAATTACAATACAGACTTGGTCACTCTAATATCTCTACAACACTGAATGTCTACACTCATCTATCGAAAGACAAAGAAAAAGAATCTATAACCTACTTTGAAAAGGCTATAAATTCCATATAGTCAGTAAAAAAGTCAGTAAATGATGAACCCAATTGCTAGAAACACGATGAAATAAGGCTTTTCATCTCATTTCTACTATGTGATACAACATATCTAGAACCCTTAGCTGGATTGTAAGTATAAAAGAAAAGCCAAGATCCCTGTCCATTAACATATCGCGACTCTCCATTCCCCCAACTTTGCTCTACCAATTGACTGTTTCGTCTGATAGGTTCTATACGCTTCATATTCATTACCTACAACACCACCATTACCAACCGCTGTCCAAAGAAGCCAAGTCCCTGTCCCCTGAGCAGCTTCAAACTTGTATTCTGAAAAACGCCATCCTGATTCGTAAAACGGTTGTGATGCATACGACTCTCCCGCTGCCAAAATTTTAGGATGTTAGACAGCTTTATCTGGAGAAGCTGCTCGCCAAAAAGGAAATTCAACGAATCCTAGAGAGGTATCAACCATATCACGTTTTAAATAGTCCTTATAAGCCATTAAAGTCCCGCGATTAGTTTCTATAAGTGACGAATCAAAGTTAGAATCCCCGTTATCCTTAAAGATAAAGCCTCCCTCAGGTAAAACTTGACCTGTTCCAGACCAATATTTGTTATACTTGTCGGTTCTATAATTTTTTTAGGTGTCGCTGCAAAAACATTTTTTTGACAAAAAATAGATAATAGCAATATTGCACTGATAAAAACTTTTTTCATAGTAAGGCTCTTTTTAATCTATTAGCTAAAAGTTTTATTCCCAAAAGCAACTATACTAGAATTGAAATCTGACCTTTTAAAATTTCCCCTCCTTTTCCTTTATTAGCCAAGCGACGTTTCAATTCCACCTTTCTTCGTACTTACTTTACAATAAATAAATAAGTCAACTAAAAATACGCCTTCACAACTTGCGAGTATCATCTGTCTGATAGAGAGCTCGCGCTCCACCAATCAGCTTTGAACGGCTTGCCAAGGCTGTTACATGTGCACCTCCCAATTCCCTTTTAGCAGGGCGAATCGGCACCTGTACATGCTTGATGTGCATGCCAATGGCCGTATCCCCAATGTCCAATCCAGCTTGCGCTGTGATAAACTCTACCTCAACAGGGTCTTTCATGAATTTGAAGGCAGCTAATTGACCCGAACCACCTGCATGCAGACTGGGAAGAACGTTGACGATTTCTAAGTCTTTTTGAAGAGCCAGTTCACGCTCCACCACCAAGGCTCGATTGAGGTGTTCACAACCTTGAACAGCTAAGAAAATACCTCGTTTTTTCGTTTCTGCGAGAATCGTTGAGACAATCGTTTCTCCGATTTCTATACTCGAATCTTGTCCAATGTGCCCTCCGAGGACTTCACTTGAAGACAAGCCCAGCACAAAAATTTGTCCAGCTTGAACAGCTGATTTTTCAAGAATTTCAATGATAAGCGCTCGCGTTTCCTGAGCAAGGGTTGTCAGATCCATTTAATCCTTCTTTCTAGTCACACGGATGAAAGCTTGATATAGGAGATAACCCGCCGTCATACCAACTATATTTTGCATGGTATTGGCCACTACTTCTGCCAGAGCTGCGCCAAGGCCATTCATCACACTAGAGGCGAGGAGATAAGTTGCCACCATAAAGAACGTAGCGCTAGCCAAGCCCAAAGGGCGTTTCTTCCCAGTCATCCCCGCCAGATAACCTTGACCACCATGCGCCACAAGGCTAATCAACATCCATTGAGGATAGCCAGACAAAAGGTCAAATAGAAAGGCTGACAGACCACCTACAATAGCCCCTTGGCGTCCTCCTATGTAAAAGGCGGTGAAAAAGATACCTGCGTCCAATAGAGTTACAACTCCAGTCGCAGTCGGGAGTTTAACAAACATACCCAGGACAATGGTCAGGGCTGTCAAAATAGCAATGCGACTTAATTCCTGTGTTTTTTTGTTAGTCATATTCCCTCCTAAACTGTTGGTTAACACCGTACTGGTCGGCTTGTGCAATAGCCTGATAGACAAACTCCTTGGCTTCTACAACCGCACGGTCAATCGGCATTCCTAGAGCCAACTTCGCAGCAATACTAGAAGCAAAAGTACAGCCCGCTCCGACATTATTCGTCTCCAAAACCGGATAGGTCAAGACTTGAAATTCCTTACCATCATAAAAAACATCGATAGCTTGGGCTTTTTGTAGACGATTACCACCTTTAACGACCACATACTTGGCTCCCAAAGTGTGTAATTTTTCAGCGGCTAACTTCATGTCCTCAACCGTTTGAATATCCATTTGCATCAAAATCTGCGCTTCTACCAAGTTTGGCGTGACGATGGTCGTGTAAGGGAGGAATTTTAGCAACTCATCGCGCAAGCGGCTGACTTCCAAGTCGTGAGTTTCCTTGCAAACCAAGACTGGATCCAAAACCACCGGACGATCAGCATGGTTTTTGACAAAGGCCAAAGCCACATCCGCAACCTCAACCGTTGGAAGGAGACCAATTTTTATAGCTGCAAAATCTACATCCTTGAGACTAGCCAGCTGGTCAGCAACAATGCCAGCATCAATCGGAACCACATCAAATCCCTTGTCCGTCATCCGTGTCAAACAGGTCACAGCTACAAATCCATGCAACTGTTCGCGGGCATAGGTCGTCAAGTCTGCATGCAGACCACCACCGGAAAAAATATCATTTCCTGAGATTGCTAAAATCGGTTTACTCATAGATAATCTCCTTCAAATACAAGCCATTCCCTGCTGCGGTCGGACCCGCCAAGTCACGATTTTTAGCTTCTAAAATCTTCTGAATCTGCTCAACCGGCATCCGTCCATTCCCGATTTTCAAGAGAGTTCCCACCATATTTCGAACTTGCTTATAAAGAAAGCCATTTCCCGTAAAAGTGAAAATCAAAAACTGGCGCTCCTCATCAAAACGAATGTCTGCTCGATAGATCGTACGGACCTTATTTTCCACACTAGTTCCGGCTGCAGTAAAACCAGTAAAATCATGGGTTCCAACTAGGTCTTTGATAGCTACCCGCATTGATTCAAATGCAACTGGATAGGGATAATGGGTAGCGTAATGGCGCATCATAGGGTTTTTAGGACGACCGATATCCACCAAAAACTCATAGGTTTTACTGTGTGGATTGTACCGAGCATGAAAATCATCCGAAACCTGCTCTACAGACACAATGTCAATATCCTCCGGGCATTGTGTATCCAGCCCAAAGCGCAACTTTTCCACATCACGCGCCTGCGGTAAGTCAAAATGAATGACCTGCCCATAAGCATGAACACCCGCATCTGTTCGACCCGCACCGTGTATAGTCACCGCCTGACCGCTATTTAAGCGCAAAAGCGTCTTTTCAATTTCCTCTTGCACTGTACGGCAATGAGGCTGACGTTGAAATCCTGAAAAATCTGTCCCATCATAGGAAATAATTGCTTTGTATCTTACCATAATTAGATTGTAGCTTAGGCGAGAGCTGAGTACAAGTAAAATAGACTCTATCTGTCCTAGACCAGATGAAGATTCGCTTTTCCTAACTAAATAGTGTATAATAACAGAAAAAACACCTAGAAAAACTAGAAAAAGGAGTTGCGCAATGGCTCCCCATACACGAACAGAGGTCTTTCAAGACGTCATTTCTTATCTTAAAACACAAGGCATCCGAATCACTGAGACACGCAAGGCTGTCCTTCAATTTTTGATTGACAGCCCCGACCATCCTAGCGCTGATATGATTTACACTGCACTGCATCCGCAATTTCCAAACATGAGCCTAGCTACCGTCTACAACAATCTGAAGGTGCTTGTAGACCACGGATTCGTATCGGAAATCAAGCGTTACAAGGATGCGACAACCTATTACGACTTCATGGGTCACGACCACCTCAATGTCATCTGTGAAACCTGCGGAAAAATTACCGATATTGAATTGGACATGCCTTCTGCTGAGTCAGAAATCGAGCAACTGTCCGGTTACAAAATTACTCGCGAAGTCACCACAGCCTACGGCATTTGCCCCGATTGTTCTTCAAAATAGGGAGACAAGATGTGAAAAAGATACAGGCACTTCCATTTGCAAGCACAGGGCTGTTACTGGGTATCGTTGCACTCAGCAACCTTATGAAGAACTTCATCGCAATGGTCTCTAGCATTCTTTTTGTGATAGCTGGATGCCTTTTCCTGGCTATCCTCATCAAAATAGTCACCTACCCAGCTGAACTACAGCTTTTACTGAAGCAAAGTTTACCGACTTCTAGCCTGCCAACTTTAGCCATGGCTATGATGCTAGCTGGGCCGCGTATTCCAGTTTTTTGGTATATCGGTTTTATCATCCACCTTGGATTTATGGCCTACTTTACAGTGCTTATCTGGAAAAAGAGTCGACTAGATGACCTCTATCCTAGCTGGTACATCGTCTATGTTGGTCTGGCAGCAGGAGCCATCATCGCTCCACAAATCGGCACTGGCCCCCTCGGTTGGTTTTGCTGGATAGTTGGGCTCATTAGCTACCTAGTACTGCTACCGTCCGTCCTCTATCGATTGAAGAAAATTCCTATTCCAGCTGCAAATCGACTCAACCTTGCCATTTTAGCTGCTCCAGCATCCTTGTTGTTGCTAGGTGCATTGGCTCTCAAGATTTCCTGGGCTATTCTTCCTTTGCTTTGTCTCTCTCAAATCTTTTATATCGGAACCATTTTCCTCCTGCGGACAACTTTCCAACACCCTTTTAGTCCGACTTGGTCTGGCATGACCTTCCCGTCTGTCTCGACAGCGACAGCTTTATTTGGTAGCCTCGCCTATCTAGGCAACACTCAGCCAGCCCTGACACCTCTAGCCTATGCGGAAATCATCTTTGCCACCGGCATCGTTGGACTTGTTGCTCTTCATTATCTGAATTATGTATATACAAAAAAGGACTAAGTTAGTCCTTTTATTTTTTAATAAGTTGCCAATCGCTTTTCCAATCGTTCTTGGCCCCAAGCGTAGAGAGTACAAATCACCCAATAAATCAGGGCTACGCAGATGTAGACCGTCATGTAATCCGACTTGGCCCCACCGACAATTTTGGCTTTATTGAAAATCTCTGGCACTGTAATCATAGCCGTCAAAGACGTTGACTTGACCATATCCAGCAAGACATTGCTCAACGGAGGCAAGGCAATCCGAAAAGCCTGAGGAATAATCACTTTTCTGTAAATAATAGATGTTTTCAAGCCCAGAGACTTGGCCGCTTCCCATTGCCCGTTATCCACAGCCTTCAAGGATGAGCGGATAATTTCTGAAATATAGGCACTGGACATAGAGGTAAAAGCAAGGATACTAGAAGTGACCGCATCCAACTCAATTCCCATAAACGGGAGCCCAAAATAGATGAAAAAGAGCAAAACCATAAGCGGAATCCCACGCATCAAGGAGACATGGAGAGTCGCCAACCAGCGCAGGGGTGGAATGTGGGACATGCGCATCAGAGCCACAAAAAAGCCGAAGAAAGTCCCCAAGCCGAAACCAATTAGAGACAAGGATAGGGTGAATGGAAGTCCTTCCAATATTTTAGGGACAGCTTCCACTGCCAGTCGCGGGTCAAAAACAGCCTGCCAATTTATCATGTCATTCTCCTTATGCAAACAAAGAAGTTGAGCTTCCTCAACTTCTTTGATGTGCGGTCACCGAATTATTTTTTGCTAGAGGTGTCCACCACCGGAATATCTTTGACATCTTTCAATGGCTCTGTCAAATCTTGTCCGGCATAGTATTTTTCAGAAATTGCTTTGAGCATGCCATCTTTTTTCATTTCTTTGATAACCCCGTCAATTTTATCCTTGAGACTGGTATCTTTTTTACTCATGATGATCACACTGCTTGATGGATTGTATTTGACATTGCCCATTTTCACTTTGATGTCTGGGAATTTTTCAGTAATCAACTTAACCGCAATCACTTGTGTGTAGTAGTCATTTGGGATAAAGTCTGTACGACCTGTTGAGACATCACGGAGGTAAACGTCATTGGTTACATTATCGTAGATGACTGGTTCTGCCCCCAATTTTTCAGCAATCTTCATGAATTGCGTTCCGGCACCACCACCAGCTTTTTTCCCTTTCCAGTCTGAAAGATCTGCTTTGGTAATATTGGATGAACCGTCTTCGCGGACAATCATGCCACCGACTGAGTACTTGTAGGCATCCGAGATGTTGTATTTTTCTTTGCGCTCTTCTGTTGGGTCGAAGTTGTTAACCGTGATATCAACCTTGCCGCTATCCAGAGAGGTAAACGCTTCTGCAACACCGATTTCTTGGTAATCAATCTTGATGTCCAAGCGTTTGCCGATTTCATTGAGCATATCAATCTCATAGCCGACCAACTGGTCTTTGTCATTATGAAATGATGTTGGGTAAAGCGTACCAGGGGTAGCTACCCTGAGAACGCCTGCTTCTTTAACCCGGTCCCACTCGCTTTGGTTAGCAGATTTAGACGAACCATTTGAACACGCTACAAGAGCAACTGACGATAAGACGGCCAGAGAAGCCAGTACTTTTTTGAACATAAAAATCTCCTTTTTTCTGATGTTAAATCATCAACGAAAATAGGTTAACACAATGAAAGCCCTTTTAGCAAACCATTTGTCTGAAAATTTTTATAAACATTTCTACTTTAGCAAACCTCGGTCTTCCAAGTCCGATGCAAGTTGCAAGAGAAGATTTTCTCCTCCCTTAGCTGCAGTAAATTGAACACCAAGCGGGAGACCTTGATCGGTCTCATAGGTTGGCAAACTAATGGCTGGCTGACCCGTTAAATTGGCTGACTGGGTAAAGGGCGTCCAAGCTAGACTATCTGCAAACATCTCCCAAATCAAGTCCTGCTGCTCCATCATGGAATAGTCATCCATGTTGAGCAAACGATCTTTTAATTCCGAACTGAGCGCAAATTGCCCATGACGAGGTGCGGGGCCATTCACCGTCGGGGTCAAAAGGAGGTCATATTGCCGATGGAAATTCCACATCTGTGCGCTGTAATTGTCCCAGTCCTGCAACACCTTGGAATAAACTTTGGCAGGAATTTTTTGCCCGCTACGGAAAATCGCCCAGGTCATCAACTCCATGTCATCTGGCGTCATCGTCCGACCAAATCCCGCCTCTATCTCATCAAACATCTGAGCCGTTTCCACGCTGTTCATGATATAGTAAGACCTCATGGCAGCCAATCCATCAATGGGCTGATGAGTTAGTTCGCTGACGTGATGCCCCAGTTTTTCCAAGATAGGAAGCAGACTCAAGACTGCATTTCTAGCATGGTCTGATACTTGACTACCAATTGGCGACTCCAGGCTATAAGCAATTTTCAAAGGCTGACGAGAATTTGTACTATTCAAAAGTGGATGCGGAAAAGGACTTTCCAGCTGACAAACCTGCATACCGTAAAGAAGATTCCGCGTGTCCCGTACCGACTTGGTAATGGCAAATTGACTGGATGCTCCTTGCCACCCTCGAAAAGAAGTCGGTCCAACTGGAACCCGACCACGGCTGGGCTTGAGACCGATTAACCCATTAAAACTAGCAGGAATCCGAATGGAACCACCACCATCCGAAGCCGCCGCCAAAGGAACCATCCCCGATGACACTGCAGCCGCAGCTCCGCCACTAGAACCACCTGCATTGCGACTGGTATCCGCTGGCAGATTAACCGCTCCGTGCAAGCTCGAGTCCGAAATATTCTTGAAACCAAATTCCGGCGTATTGGTCCGCCCCAAGATCACAAAACCAAGCTCCTCTAGCTTTTTGACATAATTATCTGTTATCCTAGAACGGTTGTTAGCAAACAGCCGAGACCCTGACGTAGCTAATTCTCCCACTTGCTGCTGTCCCAAGTCTTTCAAGAGAATGGGTACACCGCCAAACAATTTCCCAGAAAAATCACCCATCTCCGCTTTTTCTAATGCCTGCTCATACTGCTTTGACACGACCGCATTAAGCTGAGGATTGAGCCGCTCAATCTTCTCAATCGCCTCCGTCACCAGCTCCTTAGATGATACCTTCTTTTCCCTGACCGCTTGCGCCATCTCTGTCGTATCTCTCCACATAGCACCCTCCCTAAAAATCACTTTGGTTTCAGACTATCATGAAAGCAAAAAATCAGCAAGTAATACTTGCTGATTTTGGGTTATAAATAGCGACCTTCTACATGCAAGGCTTTGCAAACCGCACGAAGGTTATCATCCGTTAACACATCATTTTCTTGGACCGGTTTACCACTAATCCGTTGTAAATCAAGAGCAAGACCCGCCGCTTTATTAGCCGTTTCAATCAGACCAAAGCAATCTTCGTAGTCCACTCCGGTGCTAAGCACACCGTGTTTTGCCCAAACAACCAAACGAGTATGCTCCAACAATTTTGCAGTTGCCTGTCCAATTTCTTTCGTTCCCGGCACCATCCAAGGTAAGACATCTATTCCGTCAGGGAATACAACGATGGATTCCGTCAATACACTCCACAAGTCACGTGTCAGCGACTCGCTTGTGACTTCGTTTAACAAAGAATAAAGCACGATATTGGTCGCATGATTGTGAATCACCACTCGATGCTCTTTATTTTGTGCATAACGAGCTGCGTGCGCTAAAATATGCATATATATTTCAGAAGTTGGTCGTTTCCCTGTAACAAAACCTGCTACAATGTCATAACCAGTCTCTGTAACTTTCACGATACCGGTATCCACTGCTGGTTGCTCTTTTAAATATCTAAAATGACTTCCTGAAGCAGTAATCAACAAATATTGCCCTTGAAAATGATGAGGAACCTCTAATAAATTTTCAACGACAATGGGTTCTGAGTAGATACGGTAATCAGTATCAGCTAAATCTGTCGCCATTTCCTGAATTTCTTGTTCAGTTAAGCGATAGCTAATATTTCCCCCATTATACTCATCCCATCCTTTGGACCACATATCGTAGGTCGTCTCTATCATCTCGTTTATATATCTAGGATAAGACATTTTTTCCTCCTTCTCACAACTTCGTTTCTTTTTGCTTTTCAGCACGGTATTTTTCGATGATTTGTGAATAGTATTGTCGTTTTTCCTTTTGTTTTTCATCATAGTCCTTAAAAAGATTTTGACGACTAATGACAAGCCCTAATATCAAAGCAAACACCGTCAATATAATTTGTTTACTGATTACACTATAAACAAACAACAGAAAGGCAAATACAATCATTAATTTCCATTGTAATTTTGTCATATGTCACTCTCTTTCTAGATCTATGTGCGATGCCTACTCAGCTATTCTTCTAATAAGCTCTTGTTGTATTTTGCACGGTTTTTAAGCAATAATACAAACAGAACCAACCAACCTGCAAACAAGACAAAGGCTACAATATCACCTGAAAACATGTGTGTTAACATATAACGCAAATCTGGTCCTTCAAAGGTTGCCCATGAAATCATACCACCTGTTTTATCCTTGAGTGTACCTGATTCTTGTGCCAATTTTGTCATATATGGTGTGAAATAGGTTGCACCATACAAGAACAATGGAGCAGAAAGGAAACCATGGATAATCATACGCAATACATTACCATTTGTTAACAACAAAGCACCAACTACGAAAGAAAGATTGACGATTCCGGCAAATGGAAGCACGATATTACCTGGCAAAACAATAGAGAATCCTAACAAGAATACCATTGTAAAGATAACAGCTACCCACAATTCATTCCGGCCACCAAGAATTGGCCAGTCCAAACCGATATAAACTTCACGTTCTTGGAATTTGTTCCGCATAAACTCTGAAACTGCTTCTGAAATTGGCGCCAAAGCTTGAGCAAACAATTTAGAAACCATTGGGAACAATTGTAAAGCCGTTGCTGCTTGAACAGCCAATGTACATGCATATGGGAAACCATTCCCTGAAGCAAGGCCCAAGGCAAAACCAATGATTGCACCCATGACGGCATTTTCTCCAAAAATACCAATTTTTTCTTTCAAATTATCCGCATTAAATTCCTTGTTCAAAAATGGAATCTTCTTCAATAATTCATCAATTGGATACAAAATAACAGCAATCAAACAAATAAAATGAGGAACCGTCACACCCGGAATACCTGTCAAACGTTCAACTTCGGGTGCAAAAGCATCACCCAATTTTAATTCCAAAACGATTAAAATCGCCGCTGCCAAGAAACCAAAGAAGACGTTATTTGTAAAGTAGGTAACCAATACTGCTGAGAAGATTTTGTTCCAGACATTCCACAAGTCGACGTTCAAAGTTTTTGTTCGGTTAAACATCAACAACAATACGTTGATTCCGACTTGTACTGGAAACATAAGAAAGGCATAAGGCCAAGCCCAAGTAATAGAAGCCGCCCCTGGCCAACCAATATCAACAGCTGGCAACGATAAACCAGTATTGGTTGCTAAATCATTAGCGGCAGCACCCATACTAGTCATAATAAAATTAACCAATAAGTTCATACCGGTAAAGGCAATCCCTAAGGTCAACGCAGAAGTAAAGGCATCCCGCACCTTCATTCGCATACAAAGAGCAATAATAAACATCAAAAACGGAACAAAAACTGCAGCACCCAAATCAAGAATGTACTGAACTATATTTTTTAATACTTCCATTTGTTTTTCTCCTTCTCATCCTAAATAGACCTTATTTGTTGATGAAATCCAATATTTTTTTATATTCTGCGTCTTTTCCCATACCTGTTAAGAAGGCAATTCCATTAAACATTGGAATTGGGTACTCTTTTTTAGGCTTCGCAATATAGATATAACCATCCGCATCTTTAATATAATGATCCAATGATTTCATATCAACCGCTTCTACTGTTGCTTGAATTTTGTCTTTTTCAAACATCCGTCCCACTGTACTAGCTACCGTTTGAGAAGTTGCCACACCAGATCCGCATGCTACGATAAATTTTTTCATAAGTAAACCTACTTTCTTTATTTGTTGAAAATTGTCAAAATATCTTGCGCTGACTTGGCTTGAACAAGAGCGTCAATGAATTCCTTTCCATTGAACAAATCCATCAATTCAGCCAAGAGAGCTACTTGTTCTCTCGGATTCGTAATCCCTAGCATCAAAATATACTGAGGTTCGACTACTACATCATCCGTTCCCATCTGAATAAGCTGCATCCCTTTTTGAGTTAGCCGATTAAAATAGATAAAGGGTTTCTTGATATGCTCTGGCATCGTATGCGGAATAGCAATCGTAATCGCAGCCATTTCTAGACCTGTTGGATACTCTTTTTCTCTCTCCAGTAGAGCTGTTTCATAGGTATCCGTAACGTAGCCTAGTTCACGCAACACTTTTGCCTTCTCTGCAAAAAATTCTTCTACAGAGACCGATTTACAATTTAGATCAATCAACTCTTCTTGTAATAACTGAGAAACAATCCCCATCTCAACCTTTCTCCTTTCTACAAATTCTGACGAGATGAAGCAAAAGATACAAATCTTCATCAATACCAAACGAAATTTGATATTCTTTCTGGAGCAACTCTTTTAGAGATTGTAAGATTTCGTACTCTTTAGCATACATCTCTTTGGTCAAGTTCAATAATTCTTCAATACGTTGATCTTCAGTAGGCTCTCCTTTCTTTTTCGACAACATTCTTACCAAAAAATAACGCAAGTGAATCACAAAACGACTATAAGCCAAACTATCTTTTTCCAATCCTCCACCGATTTGACGATCTATCAGCAAAAGAACCCTATTCAGCAATTCACTCAGTTGTACAACATCACTGACCTGTTCACTGTCAATCAAACCGTTCACAAAGTGTAAGGTAAAGAAGGAAACTTCTTGGCGTTTTAATTGAAGATGATATTTTTCATTCAGGAAAGGAATAATCTCTTTTGCAGTTCGGTATTCATCTGGATACAGATAATTCAACTGATACTGAAACGGATCATATTCGATTCCTTCATCATTTCTCTCCAAGGCAAATTCAATATGTTTGGCAATCGTAAAGATAAACGATTCATTTAAGGTTTTATGCAGTTCCTTCTCCGCAAAATGCACAACGTCCTCTGCCATCAAATACACTTCACTGGCAACACTTTTCAGATTTTCAAGCAGACCTTTCTCTTGTTCATTTGACTGAACCGTAAAAATCCGTGAGATGTTTGTTTCACTCACAATATCTCCCTTTTTCTTGTTAAATCCTATTCCTTTCCCAAGAGCAACAATCTCATTGCCATTGCGGTCTAACACCAATAAAGCATTTTGATTCAACGATTGGACGACTTTCATTATTTCCCCCTTCCTTTGTAAAAGCAAAAAAAGCACAACCAACCCTATATCATAGAATCAGTTATGCCTAATTGAATAGTTACATACTTTATATTACTGACATCAGTATATCACTTTTTTACGTTTTTGCAAGCGTTTTTATGAAAATATTTTTATAATTCATCAAATGCATCTTTTACTTTATTAAAGAAACCTTTTTTCTGTGGATTTACAGCAATATTTCCAGCGGCCGCAAACTCGCGTAGGGCTGATTTTTGCTTATCATTCAGTCCTGTCGGAGTGACGACATTGATGGTCACGTACTGATCTCCCATAGCACTACCACGCAAACTTGGAGCGCCTTTGCCCTTGAGACGGAATTTCTTGCCTGTCTGAGTTCCCTCAGGAATCAATAAATCAACATCTCCATGGACCGTTGGAACATGGACTGTGTCTCCGAGTGCTGCCTGTACAAAATTCAAGTCCAATTTATAATGAATCGTTGTGCCTTCACGTTCGAACTTATCTGAAGCCTGAACTTGAATAATGACGTAGAGATCCCCATACGGACCTCCGTTGAATCCTGCTTCACCTTGTCCCGCGAGACGCACTTGTTGACCAGTTTCAACACCAGCAGGAATCTTCACTGTTACTTTATGCGCTTGTTTTTCATGACCTGTACCATGACAAGTATGGCAAGGTTCTTTGATTTCTTTCCCAGTGCCGTGACAGACATCACAAGTCATTTGACGGCGCATGGTACCAAGCGGTGTATGTGTATCAACACTAATTATCCCCGAACCATGACAGCGACCACACGTTACAGGACTCGTTCCTGGCTTCGCACCCGTTCCTGTACAAGTATGACAGGTTGCTTCACGATTGTAGCTGACTTCTTTTTCAGTACCGAAAATTGCCTCTTCAAACTTGAGGTCCACACGATACTGCAAATCGTCACCTTGACGAGGGGCATTCGGATTGCGGCTTGCACCGCCACCGAAGAAACTTGAAAAGATATCTTCAAATCCGCCAAAACCAGCTCCGTCAAAGCCACCAAAACCACCAGCTCCACCGCCAAAGCCACCATTGGCTCCCGCAGGACCATACTGGTCATAGGCCGCACGTTTTTGCTGGTCGCTCAGTGTTTCATAAGCCTCTTGCACATCCTTATATTTTTGCTCCGAACCATCTTCCTTGTTGATATCTGGATGGTACTTTTTCGACATTTTGCGATAGGCTCGCTTGATCTCATCCTGAGAGGCGTCCTTGGACACCCCCAGACGATCATAGTATTCCGTATTGTTCATGTTTTATTTTCCTTTATTGACAAAAACAGACGGAGCGAGGCGCCCCGCCTATTTGATTTTCTCCTCATCATTTACGGCATGAGGAAGCAAAATCAATCATATTTTGCTGACGAATTAATAAGGCACTTAACTGAGCTAACTTATTTTTAGCTATCAATGACAGTCAAGCTAATTTGTTACGCAGTGGTTGGGTGGCATCTAAGTACTGATAAATCAGCACTTAGATACCTACTCAACTGTGCGGAGGTAAAACGACGAAATTGAATTTCTAAGAAATTACCAATTTCTGTTTCACTCTTATTTCTCAGTAAATTCACCGTCTACAACGTCATCGCCTGCTGTTGAACCAGCGTTTGCTGCACCTTCAGCACCTTGAGCAGCTTGTTGTGCTGCAGCGGCTTGTTCATACAGTTTTACTGCAAGAGCTTGTGCTTTTTCGTTAAGAGCTTCAAGTTTTGCTTTCATGTCGTCCAAGTTGTTTGCTTCTTGAGCTGCTTTCAATTCATCAAGAGCTGCTTGAGCGGCATCGCGTTCAGCGTCAAAACCTTTGCCTTCAGTTTCTTTGATTGTTTTTTCAGTTGCAAAGATGGCTTGGTCAACTTCGTTACGGAGGTCAACTTCTTCTTTACGTTTGGCATCTGCTTCAGCATTTGCTTCAGCATCTTTCATCATGCGATCGATTTCTTCGTCTGTCAAACCTGAGTTAGATTGGATAACGATGTGTTGTTCTTTTTGTGTACCGAGGTCTTTTGCTTTTACAGAAACAATACCATTTTTGTCAATGTCGAATGTTACTTCGATTTGTGGGATACCACGAGGCGCTGCAGGGATATCCGTCAATTGGAAACGTCCAAGCGTCTTGTTGTCTGCCGCCATTGGGCGTTCACCTTGGAGAACATGGATATCAACGGCTGGTTGGTTGTCTGCTGCAGTTGAGAAGACTTGTGATTTAGATGTTGGAATTGTTGTGTTGCGGTCGATGAGTTTTGTAAATACGCCACCCATAGTTTCGATACCAAGTGACAATGGTGTCACGTCAAGAAGGACAACGTCTTTGACATCACCAGTGATGACACCACCTTGGATAGCCGCACCCATAGCAACAACTTCATCAGGGTTAACTGATTTGTTTGGCTCTTTACCAGTTTCAGCTTTAACAGCTTCCACAACGGCAGGAATACGAGTTGAACCACCTACAAGGATGACTTCGTCGATTTCTGACAATGACAAACCTGCATCTGAAAGAGCTTGACGGACTGGTTGTTTTGTACGTTCTACAAGGTCGCGCGTCAAATCGTCAAATTTCGCACGTGTCAAGGTCAATTCCAAGTGGAGTGGTCCAGCATCACCAGCTGTGATAAATGGCAAGCTGATTTGAGTTGAAGTAACACCTGAAAGGTCTTTTTTAGCTTTTTCAGCAGCATCTTTCAAACGTTGTACGGCCATTTTATCTTGTGACAAATCAATGCCGTTTTCTTTCTTGAATTCAGCAACCAAGTGGTCGATAATTTTTTGGTCAAAGTCATCACCACCAAGTTTGTTGTCCCCTGCAGTCGCAAGCACGTCGAAGACACCGTCACCGAGTTCAAGGATTGATACGTCGAATGTACCCCCACCAAGGTCAAATACCAAGATTTTTTCTTCTTTATCTGTTTTGTCAAGACCGTATGCAAGAGCTGCTGCTGTTGGTTCGTTGACGATACGCTCTACTTCAAGACCAGCGATTTTACCAGCATCTTTAGTTGCTTGACGTTGTGCATCATTGAAGTAAGCTGGAACTGTGATCACTGCTTTGGTTACTTTTTCACCAAGATAGTCTTCAGCGTAACCTTTCAAGTATTGAAGAATCATAGCTGAAATTTCTTGTGGTGTGTATTCTTTACCGTTTGCAGAAACTTTTTCAGCAGAACCCATTTTTGATTTGATAGAAATGATGGTATCTGGGTTTGTTACGGCTTGGCGTTTTGCAGCATCACCAACGATGATTTCACCATTTTTGAATGATACTACTGAAGGTGTTGTACGGTTACCTTCTGGGTTTGCGATAATTTTTGATTCATTTCCTTCAAGAACTGCTACTGCTGAGTTAGTTGTACCTAAGTCAATACCAATGATTTTAGACATGTTTTTTACCTCTATTAATTTATATCTTCTTTTGACATTCTTCTTAAGTAGTACGGACGCAAGCAACCGCCTTTGGCGTTTCATTGCTAAGATTTGAGCCCCTAGTCTCTAATCTTCCGAGAGTTAGAGTAACTTGCTCTAACTCCTTTACTACAGCGAAGAATGTCGGTTGGGCAAGCTTTCAGCTTGCTATTTTATTTTTACGTTTTTATTGTTTCTAGTTTTACGACTTGGTGGTCGCGTCATTCAAGTATTACAAAATGGCTAGTTGTACACCACTACCATGGCTGGTCGGAGGACGCGTTCATGGAGTTTGTAGCCTTTTTGGAAGACTTGTGCGATGGTGTCTGCTGGGTGGGCATCATCCGCAGGCACTGTTTGGATAGCCATGTGGAAGTTGTGGTCGAAGTTGCCTTCTGTTGACACTTCTTCGATTCCTTCCTCTTTCAAGGCTTGAACCAAGCTTTCTTGGACCATTTCCAAGCCTTTTTTAACGTCTTCTGTCAACCCTTCAACAGCTAAAGCACGCTCTAGGTTGTCCAGACTTGGCAAGACTTTTTTAGCAAGATCTTGCGAGCGATAGCGTTGCAAGTTTTGGCGTTCTTCGTTGGCACGACGTTGGATATTTTGCATTTCAGCATGCGCACGCAAGTATTTATTTTCAAAATCCTCTGCTTTTTCCTGTGCTAATTCCAAATCGGTCTTTTCAGGTGCTGTCTCAGTAGCTTCAACAGTTTCATCAACCGTATCGACTTCCTCGACTACTTCCTCTTTTTTAATATCTTCTGACACGATGGCCTCCTTTTAATGTACTTCGTAATGATTGCTATTGAGATAGCGGTAATAATCGCCCAATTTCATGAAGAGCACGCGACCGATAATATTGATCAGACTCATCTGTCTGCGATAGTCCATGTCAACTGAACCAATCAGATTCAACTGCGCTATTCCCCTATAGGGAATTGGAAATTGGTGCTGAATAACCGTCACATCTTGCAGAGCCTTTTCGGGGTGATCGCCAACCCAAATCTTGGTTGACTCCATCTCCTTGAGACCGTTACGCAAGCTAAGCGCCACCACTTGTTCATTGTCTAGAAATTGGTAGATTCCCAATCCACTGTATTTCAAGGAAGCAACCTTCCCTGAAATAAATACCGTCTCTTGGAAAAGATTTTCAAAAATGTAATCCATCAAGTCCAGCACATTGTCCGTCGTAGTGAAATACTTCTGCACCACTTGAGGAATCTCTGTCCGCAAACGATAATGGATATCCAAAACCGTCTGACCACAAAAACGTTCATCAACCAACTGCTTGAAAATCAGCAAATCCCGACTGAGAAAGTTCTTAGGAATAGCAAACTGAACGGTAACCGGCTTGGACTCATCCAAAGTCAAGACTGCCAAGGCATCATGACTGCTGAGCTGCACGATATCGAAGGAAGTCAGGCATTGATTTTTCGGTTCAACATCTAACAATACAGATGTAAATCCTGTCAACTCCGCCAATAGTTGATTGGCCCGCTCCAGTATATCCTCCAAGCGAAAGGCTTCAAAATCAAAAGCCTTCATAACTTTATAGATGTCATCCTCATTGATCAGCTCACGATTGAGCGAATGAGTGACAAAATACTGAAAACCTGCTCGACTAGGAAGCCGCCCCGATGAGGTATGCGCCTTTTCCAACAAGCCCAACTGCTCCAGCTTGGCCATATCGTTTCGAATGGTTGCACTAGATGATGCAATCGCCTCTTGTAGCGCCTTAGACCCGACCGGCTCATGGTAGCGCGTAAACAAATCCACTATCAAATTTAAAATATCATTTTGACGCTGGGTTAGCACACCACCACTTCCTTTCTGACAATCTAGCAATCATTAGCACTCTATATGACCGAGTGCTAAGTCTATGATCTTATTATACTCCTAAAAAATGGATTGTCAATAGAAAAAGACCAAAAATTAGCACTCTTTTATCAAGAGTGCTAAAAAATCAGTCTGCGGATCTAGCTATTGAATTTTTTCACCAATCGACGGTAGCCTAGCCATTCATAAATCAGCACATCTGTCAAAGTAAAGATAACTAAAAATAACAATATATGAATAACCCAACTACTTTTGAATCGTTCAAGAGGAAGCCAATAGAGGTTAAAAACATTGATAAACAAAGCAAGTAGCTGAAAACCAAGCGTCCGTTTTATCACGCGCCCAATCATGTCCAACTTAGACTCAATATCACTGAAGAGCTCCTGTTCCTCACCAGATTCAAAGTTCGCAACTGCCTTACGAAAATAGGAAAAGCAATTAAAGGTTTGAATATATTCCCAACCATAATCTGCAAAAAGTCGCGTATAAGTTTCCTTTTCAGACTCTTCCTCTCGATAATCCAGCTTATAAATAACATCTGCCGGCTCTACTTTTTCAAACTGATAAATGAAACCGTTGGTCTTTTTCAACTTCCAGCCTTCCTGGTGCATCTGGCGAAGATAGTCTTCTTCCTTGTCAAAATCAACAATGGTAAACCACCGACATACTTTTTTACCGGTCATGTTTCTCTCCTCTGCTATTATGATACAAGCGCTCAATGCGAACCAGCTCAATAGCCAGTATCTCGCGTCCCAAAGCTGTGATGAGATAGATTTTCCGTTTGCTCTCTTCTCTCACAAAGGCAATCAAGCCATCCTTTTCCATCTTTGCCAAGGTACCGTACATGGTTCCAGGACTGATGATCACCTGCCCTTTTGTCATCTCCTTAGTCCGCAAGGTAATGTCGTAGCCGTGTCGTTCCTCTTGCAAGGCAAATAAGATATAGAAGGCCGTCTCGGTCATGGGAATATATATCCGCTTCAATTTTTGATCCATACTACCTCCCAATTCGATATATCGAGCCTCTATATAAAATATATCGCAACTCGATGTATTTGTCAATGAGAAAATAAAAAAAGAATGCATAAAGCATTCTTTCCCCTATTCCTCTGCAGCGATAATTTCTGCGCCGCGGTGGCGATAAGACATATCTCCGACAGCTTCGATGTGGAGTTTGCCATCTTTGTAATGTAAAACTGTGATAGAGCCATTATCAAGAGAGAGGTTTGTTGGACGCTCTGGCTCCAGAAGATCCACCAAGGTTGCAATGGTCATACCGTGGCTGACAACCAAAGCATTGCCGCCCCCTTGTTTTTCGAGATTTTCTGCGATAGAAGTAAATCCATCCAAGATACGACCACTCAACTGCTCCCACGTTTCAGCCCAGTTAGCTGTATCTGCTTCATAGACACCATTACAGATTTGCTCGAAATCCATCTTATCTGCTTCAACAATCCCATTGATACGAGGGAGCACACCACTAAAGAGCTCCACGTCGTACATTCCTTCAAAACTACCAAAACACCACTCACGAATCCGTTTGTCCTGATAGTAAGGAATTTGCCCTAGAATCCCTAGTTCACGCTGGGCAATGGTAATCGTCTGAACCGTCCGACCCAGGTCGCTTGAAACGGCTAGCTTGAATTGCAATCCAGCATCCTTTAGCCCCAAACCAAGCTCACGGATTCCCTCTTCACCATTTTTTGTCAAAGGCGTGTCTGCCCAGCCTTGGATACGACCAATGGTATTAAACATGGTTTTACCGTGACGGGAAATGTACAATTTTGTCTCTGTCATTTTACTTCCTCCGAATATTCCTTATCTTATTATAGCACGAAATAACACTTCTATTCAGAAAAAAATCGCCTCTAGAGAGACGATTCCGATTAGATAACGGCTTTGAAGTTAGACTCCAATTGTTTTTGAGATTGGTTTACTTCGTAAGCAAATTTGATTTCACCATCTTTATCCAAAATATACATAGTTGGAATGTATTGGACACCTACTGAATCTGCTGCTACGAGATTATTGTCATAATAATAGGTAAAGTCATACCCTTTGTCCGCAAAGTACTTCTGACCAGCACCCAATTTTTCACGGCTACCATCTACGATATTGATCATGACAAAGTTAACATCATCTTTATACTTTTTGTACATGCTGTCAATGATTGGCAACTGCGCTTGGCAATCAGGACACCAGCTAGCCCAAAACATAACAAATGTTGGCTTATCTGATGTCTGCAAACTAGAAAATGCAACTTTTTTATCATTTTCATCTGTAAATGACATCGTCTTGATATTGGTCCGAATCGTGTCCGTTACTTTCTTTTGAACACCGTCGTTCTTACTCGACGAAGCTGTCGTAGAACTAGTCGTAGACGGACTTGAGTCCTGTACTAAGAAATACACACCACCTACAAGAGCAAGGCCTGCAAGCAGAGTTAAAATCCAATACTTGATTTTCATAAATTCCTCCATTTCTGAAAAACTATTATATCATACTTTTTCAAAGACAGCTTTTTCGAGGTTTTCTTTTTTTCTTATTTTCTATTTTTCTGAAGCAAGGCGACGTATTCTTCCAAGCTCAACTGATGTTCCGTCATATATTTGGCCGATTCGACACCGACATAACGATAATGCCAGTCTTCATAGCCAACCCCTGTCGATTCTGTCTTTCCTTCTTGAAAACGCAGAACAAATCCGTATTCTGGGGCGATTTGTTGAACTTGACTCGCAATCTGCGGGTCACTTTCGTTCAAGGAATTCACCGTGCTCATGTCGATAGCCAGCCCCGTCATATGCTCACTCGCCCCCGCTGGTTGTGAATACGTCTGCACTTTGGCCTCAGCAGCCTCCCGACTGAGACTGGTATCCGCCGCCATTTCTTGCTGGATATAGGAATTGTAAATCGTTTCCTGATAAGCGACGCTGCGGTAGCCAGAAATAAGGTGTTCATTTGGGTCAATCGCTTGCGCTGCTGCTAAAAACTTAGTCACATTTTCTGCAATTCGAGCATCTACCGGTATCCCACTAACCTCTGCCAACTGGGGATTCAACTCTGCACGAACATGTTCCCGATTGACCAAGAGCAACTCCCAGTCACTCGATGAAACCGCCGGCAAATCCGCTTGCTGGCTGGAAGAGGTTGAGGAGGTTCTGGTCGACTGGCTTGTCTTAGAAACCGAACTTGCTTGTCTTTGAGACTTTTTATCCGTTACAACTACCACCATGCTTGTCAAAGCGAGAACAAACAGCACTACTATACAAACTATCTGATACCCCTTATTTTTCATCCGATATCCCTCCATCATTTTCCTTCATTATAGCAGGATAGCAAACGAAAGAAAAGAGAGAGTGGGACAAAAATCGTGATTTCGCAGAAATCGATTTTGTCGTCCCGCCTCAGCACAGTTGACTAGCTTCAAAGGTTCGAGGAACTTTTGAAGGTTGGAGATAGGGCTAACAAAGTTAGCCTCAAATATTCGAAATTGCTTGCATAGCAAGGAATGAGAACACTCAGTCAACCACTGCGTTAAACTGTTAAACTTATTAAAAAATTGAAGAAGCTAGGACTGATTCCCGGGTTCTTCACTGCTAATTTTTAAAACTGTGAATCGGTGCTGGAATTTGTCCCCCACGCGCAATGAAATCAGCTGATGAATTTTGATTAACGCGCATGACAGGAGCAGTTCCTAGCAAGCCACCAAATTCAATCATATCGTCTTCTTTTCCTTTAGGAATAATCCGTACAGCTGTCGTTTTTTGATTGATCACACCGATGGCTGCTTCATCCGCAATCATAGCTGCAATAGTCTCATAAGGCGTATCCTCTGGAATGGCGATCATGTCCAAACCAACCGAGCAGATAGCTGTCATGGCTTCCAATTTTTCAAGATTGAGTGAGCCATTTTGCACCGCAGCAATCATGCCCTCATCTTCTGAGACAGGAATGAAGGCACCTGATAAGCCACCGACTTGGTTACAAGCCATTACGCCACCTTTTTTAACGGCATCATTGAGAAGGGCAAGCGCAGCTGTTGTCCCATGAGTCCCGACCGCTTCAAGTCCCATTTCTTCCAAGACGCGAGCGACAGAATCCCCAACTGCTGGAGTAGGAGCCAGTGACAGGTCCACAATCCCGAACTTAACGCCCAAGCGTTCGCTGGCCATTTGCCCAACCAACTGACCAATACGGGTGATCTTGAAGGCCGTCTTTTTAACCGTTTCTGCAACGACATCAAAAGATTCCCCGCGCACTTTTTCAAGGGCACGTTTTACCACACCAGGTCCTGAGACACCGACATTGATGACCACATCCGCTTCGCCAACGCCATGGAAAGCCCCTGCCATAAAGGGATTGTCTTCAACAGCATTGGCAAATACAACCAGCTTGGCAGCTCCCATATCAGAAGCTTGAGCCGTTTCCTTGATAATGCGTCCCATGTCTCGCACTGCCGTCATGTTGATGCCTGACTTGGTGGAGCCGATATTGACAGAGGAGCAAACCTTGCTCGTTTGAGCCAAGGCTTGAGGAATCGAGTTAATCAAGATTTCATCCCCTTTTTGGTAGCCTTTTTGCACCAAAGCCGAAAATCCACCAATGAAATCCACACCAATCTCATGTGCAGCCTTATCCAAGGCCTTAGCAAGAGGCAAATAGTCTGTAGCATCCGTTGCTGCACCGATTAAGGCAATAGGCGTCACCGATACACGCTTGTTCACAATAGGAATCCCCAACTCAGCTGCAATCTCATCTCCAACAGCCACTAGATTTTTAGCCTTGCTAGCCACTTTTTTGTAAATTTTTTCAGCCGCACGGTCAATATCTGGGTCGATGCAATCAAGAAGCGAAATCCCCATAGTAATGGTCCGAATGTCGAAATTCTGCTCCTCGATCATGGCAATTGTTTCCGTAACTTGTCTAATATCCATGAATCAACCTCCTAGATATTGTACATAGCGTCAAAAATAGCCGCACTTTGAATGTTGATTTTCACTTGAAGCGACGCTCCAAAAGTTTCTAATTCTGAACGTAAGAAGCTGAAATCCTGCTGTTCATCACTAGACACGACGGCCATCATGGTGAAGTATTCATCCAAAACAGTCTGCGAAATATCATCGATATTTAAATTCAAGTCAGCCAACTTACCTGCTACACCTGCCACGATTCCTTTACTGTCTTTTCCAACAACGGTTACAATTGCTTTCATTTGTCTGCTCCTTTTATTTTTATCATTTTATCATAAATATACGGCTTATTATATTAAAAGTAAACAAAAAAGGGAATAACTATCCCTTTTTCTATTATTTACGAACATTTCTGTGATTTGCAGAACGACTTGCATATTGTTTCCAATCAATTCCACGCGCTTCACACCATCTCTGTACATTGGCTCCTAAAATGATGTCTTTCTGGCGCAATTCAGCAACGTTACGGGCACCAACCAAGGTCATCAAGGAACGAGTATAGTCTTTAAAGCTATTTAGCTCACTCAGCATCGGCTCTAAACCTCGCTCACTGGTGAAAATCTTCAAGAAACGATTGGATAGACCCACTGCATCCGCCCCCAAAGAAAGAGCCTTAATAATATCAAGCGGATTTTTTACACCGCCAGAAGCAAGAACTTGCGGACGAATCTGGTCAGGCATATTCATGGCTTCAACCAGAGAAGCCACGGTTGAATTTCCCCATCCTTCTAAGAAATCATAAGAATCCAACACGCGACGGGCACTTTCGATTTTCACAAAATCTGTCCCACCTGTGCCTGAAACATCAATGGTCTGAACACCTACAGATGTCAATTGCTCGACTGTTTCACGACTCATCCCAAAGCCAACTTCTTTGACAATCACCGGCACTTCAATTTCCTTGACGATTTTTTCAATATTGGTCAGCCACATAGAGAAATCGCGGTCTCCTTCAGACATGACCAGTTCTTGTGGTGCATTGAGGTGGATTTGCAAGGCATTAGCCTCAAGCAAGTCAACTGCTCGCTTGGCATTTTCTACATCATGATGCGCGCCAAGGTTGGCAAAAATAATCCCCTTTGGATTTTCAAAACGCAGAACCGAAAATGTCTTGGCCACTTCTGAGTCCTTAATAGCTGCGCTAACCGAGCCAGAGGCTACTGGCGTTTTACTAAGGCAAGACATAATCCCAATCGTTTGGTTGATTTCACCTGTTTTTTTAGTTCCACCTGTCATGGCGTTGATGTAATAAGGGGTAGGAAGTTCAATTCCAGCAACGGTCGTTGAAATATCAACATCTTCCACACTCATTTGAGGTAGGGATTGATGAACAAATCGAGCTTCCTCAAAATCACGAGCTGTTTCTTCACAGTATTGGTGAAGGGCTAAATCCACATGCTGGTCCTTTCTATTTGCAAAGTAATCGTAAATAAACATCTTTTCTCCTTACTGCCTTGCGGCGATCGATAGGGGCAATACTTGAATTTTTTCTTTTGCCCAAGCAGCGATAATGGCTTCTTTTTGCTCAGCTTTTTCCACAAAACAAATCCCGCAGTCGCCACCACCAGCTCCTGATGATTTAGCGGCCGCTTGATACCTTTCTGCGATACGACAGAGGGTTTCCAAAGTCTCTGTCTCAATCACCATCTCCATATCCTCGGCAAACTGCCTGAGCAGAGCCCGATTTTCAGAAATAGCTAGTTGGAACTTTTGGGCATCATCTAGTCGACAGGCTGCAATCAACTGTTCAACACAGACCTGGCTGGCTGCTAAAAATCCTTGGTAGGCAACTTCTTTTTCTGCTTCATTCAAATGACCTTGTACATGACTTACCAAGTCTGCTGTTGAAGCAGCAGCACCTGTCCAGCCCACCATCATTTCCACATGACGAGGGAGGTCTAGACTCTCAATTGCCAAACCTGCCCAAGGCTGCTCAATCAGTTCTGATATGTTTAGCTGAGCCATTTTTTCAAAAAGCCAGGAACGATCTACTGAGTGATAGGCAATCACTCCACCAAAACTAGAGGCTGCAATATCTCCAAAAGAGCCTTTTATCCCCAAACTCACCTGAGCCAATACGGACAATTTGTAGACCAAGTCCGGTCTTGCGTCCTGCCCAAAAAAGGTCAGGACAGCCTGAACCACTGCTACAGTCACCGCACCAGATGAGCCCAATCCGTACTTTTGACCCGTCCGTTCATTATCCAACTCAGAGGAGATAGATAGCTTATAAAGTACGTTTACCTCTACTCGTTGTGAAGCCAGATAATCTTCTGTCGTCTGCATAGCGGACTCAACCAGGGCGTAGGGATGACTGGTGTGGCAATGAATTTTTGCATTTTTCCGAGTCCAGTCCACAAGCAACTGAGGATTCTGACTGGAAAAAATGGTCCCCGTTTCTGCTGATTCCATAGTCACACAGATGGTTTGATCAAGAGCAGCAATCACAGCTGGGTAACCCGCTTCCACCACCGCATACTCTCCAGCTAGATAGAGTTTTCCTGGTACTCTTATCGCTACCTTCATCTAGGCTCTCCTGTAAATGTTGCAAGTGACGCTTGCCACTCTTCCTCTGTCAAGACAAAGGCAGCCTTGCCTGGCAAGCTTGGAATGATTTTTTCCGCTGGTAAGTAGTCTTGTAAGGCTCGGATCAGTCGCTCCATGTCTGATTGGCGGCACAAAACTTTCACATTTGGGCCTGCATCCATAGTCATATAGGCCGAGATTCCCAGCTCTTCTCGAATGATCCGAACAGCTTCTTGCACCTCTAAGCTTTGGGCTGAAAAATAGGTAAATGGCGGATTAGCAGAAAGGGTTGTGGCATGCATCTTCATACCGTTGTGCTCCGTAATCTTACCAAGTGTTTCAAAATCACGAAGAGCAATGGCTTTCTTGATATTCTCCAAATCTTCTGCAGCAGTGTCCACCCAAGCCTGGTAAAAAGAGGAAGTCGCAACCGTATGCTCCATTCCCACACGACTCGCAATCTTCTTCTGACCTGTATTGACCGCTAAAATAATCATTCCAATATCCCAGCTAGCGTCATCCACAGGACGAGCCATCGAGTCAGCTGAACAAGTTCCCTTGTCCCACTCGACAAAGCCTCCAAACAAACTACGGGTACTTGAACCTGACCCACGACGAGCAAATGTCGAAAGTTCCTCAGGACTCAGCTCCAACTCAAGCGCTGTTGCAGTTGCCAGAGCCAGAGCAGCAAAAGCTGAAGCTGAGCTAGCCAGTCCTGCTGCCGTTGGCACAAAATTCAAACTCTCAACACGAGCAAATCTGCTCTCATCTTTATATTCGCGAAACAAATCCAAAAAACGAGAAATTTTTGAAATTTCTTTTTCTGATTGCAATTTTCCATTGAGAGAAAAACGATCTTCCGTCAAATTATCGTCAAAAACAACCTTCGTATCTGTGTAAAATGCATCCAGTGTCAAGGATAAGCTTGAATTCATGGGCAAAAATAAGTCCTTGTCCCGCTTTCCCCAGTACTTGATAAGGGCAATATTGGTATGGGCACGAGCCCGGCTAACTGCTTGTGTCATATTATTCTCCTAAATATTGTATCCACGTCCGACGTGCCCCAGCATCTGTCAAGGTTGCCGCAATCATTTGGGCGGTTTTCTGGTCAGCTGCAAGAGCAATCATACAACCTCCGCGGCCACCACCCGTCAACTTAGCACCAAGCGCACCTTGTTGACGAGAAATGGTCACATACTCATCTAAGGTGTCCATCGAAACACCTAGCTTTTGCAAATAGATCTGAGCTTGATTCATCAAGTCACCTAGCACGCCCACCTGCCCCTTTGCTAGAGCATCACGCGTTGCTTGGGTTAACCGTCCCAACTCCTTAATCCAGGTCTCCGCCTCAGGATTTTCAGCTACCAGACGAGCCACATCCGAAATGGCTTGATGGGTATTGCCTGTGATTCCCGTATCTGCTACGACTAGATAGGCATCCAAGCGGAGCGAAATAGCCTCTATCGTTTGCCTTTTGACAAAGTAAATCGGAGATTTCCCGCTGGTTGTCAGAGCGTCGATGCCCGAAGGATTCCCGTGGGCTATTTTTTCTGAGGACTGGACAATCTCCCACAACTCTTGGTCTGTTAATTCTTTCTGATAAAAGGCGAATAAGGACCTAGCAACGGCTACAGCCACAGCTGCACTTGAGCCCATGCCTCGCTCAGCTGGAATACTGGAGCGAATCTCAATATGAATGGCTGGATCTGTCGGAGCCCCAATACGATAGAGGGAAAACCGAATGGCATGCTTCAAACTTTCCCACACCTTGGGCATTTGATGAACCAATCCCTCATAAAAGGCACAGGAAACAGACAAGGCATCCCCTTTTTTACTGACCTGAGACACAATTTCTACCGCCGAAAAAGGCATGGCAATAGCTGGTTGCCCATAGACAACCGCATGTTCACCCATTAAAATGATCTTGCCACTTGCTTTTCCAATCGCCACATCAGAACCTTCTTTCTCAGATTTCATCTTTACTATTGTACCATTTTCTATAAAAAACTTCTAAACAAAGAAAATCACCCAACAGTCGTTAGGTGATTCTCTAGGAGATTTATGAAAAGAAAATTTTAGGATTGAACTTAGTATACAAAGACAAGCTTAATCTTTTCTGAAGAATTTCTAAAAGAAAACTGAAACAGATAATCAGGCAAACAACAAAGAAAGACAGCCCAACCGAACTACCTTTCTGGAGATATATGAAAAAGAATAGACTAAGTATAGCGTTGCTTCCTTAAAGAAGTCTTAAACTAGTGATTTTTTTACAAAAAAAAATAAAGAGTAGGAACTACTCTTCATTTGATTCTACTGCAGACTCGATCTGTTCAGTTGCTGACTCAACAACAGGGCTTGCTTCAACTTTTGCTTCTGTCACGCGCTCACGAATGGCAAAACGAGCAAATGTCAAGTAAACACCGTCTACATCCAAGACAACTTTTTTATCGTCGATTTCATCAACAATACCATACAAGCCACCAATTGTAAGGACTTCATCCCCTTTTTGGATAGCACTCATCTTTTCTTGCTGTTTCTTTTGTTGTTTGCGTTGGCTATAAAACATCCAAGCAATCATTGCAAGCATAAGGATGGGAAAAAGAAATTGATTCATTCTGACACCTCAAAATATTTAATAAGTTCATTATAACAGATTGAAGGAAAATTGCAAAAAGAACTAAATCTTCTCAAAACCTTCTGATCGAAGAATGGCCAGGGTCATGATGACAGTTGTAACGAGAAGAAAAATGACAGCTGGTTGCCATGAACCAAAAAAGGAATACGTATAGCCGAATAAAACAGGGTCAGAAATACCCGCCTGATTGCGCCAGATAGAAGTCTGTTTTCCTGCTTAACAGCTGTTGAAATGGGCGGGTATTTGCCAAAATTCGGCAACCATACTAGAAATACAATCACAATAACCGTCGTCAGCTCCCAAATGAAGCCCCACCAAGAAGTCAGCTCCGTAATCGGAACAGCAATCATAGAAGCCAGCGCGGAAACTAACCCCATGGTAGTCGTGTAAACAGTTGTCATCAGGCCGATTTTTTCTGGAAAATGCGCCACGATGAGGCTTGGTAACAGTACATTTAAAACAGCGATGGAAGCCCCTAACACCATGGCTCCCATGTAAAACAAGGGAAGATTGACCAAACGGATAGCCGAGCCGATCGCCATGATAAACAGAACGAGGACGAAGAGCCGTTCCACTCCCATTTTCCGTGCCAACTGAGGGGCAAAGGATGAACAGACCGCAAACATTACTAAAGGAAGGGAGGTAACCAGTCCCAAGGAACTGATGGATACGCCAAAGGCTGCTGCAACCTGCGGTAAAATAATCGGAATGGTGGTAAAGGGGATTCTCAAGACGAACCCAATTACAATAACTCCAAGAAAAATAAGCCAATTTGTCGATGTTTCAATCTTTTCTCCTGTCTGCCATTATAGCACAGAAATAGAAATATATGAAAAAATAGCAGAATATGACACCTTTCTTGAAGAGATTGACGTCCTGTGATATATTAGATAGCAACCTATGTATTTATTTTCTAAAAACCTAAAGGAGAAAACAATGTTAACTAGACAAGAAGTCATTCATACTGCTCAGGAATTACAGGAAAATTACCGTCGACTTGCCTATCCCGAAGAGCGAGTTCTGGCAGATACCAAACTCTCCAGCCGACAGTTGCAGCGCGTCCTCCAAGTCAACGGAGCAGATCCCGGCCATGTATGGATGGTGCGTGATTACCTAGAAGAAATGCTGCAAAAAGAGGGAAAAGAAGTATATCCATTTAGCCGCTTGGCTGATCATAGTGCCAATCGTTGGTTTTCTTATGAAAAACCTTGGAAATACTGACAAAGACAAAAAAGCTCAACTTAGACAGGCTAGCTGCTAGGCTGAGCTTTTTATTATTGCAAGCTACGGATAATTTCCACACGGGTAATCCGGTCGCCGTGCATATTGTCGATACGAAGGGCAAAATTATTGTAGTAGAGGCAGGCCCCAATCGCAATCGTTTTTTCCTCTTCTTCCAAACGACGAACCATGAAGTCGCGCAAAGTCTCATGTTTCTCACCCGGAATCGATACGCGGGCAAGGACATTGGCGATTTTCACCTTTTGGCTAGCACGGACAACGATGCTGTTTGAAGTGTCAAATTGAGTAAAGAGGTATTTCCGAACGGCAAAGAGAACGGCTACGGAGACAATCCCGATGAGGAAATCCGTTTCACTTGGATGATTGACAACTAACTGACGGGCAATGGCAAAGAGCAATACCTCGATAACCGTGTTTGGAGATGGTTTTGAAAACATCTTAATCAACTCGATACCAACGGCAATCGTCATCGCTCGAGCCAAGAAGTCTCCAAATAAATTGTCCACATTTCCAGTTGCAACCACGATTCCCATCAAACTCTGAACGAGTGAGAAGGTGAAAAATACCAGCGCAATAGCTAAAATAACAGACAATAAAATTTCAAGGTAATAAGCGATTTCAGTGACTAATTCTTGTAAAAACTTTCTCATAAACTTCCTTTTCTTTCCTATTCATTGGGTGAAGCCCTCTATTTATTATAGCATGATAACGCTTGTATCTCTATCAGAAGGTTTTGTGAGATTTTTTACATAGCCTCCCAACGCCCATTTTCTAAAGTTTTTGAATAAAAAAACGGAGAGAATCCTCTCCGGAAAATGCATTTCTTATAGCAAATGATAGCGTTCAAGTAATTCTTCGACAACTGTTCCCTTTAATTTCTTGCTCAGGCCCTTTTCAGCAACTTTGGCAAACCAAGGAAGATTCATGTCGCGTAATGTTTTACCATCCATCATCTTAGCTGTCGCATCCAGCAAGCAACGGATATCGTAGACAGAGTTGAAGACTTCAGGCACACCACGGTCGATATCCAACAAGGTATAAACAGCTTCCATGGCTGTCCGAACAGATGTTTCTGTTGTGAAAACACAATCTCTTTCCACTTCTACAAATTGACCGATAAAGGCAAAGTTAATGCAATCATCTGGCACAACTTTTGGCCTATCACCAACTGCCCGTGGCATAAAGAAGGCTGTAATATAAGGCATCATACATGGAATGCAGGTCACATCTTCCTTAGCCAAGGTGTCGATTTGATTTTTTGGCACACCAAGATGATAAAGCCATTCTCTTGTGATATCGTAGCCACTACAATTTTTCATTGGCTTCTTCACATAATCACCAAGACGGTCTGTGTACAGTCCATAAATCCAGACGACCAGTTGGTCCTTAGATTGATTCTTAAAATGAGGTTGGCGATTCAAAGTATAACTCATGAGCCAACTAGAATCCTTGGCCGTCACGATGCCTCCAGTCACGACTTTTCCACTAAACGGATCGCGTTTACAAACGGCTTCAATATATTTTGGAATGACATCTCCGCGAACTGTTGCTGTAGCGGATTCCCAGTTGGTTTGAGCGATGTTGGTGCAGAACTTTTCAGGACGTCCAAAAGCTCGGTCTTGCCCTGCAATCTTCCGCCAAAGTTGCCAACTAGCACCCTCACCATTTGCGACCTTGGCCTGTGGTGCGTGTTCATGGTCTCCCAAGCTAGCCTCTTCTACACAAGAACCATTGGTCACAAAGACCAAATCATCAGACGTGAGTTCAATGTGTTCTTCTTGACCTTCACGAATCCAGTCCATCCCAACAGCTACTTGCTTCCCATTGCGACGTTCAAAATGGACATTGGTCACTTGCGTTTGGTATTGGAAATGGACATTGTGCGCTTCCAGATACGAAATCAATGGCAAAATCAAGGATTCGTATTGATTGTACTTGGTGAATTTCAAGGCAGAAAAATCAGGTAGTCCACCGATATGATGCACAAAGCGATGCAAATAGCGTTTCATCTCAATCGCACTATGCCATGTTTCGAAGGCAAACATGGTTTGCCAATAGAGCCAAAAATTGGATGCATAAAAATCTTCTGAGAAGACATCGTCAATTGTCTTATCTTCCAACTCCTTGTCGCTTGTCAAAAACAATTTGACCAATTCTTGCGAAGCCTTGTCAGACAAGGTAAACTTGCCATCTGTATGAGCATCTTGGCCTTGGTTGACAGTTGCACGACAGAGAGAGTAGTTGGGGTCCCGTTTATTGAGCCAATAAAATTCATCCAAGACAGAAGCATCTTCTACTTCTAGAGAGGGAATGGAGCGGAACAGATCCCACAAGCACTCAAAATGATTTTCCATTTCCCGGCCGCCACGAATGATAAATCCTTTTTGACTGTCTTCAATCCCGTCGCAGGCACCGCCTGGAATCTCAGCCATTTCCAAAACGTGAATGTGTTCTCCCTTCATCTGTCCATCACGAACCAAGAAAGCAGCCGTTGCCAAAGCACCAAGCCCCGCACCAACAATATAAGCCTGCTTTTCATCAACTCGTTCTGGTTTTAAAGGACGAGCAAATGCTTCATAATTCCCATTTGAATAATACATAGGACAAAACTCCTTTACCTTTTGATAGCTCTATTAAACACCTTTTTAGAGACGAAAAAAATAGACAATGTCTGCGACTTGTCTAAATTTTTTATATTTATCCATGATTATTTGACAAAATAGTGACAGTCTGAGAAATCCGTTGCACCAAAGACTGAGCTGACTCACGATGTCCCGCAGCAATCCAGTCCAGCAAAAATCCCACAAAAGCATACTTGTAAAAATCCGTGATATTCTCCACTTGCTGAGCGGATAATCGAGCTGACTGGTGATTAGCAAGCACCACTGGCTTAATCAGTGACGCAGCCCGTTCATAGAGAAAGTGCTCAAGATAGGACCGATTAACCGAATGATAACTGTGGTAAATGAAGAGCTCATTGGCTTCGATATAGTGGCAAATAGACAAGAGGCCTTCCTGCCAAGAGGTAGACGTTCGATTTGCCCCAATCATAGCTTCGCCATCATTGATAAAGACCCATTCCAATAGATCGTAAATGTCCTTAAAATGATAATAAAATGTTTGGCGATTGACCCCCATGAACTGGACTAGCTCGGTCACTGTGATTTTATCAAACGATTTAGTCTGCATCAGGTCTTTCAATGCTTGCTCAAAGGCTAATTTTGTCAGTAATTTCATCTTGTCACCTCTGACTTATTGTAACACAGTGAGCTGGAAATACATAGACCTAGTCTTTGGCGTACTTGTCTATCACTTGCTCAACGGTTTTCCCCTTGGCTAGCCAGTCGACTAATTTATCCAGACGACGCAGTTCTTGCATGGTTGGGTCTTCTATTGTTTCAATCTGCACATCACAGATTTTCCCTGTGATATTTGTCCGGGCGGGATGATAGGCTGGACCTTGATTGATAAAATCTCCATAGGTTGTTTCAGACTGCTTGAGCTCTGCCAATTGCTCCAAGGAATAGCCCGTCAACCAACTCGTGATGGCATCAACATCTGCCTCACTCCCCCCTTTTCGCTCCACCTTGGCCACCAAAGCCTTATAGACCGATGGAAAGGTCATCTGATAAATACGATGTGTCATGTTTCTCCTTTGAAAAAGTCACGGCATGCCGTGACTCTCATCTTCTATATTAAATATTTGCCCAAACAGACTCAAGAATGTTTGTCTGTTCACGACCTGGGCCTACTGAGAAGGTTGAAATGCGAACACCAACCAATTCACCTACACGACGAACATAGTTACGTGCATTTTCTGGTAGGTCTTCTAAGCTACGACATGCTGTGATGTCTTCTTCCCAACCTGGAAGTTCTTCGTAGATTGGCTTACAACGTTTGAGCTGCTCAAGACTTGCTGGGTAATGGTCGATACGCTCTCCATCCAAGTCGTAAGCCACACAGATTTTCACAGTGTCAAGTCCTGACAAGACGTCGATTGAGTTCAGAGACAAGTTTGTAATCCCTGATACGCGACGGCTATGACGCATGACAACTGAGTCAAACCAACCTACACGACGTGGACGACCTGTTGTTGTTCCGTATTCTTTACCGATTTCACGGATACGGTCTCCGGTTGCATCGAAGAGTTCTGTTGGAAATGGTCCGTCACCAACACGGCTAGTGTAGGCTTTACATACCCCAACAACCTTGTTGATTTTTGATGGTCCAACACCTGAACCAATGGTTACGCCACCGGCAACTGGGTTTGAAGAGGTAACAAATGGATAGGTTCCTTGGTCAATATCCAACATGACACCTTGTGCCCCTTCGAAAAGGACACGTTTGCCATTGTCAAGAGCATCGTTCAAGATAACAGATGTATCTGTTACATATTGCTTGATTTGTTGACCGTATTCATAGTATTCTTCGAAGATATCATCAAATGCGATGGATTCTGAATCGTACATTTTCTCAAAGAGACGGTTTTTCTCTGCCAAGTTTGTTTTCAAGCGTTCTGCAAAAATCTCTTTATCCAGAAGGTCAGCGATACGGATACCAACACGCGCAGCCTTGTCCATATAAGCTGGGCCAATCCCTTTGATGGTCGTACCGATTTTGTTGTCGCCTTTGGCATCTTCTTGTAATTGGTCAAGCTTGATGTGGTAGGGCAAGATAACGTGGGCACGGTCTGAAATCCGAAGATTGTCCGTCGTCACCCCTTCTTCATGTAGATAAGCCAGTTCTTTCACCAATGACTTGGGATTGACCACCACACCGTTCCCGATCACAGAAATTTTCTCTTTGAAGAAAATACCTGATGGAATCAAGTGCAATTTGAACTTTTTACCGTCAATCACGATGGTATGTCCTGCGTTGTCACCACCTTGGTAACGTGCAATCACTTCTGCATCGGCTGATAAGAAGTCTGTAATTTTCCCTTTACCTTCATCGCCCCATTGCGTTCCTACAACTACTACTGATGTCATATTGTGTATACCGGGCAACTCAGTGCCCAATCCTTTCCTGATCAACTAGGCAGGAGTTTCACCTGCAAGTTTTACATTACACTCTATTTTATAAAAAAAACGAACATTTTTCAAGAAGATACCTTAAAAAAGAGTGAACAGGCCACTCTTTTTCTTATTTTTTGATGATATTATGCCATTTGCTGAACAAGTCTGTAATGACTTTCCAACTCTTCCAGCGTCATAGCTTCGCTACGCAAATCGTAAATTTTCCCATTTTTTTCAATTAGGAGTGTTGGATAAGATTGGACACCAAATGCACGCGCCTTGGCAATGTCTGAGTGGTTTTTCCCGCTGGCTTGCTCACCCAGAAAGGCTTGAGCCAGACTATCTTCTTCTAGTCCGTAGGCTTGGGCTAGGTCTGTGTAGGTTGCGACGTCAGAGAGGGATTTTCCATCTTGGTAAAAGGCCATTTGTAGATCTTGGGCTAGGTCCAAATGCTTGTCCATAGGAAGTTGATCTCGCAATAATCCATAGCCAATCGCGGCATCATTGGAAGACAAAACCAAGTCGCCTACTTCCAATAGTTTCTCATAGGTTGAACCAAAGGTAACACCAAACAACTCTTGAATCTGCTGATTGGCTTCTGGGAGGTGTGGGTACTGAGACAGACTGGCCCCGCGGTCAAACAATCCTCCAGAGATGACTTCCATATCAAGCTCAGGATGTGCTTTCATAAATGGAAGTAAGACCGCTCCGAAACCATAACACCAGCCACAATAAGCATCCCAAATATAGTAAACTTTCATCATTAAGCCTCCAATAAGGTGCGAAGGCTCTCTACAACAGGAGTCGCTGGGCGTCCCAAGATGGCTTCCAAATCTGAACTCTGAGCATCTAAGTAATTTTCAGCGATGGCTGCTTGCAAGCCTGCAAAATCAGGAGCAGCTTGTTCTGGGAAGCCTCCTGCTACTAAGGCTGCAACGACATCATCAAGACTACCTTTTTCAGCTACCATGTCTTTTCCTGTCGCTTGTGATAGAGCAGCAGCCAAGTCAGGATAGGCCAAGCTTTGACCAGATAATTCAAGAATTTCTTGTGGACGATCAGCTAGCAATACTTTTGCACCCGCTTCTGCCAAATCCTTACGAGACACCCAAGCGACCTTGCTGTCTGCATTGGCACCGTAGACTAATTTTCCTGATGTCAGGGCTGGCAAGATGAGCGGCATTTCATTTTCCAAGTACCAGTTGTTGCGTAGGCTAGTGAAGGCGAGACCCGATGCTTTCAAGGCTGCCTCAGTATAACGATGGTCGTCTCCGAGGGCAAAGTCTTTTGCAACTGTATCTGCACCTGCAAGTGAGGTATAGGCCATGTAGCTCACACCTGCTGCTACTGCTGCATCAATCACATTTTGATGCTCTGCCTGACGATTGCCGGGAACACCTGAAACTAACAAGACTTTATCAATCCCTTTAAAAGCCGCGAGCAGACTATCCTTATCTGTGTAATCTCCAATACGAATCTGAATACCAGCCTCTTTCAGAGCTTTCCCTTTTTCCTCTGAACGCACCAAGGAAAAAATATTTTCCTTATCAATGGCTGTTTGTAAGTAATCAATCACAGCACGACCATAGCCACCATTTGCACCTGTAATAAGATAATTTGTCATCGCTATACCTCTTTTGTTGTATTTTTATTTTATACATGCAGTTTACAAGATAAAAACTAACTTGTCAAGAGAAATGTTTTTTTATTTTATACAAGTGTGCTATAATAAGTCTACATTCTGAAAGGAAAGGTTTTCTTATGAAACAATCCGTCTTATTAAGCGATAGTGTCCATATCATGGTCTACCTAGCCACTGTGACCGAGCCTCATTTGCTAAAAAGCGATGCCATTGCAGATAGTATCCTGACCAATCCATCCAATGTCCGAAAAATCATGGGGCAATTAAAAAAAGCAGGTCTCATCACTAGTCAACAAGGCAAGGCTAGCCCACAGATTACAAAGCCCTTGACTGACATCAGTCTACTCGATATTTTCAAATCACTTCCTGGTGAGAACGAGCTCTTGTCCGTTGATAAAAAAACCAATCTCGAGTGCAAAGTCGGAGCAAATATCCAAGCAATTCTGCAGGAACGCTACCAAGAAATTCAAAAAATTGCTGAGGAAGAAATGGCCAAAACAAGCCTTGCAGAGCTAGTCAGTGACCTGACAGCGCAGACCGCCACTTGCCCCTGACAAGCCAGTTCAGCCGTAGCGGAAATTTGTCATTCAGCGCCAAAGAGTTTACAATAAAACTAACGAATAAAGCAAGGTAAGACACGCATGAAACTTTCACAACTTTTACAAAATGCACCCGCAAATTTGCCTATTTTGCAAGCAACTTTTGGTCTGGAAAGAGAATCCCTCCGCATCAATACCCAGCACCGAGTTGCCCAAACACCACACCCATCTGCTTTTGGTTCTCGAAATTATCATCCTTATATCCAAACAGACTACAGCGAGCCACAAATCGAGCTCATCACACCAATCGCTCAATCAACCGAGGAAGCACGTCGGTTTTTGGGAGCTATTACCGACGTAGCGCAACGCTCATTGGAACATGATGAGTACCTTTGGCCTCTTTCCATGCCACCATACATCACGGCAGATGATATTCAGATTGCTGCTTTAGAGGACCCTGTCGAATACTGCTACCGTCAAGGATTGGCAGAACGTTACGGCAAACTCCTCCAGTCCATGAGCGGCATTCATTACAATATGGAGCTGGGAAAAGACCTGACTGCTCAGCTTTTTTCACTCAGTGGTTACTCAGATAAACTGGCTTTTAAAAATGACCTCTATCTGAAAATCGCGCAAAACTTTCTCTACTATCGCTGGTTTTTGACCTACCTCTATGGCGCAACACCAATTTCTGAAAAAGGATTTTTAGAAAAAGACTTGACGCGCCCTGTTCGTTCTCTGCGCAATAGTTCCTACGGCTATGTCAACCACGAAGACATCCATGTCTCCTTTGCCAGCTTGGAAAACTACATTTCCGACCTAGAGGGTTATGTGCAGTCGGGGCAATTATCCGCAGAAAAAGAATTTTACTCTGCTGTTCGTCTACGTGGTAGTAAGTTTGTCCGTGACTATCTAGAAAATGGAATTCAGTATATGGAATTCCGCTCCTTTGACCTCAATCCATTTGACCATCTGGCCATCAGCCAAGAAACCATTGATACTGTTCACCTCTTTATCCTTAGCTTGATTTGGATGGAAAATTTGGACAATGTTGATGAGAAATTATCTTGGGCGACTGACCTCAACGAAGCCATTGCCCTTGCTCATCCTTTGGATCCACTACCTGACCAAGCCCCTATACAGGATATTTTGACTGCCATGACAGCTATCATTGATCAGTTCCAGCTGGGGGATTACTACCTTAGCTTGTTGGAAAAAGTCAAAGCGGCACTTGCAAATCCAGAGTTGACACTTGGTGGGCAGCTTTTTGCTCAGATTGACCAACTATCATTGGAAGTATTTGGACGCAACCAAGGCGCAGCCTTTCATCAGCATGCCTGGACGGCACCTTATGCGCTCAAGGGCTACGAAAGCATGGAACTCTCTACTCAGATGCTCTTGATTGACATCATCCAAAAAGGGGTTCATTTTGAGATTCTGGATGAAAATGACCAATTCCTCAAACTCTGGCATGGCAACCATGTCGAATACGTCAAAAATGGCAATATGACTTCTAAAGATAACTACGTTGTCCCACTGGCTATGGCCAATAAAACTGTCACCAAGAAAATTTTGGATCAGGCTGGTTTTCCAGTTCCAGCAGGTAGCGAGTTTGCTACCAAGGAAGAGGCCCTCAACTACTATCGCTTAGTTGCGGATAAGGCCATTGTCGTCAAACCAAAGTCTACTAATTTTGGTCTAGGGATTTCCATTTTCCAAGAACCAGCTAGCTTGGCGGATTATGAAAAAGCCATTGATATCGCCTTTGCGGAAGACTCTGATGTCTTGGTGGAAGAATTCATCCCGGGAACTGAATACCGTTTCTTCGTTCTTGATGGTAAATGTGAGGCAGTTCTGCTCCGCGTCGCTGCCAATGTCGTTGGAGATGGTCGGCAGACCATTCGCGAGTTAGTCGCAGAGAAGAATAAAAATCCTCTCCGCGGACGTGACCACCGCTCTCCCCTTGAAATCATCAACCTTGGTGACATCGAACTTCTCATGCTCGAACAGCAAGGCTACACAGCCGATACCATTTTACCTACTGGTGTCAAAGCTGACTTGCGTGGCAACTCCAACATCTCAACGGGTGGTGATTCCATTGATATGACAGAGCAAATGGATCCTTCTTACAAGCAACTGGCTGCTGATATGGCTAGCGCCATAGGAGCTTGGGTCTGTGGGGTCGATCTCATCATCCCTGACCGCCACCTAATCTCCACAAAAGAAGTGCCAAACTGTACCTGTATCGAGCTCAATTTCAACCCGTCCATGTACATGCACACCTATTGTCATGAAGGACCAGGCCAAATTGTAACACGAAAGATTTTAGATAAATTATTTCCTGAGGTTTAATGACCAGCTTGCCATTTGGCAAGCTTTTTCTCTTCGCTCCCACCTTGCTTTTGTGCTATAATATTCCTTATGGACAAACTGATTAAAACTATTTCAAGTAATGGGCATTTCCGTGCTTTTGTGCTCGATAGCACAGAGACTGTACGGACTGCTCAGGAAAAACATGACACAATGGCTTCTTCTACAGTGGCTTTGGGGCGAACTTTGATTGCCAGCCAAATTTTAGCTGCAAATGAAAAAGGGGATACAAAAATCACCCTAAAAATTCTCGGAGATGGTGGTCTTGGTGCAGTCATTGCCGTTGCAAATTCTAAGGGACAGGTCAAGGGCTACATCCAAAACCCCGATGCTGACTACAAACGGACTTCTACAGGTGAGGTTATCATAGGCCCACTCATCGGTGCAGGGCAATTTTTGGTCATTACCGACTATGGAACAGGCCATCCTTACCATTCTATGACTCCGCTCATTTCCGGGGAAATCGGTGAAGACTTCGCCTACTACATGACAGAAAGTCAGCAGACACCATCTGCCATCGGGCTCAATGTCCTCTTGGACCAAGATGATAAAGTCAAGGTCGCTGGAGGCTTCATGTTGCAAGTCTTGCCTGGTGCGACCGACGCTGAGATTAGCCGCTTTGAAAAACGGATTCAAGACATGCCTGCTATTTCTAGCCTCTTGGCCTCTGAGAATCCTAGTCAAGCTCTCTTACAAGCCATTTATGGTCAAGATGAGTACAAACTCTTATCAGAAGAGCCCTTGCACTTCGTTTGTGACTGTTCAAAAGAGCGCTTTATGGATGCACTCGCTAGCTTGCTAACCTCTGACCTACAAGAAATGAAAGAGGAAGATAAGGGAGCTGACATTACCTGCCAATTCTGCGGCAGCCACTACCACTTTGATGAAACAGACTTGGAGGAACTCATTCATGACAAATCTTAACACCCCCTTCATGATTGGAAATGTTGAAATTCCCAATCGTACCGTACTAGCTCCTATGGCTGGTGTGACAAACTCTGCCTTTCGTACCATTGCCAAGGAAATGGGTGCTGGACTGGTTGTCATGGAAATGATTTCCGAAAAAGGCTTGCTTTACAATAACGAAAAAACCCTCCACATGCTTCATATCGATGACAATGAAGCTCCAGTTTCCATCCAACTTTTCGGCGGAGATGCTGAAGGGCTCAAGCGTGCGGCGAACTTTATCCAAAACAACACTAAAACCAACATCGTTGACATCAACATGGGTTGTCCCGTTAACAAGGTCGTAAAAAATGAAGCTGGCGCTAAATGGCTCAAAGACCCTGAAAAAATTTACCATATCGTCAAGGAAGTGACTTCTGTTCTCGACATTCCCTTGACAGTTAAAATGCGGACTGGCTGGAATAGCCCTGACCTAGCTGTTGAAAACGCCCTGGCTGCTGAGTCTGCCGGTGTTGCTGCCTTGGCCATGCACGGACGTACCCGTGAGCAAATGTATACAGGGACAGCGGACTTAGAAACTCTGACCAAGGTTGCCAAGGCCATTACCAAGATTCCATTCATCGCAAACGGCGATATCCGTACTGTCCAAGATGCTCGTCAGCGTATCGAAGAAGTCGGAGCCGATGCCGTCATGGTTGGACGTACTGCCATGGGGAATCCTTACATTTTCAATCAGATTAACCACTATTTGGAAACTGGCGAAATCCTGCCTGACCTCTCTTTCGATGATAAACTCAACATCGCATTTGAACACTTGACACGTCTGACAGCCCTCAAAGGGGAAGGCATTGCTGTTCGTGAATTCCGTGGACTAGCACCTCACTACCTTCGTGGAACAGCCGGTGCTGCAAAAATCCGCGGAGCCGTTGCCCGTGCCGAATCCATCGCAGAAGTCCAAGACCTCTTTGATCAAGCACGCGCACATGCCAAATAAAACCTAGATAAGCCATATTTATTAAAATAAAAGGAGTTGGAACAAAAGTTCCCAACTCCTTTTTTGTACTAGAAAACAGTGATTTAGTGAAAAGAGACTTCTACGAAATCACGATTTTTTCCTACTCTTTTTTTATTCATCCTCGGCAAAAACCTGAGTAGCCTTGACTGCTTGTTTCCAGCCTTTATAAAGCCGTTCTTTTCTCTCCTCTTCCATCATTGGTTGGAAGATTTGCCCGAGTTGATTTAAGGATTGGAGTTCGTCCAAATCTTGCCAAAATCCTACTGCTAGACCTGCCAGTAAAGCTGCACCCAAAGCTGTCGTTTCCAGATTTTTAGCACGCGCGATTTCAATACCTAGAATATCTGCCTGAAACTGCATCAGATAGCTATTCATAGCTGCACCACCATCCACTTTTAACCGAGGAATTTCAATCCCCGAATCCAGACGCATAGTATCTACCACATCCCGAACCTGATAGGCAATCGATTGGAGAGTAGCCTTCACAAAGTCTTCCTTGCTGCTCCCCCGCGTCAAGCCAAAGACAGCTCCACGCGCTTCTGAATTCCAATAAGGTGCCCCCAAGCCCGTAAAGGCAGGTACAACATAGACTTCATCATCACTTTTTGAATTCTGCGCCAGGTCCTCAGATTCCTTGGAGCTCTCAATCATCTGCAAACCATCACGAAGCCATTGAACTGCACTCCCTGCAATGAAAATCGACCCTTCCAGCGCATAATTGACCTGACCATTAATGCCGTAAGCAATTGTCATCACCAAATTATTTTCAGACAGTTGCATCTCCTGACCTGTATTCATGATGATGAAAGAGCCTGTGCCATAGGTATTCTTGATCATGCCCGGTTCAAAAGCCAGCTGACCAAATAAGGCTGCCTGCTGGTCGCCTGCCATCCCCGCAATCGGCAACCTGTCCACCATAGAAATGATAGGCTACTGTCGTCCCATAAATCTCTGAATTTGACTTCACCTCTGGCAACATGGCAAGTGGAATGTTAAGCAAATCCAAGATTTCTTGGTCCCATTTGAGTTCTTTAATATTGTAGAGCATGGTCCGCGACGCATTGGAATAATCTGTCACGTGCACTTGCCCACCGGTCATTTTCCAGACAAGCCAAGTATCAATGGTGCCAAAGAGCAATTCTCCCTTTTCCGCACGCTCCTGTGCTCCATCAATATGGTCCAAAATCCAGCGAACCTTTGTCGCTGAAAAATAAGCATCTATCATCAAGCCCGTCTTCTCATGAATCATGTCAAGATGACCAGCCGACTTGAGGTCCTCAGCTAAATCCGCTGTCTGACGTGACTGCCAGACAATGGCATGGTAAATCGGTGCTCCTGTCTGTTTGTCCCAGACAACCGTTGTTTCACGCTGATTGGTAATCCCGATCGCCGCAATCTGGTCTGGCTTAATCCCGCTTTCAATAAAAGCATCCGCAATCACCGACTGCACCGAATGCCAGATTTGATTGGCATCATGTTCTACCCAACCTGCTTGTGGAAAAATTTGTGGAAACTCTTTTTGGCTACTTGCCACTTGTTGGCCATCGTGATTGAAAATAATGGCTCTCGAACTGGTTGTTCCTTGGTCAATAGCCATAATATAAGGCGCTGTTGTCATATCAACCTCTCGTAAACGTTTTCTTTTATTATACCTCAAAAGAGTAAAAAAAGCAGGATGAACCTGCTTACTAGTCTCCTTGATAAATGGCATCAATCAACTCAATGGCTGTTTGATAATTTTCAGCATAGCTTCCATCTAAGAAATGCAGAGGCACCTGCGGATGATTGCGCATCACCAATTCTTTCAAGAGCTCAGTAAATGCTTGACGAATCGACTCATCGGCCATGGACATATCACGGAATCCATCATCCACATAAGACCCCGTTGGCAATACAAAGAGAATCAAAGCCCATTTCTCACTCTTGGCAGTATCTGCACAAAGCGAGTGAAAAGAGGTCGACGTCTTACCGATATAGTAATCGTAGTAAGCCTGAGTCACTGTCGAGTTGGTATCAGCAATAACCAGCCCTTGATTGCTATCTGAGTCAATCAGGTCTGCCGTTTGACGGTACTGCCCCGTCAAGAGATAATTGTAGTCCTTGCCTGTCAACTCATCATCGCGGACATTGTAGCGCTGCTGGTAATAGCGCGAGTACTCAAGCGACACCGGACTAGAATAATACCGCCCCAAATCACGTGCCAAAGTCGTTTTCCCATTAGAGGCCGAGCCAACAATCAAGGCATTTTTTGAGAAATGGCGTCGAAAAGGTCTCGCAATCTCATTCCAATACTTGATTGGATTTTCTCGAATCAAGGTCGCTGAAATTCCAAAATTTCGCTCTGTAAAATGTGCCTTAAAGCCACGGCTTTCGAGTTCCTCAGCATAATTTTTTTCTGAAACATAGAAATACAACTCTTCGTCATCAGCGATGTCCGTCATCGCTGTCAAAGCATTCAGCCAGGGAGTCCAGCCTTTTGGATAAGGAGGCATTCCAGTCTCATCCAGCATCAGCACCGTCACCGAAGACTCATCATTAAAGGTCTCACGGATATAGCGGAAGCGCTTCTGCAAACCCAATCCAATCTTGTGGCCACGGTCATTTCCATAACCAGAAACGATCACAATGGCACGGCTACATTCTCGCTTAGCGCGCTGAATGAGGTCAATGTGTCCCTTATGCATGGGTGCAAAAGTCCCAAAAATTACTGCAACTTGTTTTTTCATAGTCTTCCCTTTTAAACTTACTCCCTCTATTTTACAGAAATGACGCGCCTTTGCCAATTATTTGGCACATAAAAGAGACTGGACTTTCGTCCAATCTCTGCTTACAAATCCTTCAGATAGATATAATCCGTATCCACCGTGTCTCCCATCTGAAAATGATGCTCACCGACATGGCGGAATCCATGACTTTTGTAAAATGCAAGAGCAGATTGATTGTGTTCCCAGACACCTAACCAGACGGACTGGCATTCCTTTTCACGTGCTCGCTCCAAAGAAAATGCCATTAGTCGACTACCATAGCCACGACGTTTTCTATTGGCACGCACATAAATCCGCTGAATTTCCAAGGTATTGTCCGCGACATATTCTGTCTGGGCAGCTCCCGTATTGAGCTTGAGATAGCCGGCTATCCCCATCTCATCCTTCAAAAAGTACACTTCTGACTCTGGATTTTCCAACTCAGCGACCAATACATCTCTGCTATAAACATCATCCATGTAGGCTTGAATATCCTCTTCCCGATTAACCGCTCCAAATGTATCATAGTAAGTTTCTCGGCAGACTTCCTGTAAGGACACCACCTCATCTGGCCCGATTTTAATCAATTCTAACATCTAGTTCTCCACAATGTCAAACTTAAGCTGTCCAGCCTTCACACCAATCTTGAGTGTCTGACCCGACTTGACTTCCTCGCGTAGCAACATTTCTGCCAGCTGGTCTTCCACCTTGTTCTGAATCAATCTACGCAAAGGACGGGCTCCCATCTCAGGGTCGTAGCCCTCTTTAGCCAGCAATTTCAGTGCAGATGGTTGGAATTTGAGGTCAATCCCTTTCTCAGCTGTCACAGCATAAAGTGGTTTAACCATGACTTTGACAACTTCTTCCATATCCTTGTCTGACAGGCTGTGAAAAACAACTTTCTCATCAATCCGGTTGATAAATTCTGGACGATATGCTTTTTTCAATTCTTCAAAAATTCGTTTTTCCACATGGGCTTGATTGTGAGACAGATCCGTCGCCCCAAAACCAACCGTCTTATCATCTCGCAAGGCTGTCGCGCCTAGATTTGATGTCATGATAATAATGGTATTTGAAAAATCAACCTTACGTCCCTTATTGTCCGTCAAGACCCCATCATCCAAGACTTGCAAGAGGACATTGAAGATATCCGGATGCGCTTTTTCCACCTCATCAAACAAGAGAACCGCATACGGTTTATTCCGCACTTTTTCAGTCAACTCACCGCCCTCATCATATCCAACATAGCCTGGAGGCGCACCGTTAAGACGAGATGCCGCAAATTTTTCCATGTATTCTGACATGTCAAAGCGGATAAGCGAGGACTCATCATCAAAGAGCACTTCTGCCAATGCCTTGGCTAACTCGGTCTTCCCAACCCCAGTTGGCCCCAAGAACAGGAAGGAACCAATTGGGCGTTTTCCTGTACGGATACCAGATTGGTTTCGACGGATAGCACGGCTAATGGCTGAAATAGCTTTGTCTTGCCCAATCACACGTTGGTGCAGTTCTTTTTCAAGATTAAGGTATTTCCTGGCATCTGTTTTACTCAACTTCGTAACAGGAATACCTGAAAGGCGGCTCAGGGTCACTAAGACATGATCTTCTGTCACTTGAAGATTGTAATGGCTAGATGGCTGCTCATCTTCTAACTCTTTGACTAGAAGGCTTGCGACCGTCTTGTACTTACCAGCTAGTAAGGCACGGTCAGCAGCTGACATACTGGCATCTTCCACCGCTACTTTCCGACTATTTTGGACGGTGGCACTTGCTTCATCCAAGAGGTCAATCGCAGAGTCTGGAAGATTTTTCCCCGTCAAATACCGTTTGGCAAATTTTACAGCCGTTACAATGGCTTCATCTGTAATTTCCACCTTATGGTGTTTCTCATACGATTGCTTCAAGCCACGCAAAATAGCAATGCTATCTTCCACGCTCGGCTCTTCTACCGTTACTTTGGCAAATCGACGCGAGAGAGCCGCATCTTTTTCAATGTGCTTTTGGTACTCATCCTGCGTTGTCGCACCAACCATATGCAAGGTTCCACGAGATAAGGCCGGTTTTAAAATATTGGCCGCGTCCAGAGTCGAGTCAATCCCCGAACCAGACCCCATGATGGTGTGCAATTCATCGATGAACAAAATAACCTTACCATCTTCTTCAATATCATTGATGATATTGTTCATTCGCTCTTCAAAGTCCCCACGAAAACGAGTTCCAGCTACCACTGCCATCAATTCTAATTCCAGCACCCGCATACCAGCCAAGCTTGCGGGCACATCGCCACTTGCTACTCGCTGCGCCAAACCAAGCGCCAAAGCTGTTTTACCGACACCTGCTTCACCAACTAGGACAGGGTTATTTTTCGTTTTCCGAGACAAGATTTGGATCATCCGCGAAATCTCTTGGTCACGTCCGATGACAGGCTCCATCTTGCCTTCCTTAGCCAAGGCTGTCAAATCACGACTGTAATCTTCCAAACCGCCACTTTGAGCCTGGGGCATTCCCATCATTCCCGCAGCAGAATTCTGTGGACTAGGATTGCCACGAAGCAACTGGCGAATGGCCTTCAAATCATCCTTGCTGAAGCCAGCCTTGATTTCCAAATTCTTCCGCAAATCCACCAAGCGAATCTTATCGTCCGAGTCCTCCAAATGAAAACCAACTCTATCTAAAATCAGCACCGCAGCCGAACGCTTGTCCAAAAGCATGGCAAGAAAAAGATGTTCTGTCCCAAGCTGACTTGCCTTGACAACATCTGCAATCTTTTCAGCCCAGTCCAAGGTTTCCTTTGACTTCTTAGAAAGCGGCAAAATGCCTTCAAAGGCAATATGATCCTGGTAAAGGTGGTCTGTAATCACGTAGGCCGCATCTTCAAAATCACTCCCATCAATAGGGTATTCCGCCAACACTGTCCCTGCAATGGTATCTTGATTAACTACAAAGGCTAGCAAAAAATGCCATGTCTCAACAAAATCACTTCCATAGCGACGTGCAATAATCTGCGCATCTTCAAGCGCACGCTCCACTCCAATCGAATACTTCATTCTAGTCCTCTTTCCTATCAATAGCACTTAATATCTCACGCATCATTCGAGCACGAATATAGGAAGCCTCTTCTCCCAGCACCTCATTTCCAGCAGTCGCTAAGAAAAGATTTCCCTCTCTCTCTGTAATCAATCCCTCATCAAACAAGAGCTGCATCAGGTCTTGAAAGACTGCCCAAGACAGGCTAATCCCCATATTTTTTTGTAAATCGCGAATGAGCTCATGCTTATCCGAAAAAGTCACCCGACCAATCCGAATATAGCCTCCTCCACCGCGCTTACTCTCAACGATATAGCCTCGACTGGCTGTAAACCGTGTTTTAATCACATAGTTGATCTGGCTTGGTACCACCTCAAAACGACTGGCCAACTCACTTCGTTTGAGTTCTGCAACACTCGCTGTCTCTAAAATGGCCTTGATGTGTTCTTCAATATAATCCGATGTATTCTTCATGGCCAACTCTTCCTTTCCATACTGACTAACTTTGACTATTCTTTTATTATATCGAAAATAGCCCTATTTGGAAAGCAAAGACCACTTTTGCTATCCCTTACTTGAAAAATCACCGTCTTTTTCATATACTAAAACAAAAAGGAGAAATTATGTTTACACCACAAGAATTTTTAGAACAAGTCCAGCAATTTACAACTGTTACTCCTGCAGAAGCTAAAGAATTATTGCAAAAAAAGGACGGTAGCATCCTCTTTATCGGGCGTGAAACCTGCCAATATTGCCGACGTTTCTGCAAAACATTGGCTCAATTTGCAGCTGAAGACAAGCAAACCATCTACTTCCTCCACAGCCAAAGCCCTGACTATTCCGCAGCAGAAATTGCTGACCTGCGCAACCAATACCAAGTTGTGACCGTTCCAGGCTTTCTTTTTGCCACTCCAGACGGTGTCCGAGTTCGCTGCGATTCTAGCATGACCATCGATGACATCCGCACTTTTACAAGCCTATAAAAAAATAAGAAGCTGGAATAAAAATTCCAGCTTCTTTTATTTTCTTGCCAAACGGTAACAGACCAAGGCCAATACCATCATCCCAGCAGTTACAAAAAATGGAAGGACGTATACATCCAGAGCCAAGGCCGCCAAGGCTTTTGTCAATACTAAAGGTGTCAAGATAACCCCGACATTTCCAGCAGTAAGTGCCATACTAGTGATAAAATTGATTTGTTTTGGTTTATATTGTTTAGCAATCGCATTAAAGATTGCTGACATGCCACCCACAAAACTCGCGCCAATCAAGATAGAAGCAATGTAGAAGACAATCAGGTGATCGCCGAAAGTAAACAGCAGATTTCCCACACCCATCGCTACCAACATAACTGGCAAAGTTGCTTCCTGCAAAGCTTTGGCCAATTTCCCGAAGAAAACTCCCAAGATAATTCCTGAAAATGCCAACACGGTCAACATCTGACTTGAGGCTAATTCACTGTAGCCATAGCAAGTCACAAGAAGGCTCGGAATCTTCACTGTCGCGCCAATATAGGCAAGCCCAATAAAGAAAGTTATCAACATCCAGAGGATTACTCCCTTATCAAATACGACTGACTTTTCCACACTTTCCCCTGCAGAAGGAATTTCATCCACAAGTTTGTGGAAAACAAACAAGACTGGCAGAGCCAATAGATAAACCAAGAAAATATAGCGCACTCCGACCAACAAGGCCAAGCCAACTAAAAAGGTCGTAACCGTTTTGCCCACATTCAACACAGCTGTACGTAGGCCAATCATGCTCGCCCGTTTTTCCCCATCAAAATAGTCACTAATCAAGCTGATTGACAGAGAATTGTAGAGACCAATCCCTACTCCCAACAAGAGACGACTAATGAGGACCAACTGAAATTGCTGGCTCGAAAAGGATAGAATTCCCGAAAGCAAGATTAAGACGAGACCCAGTTCTACTGTATTTTTCTTGCCTAATTTCGTCACAATCAAGTTGCTCAAAATCACCACAATCGTGATGGTCATCGCTGGAATCGTCACCAATGTTTCCACAGAAGCTAGACTAATTTGGGGATTACTAGCATGATAAAAAGTATAAAGCTTTGGAGTAGCCGGCGCAATCACCAAATGCGACATCAAAAAGAAAGAGATAGAGAGCAAGGCTGCACTCAAATAATTTTGTTTTTTCATCATTCCTCATCATTCCTAAACAATAGAAAAGGCTGACGACTTGCGTCAGCCTTTTCCTGCATAAATGTAAATTTCTTATTTACCAAGAGCTGCCGCCATTGTAGCTGCAACTTCTGCTTCAAAGTCATTTGAAGCTTTTTCAATACCATCACCAACTTCGAAACGAGCGAATGTTACGGCTTTAGCATTTACTGACTCAAGGTAAGCTTCAACTGTCTTGCTGTCATCCATGATGTACACTTGTGCAAGAAGTGTGTAAGCTTGGTCAACTTTAGTGTTGTCAAGCATGAAGCGGTCCATTTTACCTGGAAGGATTTTGTCCCAGATTTTTTCTGGTTTGCCTTCAGCAGCCAATTCAGCTTTGATAGCTTCTTCAGCAGCAGCAATTACTTCGTCAGACAATTGAGCTTTTGAACCGTATTGAAGGTGTGGAAGAGCTGGTTTATCAACCATTGCACGGCTTTCGTTATCTTGATCGATGACGTGGTTCAATTGAGCCAATTCGTCTTTCACAAATTGTGGGTCCAATTCAGTGTATGAAAGAACTTGTGGTTTCATGGCTGCAACGTGCATTGAAACTTGTTTAGCAAGCGCATCGTCGCCACCTTCGATAACAGTGATAACACCGATACGACCACCGTTGTGTTGGTAAGCACCGAAGTGTTGCTCATCCGTTTTTTCAACCAATGCAAAACGACGGAATGAGATTTTTTCTCCGATTGTAGCAGTTGCTGATACAAATGCTTGTTCCAATGTTTCACCTGAAGGCATTGTCAAAGCAAGTGCTTCTTCGTTGTTAGCAGGTTTGCCTTCTGCGATAACTTTAGCTGTTTCGTTTACCAAAGTAACGAATTGGTCGTTTTTCGCAACAAAGTCAGTTTCTGCATTCACTTCGATAACTGCTGCAACGTTACCGTTAACGTAAACACCTGTCAAACCTTCAGCAGCAACGCGGTCTGCTTTTTTAGCAGCCTTAGCCATACCTTTTTCACGAAGTAATTCGATTGCTTTTTCGATATCACCGTCAGTTTCTACCAATGCTTTTTTAGCGTCCATAACGCCAGCACCTGATTTTTCACGCAATTCTTTAACAAGTTTAGCTGTGATTTCTGCCATGTCTATTCTCCTATTATTTTTTATTGATGAATAATAAAACGAGACAGAGCGGTCTGCATCTGCCCCGTTTTAATGTTTATTTACTTATGTTGAACTGTACTCAAACGTACTGATTATTTACCTTCAACAACTTCAACCAATTCTTCGATTGATTCAGTTGATGCTGGTTCAGCAGCCAATTCAGCTTCTACTGCTGCAACGCTGTCTTCACCTTGGTTACCTTCGATGATAGCGTCAGCCATTTTAGCTGTGATCAATTTAACAGCGCGGATAGCGTCGTCGTTTGCTGGGATGATTACATCAATATCATCTGGGTCAGTGTTTGTATCGACCATCGCTACAACTGGGATACCCAATTTTTTAGCTTCTTTAACAGCGATTTGTTCTTTATGTGGGTCAACAACAAACATTACGTCTGGAATACGTGGCATATCTGCGATACCGCCCAAGAATTTTTCAAGACGAGCGCGTTGTTTGTTAAGAAGTGCAACTTCTTTCTTAGGAAGAACTTCAAAAGTTCCTTCTTCTTCCATACGGTTGATTTCTTTCAAACGAGCGATACGTTTTTGGATTGTACCCCAGTTTGTAAGAGTTCCACCCAACCAACGGTGGTTGATGAAGTATTGACCAGCACGGATAGCTTCGTCTTTAACTGCTTCTGCAGCTTGTTTTTTAGTACCAACGAACAAGATAACAGCGTCGTTTGCTGCTGCATCACGAACGAATTCGTAAGCTTGGTCAGCCAATTTTACAGTTTGTTGCAAGTCGATAACGTGGATACCGTTACGTTCTGTGAAGATGTATTTAGCCATCTTAGGGTTCCAGCGACGAGTCTGGTGACCGAAGTGTACACCAGCCTCAAGAAGTTGTTTCATTGAAATTACTGCCATGAGTATTTCTCCTTTTGTTTTTTCTCCTCTCCCAAACGTCAGCTTGCAGAGCAACCACAAGGGCAACAGCCCCACAATGGATTCAGGATGAGTATTTGTTGCATACACAACCTCATCAGTATAACAGATTTTGCTCCATTTATCAAGTGAAATCAACCATTTTCAGCCCAAATACCAATATTTTCATTCGCTAGCAATTTTTCCACTTGACCAAAAATCTATTTTACGGTAGAATAGTTTCTGTTATGGCGGTATAGCCAAGTGGTAAGGCACGGCTCTGCAAAAGCTTGATCGTCGGTTCAAATCCGTCTACCGCCTTTATGTGTCTAAAGAAAAGTTCGATGTTTCGGGCTTTTTTGTTTTATCGGCAAGTATACTGCACTCCACATTCAAAAAACCAGTCCAAAGGACTGGTTTTTCTTACAATTCTGCGATTTGGTTTAGGCTAACTTCTGCTACAGTATCGTTACCAAACATAGAGATAATCATTTTCACCTTGTTGTTATCAATCTCAGAAATCTTGCCTTCATATCCAGAAAAGGCTCCGTCGATGATACGAACAGTATCACCAACTTGTACCTTAATATCAAATTCCTGAACAGTTTGTCCCATTGATACGAGGATTTGACGGATTTCTTCTTCCAAAAGCGGAGTTGGTTTTGAACGGTTTCCGTGTGACCCAACGAAACCTGTAACGTTTGGTGTGTTACGTACAACAAACCAAGCTTCGTCTGTCATGACCATCTCAACCAAGACATAACCTGGGAAACGGTTTTCTTCTACTTCTTTTTTCTCGCCATTTTTCTCAACTTGGACAGTCTGAGTGGGAATTTCTACGCGCAAGATATTGTCCAACATGTCATAAGTGTGGGCACGTTGAAGAAGGTTCTCCTTGACTTTATTTTCATAACCAGAGTAAGTTTGAAGGACAAACCAGCCCTTATCAAAAGAATCTAACATAATTTGCTTCCTTTCGTTTTTAGGAATTTTTTAATTTTTTCATAAGAAAAAAGCCCGAAGGCTTTCGCTGTCTTCATTATATCATGGCAAGAATGCCCACGCAAGTATTTACTAGAAAAGATTAAGCATGGCAATCAAACCTTTTGACAATACTAAGTCAAAAAGGTAGATGATGATCACAAAGAAAGCTGAGTATTGCAAAACAGAAACAAAGTCTGTCCATCCTTGCTTTTTCGTCGGCCAAGTCGTGTCTTTAAGAATTTGAATCGTATCTTTCAAAAATTTCACGTCATTCTCCTATCTGGTTTCTTTGTGGACCGTATACTGACCACAATGTTTACAATATTTATTTACTTCTAATCGTGTTGGTTTTGGAGTGCTAGAAAGCTTAATTGAGTAGTTTCTAGAACCGCAAATGGTACACGCTAGGCTTGCTTTTTTTAATGCCATAGAGCCCTCCATCCCAACTATTTTACCATTTTTTTATCCATTTGACAACTAGTTAAACCAAGAGGTTACTGTATCCCAGAGTGTTTTTGCACGTCCTGGCAGATTAGCATCCTCTAATCCCTTTTTGGTTTGCTCTAACAGATTTTTTGCCTTATCTGAAATATCTTTGATATTGGCATCAATATCTACCTTGCTCTTGTGGCCTGTATCTGGTGTCGTCGCTACAATTCCGTTAGCAACATAGGCATTTTCTACATTAAAGCTAGTTCCAGCCGTATTTGGCAAGATTGCACCCGCCACCGTCTGAAAGACGACTGGCGCCATCCACGAATTGCTGCCGTCAATATAATGGTGCTCATCTGTTTTTTCAAAACCGACCCACTGGGTCATGACCAAATCAGGTGTGTAGGCGATAATCCATTGGTCATTAATCAAGTCTGCATTGAAACTGGTCTCCGTTGTCCCTGTTTTCCCAGCAAGATTGTAGCCATAAACATCTGCATTGGCACCTGTACCATTTGTGTAAGTCCCTAGCATCATCGAAGTCATCTTGTCCGCGACGGATTTGTCAATCACGCGCTTGCTGGTTGATTTGTGCTGTGCCAACACTTGTCCACTTGCTGATTCAATTTTTGTAATCAGATGGGCATCTTTCATCACGCCACCATTTGCAAAGGTTGAATAAGCCTGAGCCATCTGCAATGGATTCGTTGAAACACCGCTACCGATTGAAACTCCTAGAACACGGTCAACCTTGTCCATATTGAGACCAAACTTACTACCGTACTCAAAGGCTGTATCTACTCCCAGTTGATGGACAATCGAAGCTGCTGGAAGGTTGTAGGACAGGGCTAGGGCTTGGTACATGGGGATGGTTTCCGATGTGTTGTAATCGTAGTTGTGGAGGGTGTAATTGCCATAGGTCTCCGTATGATTATCCAGAGCCTTATCAATGGCCCATCCAGCAGAAACGGCTGGTGCATAGGCTACTAATGGCTTAATGGTCGATCCTGGACTACGTGCAGATTGGGTTACAAAGTTAAAACTACGAAAGGTTGCATTTTCAGAACTATTGACACGGCCAACCAGAGCACGAACACCGCCAGTTTTAGGATCCAAAGCAACATGAGCTGACTCTGCAATTTCTCCATCATGAGGTGACGCTGGGAACATACTTTCATCATTGTAAATCAACTGCACGCTGGCTTGAGAATTTTGGTCCATCTCTGTGTAAATGCGGTAGCCGTTGTTAATGATATCACTTTCTTTGAAGCCGTATTTTTCAATAGCTTCTGCCACCACCGCATCAAAATAAGATGGGTAGTTGTAGTCGTCCTGCTTGCCTGTATAGGCATCATGGAGCTGACTAGACAAGTCTACGGCTTTTTCTGCCTTCAAGGTTGCATCATCGATATAACCTGCTTCCTTCATCACGCCCAGCACCGTATTGCGGCGATTGGTTGCATTTTCAAGCGAATAATAGGGATTGTAAATCTCCGGACCTTTTAGCATCCCCGCGATAACAGCTGATTGTTCGATGGATAAATCTGCAGCGCTGATGCCAAAGTATTTCTTACTGGCATCTTCTACACCCCAGACACCATTCCCAAAATAAGCGTTGTTGAGATACATGGTGAGGATTTCATTTTTACTGTACTTTTTATTGATTTCCAGCGCTAAAAAATATTCCTTGGCCTTACGGCTCACTGTTTGTTCTTGGGTTAGGAAGGCATTTTTTGCCAACTGCTGGGTAATGGTCGACCCACCACCTGAGCGCCCCAAAGTCACAAGAGCCAACAGAGTCCGCTTGTAGTTAATTCCCGAATTTTTATAAAAAGTGCGGTCTTCTGTAGCAATGACGGCATGTTCCAGATTATCTGAAATGGCATCTAGCTCCACATAGGTCCCCTTTTGACCCGAAAGCGTACCAGCCTCTTTTCCATCTTTATCATAAATGACCGTACGCGCCTTCAGCGCAGCCTGCAAATCTCCCACATTCGCAGTTTTTGCCAAGTAGAATAAATAACCCCCAACAGTCAAGACCACAACTCCGATGACAATCAAAAAAATCTTAGTCAGTTGATAGCGACGCCAAAAACGACGAATAGGTTCTGGAATCTTTGACTTTTTCTTTGGGTGATCAGCTAGCTCTCCGCGACGGCTGCGGCGACTGAGTCGCTCGCCTTCTTGCGAAAATTCATCATCATATAGATTTCTATCTTCTTGCATGACATTCCTCTTTCTTATCTATTTAGTTCATTATACTACATTCTATTCTTTCTTAGGAAAATTTACTGGGCTCGGTGTTCCAGCGGATTTTCCCAAGTCAATCCCCTAGAATTATGATAAAATGGATGTATTCTGTTTTGAAAGGGAACATTATGTCTGAAACTTTTGATATTACGATTATTGGCGGCGGTCCTGTCGGACTTTTTGCCGCTTTCTACGCTCATTTACGTCAAGCCAAGGTCAAAATCATTGATTCCTTGCCACAATTAGGCGGGCAACCTGCCATCCTCTATCCTGAAAAAGTGATTTTGGATATCCCTGCCTATCACCGCATCACTGGTCAAGAATTGACCGAACGCCTCTTGGAACAACTGGAAAGCTTTGACACAACTATCTGCCTCAATGAAACTGTAACAGCTATTCATCACGGCGAAACTATCACTCTTGATACAAGCAAAGGTAGCCACCAAACCAAAACCGTTATCGTTGCAATGGGTGGAGGAGCTTTCAAACCACGTCCGCTTGAAATTGAACATGCTGACCAATTTGAAAATGTCCGCTACCACGTTTCTAATCTGCAGCAGTATTCCGACCAAGACTTAGTCATTTTAGGCGGTGGAGACTCTGCTGTGGACTGGTCTTTGGCCTTCGAACCAATCGCCAATAAAACGAGCATCGTTCATCGTCGCGATAATTTCCGAGCTTTAGAGCATAGTGTAGAAGCCCTTAAGCAATCCAGCGTTGACATCTATACACCATTTACTCCCAAAGCCCTTATCGGCGAGGGAAAACGAGCTACTCATATTGAGTTTAACAAAGGAAAAAGTGATGAAACACTCACTTTGCCTTTTGACCAACTCTTTGTCAACTACGGCTTCAAGTCCTCCGTCGGTACCCTCAAAGAATGGGGCCTGGACTTGCAACGCAATCGCATTATTGTCAATAGCAAACAAGAAGCCTCTCTTCCAGGTATCTATGCAATTGGAGATTGCTGTTTCTACGAAGGAAAAGTTGACCTCATCGCAACTGGCTTAGGTGAAGCTCCTACAGCCGTTAACAACGCGATGAACTTTATCAACCCCGCAGAAAAAATCCAACCAAAACACTCTACGAGCTTGTAATATGAAATACACCATCCTCATCCCACCAGCTTTTCCACAAGCAACGGTCAAGGAAGTCTTAGAAGACTACTTTCTCATTCCACGGAAAATCCGTCACTTTTTGCGCACAAAAAAACACGTCCGTGTCAACGGGCAGCCCATCAATTGGCAAAGTAGGATTTCAGCTGGTGACCTTTTGGAACTGACCTTTGACGAAGAAGACTATCCTGAAAAATCTATCCCTTTCGGCGACGCTGACTTAGTGGATTGCCTTTATCAGGACCAACACCTTATTATCGTCAATAAACCCGAGGGCATGAAAACTCATGGCAATGAACCAACGGAAATTGCCCTACTCAACCACGTTTCCGCCTTTGTCGGCCAGACTTGTTATGTGGTTCATCGGCTCGATATGGAAACAAGCGGCGCTGTTCTTTTCGCAAAAAATCCATTTATCCTTCCCATTCTCAACCGCCTCTTGGAAGACAAAAAAATAAGCCGACAGTATCTGGCTCTCTGCCAAGGAAGTTTTGAATCCGAAAAAGTGACTTATCGCGATAAGATTGGGCGCCATCGCCACGATAGGAGAAAACGAGTGGTTGACCCGCGCCAAGGACAAAGGGCAACAACCCACGTCCAAGTACTAGAAAAAATTGGACGCAACAGCCTTGTCCAATGCAGACTCGAAACCGGTCGAACACATCAAATCCGCGTCCATCTTTCTCACCACGGACACCCCATCATTGGCGACCCACTCTATCATCCACAAAATGGAAGTCGACTGATGCTTCACGCTCAAAAACTAAGCTTGGTGCACCCATTGACGCTAGAAACCATTTCCGTCACCGCACATTCAGATAGTTTTGAGAAAAATCTAAAGAAATAAAAAAGACGAACCGCTTGGTTCGTCTTTTTATTTCATATCATCAAAGATATTTCCCAACTCAACACTGACTTTATTTTCTTTCACGTTGATGTCCGTTACTGCCAGCAAGGATTTGTAATTGGCAACATTACGGTCACCGTTTTGATTTTCAGCAAAAACAGCAACTCCGGCTAGACTACTATCAAATTCTTTCAAAAGGCTGATCATCCCGTTGATGGTACCCCCATTTTTCAAGAAGTCATCGACAATCAATACACGGCTTCCAGCTGGTAAACTCCGTTTTGACAAGAACATTTTTTCAATGCGGTCGCTGGAACCTGACACGTAATTGACAGAAACGGTTGAGCCTTCTGTGATTTTCAAGTCACGACGCACAATGACAAATGGTACATTGAGGACATTGGCTACAGCATTTGCCAAAGGAACTCCTTTTGTCGCTACGGTCATAACAGCGTCAATCTGCTGGTCCTTAAAGCTTTCTGCAATGATGCGACCAATATTTTTCAAGGTAATAGGCGTAGACAAAAAGTCTGAAGAATAGATGTAACCGCCAGGCAAGATACGGCTACTTTCAGCCATACGATTACGCAGCCCCTCTGCAATCTCAAGCGCCTCTTCCTTAGACATAGACGGTGTGAAAACCACGCCACCGCTAGCACCTGTGATGGTTTCAATATTCCCAATCGAGCTTTCTTCAAAAGCTTTTTTGATGATGGCAATATCTTCTGAAATGGAAGACTTAGCAGACTCGTACTTGTCAGCAAAAAGATTCAAACTGGTCAACTGGTAAGGGTGGTTGATGAGGTAATTTGAAATTACAACCATCCGTTCACTTCTTCTTAATTTCATAAAACTTCCTTTTTGTTTTTTCCAATTATTATACCATAAAAAAGAAAAAAGGCGAACTTTTTATTTAAAAAAATCATCCTTTTTCGTTGTTTTTTAATCAATATTCGGTTTATAGAAGGTACGATTGTCCATTGCGAAGATACGATTGGTCATTTCACCCGGTCCCACCTTGTCCAGAGCTGTCATCATCATCATCATTTCCGCATCGATATTGTCAATCATGTGAATAATCTCCGCTTCCATGATTTGTGGGCGAACAGGGCTACCGTATTCGAGTAAGCCATGGTGGCTGAGGATGACATGGCGCAAGACAGTTACATCCTCCTTGGCATCGTCAATTTTGAGCTCTATCAACACCTTGGTAATCTCTTCGTCAATCAGAGAAATATGTCCAATTAGATTGCCTCGAACGGTATAGCCAGTATTGTCTGGACCCGTTAGCTCGATGACCTTGGCCAAGTCATGCAGCATGATTCCTGCAAAAAGAAGGCTCTTATTAAGCTGTGGATAGACATCCCCAATCTTATCCGCTAAGCGAACCATGGTTGCCGTATGGAAAGACAAGCCTGAATAAAAGGCATGGTGGTTTGTCTTAGCCGCAGGATAAGAATAAAACTCCTTGTCGTATTTGCTGTATAGGGCACGCACAATTCGTTGCCAAACAGCATTTTCAATACGGAAAATGGTTTGACTGAGGTATTCACGCGTATCTTGGACATCCACTGGTGGTTTCTCCTTAAAATCAGCTGGGTCACTTGGCTCACCATTTTTCGGCAAACGTAGCGTGATTTGATTGACCTGAGGCATATTGTTGTAGACCTCGCGGCGCCCTTGCATATGAACGACTGCTCCAGCCACAAAATCTTTTATTTTTCCCGGTTGTGCATCCCAGATATTTCCGGAAATTTCACCCGTATCATCTTGGAATGTTAGAGCTAGAAAGTCTTTCCCAGCTCTGGTTTGTCGCAATTCAGCCGACTTAATCAGGTAGAATCCTTCAAAGAATTCGTCCTTTTTCATTTGGTTAATTTTCATCTTCATTCTCACTTATTTCTGGAATATTGAGCAGAGAGCGGGTCGTCTCATCCTCGTATAATTCGATATTTCGAAGCGTCCGTTCAATGGCATTGGTGCGACGTGTCAGCAGTTCATCTAGATTGCTGCTAGCATTGTTGAGGTGCTTTTGAGCCTTAACCAAAATCCCACCAAACTTGCCAAATTCAGTTTTGACATTGCCCAAGACCTTACTGATATCATCTGCCGAGCGCTGAATATTGAGCGTTTTGAAGCCGACAGACAAGGAGTTAAGCAAGGCAGACAAGGTCGATGGCCCCGCCACAACAATTTGCTCACTACGACGCAAGTCGTCGAAAAATTCAGGATTGCGTACAACTTCCGAGTAGAGCCCTTCCGTCGGTAAAAAGAGAATCCCAAAATTAGTCGTCTCAGGCGGATTGAGGTACTTGGTCTTGATGTCATTGGCAAAACGTTTGACGCTGGCCAAGAGATTTTTCCGGTGGAGCTCAATCTTTTCCTTGCTCCCCGCCTCGTAAGCATCTTCCAAGCGGTAATAATCCGCCAACGGAAACTTGGAGTCAATGGGAAGATAGACGGTTTCGTCCTGGGATTGCCCCGGAAGCTTAATAGCATACTCAACTCGTTCGCTAGAGCCCGCTACCGTAGCAAATTCGCGTTCGTACTGGCTGGGCGTTAAAATATCCTCGATAATTTGCCCCAGTTGCAACTCGCCCATAATCCCACGCGTCTTGGTATTGGACAAGACTTTATTTAAAGTAGTAACATCGCGCGCGACATTTTGCATCTCACCCAAGCCACGGTTGACAGACTCCAACTGCTTGGAGACTGTTTCAAAAGAGGCTTGCAAACGTGTCTGTAGAGTCTTTTCTAACTTTTCTTCCACCGTCTGACGCATTTCTTCCAAACGTTTTTCATTGGAATCTTGTAGCACCAAGAGACGGCGTTCGGTCACTTCACTATTTTGTTGCAAACTTTTCTGAATATCCTGACGAATGTCCGTTAAATGCTGAAAAAGCTCTCTGCGCAGCTCTGTCATTTCCTTATGAATGGCCTGTTCTTGCAATAATTGCTGGCGCTCCAACTGGAATGTCAGCTGATCTGACAAATGGTCAGCTGTGTCTTCTGACGCCTCTTCTAATTGATGCGGCAATTGCTTGAACTGAAGATAGAGGAAAACAAGCCCTATCAAGTTCAAGATGACAAGTAAGACGATGATTCCTTCCATACTAACTCCTGTCCTTACTATAAATGACGACAACATAGCCCGAGTCCAACTCAATCACTAAGTCCTCATCTATAAATTCGTTGCTACTGTAACATTTTTTGAAAAAATAATTGCTGGTATTAAGCGGGTATTTCGCCCCCTCGATGGTCAATCTGCTACCATCCGACGGCATAAAGGAGACGTAGGTCATTCCCTTTACTGGCTCAATCAAGTGACGTCCTTGAGGGAAAAAACGTACCAGATTGAGACTATCTTGCAGCTTAATTTGCTGCATAAATGAAGCTAGACTAGGCTCGCTAGCCAGAAAAAGATTGGACATCATGTGGTCCAGACGACCACCAAAAGCCCCCAAAACACTGACTTGGGCCTCTGGATACTGCTCAAAAACCGTCTTCAGAGCCAATTCCAAGTCCGTATCATCCTTTTCGGCTGGCGCTTGTGTCAACGATTTGGCTTCCGCCTTAATCCACTGTAACTCCTCTGCAGAAACTGAGTCAAAATCCCCAACCGCCATATCAAGTGGTAAGTTGTGCTTCAGAAGGAAAAGAGAACCTGCATCTACGCCGACAAAGACATCAAAGCCTGTCATCACCAGATCCAAGTCTCCGCCTGCAACTACCGCAACCTTAATCATTGAGCACTGCTCTCAAGGCATTCACACCCGTTTGCAAATCTCTCTTGAAAAGATAAGAACCCGCTACAAAAACATTGGCTCCAGCTTCCTTAGCTGAAGCAATAGTCTTGTCATCAATCCCACCATCCACTTCAATATCAAAGCTGAGACCTTTTTCTTGGCGCATCTGAACCAAAGCTGCAATCTTATCTGCCATCTCTGGGATATAAGCCTGACCACCAAAACCTGGATTCACAGTCATAATCAAGACTTGGTCTACCAAGTTCAAAACATGCTCAATCGCAGCCAAAGGCGTTCCCGGATTGATAACGACACCGGCTTTCATACCAGCAGCCTTAATTTTTTGTAGACTACCGTGGATATGGACCGTCGCTTCTGCATGAATGGTCATGATATCCGCCCCTGCACGCGCAAAACTGTCAATATGATTTTCTGGATTAGACACCATGAGATGACAGTCAAAAACAAGCTTGCTGTGGGGACGCATAGCGGCGACGACATCTGCACCAAAGCTAATATTTGGCACAAAATGACCATCCATAATATCAATATGAACATACTCGACACCTGTTTCTTCCAAGCGTTTGAGCTCTGTTTCAAAGTTTGCATAATCTGCTGCTAAGATGGATGGGGCGATTTTGTAATGTGACATAGATGACCAACTTTCTATGGTTTTTTAGAAACTTTCTTATAGGTTTCTCGTTTATTTTGGATTTCGCTGAGAAACTGTAGATAATTATCGTAGCGACTTTGGGCAATCTTGCCAGCTTCAACGGCTGGTTTGACAGCGCAAGACGGCTCGTGGGTATGGGTACAAGTACGGAATTTGCATGCTTGACTGCTCTCGGCGATTTCGGGGAAGCAATCCGTCAACATTTCTGCCTCTGTCACTTCGTAGTCCAAGGACGAAAAGCCTGGAGTATCAGCGATTTTCCCACCATTGACCGTATAAAAACTAACCGCACGTGTCGTATGACGACCACGACCAAGACTCTCGGAAATTTCTCCCGTTCCCAAGGCCAAATCCGGTGCTATCTTGTTGAGAAGAGTCGATTTTCCAACCCCAGTTTGCCCCATAAAGACAGTCACCTTATCGGTCAAGAGAGGCAATAACTCCTCCAACGAGTAACAAAAATCATAACCAATGGCTTGGTAATCCTTGCGAATCTGATTCATACTAGACAGGTCATCCAACAAGTCCATTTTAGAAATGTAGACAATAGGATGAATGTCCTTGTGCTCCAGTAAAACCAAGAAACGGTCCAGGAGATTAGCATTAAAATCCGGCTCCTTGGCAGACATGATGACCACTGCCTGATCAATATTGACAATGGGAGGTCGGACCAAGCTGTTTTTTCGCTCCTCAATACTGAGAATATAGCCTTCTGACTGCTCCTCCGCAGAAAACTCCACAAAGTCCCCTACGTATGGTTTCTGACCTTTTTTTCTAAAATTTCCACGTGCTCTTGTCTGATACACCTGTCCGTCTGATTCTACATAATAAAATCCGGCAAGTGCCTTGATAATTCTACCTTGCATCTTTCTCCTTTGGTCTTTTGACCACTCTAATAGCCCTATTATATCAAATTTTTAGCTAAATTTGTGTCTGGCTACTAGCCAAATCTTGTTTTTTAGCGTATAATGAAAGAGTTCCAGCGGAGGTGGTGGAACGGCAGACACGCATGCTTCAGGCGCATGTGCCCGTACGGGTGTGAGGGTTCAAATCCCTTCCTCCGCATCTTTTGCGAGCTAGGTCTTCATTATCAAAATGAAACTCACAAATCTATTTTTTCTTAATTTCATCTCTGAAATTATTTTTTTATTTTTTGGAAAGGTGGCCCAGCCTGGTACGGCACCGGACTCGAAATCCGGCAAGTGGATTTTATTCACGCGCGGGTTCAAATCCCGTCCTTTCCTTAGAAAACTACAAAAAGACGCATACTCTATTGCGTCTTTTATTTATTTTTAGCTTTTCCCACCAATACGAGCGCGCTGACGGTGATTTCTGTCACATCCGACCAATCAATCTGGCTACTGTCAACATGAAACAACAAGGGCGTCATTTCGATGAAAGCCTGACGTTCTGCAGCCGAACAAGCAGTCGTTTGCGAAACTTCTTCTTGAAAAAGGATATCAAAGGATTCCTGAAAATGGTCGATAATTTTCTGGTTTGAATATTCCTTCTGCTGGAGTTGGTCGTTGGCTTTCGCCCGTAGCTCCTTGACATGGTCTGCAGTTGGCACGACCTTTAGAATCAAGCCATCCTCTGCCAACACACGCTGAAATTCACCGTAGTTAGCTGGAGAAAAAATGTCTAAAATAAGGTCAATCTTGCCATCTTGTACGGGCAAATGAGCCAAATCCGATACAAACCATTTCCCACGGTGTGTCCTATCACTCTTGGCCGCAATCTGGACCGAATCTTTGGAAATATCAAAAGCCAAGATTTCTTTGTCTCTAACCTGCAAAAGCTGACGCGAGTAATAGCCTTCTCCACAGCCGATGTCTAATATAGTCTGCACCTGCGGATGCTGGTCTACCACCCGTTCAACAGCCTTTAAGACAGGCTCATAAAAACCCTTGTCCAAAATCAATTGACGATTTTCAAAGGATTTCTTACTGTAATGGTCATCTACCTTTTTCCCACCGTGCAGGTTCACATAGCCAAATTTTGACAGGTCATAGGTATGATTATTGGCGCACTTTAGGCTATTTTCCACTTTCTCAAGGACATTTTGACAAATAGGACAGGCAAAAAACACCGCACTATTTTCAAAACGCTGCCGCTTATCCACCATCCTACAATCCAACTTCCTTGAGAGCATCTGCTAGTGCTCCAAAATCCTCAATTGAGAGCGCTTCTCCCCGCACACTTGGTGTCAGACCTGCTTTTTCAAGTGCCACTTCCAATTGTGCCTTAACTTGGTCAGACTTGCCAAAACGATTGGTCAAGTTGTTCCATAAGGTCTTACGGCGGTGTACGAAGCTAGCTTTTGCTACATCAAATAGAAAATCTTCATCCTGCACCCTTACCAAGGGTGCTTCGCGGCGAACCATTTTCAAAATGGCCGAATCCACGTTTGGCGCGGGCACAAAGACCGTACGAGGTACGATAAAGGCAACCTTAGCCGTCATGTAGTACTGGACAGCGATGGACAAACTACCGTAGGCCTTGGTATCTGGCTCTGCTGAAATGCGGTCTGCCACCTCTTTTTGCATCATGACGACAAACTCTTGAAAAGGAATCTTGCTCTCAATCAAGTGCATCAAAATCGGCGTTGTGATGTAGTAAGGAAGGTTAGCCACCACCTTGATCGGCAGGTCTGGATTAGCAAACTCCTTGATACGGCTCTGCAAATCTGACTTGAGGATGTCTTCATTGATAACCTTGACATTGTCAAAGTCACGAAGTGTATCCGCCAAAATCGGAATAAGACGGTCGTCGATTTCAAAAGCCATAACCTCGGCAGCATTTTCTGCCAAAAACTCCGTCAAAGCACCGATACCCGGGCCAATCTCGATGACATTGACACTCTTGTCAATGGCTGCCGTGTCCACAATCTTCTGCAAAATATTGGTATCGGTCAAAAAATTCTGACCGAACGATTTCTTAAAAGTAAACCCATGGCACTCAAGCACCGCGCGGGTCACGCTATAATCTGCAATTCTCATTTAATTTCCACCTAAAATATTCCTTAACACTACCACTATCCCTACAACACCTCCAAAAATATACCATTTATATTTTTCAAAAAAACTTGGTTGAATAGACTCCCCGACATTTCCCTCTTCTCCATCCACTTCTAGAATAACAGAACCTGTTTGACTTTCAAACGATATTGACGGACTGTAGCCGTCTAGATAGCCGATAATATCTGCCCTATCAGCCAGAGAAAAATTATCCCTCAACTTAGATACTTTTTTTCAGTAAATGCTTCTTGATTTCCAAGCATCTCATCAGAAAAAACAGTATAGTCATCGTCCATCAACAAAATGTCTGTCACATCAACTCCAACATACTCGTATCCCTGACAATTTGCAAAAACGAAGGAGATAAATTGATCATAGAGAGCTAAACTTTCAGGAAAACAGCTCTCAATAAATTTTCGATTTTTCTTTGCATACCGTTTACTATCTTCAATAGGAATGCGAACTGCTAATATTTTGCGACAAATATTCCTCAATGTACTCAGAATCCTCACTAAAAATATCTCTCCAATGAGAAATCCCATGCTTTATTTCTTTCTCACTCCACAAACATTGCCAAAAAGCAGGTATCTGATAAATACTTTCTGAAAGTGTTTGGTACTTTTGCTTGTCAAATACATACAAAAGGCTACGGTTCGCCATACTTTCTCTATTCTCCCTCTAATTTTTACTATTTTTATCAAAATTATCGCCATTACTTTCCCCCATTATACCATATTTCCGAAAGGGAGTTAGACTGGATTATTCTACTGATTTTGTATCAATTTTTTGATACTTTTTCTCAACTATTTGTTTTTCAGTTGATTTTATATAATAATTTCCTAGTATTATCTTTAGTTTAACTATTCTGTATGAAAATCCCAACTCAACCAGTTTGTTCAGCCCATTTTTCATGATGATTTTCCTCAATCACTTATCTTTCAATCATTTGGAAAGAACTCGTAACAGGTGCATAAAGAGTTTCTCTTCCCCCACGCAGTTGATTAGGTTATCTTTGGAGCACGAAAAACTAACAAAGGTCCCAATCAACCACTGCGTCTGGTTATTCAATCTAACATAAATTTAGGAGCTAGGCTTTTCACCCAACTCCTTTTCCTTCTTTATGGTGTCAATGACTGCTCACTTCATCAAATTCAAAACCCCAGTCAAATACTGCAATTCTCCACTAATAGCTTAAAAAGAGTATCTCCCCATCACAGCTTCCAACTCAGCCAAGGTCACCCCAAACAATTCCAAGCGTTTAAGAAGTTGCTTGCCATTGCAATAACCGATACGGAGCTCTTCCCCTAGATATTCACGGCGTTTGCGACTATCTGCTCCCATGAGCAAGCCAAAACGAATAAGGTCTGCTCGGCTAATGTCAAAATTATTCTGATCATCGTAGTGCCCCATGACTGACGAGAGAGCTTTTTGCAGGTCTTCAAAGCTGGCATGTTCGATACCGAGTGAGCGCCCCTTTGTTTTTGATTTTGGGACTGCTTCGCCTCGGTTGAGAAAGGCGTGTTTTGCGGTCGGAACAGCTTGCATAATCATTTTCCGAATCCGCTCACCATTGTAGTCTGGGTCAGTAAATACGATGACACCGCGCAGGTCATTGAGTTTTTCGATGCGCTCTAGGTCTTCGTCTGTGATGGCAGAGCCACGGGTTTCGTAGGTGTCCACATCATAGAAGCGACGCAAATTGGCAGTGTCGTCTTTTCCCTCGACGACCACCACTTCTTGTATTTTAATTTTCTCAGTCAAGATTAAACATCCTCATAGCATTTCGATAAGTCGCGTCAGCTACTTCTTCCACAGTCATGCCTCGCAACTCTGCGATTTTCTCCACCACATAGCGAGTGTAGGCTGTTTTGTTCTCGCGACCACGTTTTGGTACCGGCGCAAGATATGGTGCGTCCGTCTCAACCAAAATTTTATCCAGTGGCAAATGCTGCGCTGCTTCTTGGATATCCAGTGCTTTTTTGAAGGTTACAACACCAGAAAAAGAAATCATCATGCCCAGGTCAACAAATTTCTGTGCGTCAGCCAGACTTCCAGAGAAGGAATGCATGATACCACCTCGTGGTCCGACACCTGCTTCTTTGATGATTTGGTAGGTATCTTCAAGGGCATCACGGGTGTGAACAACGAAAGGTAGGTCGTGGTCTTTAGACAACTGAATTTGACGTTTGAAAACTTCAAATTGAACTTCTTTTGGGTCTTCCATCCAGTGATAGTCCAGGCCAATTTCACCAAGTGCGATAACCTTGGGATTAGGCAGATTCTTGACAATCATGCCTTCAATCTCTTGAGTGTAAGAGCCCGCTTCAGTTGGATGCCAACCAATCGTACTATAAACCTCAGGAAATTGATCTGACAACTTTAGACTACGCTCAATCGTTTCTTGATCAAAACCGACCACATTCATCTTGGTCACACCAAGCTCACGCGCAAGGTTAATTTCTTCTTGTTCTATTCCTTTAAAATTTTCCACATTCAGGTGGGTGTGGGTATCAAAAATTTCTAACATATCTCCATTATAGCATAATTTAAGGGATTTTATGGACTTGAAAAAGAGCCTGAAAACCAGACTCTTTCTCCAACTATAGGGCAACTACCACTGCTTGGTAAGGCTGCAAGTGCACTACATTTTCCTGTAAATCGACCTCGTGACTATTTTGCAAAATAATCTCTTTAGGAACCGCTGATAGAGTCAGCAAAGTTGCTTCCGGCTGAAAATTGACCACTACTTGAATAATTTCTTCCCCGGAACGCTCATAGGCGATAACATTTTTCACCTCTTCATAAAGTGGTCGGAAGGCTCCCGAACGAATGGTTTCTCCGTAGACAGGATGACGATAAAGCGCCGTCAAAGCCCGATAATAGCCAAGTACTGACTTCGCTTCCTTTTCCTGATCTGCAACGTTGATAGCCGTATTAGGATAGGGACTTATCAACCAAGGCTTGATCGTCGAAAATCCTAAACACTCTTCATCGGTCCATTGCATGGGAGTACGGGCATTATCTCGGCTATATTTCCCCGCGGCCTGCAGTGCTGCTTCAGCTGAGACACCGTATTCCAAGGCAACATGATATTCATTGAGAGTGCTAATATCATCAAAGTCCTCTAGGCGTGTAAAGACTTGATTTTCCATACCAATCTCTTGTCCTTGGTAAATAAACGGAATCCCTTTCCGCAACAACTGAATGGTCGCCAAGGCTTTCTTACTTTGGTCCGACAAGTCTGCCTTAGGGATAAAATGAGATACCCCACGCGATTCATCATGATTTTCAATAATAGTAGATAAGACACCAATTTCATCTGCACGCTTATGCGCATCAAAAATACTTCTCTTGATTTCTTCTGCACTAGGCTCTACAAAATCATGCCAGCCATTGCCCTTTTGCCCCAAAATAGCCTGCTTAAAGTCAAAGATAGACGAAAACATCCCATCTTCCCCGATAAAGAAATGCAGTTCCTCCTCCGTCTCATTAAAGACCTCACCAACTGTGAAAGCATTGTGAGGATCAAAGCAAGTCTCTTTCAACTCACGCAAAAATGGCTCAATGGGTTGAGCATTCTCTAGCGAAGCTTGAACAGCTACCAAACCATCTTCCCCATCTGCTGGAAGAGATGTCCAGCTCAAATCTTTTTTAATATTGATAATAGCATCAATCCGAAAACCTGCAATCCCCTTTTCCAACCACCAGTTAATCATGTCAAATAATTTCTGACGCACAAGAGGATTTTTCCAGTTCAAATCAGGCTGCGCCTTATGAAAGGAATGCAGGTAGTATTTCGTAGTATTGGGTACAGGCTCCTAGACACTTCCACCAAAATAACTCCGCCAGTTACTTGGTGCCGCACCATCTTTCCCCTCAACAAAGTAGAAATAGTCCGCATATTCCCCATCTGGATCTGCCAAGGCTTTTTGAAACCACTCATGCTGGTCAGAGCAATGATTGATGACCAAGTCCATGATGATGGAAATTCCCCGATTTTTCGCCTCTGCAATCAGCTCATCCATATCTTCCATGATCCCAAAAATCGGGTCAATGACATAATAATCTGCAATATCATATCCCTGATCAATAAAAGAACTCTTGTAAACAGGCGATAGCCATAAAATATCAATCCCCAAATCTTGTAAATAATCTAATTTCTCCGTAATCCCACGCAAGTCCCCAATACCATCGTGGTTACTGTCATTGAAACTTTTAGGATAAATCTGGTAAGCAACCTTACCCTTCCACCAATTTTTTTCCATTATTTCCCTCTTCCTATTCAGTCAATCAACTTCTGAAAACGCTATCATATACTGTAGCAAAAAAACCAACAGACTCGAGTTTCTGCTGGTTTTTTATTTTGTTCATCTTATGCAGCTGTAAGCACTTTGCGCCCTTTACGGCGACGAGCTGCTAATACGCGACGTCCATTTTTTGTAGACATACGGTTACGGAAACCGTGTTTACGCGCGCGACGGATTTTACTTGGTTGAAAAGTACGTTTCACGATGAATACCTCCTGATAGATTTTCGTATTCGTTTAGCCGGCTAGATTGATCAGATACTAAACATACTAGACTAGTCTACAGTATTTCCCTACTTTTGTCAAGCACATCTACCTTTTCATGTAAATTTTCAACAATTTTAAATCGAAAATAGACCCTTTTACAAAATTCACAAGAAAAACTACACTCCTGGAACTAACTAACTCTTGTAGCCGCGTAATAAGGCTTTAACAGCTCCATTCCTTGGTAGAGATGCTCAATCAAGTCAGCCATATTCAAGTCCTCTGTCAAAGGAATATCGGTCTTTGCTAAGACTTTTCGAATTTTGCCACTTTCAAGCCCTGCTCTTAAATACAAGCGATTTTCCTCAGTCGCTGGTAAACGGACAACCTCATCGTCAGCTAGATACTGGTAATAACTGCCCGGCAACGCAGCTGTCTTGACAACTTTAGCCTGCTTTTGTAAGCTTTGGTCATCCCGCTTGCGTTCAATGATACTCACTTCAACTGAAATGCCAAACTCTGACGGATTTCCATAGAGTCGAAAGGCAAACATGGGCTCCGACCACACCTCTCCTTGGTTTAAATAGACCCAGAAATGCGGGCGAGCGACCTGCGCTTGGTTGGCCCAATTACTCACTCGGTCCAGCTGAAAATGTGGATAAGCTTCTTGAAAAGCTTTGGCAATTTGAGAAAAAGCGAGACGAGCAGCTTGCCCCTCCCGCTTTAATTCATTCATCGTTTCTTTCAGATTGCCTGCTTTTTCTGGCATGATGTACTTGGTCCCCTGAGCGCCCAAATACCTTGATAAATCTGAAAAATTAATCACGGCTACCCTCGATATCTACTACTACGTAACGATTTGGCTCACTGCCTTCTGAGTAACTTGTTAAGCCATCCATTTTAGAAATAATACGGTGGATGATTTTACGTTCGCTGCTAGACATTGGGTCAGTGTGGTAAGCCTCCTGGTCTTCCAAAACACGCTCAGCTAGTTTTTGCGCATAGCCTTGCAAGACTTCTGCACGGTGCTCTACATAGTCGTTGACATTGATAGTAATGTAGAAATTACGCTCGTAACGATTGTAAAGGAAGTTTTGCGCCAAGAGTTGCAAAGCTTTCAACACCTTACCATGATAGCCGATAACGCGGCCTGGTTCATTGGTATCAACTTGAATATTAATGGTGCGGCGATTATGACTAGCTTCAATCTGAGCATCCACATCCATGTCATCTAAGATTTCTTGGACGTAGCCAGAAACCTCAACCACAACTTGGTCAATATCGTAGCTTTTCTCGACTTGAATATCCAGATTATCAAAACTATTAGATGGTTTCGGTGTATCTCCCAAATGCTCATCCTTGATGATTTCGATGCGGCCTGTTTCTTCTAAGATTGTCTTAGCTTCTTTATCGTTTTTAAGAATTTCCGCCTTGATGTCTTCTTCTAAAACTTGACCAGATTTTTCAAATTCTTTTACAGCTGCTACAACTTTCCCAAGATCAATCGTTGCCTCAGACACGCTCTTAACAGGTTCGTTTAATTCATTGATTTCACTTGGGACACCACGAACAGCCTTTTGATTAGCTCTTGCGACTGTTGTCTCATTGATGACATCAATATCTACTTGGGCTGGTTTTTTACCAAAACCAAGGAAACCACGCTTTTCACGTGCTAAAACAGTAATGTGTGCTTTCTTGCGTGGAATATTCAACTCATTCAAGCCATTTTGAATGGCTTCTTCCACAGTAGTTCCTGTAAATTTCATACTCTTATCTCCTATTTCAGATTATTTTTTCTTACGAGCTTTCTTCTGAGCACGACGAATCTTCGCTTCGCGCTCTTTTTCTGCATCGATTTTAGCTTGACGCTCTGCAATAATTTTAAATGGATTGTTCAATAGTAAGGTTTGGAATACTTGGTAAGCGTTGGAAACAACCCAGTAAAGTGAAACCCCACTGGCAGCCGTTAGAGCAAACCAAAAAATCATAATGGGGAAAATAATCATCATGGCGACCATAGCGCCATTCTTTTCAGGAGCAGCCTTATTGGTCAACCACATGCTCAAAAGGGTGAAGCCAGCTGCTAATATTGGCAAAATAAAGTAAGGATCTGTTGCACCGAGATTGAGCCAGAGGAAGTGCCCAACCTTAAGCTCTGGTACACGACTAAGCGCTTGGAAAAGGGCAATCAGAATCGGCATTTGAATGAGAATCGGCCACATAGAAGCCGTCAGACTCACACCATGCTCTTTGTAGAGTTTAGAAGTCGCTTCACTCAAAGCTTGACGACTAGCCATATCTGTGCCAGGATACTGGGCTTGCAGTTCCTTGAGCTTAGGCTGCAACTCCTGCATTTGACGCGATGACTTCATCTGAATCTGAAATAGTGGCAACAAGAGGGTTCGAATAATCAAGGTAAAGAGAATAATCCCGATACCGATGTGTCCACCGATTGATAAGTGCTGGATGAATTGACCAAACCAATAAACAAGTTTGTCCCATGCTCCCGTAGACTGACTCGTCACAGCTCCTGTCCCGCAGGCAGCCAATACGGGGAGTGACAAGCTCAGCAAGCCTGCCAATTTAATTTTCTTTTTCAAGAGATACACCTTCCTGGTAAATAGTTGCTAATTTCAAAACATGCAGTAGATTTTTTCGTACTTCTTGGTAGGACAAGTCCTCCACCCCTTTTCGGGCAATTACCACAAAGTCATCCGTTGTTAGGTAGGGGGCAAATTCCATCAAAACATGACGTAATTTCCGCTTGACACTATTCCGCACTACAGCATTTCCCAGTTTCTTACTGACTGACAAACCCACCCGATAATGGCCTTGTTCTTTGGGCAATCGATAGACGACAAATCTGCGATTGGCAACGTTTTTCCCTTGTGTAAAAATATCGTTAAAATCGCGTTTTCGCTTGACACGATAGCTTTTTCTCATCGTCCACTCCATCTTTCAAAATTAACACTATTATAACACATTTGTAATAAAAATTTCAAAAAAAGCCAATAAACTGCATGTTTACCGACTTTTTTGAACGATTTATTTGAAAATCTAAGCATCTTTAAATAAAAAACAGAGGAACTGAGTTCCCCTGTTTTTACTTAGAAAGAGATATTAAATATCTTTTCTTTTTTTACCGTAGGCGTAAGCCAAAATACCTGCAATTCCGAGACCAACAAGTGTCCAGATATCTGATTTCGTTGAACCAGTACGTGGCAAGATCTTCTTAGGAGTTGGTGCTTGTGGTGTTGGTGGAGTTGGTAATTCACCTTTCGGTTTTTCTGGAACCGTTGGAGGTGGAGTTGGTGTTTTTGGTTTAGGTGGGTAAACTTTGACAGGATTTGTCTTCTTCGTCAAGTCGCTATCTGGATTGTGGTTGAATTGTACAGTAGCTGTATTTTCAATACCTTTTGTAAAGTGTATATCCTTCAAGGCTTTAACGTCCTTGATAGATGAGTAGATGATAACACTTACTTTACGTCCTTTGAGGGCTTCCATTGTGTACTCGTCTGAGAAGTCAACTGTAACAAGTTGGCCTTCCACCTTAATTGTACCACCCAAAGCTGCAATAGCTTCAGAAGTCAATTCGCCTTTTTCGTTGACTTTCGCAAGTTCAGCAAGTTTCGCTTGAAGCTTAGCTTGTTTGTCCTTAGCTTGGTCAAGTGCTTTTTGTTTTTCATCAACAACTTTTTGTTGGTTAGCTGCTTCCACCTTCACTTCAGCTTCTGTTTTAGCAGTTGCCAAAGTTTCTTGTGCCTTAGTCAATGTTGCTTTCGCTTCAGTCACCTTAACTTCAAGGTCTGTTACAACTTTTTCTTGCTCAGCAAGAGCCGCTTTATCCGCTGCAGGCGCTGAGCTTGAAGTTGTGGTAGTAGTATCCGTTGTTGATGGAGTTGTTGTATCAGTTGAAGCTGCTGCTTTCAACTCAGCCAATTTCGCTTTCGCTTGAGTCAATTGTGCTTCTAGGTCAGCAACAGTTGCCTGTGCTTCTGTTACCTTATCTTTTGCTGCTGCCGCAGTTGAAGAAGCGTTGATTTCATCAAGTTTTGCTTTTTCCGCATCAAGAGCCGCTTGTGCTTTTTCGACATCTTCGTCAATAAAGTTAGCTGTAGCTGCAGGTGTACCTGTCACCTTAACAGCAACTTGTTCTTTCTTCACAGTGAAGAGAGCGTCCAAGTTATCTGTAACTGTCAAGCTTGTCAAGTTCATACGTTTATCATCAGCCTGATCTGCTGGAATAACTGAATGAATATCGAAGCGGAATGCGTCAGTGGCTTGTGCCAAGAGTTTGCTCAATGCTTGCTCTTTACCATCCACACCGCTCACTGTCTTCTTAGGAGCTTCTGGAGTTGGCTCTTCTGGAGTTGGTGGCGTTGGTGGGTTTGGAGTTGGCGGTGTTACTGTTACAGGAACGGTATCTTTGTGTTTCTTCACACTGTTGCTATCTGTGAAGTCAAGATTTGCAGTATTTGGAATCTTGTGACCGTTATTCACATACGGTGTCAAATCTGCATCCTCTTTGATATAAGCGGGGATGTAGAGTTGAAGTTGCTTGTAGCCTGCAAGTTTTGCAAAGTCTACAACTGTCGCAACAACACGATTGCCTTCAACTGTTACCTTCACAGCATCAGTTGAGTATCCATCTACATAGGCAACAACTTCACCATTGATTGCCAAAGCATCTACCAATGTATCCGTTACAACAAATTCTCTATATGTAGCGATGTCTGATGGAATATCCGCATTGACATTGTACATGTAAGCTTTGTTTGTTGGGATATCCAAGTGAGTTTCTGTACGATTGATTTTCTTATCAATACCTGGCTCATTTGGTGTTGGTGGTACAACTGGAACTGTATTTGAATCTTTCTTCGTTCCTGGATCATTGTTAATGATGTAGTTAGCTGTATTTGGAATGCTTGTTTGACCGTCTGTCATGTATGGTCTCAAGTCTGCACCATCTTTGATTTTAGCAGAGAATACCACTTGCATTGCTTTACCAGCATTTGCTCGTGCTTGCTCTTTTGTCAATACAACACGTAAGTCTTGTCCTGTTGATGTGATTTGACTAGCTGGTACTGATTGGCCATTGACAGTAGCCTTAACAGCTCCTTCAAATGTCAATACATCTTTCAATGTATCTGTTACTTCAAAGGCAGTAACAGCACCTGTTGGAACAGTTGTGTCGATTGTGTAAGTAAATACTTCTGTGCGTGATTGCAATGTCGCGCTGTCAGCATTATTTACCTTCTTAGTAATCGGCGGTTGATTTGGCGTTGGCGGTGGAGTTACCGTTACCGGTGGTGTTGGCGGTGTTTCGCTATCTGGAGTTCCATCAACGTGTGATTTATTTTGGTAAGTCACTTTTGTTGTATTCGGAATTGCTTGGCGTGTTACGCCTTCGCGGATTTGTGAAACAATTACCAATTCAACTTCTTTACCTGCTAATTCTTTAGCATCTTTGAAGTTCTTCATTGTCGCTGTAACTGTTTGGCCTTCTACCTTAACATCAAAGAACTTAGCCGCGTCGCCTGTAATCGTTGGGGTACCTTGAACTACAAGTTCTTTTTCCAAAACATCGACAATTGCAAATTTCTTGTAACTTGCGATATCAACTGGCAAGGTAGTCGTAATATTGTAATTGTAGTCTGTTTCAGTATCAATATTCAACTCAGTTAAGTTTTTATTGATCTTCTTCTCTACAGTTGGTATTTCTCCTGGAGGAGTCACGGTTACTGGTGGGGTTGGTGGCGTAGTCGTCGTTGGTCCTGGGGTACCATCTGCGTTCGCTTTGTTTGTGTAAGTAATCGTAGTTTGGTTCGGGATGGCTTGACGAGTGACACCTTCACGGATTTGTGAAACAATCACCAATTCAACTTCTTTACCGGCGTAGGCTTTCGCTGCTTCGAAGTCTTTGATTGTCGCTGTGACAACTTGACCCTTAACGGCTACATTGAAGAATTTAGCTGCCTCGCCCGTAATCGTTGGTGTACCTTGAACTGCAAGTTCTTTTTCCAACTCATCGGTAATGACGAAGGTCTTATAAGACGCAATGTCACTTGGAAGAGTGGTCTTGATATTGTAGTTGTAGTTAGTTTGTGTTGCAGTGTCTAAGTGATCAAGTGTTTCATTGATTTTCTTAGTCACTGGCGGTGGGGTTACCGTTACTGGTGGCGTTGGTGGGGTTTCACTATCTGGTGTTCCATCAACGTGTGATTTGTTTTGGTAAGTCACTTTAGCTGTGTTATCAATCTTAGCGGCTGTGCTAGTTGCTTTCACTTGTGAAGTGATGACCAATTCAACTGTCTTACCAGCTAAGTCTTTGGCATCTTTGAAGTTCTTCATTGTCGCTGTAACTTTATTACCTGTTACGGTTACATCGAAGAATTTAGCTGCGTCACCCTTGACAACTGGTGTACCTTGGATGGCTAAGTTGTCATCCAAGTCGTCGACAATACTATAGGCTTTATAGCGAGTGATGTCGCTTGGAAGCGTTGAAGTAATGTTATAAGTATAGTTGGACTCTGGCAAGACAACTGCTTTTGTTTCGCTACCATTAATCTTCTTCTCTACAGTTGGAGTTTCTCCTGGAGGAGTCACGGTTACTGGTGGGGTTGGTGGGGTTTCCTTATCCGGATCGCCGTCCACATGTGATTTATTTTGGTAAACCACTTTTGTCGTATTTGGAATTGCTTGGCGAGTAACGCCTGCACGGATTTGTGAAACAATCACCAACTCAACAGTCTTCCCTGCCAAGTCCTTGGCATTCTTGAAGTCTTTCATGCTAGCAGTGACTGTTTGGCCATCTACCTTCGCATCGAAGAAGGCTGCCGCATCACCGTTGATAGTTGCTGACTTCACTACCAAGTCCTTATCCAATTCATCCGCAATCACAAATTTCTTATAGCTTGCGATGTCAACTGGAAGAGTTGAAGTAATGTTATACGTGTAATCTTTCTCGGTATCGATATCCAAGTGATCAAGGGTTTCATTGACCTTCTTAGATACAGTTGGATTTTCTCCTGGAGGAGTAACCGGAACTTCGTTTGAATCTTTACTTTGTTCTGGTTTGTCGCCGACTGTTAATTTCGCTTTATTTGGAATTGAACCAGACGTATTGTCTGCTGATACATATTTCGCCAACTCAGCTGAAGTTACACCTGCTTTGATGCGTGCTTTGATGGTTAATACGATTTCTTTTCCTTTGTACTCAGCAATCTTATCTGCTGGCAAGCTTGCTACTACTTTACCGTTTGCAGTATTAGCTGCATCCACCGATGTTACTTTCACCGCTGCATCAGATTGACCGTCAACCGTAGCTGATGTTTCAGTGACTGTCAAGATGTCTTCAAGGTCATCACTGATGTCAAACTTCGTAAAGCCGGTCACATTTTGTGGAACAGTTGCTTTTACGCGATAAGTAAATTCTTGATTTAGACCTGTAAGATCTAAGCTAGCTTGTTCATCAACGGTTTTCTTAGGTGTTGGTGTTTCTCCTGGAGGAGTGACCGTTACTGGTGGAGTTGGTGGAGTTTCTTTATCAGGTTCTTCATCAACAGTTGAGTTGTTGTACACAACTTTTGTAATATTTGGAATTTCAACACGCGACACGCCTTCGCGGATTTGCGCCGGAATCACCAACTCAACTTGTTTGCCGGCGAACTCATCTGCGTTCGCGAAGTCTTTCAGTGTAGCAGTAACCGTCTGTCCGTCTACTTTCACAACGAAGAACTTAGCAGCTACACCTGTAATAGTTGGTGTCCCTTTCACCATCAAGTCTTTATCAAGCGTATCCGTAATCACAAACTTCTTGTATGAAGTAATATCTGTTGGGATTGCTGTCTTGATGTTATATTTGTAGTCTGTCTTAGTCGGAATATCTAAATGTTCAAGTGTGTCATTGATCTTCTTCGTCAATGGTGGCGGTGTTACCGTTACTGGTGGAGTTAGCGGAGTTTCCTCATCTGGATCACCTTCTTGACGGATCTTATTGCGATACTGAACTTTCGCTTGGTTCGGAATACCAACTTCGCCTTCTTTAACCGTCGCACCTTTTTTCACTTGTGAAGTGATGACTAATTCAACTTCTTTCGCCGCATAAGCCTTCGCTGCGTCAAAATCAGTAATTTCGGCTGTAACTGTTTGACCAGTAACCGTCACTTTAAAGAATTTATCAGCTTCACCCTTGATAACTGGAGTACCTTTAATCGTCAAACGCTCATCAACATCATCAAAAATGACAAATTTCTTATACGTAGAAATTTCCTTTGGCAAGATTGATTTCACGTTGTAAGTGTAATCCGCTTCTGGCAAGACGACCGCATTATCAAGCGTGTCATTGATTTTCTTAGAAACATTTGGAGCATCAGCTGGTGGAGTAACTGGAACTTCTTCTGTTTCTTTCTTCTGACTTGGTTTATCACCAACTGTCAAGGTCGCCTTGTTCGGAATAGAACCAGCTGTGTTCGTTGGAGTCACATACTTCGCAAGTTCTTCTCCCTTCACCCCTTCTTTGATGCGGGCTTTGATTTCTAATGTGACCTCTTTGCCTGCATAATTAAGTAGAGCGTCTTTAGCGATGGTTGCGACAACAAGCCCCTTGTTTGTGTTAGCTTTCTCAACAGTAGTCACAGCAATTACTTTATCTTCTTTACCTGCAACAAGCACTTTTATGTCTTTCACAGTCAAGATATCTTCAAGGTCATCACTGATATCAAACTTTGTAAAGCCGGTCACATTTTGCGGAACAGTTACTTTTACTTGATAAGTGAATTCTTGATCCAGACCTGTAAGATCTAAGCTCGCTTGATTATCAACTGTTTTCGTTGGGGTTGGTGTTTCACCTGGTGGGGTAACTGTTACAGGCTCAGTTTCTTTTTTCGTTGTGAAATCATTATTAATAGTGAAACTTGCGGTATTCGGTACTTTAACTATACCGTTTGTTATGTAAGCCTTCAAGTTTGCACCTGCAACAATTTTAGCTTTGAAAGTAACGAGAACAGATTGTCCTACGTTGTTCTTCAAATGTTCTGCCGATAGGCTGACATTTAATGTTTTACCTGTTGCAGTAACGGTCGTGGCAGCCGTGACATCCACTCCATTGATATGAACAGTTGCACCACCTTTTTCACCATCAAATGCGAGAACATCTTTAAGTGTATCGCTAATAACAAAATTACTTGCCCCAGCAGGTACTTGTGTTTCGATTGTATAAGTGAAAGTTTCCGTACTTTCTATTAAGTCATAATGTTTCTTATTATTGACTTTCTTATCAATAGATGGAGGAGGGGTTACAACAACTGGTGGGGTTGGGGGAGTTTCTTTGTCTCCACCGCTTGATGGATTGTTATATACGATTTTTGAAGTATTTGGAATGTCATCAAATGTGTTACCAGCTTTAATTTTAGCAGGAATGACCAACTCTACAGTGTCATTACCCGACAAAAGAACAAAGTTACCAGCTTTTACTGATGCAGTAACAGTATTCGTTGCAGAGTCATATTTTACGTCGAAAAACGCGGAGTGCGGAGCTTTTACAAACGGCGCTTGAGAGCCCGTCAACTCTAAACGCTCATCAAGTTTATCTACAATCGTATAAGTCTTATAAGATTGAATATTGCTAGGCAGTTTCGTTTTGATATTGAAGTTAAATGTTTCATCGGATTTAATTGTATCCAACCTATCCAGATTATCATTAATCTTCTTACTTACAGAGGGCTCATCCCTAGGTGTCACATAAACCGTATTAGATTCTTGAGATTTGCCGTTGAGCTCTACTGTAGCTTTATTCGGTACTTTAATCTCGCCATTCACAACATACTTAGAAAGTTCTGCTTTATCACGAATTTTCGCTTTAATTGTCAACTTAATAACCGCTGGCTCCTTTGAGCCTTTCATAGCGGCTGTGATTTGACGAGCTATGGCACGTCCTGTAAAATCTGATTTCGATAATTCAAGTTTTACAGTATTTTCCTTAATAACCAACCTGTCAGTAAGAGCGGATATTTCTTTTCCGTTAACAGTGATTTTAGCTCCACCTTTACCATAAGTTGATACAAACTCTAACTCTGGAACCAATGTATCAGAAAGTACATAACTATCCGCTAGTCCCGGCCAAGTAGATTCGACATTATAGAAGTACTCTTGCGAACGACTATCCAGATTTAATTGACTTTGATCTTTTACATAGCTAGCCCCGGTCCCTTCAATAGATTGAACATCTTTTTTGATATCTGTCTTAACAGGGGGAAGTACATACACTGTATTTGAACGACGAGTTTGAGCAGATGGATCACTTGGATCCTCCGAACCATTCCAAATAATGTTTGCTTGGTTCAGTAACCCCAGTCCATTATTTTCTTGAAGGATTTTCTTGTATTCATTTGGATTATTATCAGATGAATACTCGTCTTTCAATTTTGCTTCAATAACTAAATAATAACGTTGGAACTTGTGCTTGCCGTATTTCCCTTCCTTGACAGTATCAGTATTGATACCTGGTTCTTCAGGAATCGTCGCATATACAATTGTTCGCTCTTTACCAGTAGCCACGTCTGTCGCAACTTTTGTATGCACGGTAAATTTATTTAGACGATCACCATTGACATCTGTTACATATGCATTTTTATATTCAACACGATAGTCCAATCGGTCAACCAACATTGCATTCTTATTAAATTCAAGTGGAGCATTATTCATGCGATACAGAATTTTATAAGTAAAGCTTTCATTATCCGTCGTTAAGTTTGCGGCATAGGATTGTTTGTTTTTTATGATTGGATCATCAACAGTGCCGAGATCGTTGCTTGCATCTGTATCTTTCACATCTTTAGAAACGCTTGGGTAACAATATTTCAAGTCAGTCACTTCAACATTTGTCGGAGTCTTTGAACCAATTGTTGCCGTTTCGTAAGTTCCAACCTTAAATTTACCTGTTAACTGACCAACTTCAACGTTTTTCTTACTTGGGACGTAGTCTTCATCAGGAACAACCTCATCTTCCTCAGAGATATTTGGCGCATCTTCAACGCGTTTTAACTCATAATCAAATTTATTATCTCCCGATTTGAATACATTTTCAGGTACAGAAATAGTGACCGTTTGACCGGTTTGTTTTACCGTTCCACGAATCTCAGTGGCCGGATTTTTTACTGTATCAACGATTTTTTTCTGATTTATCGTAACAGACTCGACAGTATAGCCTTCTGTTACCGTGAACTCACCTGATACATCTTCTTTCACAAGGGCTTGAGCCACTGCCTTTAGGATTTTATCCGAAAACGCTTTTGCGTCCGATTGTTCGTTCACATAATACTTATCATTTGTTGCAATAGATTGTAAAGCTTCGTGGAAAACTTGTTGTACACTACGTGCATCCCCTGTATCTACGCCTGTGCCTGCAAAGCCGTTTTGATAGACAGTACCATATGATCCACCAGTAGTGAAACTCTTCACATCTTCCCAGAAACCAACAACTACTGCACCATCATTCTTACTATTTCCATCATTTGATGTGACTAATGCTTTAAGCTTATCTCCCGCTACTGACAATTCTTTTGCACGTGCAAGGTAGTTCTGCGAAGCTTCAGGGACATAGCGATCCGAGTCGACAACTCCCTGCTGTTGGAAGTATTTCTGCAAAACACTATCCCTATAGGAACTTCTTTCAAGTATTACTTTTCCATCTTTTCGTGTCCCGTTCGCAACTCCGTCAGTAACTAATAAAAATACCGTTTTACGATTGTTCCTCATATCCCCTTTGACACTATTGTACTTCGCAATTGTATCTTCAATCGCTGGAACAGTTGGGGTACCACCATTTGTAGCAAATGCATTAATAGCCTTGTTAATATCGGTAGTATTCGTCATCAGAGGAGAACTTTTAAATTGATAAATATATCTGGGATCTGTTTGTTGGTTGGTTGACTTTCCTGAAGAAAACTTTGTATCAACTGGCGTAGACCATCGCCCTGTCCGCGAATCATAGACCCAATCGTAGAAGTCGGTCGCATCAATCCCCTGATAGGTATTGATCATAACACGGTCAGTTGTCGCTTCATTACCCGTAAATACTAAACGTGGATTATTTTCATCATATTCTTCTAGACTAACTGGCTTAGTCAACTCTTTAAGGGCAGACTGCACATGATGAATCGTATCTTTAAAAGAGCCCGATGTGTCCTGCAAGATAACCAAATCAATCGGCTGACGCGGTAATGTCCACGACACCTTCTCAGTCGTCTCAATCTTAACAGCACATCCCTCTTGCATAGCCTTTGTATTAGTTCCTACTGTGTTCAATTCCACAGCATTCGCAAGACTTCCCCCGATTATACCTAATCCTATTATACCAATTGTCCACAGAGACACTATCCAATTAGTAAGCTGCTTTAACCTACTAGCTTTTGTTTTCTTACTCATAAATCCCTTTCTATCCTTTTCTCCTTCTCTTTACTACCGACAATAAAATTCCTCCAAGAAAACTTACGCCAAGCATTGTCAATACAGAGGATTTATATCCTGTTTCTGGTAATGCTTTTTTATTGACAAGCGGTACTACAGTTTTATCTTCCACTTTAGACTTAGACTCTGTTTTTTCTGTTGTCACGTTCGGAACAGACGCCTTTTTCGTACCAACCTTGACTACCTTGGTAACCGCTGGAGTAGTAACCATGTCACTCTTCACCACTCGACCTGTTTCCACACCATCCGTTTTGGTTACAGTGTAGACAATCGTGCGGACGCCTGAACGACCTTCTGTAGCTACAACTGCCTTGCCTTCTTCAAGGTTTGGATCATTCTCACGAACAGTTTCAAAAGCAACAACTTCTGTTTCTGTCACGTCTTCGGTGATCACAACTGGAACAACTGCCTTCTTCGTACCAACCTTGACCACCTTGGTAACCGCTGGAGTAGTAACCATGTCACTCTTCACCACTCGACCTGTTTCCACACCATCCGTTTTGGTTACAGTGTAGACAATCGTGCGGACGCCTGAACGACCTTCTGTAGCTACAACTGCCTTGCCTTCTTCAAGGTTTGGATCATTCTCACGAACAGTTTCAAAAGCAACAACTTCTGTTTCTGTCACGTCTTCGGTGGTCACAACTGGAACAACTGCCTTCTTCGTACCAACCTTGACCACCTTGGTAACCGCTGGAGTAGTAACCATGTCACTCTTCACCACTCGACCTGTTTCCACACCATCCGTTTTGGTTACAGTGTAGACAATCGTGCGGACGCCTGAACGACCTTCTGTAGCTACAACTTCCTTGCCTTCTTCAAGGTTTGGATCATTCTCACGAACAGTTTCAAAAGCAACAACTTCTGTTTCTGTCACGTCTTCGGTGGTCACAACTAGTGTACCTCCACCATTTAAACGAGAAACTAAATTTTCCCAACGTAGAGCTTGAGCTTTCCCCTCGGTCGTTTTAGCTAAATATGACTTCCAACGCGACACCTGTTCTGTCTCATCCTCAACTAAATAGCGAGCTTCCTCGGGATTGCTATCAATAAGAGATTCCAATTCATTATTGAGTTCTGTAAAATCTTTGATTGCTTTTAGTTGTTCAGCATCTGGCAAAATTTCATCCTCTGGAGGAGTATCCTCTTCAGCTCGTACTACACCTGCGTTATTACCAAGGTGAAGATTTTGAAGAGTCGCCACAGAAAGGACATTAGTAGAAAATAAAGTGACTACTGATGCAATTGCGAATTTTTTCATTCTTTTGTTCATTGATTTCTCCTTTTTAAAATTAACACAAACAATAACTATTGGCTTCAACCAACACACAACCACACAAAGGTTCTTGGCATATTGAGTTTACCAAACTCTCCCGCATACTGAACCTCATTTTATTGTAGCCCTACAAACCGGCTACCGATTTAACCTTTTATACACGAGTTGTCAACTAGTTTGATGCTTTTTAACAACAAAAAAGTAGACAAACCAAACCTTGTCTGTCTCTGTGTTCATAAAAGGCTCTCTAAAGCCCCCCTTTATTGTATTAGTCTTGTAAATATGTATATCATAAAAAATACATTTATGCAACTACTTTGAATTCCCAGTATATCCCATTTTTAACAGTCAACTCCCATACTATACATCGTATAGTATTTTTATGTCGAATTATCCCTAAAACAAGGCCTTAAAACCGTAAAACATTTTCATATTATTCATAATTGCCCTATATATTTTTTTATAGCCTTCCATGTATTTCATCTAAAGTGAATTGTACGTAAGTAAAAAAAAGAGAGACAAATCAGTATTTCCTGATTTGTCTGCATCAATAATCAATATAAAACTCATCTAAACAGATACACTACATAATTGAATAATTTTTATTATAGAGAAATATTCCTCTTCTTATATCTGTACTTAATACCAAATTTTCAATTACATATAAATCATCGTCATTCGTTTAAAGCTATTTCGCTTAATGCACAAGTACATTTACTCCATTTGGGTCAAATAATTTAGCTTTTATATCTTTGGTAAATGGTGTGACAGTTGCAAGTTTACACATAGCACTTCCTCGACATTCTTCAATGTCAGCAGTCGCTGTCAATATTCCGATAATCTCCCCATTTAAATAAACAGCGGATCCTGAATTTTGCTCAGCAACATAAAAATCTACTGTTAAAGTACCATCAGCTTCAACCGCTAGAACACGCCCCGAGGTTTTTGTAAGATCTCCATAGAAATAATTCGAGTAACCAACAGTTGTAACTTCTTTCCCTACTAATTGTTGTAAATCTGAATAAACAGCTAGGCGAACATTACTTGTATCCAAATTTATAGTTTTAGGTTCTGTAACCGTCGTAATACTTACATCATTCTTCAAATCTGTAAAGCCGCTATATCCAGGCATTGGTTTAAAAGGGTTCTTACTCAAAAAATTCTTTTTATACATCTTAAAGTCTACAGGGTGAGTACTGCCATTTGATTCAGCTTCTGCACTCTTCGTTTTTTTCGAATCCCCATCGCGAGTAGTTACACAGTGTCCAGCCGATAAAAACAGTCTGTCGCCAATATAGGTACCTGTACAACGCATCACACGCCCATCACCCTTTGTAATATTCCAAGCATAAGTCAAACTATTCGGAAACTGCCCGCGCTCTTGTTCAGAAACCGGTTCTCGTAGATAGTCTGCTGAAACCGCTGGTATGAATCCCAAGACAACAACAACTGATAATAAACTAGTAAGAAACGTTCCTATTATCTTTTTCATGATTTTACCTCATTCATTTTCTCCTCTCTGTTCAGATGAGCCTTTTATGTCATTTTAACACACTTCTAACAATATGTAAACGTTTTCTTATTTGTAGAAGACAAAAATCTAAAGAAATCAAATAAAATTTCCCTAAAATATATCCTTTCAATACTATACATATGTACGTTATTACAAAAAACTCTCTAATCGGGACATTACTAATTCACGCCCTAATAAATAAATCGTATCTGGCAATTCTGGTCCATGCATTTCACCTGAAACGGCAATACGGATTGGCATGAAAAGGTTTTTCCCTTTAATGCCTGTTTCTTTTTGAACAGCCTTGATTTGTGGGAAGATATTTTCTGATTTGAAATCTTCATCTGACATTGCTGCCAATTTTTCTTTAAAGCTGTTAAGAACAGTTGGCACTGTTTCAGCTGCCATGACTTCTTTTTCAGCTTCTGTTAATTCCGGGAAGTCTGCAAAGAAGAGGTCAGTCAATGGCACGATTTCATCAACAGATTTCATTTGTGGTTTGTAGAGTTCAACCATTTTTTCCGCTTTATCAGTCAAACGACCAGTTTCTTCCAAGAAAGGTTTTGCCATGTCAAAAATCGTTGAAAGTTCTGCATTTTTGATGTACTCGTTGCTCATCCAGTCCAATTTCTTCTGGTCGAAGGCGGCTGGTGATTTGCTGAGACGGTTTTCATCAAAGAGTTTAATCAATTTTTCACGTGAGAAAATCTCATCTTCACCACCTGGGTTCCAACCAAGGAGAGCGATAAAGTTGAAGACAGCTTCTGGAAGGTAACCTTTTTGACGATAATCTTCGATAAATTGAAGGGTATTGGTGTCACGTTTAGACAATTTTTTACCCGTTTCAGAGTTGATAATCAATGTCATGTGACCAAATTGAGGCGCATCCCAACCAAGAGCTTCATAAACCATCAATTGTTTTGGTGTGTTTGCAATGTGGTCGTCTCCACGGATAACGTGTGAGATTTGCATATCATGGTCATCGATAACTACGGCGAAGTTGTAAGTTGGGTAACCATCGCGTTTTTGGATAACCCAGTCACCACCGATGTTACCACCTTCAAACTCGATATCACCTTTAACGATATCCGTCCATTTGTAGATACCAGTTTCGTTAACGGCGATACGAACAGTTGGCACGATACCAGCAGCTTCACGTTCAGTAATGTAGGTTGCTTTTTCATCCTCAGACATGCCAAGGTATTCGTTAATATAGCGAGGTGTTTCACCAGCAGCTTCTTGACGTTCACGCTCCGCAGCTAATTCTTCTTCCGTCACGTAAGATTTATAAGCTTTTCCTTCTGCCAATAATTGGTCGATGTATTTTTGGTAAAGGTCGAGACGTTCTGACTGACGGTAGTTTTCATGTGTTTCGGGGCTTTCATCCCAATCCATTCCCAACCATTTAAGGTTTTCAAGCTGAGAACGTTCCCCATCTTCCACATGACGTTTACGGTCAGTGTCTTCGATACGGATGATAAAATCACCACCGTAGTGACGTGCGTATAGATAGTTGAAAAGCGCCGTACGCGCATTACCGATATGTAGCAATCCAGTTGGACTTGGTGCGTAACGCACACGAATTTTATTTGCCATGATGCATTCTCCTGTAAAATTTACGTTCCCTACATTATATCAAAAATAGCCCCAAGACAAAAGCCTTAGCGCCATAAAGAATTTTAGATATAGTAAACCGTCAAGCGGCTAAAGACATAGTCTCCACTGACAACCAATGTTTTATCAGTTGGTAGACCGCTTGGATTGGCTTCAATTGAGCTAAAGACGCGGTCTCCTGTAAATTCTACTTTCCAATTTCTTGGAACAAAAAGTTTAACACTTGAGAAGGCAGCATCCCCAGAGTAGCTAGCTGTATCACCCAGAATAATAGCCTGATCAAAATAGATAGACGTGCCAGAGAAGACGACATCTCCGCCAATATTGACAAAATTATCGTCATTGACATAACGAGTGGCGTTACCAAAAACGGTGTCCGAACTTTCTTTAAACTCAGGATTATTTGTCCAGCCCACAAATTTACCCTTTTTGCCCTTATAATACTTCATGCTGATTCTATTTGGTTTCAAAATCATGCTAAATCCGAAGTAAAGCAAGACGGTAACAATAATCAGCGTCCCTGTTCCCACTTGCAACCATTGAAAATGACCATTGAGCAAAATGAAGGTAATGGCCAAACCAATAAAACTCGCTTTAACATCCTTTCTAAAGGCGTTTTGAAGAGTTTCTACCCCAAAGAAAACAATCAAGGCTAGGCGCCATAATGGCATACCATAGCTAAGAAAGGATAGCTGGTCTCTAAATAAGATGGCCACCGCTAAGACAATCAAACCAATTCCTGTTAGTGTTTTTTTCATTTTCCTACCTCATTTCCTGCAATTTTTCTTTTAATAATTGATAATAGTGCCGCGAGGCGTGCACCTGCTTCTGCGTCTGATAAAACTGAACTGTGCTGGTTCCCGAAAAGGATTTGTCCAGGGCATAAATCTGTCGGATATTGGCAATGGCGGACTTGGCAACTCGACAAAAACTTGTCGGAAGATAATCTTCTAATTCGTAGAGTTTCAAGCGCACTTCATAGGCATTGTCCTTGGTGTGACCAAAAATCTTGTTTCCATCCGTTTCAAAGAATAGAATCTCCTCCAGTGGAAGAAAAAATTCGCTGGTTCCTTTATAAAAAATAAGCGGCTTTCGATCTAGCTTTGCCAGCGCTTCTTGAATCTGCTGAACCTGCGGAGTCAGTTGACTAGTTCGCAACACAATTTCCATCTCCTCACAAGTCGGATCCATTTCAATACGAATCTTCATGCCATCTCCTCTCTCTGGTTTTTCAATCCTAAGCTATGTACTCATTATAGCAAGTCCGTCCACATTTTCAAGTCTTTTTCAGTAAGCGGTAGATATACAAGGTTAAGTGGTGTAGAACGGTAAGTAAAAAGAGCCCTGATTTTTTCATCTAGGCTCTTATTCTATTCGTAAAATGTTCCCTTTTAAGAATTTCCAGTTGGAATAAAGGGTTTGAGTTGATTGACAAACTGTTCCAAATTGAGACTTTGAATATAGACCTCGCCGTAACCTCTAAATGTATTGACCACTCCTTCACCAGTACCGATAGACTGCATAAAGCCATTTTCTAGATGAATGTCATAGTCCAGACTGGTGCTCCAAGCCACGACATGGGCATTGTCAATGGTGATGCTATTGCCATTGAGCTCCATTTTCTTAATTGAGCCAAAACTATTGGCTAAAAGCGTTCCTTCCCCTTCTGTTGTCATGACAAAGAAGCCACCCTGTCCACCAAACAAGGCACGTCCCACACTTTGTCGCTCCATTTTATACTGGGCTGAGCCGTCCAATGCCAAAAAAGCACCATCATTCAAGCGGTATTGATTGACTCCGAGCTCAAGTGCAATCACTTGACCTGGTGTGTTGGGTGCTAAGGCCAGCTTGCCATCGTTCCCGTTAGAAATTGCCTGGGTGATAAACATAGACTCACCAGACACCATAGAACGTCCGATAGCTCCTACCAGTTTTCCCAAACCTGATCCGCGTCCATTGAGTCGAGTATTGAGAGTCACACTTGGTGTGTGGTAGACCATGCTTCCTTGCTGGATGTAGGCTGACTCCCCTGCCTCAAGCTCAATTTCTACCAAGGGAAATTGCATTGTAGGGTCAATAGTGTATTTCATGCGATTATCTGACATAGTGTGCTCCTTTTATATCGAGGAAATGACATGTGACTAGAGAAATTCTAGTTTTTGTCGTTTTGTACTATTTTTATAACACAATTATAATCCTCGACTTAGAATCTGTCAACTGATAACTAAAAAACAAGCCTATCTTTGTTAGAATTTGGCTTGTCTGATGGTTTATTTAACTGCTGCTACAATCAATCATCCACTGCGATAATCCGACCGGTATCTACATCATAGTAGGCACCATTTATCTCCACATCGTCTGGAATTAAGGGAGATTTTCTCAATAGCTCCATGTCTTCACGAACACTCTCTTCAATATCCGTAAAGGGTAAAAAGTCTTGACCAGTGACATCTACACCCATCTCTTGGTGGATATGTCTTGCAAAACTTTCATTTGTAAATGTCTGCGCGCCACAGTCCGTATGGTGGAGAAGGACAATTTCGCGCGTCCCCATTTGCTGCTGGGAAATGACCAGCGAACGAATCATATCATCCGTCACGCGCCCACCTGCATTCCGCAAAATATGGGCATCCCCCAAGGCTAGTCCAAGAGCCTGGGCAACGTGAAGCCGTGAGTCCATACAGGTCACAATGGCTACTTTTGTCTTAGGCTTCAGCGACAAATGCTGGGTACCATGTAAATCAACATAGGCTTGATTAGCCTTCATAAAATTTTGAAAGTAGGACATAAGAGGTCTCCTTTTAGAGAAATTGTTTGGTTATCAAACTAGTACCTCCTTATCTTATCACTTTTCATCCCATTTGTCCGACTCAAGCTCTCAGGCAAAGACTAGCTTCAAGACCTCACTCAGCGTTGTGACACCGACAACTTGAATATCTTTTGTCGGTTGAATACCGGCTAAAGAATTTTTAGGGGCATAAACCTTGGTGAATCCAAGTTTAGCTGCTTCGTTGATACGCTGCTCGATTCGATTGACGCGACGGATTTCTCCTGTCAAGCCAATTTCCCCGATGAAGCACTCCTGAGGATTGGTCGGCTTATCCTTATAGGATGATGCAATGGCCACCGCCACAGCTAGGTCAATTGCCGGTTCATCCAAACGCACGCCACCAGCCGATTTGAGGTAGGCATCTTGATTTTGCAAGAGGAGGCCGGCGCGTTTTTCCAAGACTGCCATGATGAGACTCGCCCGATTAAAGTCCAAACCCGTCGTCGTCCGTTTTGCATTGCCAAACATAGTCGGCGTCACCAAGGCTTGCACCTCAGCTAGAATTGGACGTGTTCCCTCCATAGTCACCACAATAGCTGACCCTGTCGCACCATCCAAGCGTTCTTCCAAGAAGACTTCGCTTGGGTTGGTCACTTCAACCAATCCCTGAGACTGCATTTCAAAAATACCAATTTCATTCGTTGAACCGAAGCGATTTTTCACAGCCCGTAAGATACGGAAGGTATGCTGGCGCTCCCCTTCAAAATAGAGCACCGTATCCACCATATGCTCCAGCGTCCGTGGTCCAGCCAAGGTTCCTTCCTTGGTCATGTGTCCAACGATAAAGGTCGCGATGTTATTTGTCTTGGCAATCTGCATGAGCTCATTGGTCACTTCCCGTACTTGAGAGACTGACCCCTGCACACTGGAAATGTCCGGGCTCATAATGGTCTGAATGGAGTCAATAACCAAAAAATCTGGCTTGATTTTCTCGATCTCCGTGCGAATAGATTGCATATTGGTCTCGGCATAGAGATAAAACTCGCTATCAATGTCCCCCAAGCGCTCCGCACGCAGCTTGATTTGTTGGGCAGATTCTTCCCCAGATACATAGAGAACTGTTCCGATCGTCGATAGCTGAGTGGATACTTGCAAGAGCAAGGTGGACTTGCCGATACCAGGATCCCCGCCAATCAAAACCAGACTTCCTGGAACGACACCACCGCCAAGTACGCGGTTGAATTCATCCATCTCCGTTTTCGTGCGCGCAACTTGGATTGAGGAAACCTCGTTGAGCTTCATCGGTCGTATCTTTTCACCCGTCAATGAGACGCGTTCATTTTTAACTTCTGCCACTTCCACTTCCTCGACAAAGCTAGACCAGGCACCACAGTTGGGGCATCGTCCCAAATACTTTGGTGAATGGTACTCACAATTTTGACAGACAAAGGTCGTTTTTTTCTTAGCCATTCATTCCTCTTTCTTTCATGAAACAAGGGTAACTTATTGCAAGTACCCTATTGATTATTCGTATTTAATTGCCTGTCGAACCAAATCCACCTGTCCGCACGCCATCTGCATCATCGCCATCAGCCATCAAAAATGGTGCAAAAACAGCTTGGACAATCCGTTCTCCCACTTCTAGTGTAACCGTCTCATCGGTGATGTTTTTCATTTGAGCAAAAATATGACCTTCATTTCCAGCGTTGCCATAATAGTCTCCGTCAATCACCCCAACCGAGTTGATGAGCACCAAGCCTTTTTTACGAGGATTGGATGAGCGATCATACAAGTAGAGTACCTCGCTGGGCTGCATGTAGGCCTTGACACCCGTCGGTACTAGCTGGATTTCTCCGGGTGCAATCGTCGTTTCGACCGCCACCTTCAGGTCATAGCCAGCCGCATGAGCCGTCTCTCTTTTTGGCAATAAATTTTTATCTGTAAAGGCACTAACTAATTCAAATCCACGAATTTTCATCTTTTCTCCTCAAAGCGTTTTTTTCATTATACTATACCTGAGCTTCTGAAGAAATAAAAAAGTCCGAATCTCGAACTTTTCAACAGGCAATAAAAAATCGCATCAAAAGGATTGGAATGAGCTGCCTTTTGGCAAGCCTGCTTCCCGTCTAACAGGAGTTAATTTGGGGTTTCTATCGTTACACGAGAATCATGCTAGGATACAAGTAAAAACACTTGATGGCTCCCTTTCATGCGATAAATCTATTTTACCATCTTTTTTCAATAATTTACAAATATATAAATTTTAATGCTTACATAAATTTAGTTTATGTAACTTTCAACATATTTAAGATAACAAAAATAGCCAACTTGGCTATTTTTGTTTATTTTGATTATTCAAAGACAAACTGATTGTGGTAGAGTTCCGCGTAGAATCCACCCAATTTCAGCAATTCGTGGTGATTGCCTTGCTCAATGACCTCTCCATCTTTTAGGACGATAATTTGGTCCGCATTGAGGATGGTTTTGAGGCGGTGAGCAATGACAAAACTTGTCCGTCCAGCGATAATGGTTTCCATGGCTGCTTGGATTTTAGACTCTGTCACCGTGTCTACATTGGATGTTGCTTCGTCCAAAATCAAAACTTGTGGGTCTGTTAAAAGTGTACGAGCAATGGAAATCAGCTGTTTCTGTCCAGTCGAGAAAACATTTTGCTCGTCGTCAACATGAGTCTCGTATCCATCTGGCAAACTCATAATAAAATCATGAATATGAGTGGCACGCGCTGCTGTTTCAATCATTTCTTGGCTGATATTTTCCCCACCAAAAGCAATGTTTTCTGCGATGGTGCCTGAGAACAAGACCGACTCCTGTAGCACGATGCCGACATGTTGGCGCAAGCTATTGAGCTCATACTCGCGAATATCGCGCCCATCAAACTTAATAGCTCCTCCATTAACGTCGTAAAAGCGGTTGATGAGGTTCATGATGGTCGTTTTTCCTGAACCAGTTGGTCCGACAACAGCTGTCATCTGACCTTTCGGCACAGTAATGGTCACGTCGCGAAGGATTGGCTTGCCTTCCACGTAAGAAAAGTCTACGTGGTCAATTTCGACCTTGTCTGTCAGCTCGGTAAAGGCTGGTGTCGCTTGTGGCCGTACTTCCTCCGGCTCGTCAAACATTTCTTGAATGCGGTGAGCACCTGTGAAGGCTAACTGCATTTCCGCCCAGCTGGCAGCAATTTGCATCATTGGTTGATAATATTGCTGCGAATATTGGACAAAGGTCACAACTAGACCAAGTCCTGCGGCTACTGACAAGCTCTTGTCCTGCAGTACCATGCTAGAACCTGCAAAGATTACAATGGCTGTGTTAATCAAACTCAAACCATTCATCACTGGGAAAAGAAGACCTGAGAAAATTCTCCCTTTAAAAGTTGCCTTGCGTACTTTTTCATTTTGCTCTAGGAATCCGTCAATGACTTGCTCCTGCAAGCCTTGAACGATAATGGCTTTCTGACCTGAGATATTTTCATCCATGTAGGCATTGAGTTTTCCTACTTCTTTTTGCTGCAGATCCGTATATTTTCGAGCGGTCTTGATGATAAAGAAGAGGAAGAGAAGAGCAATCGGCGTCGTGGCTGTCGTGACCAAGGCAAGCTTGGCATTTTGCAGGAACATCATGACGAGAATTCCAACATAAAGCACCGCTTGCGTAACCACCGTTACTGCTGATTGGTTGAAGGCATTTTGAATATTGTCCAAATCAGACGTGAAGCGAGAAAGGATTTCTCCATCTTGATGACGGTCAAAAAAGGAAACGGTCAATCGTTCCAATTTCCCGAACAACCCCTTACGCATTTCATTAGTAGAATTGGCAATAACCCGTGTAAACAAGAGCGAGTAAACCATAGAAGCGCCAGCCATGAGGACAACTGCTAAGAGTAAATTGTGCAAAGTGGCAAAAAATGCGCTGGTATCCGCTCCACCATCTTGAACAAAATGAGTCAATTCTGTCACCGCTCGTCCCATATAGACCGGCGAGAGAACTTGCATGGCAACCGAAGCAATCACCGCTAAGAAAATGATGAAAAACTGAAGTTTATAGCGTTTAAAATAAGACCAGAAAAAACGTGCTGTCTGCATTAGTCTTCCTCCTTTCCTTTTTGCGTTTCAAAAATTTCTCGGTAAACAGCATTTCCTACTACCAATTCGGCGTGGGTCCCTTGCCCGATCAAACGTCCTTCATCCAAGACCAAAATCTTATCCGCTTTGACAACAGACGAGATTTTCTGTGCAATAATGATGGTCGTTGTATCCTTCAAATCATGAACCAGAGCTTCTTGAACCAATTTTTCAGACTTGGCGTCTAGGGCTGAAGTCGAGTCATCCAAAATCAAGATTTTTGGATTGGAAACGAGACCGCGAGCAATGGACATCCGTTGCTTCTGACCGCCTGAGAAGTTGTTACCGCGCTCTTCGACTTGACTGTCGTATTGGTCCGGCATCCGGGTAATAAATTCACGCGCTTGAGCAATCCGAGCCGCACGTTCAATCTCGGTATCATGTGCATCTAATTTCCCTTGACGGATATTGGAAGCCACCGTTCCCGTAAAGAGAATGGCTTTTTGCAAAACAATCGATACCGTATCACGCAACGTCGATTGGCTGATGGTTTTTATATCAACTCCGCCGATTTTAATCTGACCTGCTTGTGGGTCAAACAAACGTGGAATGAGCTGGGCCAAGGTTGACTTACCAGCACCCGTCGCACCGACGACACCAATCATCTGACCCGCTTCAATCTCAAATGAGATATTTTTCAAGGTCGGATATTCATCGTGTGGATAGGTAAAGGTCACATTTTCAAATGAAATAGTCCCCGCTACGTCCGTGACACCATTTTCCTCAAAGGTCATGGCTGGATCCGTATCCAAGACTTCCTTGATCCGATTGATGGAAACCATGGCACGAGTGATATTGCTTCCCATAAATCCTACCATGATAATGGCAAACATGATTTGCATCAGGTAGGTATTGAAAGAAGCCAACTTAGTCACTGCATCTGGCTGACTGCCTGTCATCGTGTAAACCACGTAAATTGTCGCATAGATGGCAAGATAGGAAACCAGCATGAAGACCGGCTCTAGAAAGGCGAAACCAGTTCCGATAAAGAGATTTTGTTCCAAAAGTTCGTCAGAAACTTTCTGAAATTTATCAGCTTGATTTTTCTCTTGAACGAAAGATTTTACGACACGAACGCCACGAAGATTTTCCTTGGCAATGGCGTTAATCTGGTCCATCAGCTTTTGGAAAATAGCAAAGCGTGGCCCCATAATCCCCATAATGACCATCATAGCGATAGCAATCAAGACAATCATCAGCACAACAATCCACCACAATTGCGGCAGAGTCGTCAAGGCCAGAACCGTTGCACCGATAAATAAAATCGGCATGCGCAAGAGAACCTGGAAGGCCATCATCAGCAAGTTTTGTACTTGGTTGATGTCGTTTGTCATCCGAACAACCAGATTTCCAGCATTGAATTCTTCAATATTGGCATAGGAAAAGGTTTGAATTTTACGAAAAACCTTCTCCCGCAAATCTGCTGCGACAGACTGGGAAACGTAGGATGCTAGAACTGTATTCAAAGCTCCGGCAGCTAGACCGATAACCGCAATGACCAAGAGCCAGACTCCTAATCGCATAATTTCAGATTGCTGATTTGCCGTGACAGCAGCCAAGACATTCTGTAAAAAACGCGGTTGCAAGAGGCTACTAAGGACATAGATGAGAATCATCCCAACTGACCCGATAGCCTGCCATTTGTACTTTTTCAAGAGATGAAAGAGCATAATTTCTCCTTATGTAAATATTAACTATCTTTCCATAGTAACATAAGATGGGAAAACTGACAAATTACACATGCTGCTGAAAAGGCTTTTATCCTTTCGCTTTTTATCAATAAATATGGTAAAATGGAATGAATAGACTAGGCTAGGAGAATCCGAATGGAAAAACAAAAAATTGCAGTCTTAGGGCCAGGTTCTTGGGGAACAGCCCTCTCTCAAGTATTAAACGACAATGGACATGAAGTACGCATCTGGGGAAATGTCCCTGAACAAATCGATGAAATCAACCAAAAACACACCAATACACGCTATTTCAAAGATGTGGTATTAGACGAAACTATCAAGGCCTATACAGACTTAGCGCAAGCCCTAGATGGTGTAGATGCCGTCCTCTTTGTTGTCCCAACAAAAGTAACTCGCCTTGTTGCCAAGCAAGTCGCTGAAACGCTAGACCACAAAGTTATTATCATGCACGCTTCAAAAGGATTGGAACCAGATACGCACAAGCGTCTTTCTCAAGTTTTGGAAGAAGAAATTCCAGCAAGTCTTCGCTCTGAAATCGTTGCTGTATCCGGACCAAGTCATGCTGAGGAAACAATCGTTCGTGATATTACCTTGATTTCAGCAGCTTCAAAAGACTTGGATACTGCCAAGTACGTGCAAAATCTCTTCAGCAACCACTACTTCCGCCTCTATACCAATAATGACGTTATCGGTGTGGAAACAGCCGGCGCTTTGAAAAATATCATCGCAGTTGGTGCTGGTGCTCTTCACGGTCTTGGCTACGGCGACAATGCCAAAGCAGCTATCATCGCTCGTGGATTGACTGAAATCACACGTCTCGGTGTTCAACTAGGCGCAAATCCCCTGACTTACAGCGGTCTATCTGGTGTGGGGGACTTGATTGTAACCGGAACTTCTGTGCATTCACGTAACTGGCGTGCAGGTAATCAGCTCGGTCGCGGTGAAAAATTAGAAGATATCGAGCGCAACATGGGCATGGTCATCGAAGGAATTTCCACTACAAAAGCAGCTTACGAATTAGCTCAAGAACTCGGTGTCTATATGCCAATCACCCAAGCCATCTACAGTGTTATCTACCAAGGTACTACAATCGACCAAGCTATCAAAACCATCATGTCTAGCGAATTCCGCGAAGAAAACGAATGGTCTTAATCTCAACAATTATTACATTATCTCAAAGGAGACAATATGACAAAAAAAGTTAGAAAAGCAGTCATTCCAGCTGCTGGTTTGGGAACTCGTTTCCTCCCTGCTACCAAAGCATTGGCAAAAGAAATGTTGCCAATCGTTGATAAACCAACCATCCAATTTATCGTTGAAGAAGCCCTCAAATCTGGCATTGAAGATATTTTGGTGGTGACTGGTAAGTCAAAACGTTCTATTGAAGACCACTTTGACTCAAACTTTGAATTGGAGTACAATCTCAAAGAAAAAGGAAAAACGGATTTACTAAAATTAGTTGACGAAACAACTGGTATCCGACTTCACTTCATCCGTCAAAGTCATCCTCGTGGCCTTGGTGATGCCGTTCTTCAAGCCAAAGCTTTCGTTGGAAATGAGCCATTTGTCGTTATGCTTGGTGATGACCTAATGGACATCAACGGTACAAGCACACCACTGACAAAACAACTAATTAACGACTTCAAACATACACATGCATCTACTATCGCTGTTATGCCTGTCCCACACGAAGAAGTGTCAGCTTACGGTGTCATCGCTCCTCAAGGTGAAGGCGTAAATGGTCTTTACAGCGTTGAAACTTTCGTGGAAAAACCCGCTCCAGAAGATGCTCCTTCTGACTTGGCAATCATTGGTCGCTACCTCTTGACGCCTGAAATTTTTGATATTTTGGAAAATCAAAAACCTGGTGCCGGTAACGAAATCCAATTGACAGATGCCATCGATACCCTCAATAAAACACAGCGCGTATTTGCCCGTGAATTCAAAGGCAACCGCTATGATGTCGGAGATAAATTTGGCTACATGAAGACATCAATTGACTACGGACTCAACCACCCTCAAACCAAAGATGATTTGAAAAAATACATCATCGAATTAGGGAAGGAATTAGAAGCAACTGAGAAATAGAAAATAGGCTCGGAATTTCCGAGCCTATTTTATTCCCCAAAAGAGAAGGAAGCCTGTCAACAGAATGTAGCCTCCCGCTGCAAGCCATCGTTGTTGCTTGGTAAAGAGCCAGGGTTCTCTAGGTAAGGCCAAAATAAATGCACACAAGACACCTCCGACTAAGCCACCAATATGACCTGCAACGCTGATATTGGGAGTGATAGCTGTCACAATCAGATTGGCAATCAGCAAGCCCACATAACGCTGACCCAAAAAACGGACATAGGCACTGCGAGACTGGTAACGGAGCACCGCCATTACCCCAAACAAGCCAAACAAAGACGTCGAAGCCCCTGCTGCAACAACAGTTGGAGTGAAACACAAGATAAATACATTTCCTAATAAGCCAGACAAAAGATAGAGGGCTAAAAAATGCCAACTCCCCAATATATCTTCCACCTGATAACCAAAAATCAGCAAGGTGAAACTATTGAAGAGGAAATGTTCCCAGCCAATATGAACAAAAATTGGCGTCACCAACCGCCATATCTGCGTGATGTCTTGCTCCACAGCAAGCCCCAACAAGCCTCCGAAGTCAAAAATCGTCTGTGCGCTAGTCGCTTGTCCAAAACGAAAAATTTGCATCGCCAAAAATACAGCCGTCGTAATAGCCAATAAACTATTTGTAATAGGATATTCTTTCTTAAATACTTGTCCCATCTCATCCTCCTTAAAATACTGTAATAGTAGCACAATTCCAGTTGCTGGGCAAGTTTACTTGATTTTTACTAATCATGCCTGTAAAATCATGATATAATGACGGTTGAAAAAGGAGAAAAACGTGCACGATTTAACTAAAGGAAATCCTCTACGAGTCATATTAGCTTTTACCATCCCGCTGCTAATCGGTAGCTTTTTTCAGTTGGCCTACAACTTCGCCGATAGTATGATTGTCGGGCACACACTTGGTCAGACATCTTTTGCGGCTGTCGGAGCAACGGGCAGTCTAACCTTCTTGATTATTGGTTTTGCTCAAGGGCTAACTTCGGGATTGTGTATTGTCACCTCCCAAAAATTTGGTGCAGGTGATGAGGCTGGGATCCGTTCTAGTTTTGTGCATGGCTTGTTCTATTCCATTCTAGTCAGCCTTGTCCTGACGGTACTCTCCTTGATATGGTTGAAGCCTCTCCTGGTCCTCATGCAGACTCCTGACAAACTCATCGAGCATTCTCATCGTTTCTTGCTAGCTATTTTTGGTGGAATGGTCTTTACGATTTTGTTTAACTACCTCTCTAGCGCTGTGCGGGCTTTGGGCAATTCAAAAACGCCCTTAGTCGCTCTGGTCATCGCTTGCTGCATCAATGTTGCCTTGGACTTTATCTTCATCCTCAACTTTCATATGGGTGTCTTTGGGGCAGGCTTAGCAACTGTGATTGCTCAGATTTTCTCGGTAGTTTACTTGTTGGTCTATATTCATTTTCGGGTGCCCTATTTCCAAGTAAAAATGAGCGATTTATATCTGGATAGGGACAACCTCAAGCACCATGCTAGACTAGGATTTCCCATGGCTTTTCAAGCAAGTATCATCGCTCTTGGCTCCATTACACTGCAGGTCACTCTCAATAAACTGGGGACAGATGCCGTTGCAGCGCAAGCCATTGCCAGTAAAACCGACCAACTTGCCATGCTCCCTATGATCAACCTAGGGCTGGCAATCTCTACTTTCAGTGCCCAGAATTATGGCGCTAAAAAATACCAGCGCATCCTCGACGGACTCAAGAAGACCCTGCTCATCAATATTATCTGGGCTATCTTCTTTGCTATTATACTGGTGGTCTTTAACCGCTTCTTCTCCAATCTTTTCTTATCCGATGGCAATCCTGCGGTCTTCCACCTGGCCTTGGTCTACTATGTTATCAACGGCTCTTGTTATTGGATTCTGGCCATTCTCTTCATCCTACGTAGTTTTATTCAGGGGTTGGGATATGGATTTGTGCCAACCTTGGCTGGGTTTATGGAATTAATTATGCGGGCTGGCGTCGCTATTATTGGGTTGATTTACTTCGGCTTCAATGGTGTTGCAGCTGCGAATCCTGCCGCTTGGATTGGAAGTGTGCTCGTACTCATTCCAAGTACGTTGATTTTAAGAAAAAAATTACAAAAAGAAGCCCTTCATTAGGCTTCTTTTTTAGGTGTTAAAACAGTCTGAACTGCTATATCAAATGATTCTGCCTCAAATGCCTGGACTTGAAAATCGTAGATGGTACTGACTGTTTTCCCCTGGAAATCAGCTAGATAACGATCATAAAATCCGCCGCCATATCCGATACGAAAGCCAGCATCGTTCCATGCCAATCCTGGCACATGAATCAAGTCAATAGCTGACTTTTCCACAATCTCCCCTGAAATCGGCTCAGGTACTCCAAATGCAGAAGTCTGAATCGCTCCAGCATCATAGACCATAAAAATCATTTTCCGTCCCGGCAAGACCTTGGGAACGACCACTCGTTTTCCATCTGCTAAGGCTTGGGCAATCAAGTGTTGGGTGTTAAACTCAAGCTCTGTGGACAAGTAGGTTGCTATCGTTTTGGCTGTTTGATAGGCAGAAATATGAGTAAAGTGTTGCAAGAGTAACTCATCTCGACGATTTTTCCCTTCTTTTTCCTGCTTTTTCAGAAAAGATAGCATCTGCGCTCGAAGCTCTTTTTTCTCCATCTCAACCCGCTTTCTTCTTCAAAAATGCTCCGATATGCTCAACGCCAAAGGCAAGGGCTGCCTCATCTGGGCTCATCATGGGATGGTGAAGAGCGTATGGAGTATCAATTCCTAACCAAAACATAACGCCAGGCACTTTATTCAAAAGATAACCAAAATCCTCTCCCGTCATAGCCGGTAGGCAGTCAATCAAATTGACACCATTCTGCTCTGCAAAGAAAGTCATCAGGTCAGCTGCCAAGGCTAGATTATTCTCCACAGGTAGATAGCCTCCCTGCTTGAGCTCCACATCCACCTGCATGTCAAATGCGGCCGCAACACCATGAGCAATCGTCCGTACACGGTCCTGTATGAGCAGACTCATGTCCTGCGTCAAGCTACGAATGGTTCCGTGCAAGAAAGCTTCATCTGCGATGACATTGTTGGTCGTACCAGCTCTCATGGCGCCAAAGGTCACAACCCCACCTTGGATGGGATCTACATTGCGGCTTACGACCGTCTGTACTTGAGTCACAAAATGCGCTGCAGCAACCAGAGCATCATTGGCCATATGAGGAAAGGCCGCATGTCCACCTTTTCCTTTAAAGGTAATCTTCATCTCACAGGTTCCCGCAAAAAGTGTTCCTGTATTGGTCGCAATATCGCCCACCTTCAAATCTGGTCGCACATGAAGGCCATAAAATTCATCCGGCAACCAGTCGCCAAAGGCGCTGTCTTCATACATGAGCATACCACCTGCTTCATTTTCCTCAGCAGGCTGAAAGAGAAAGAGAACATTTTCCTTGGGTTGCTTCTGCACCAGTTCATTGAGCAAACCGAGCGCAACCGTCATGTGCATATCATGACCACAGGCATGCATCCGCCCTTCATGGGTACTGGCAAAGGCTAAACCCGTCTGCTCCACAATAGGCAAGCCATCAATATCTGTCCGCCAGCCAATAGTTTTTTCTGGATTTGACCCCTTTACGAAAACCAAAATTCCTGTTCGCCAAGTCCGCTTTTCCACAAAATCCTTACCTACTGTTATGTCAGCAATATGTTCTAACAAGTAAGCCTGTGTCTTAAACTCCTCAAGCCCAATTTCAGGAATTTGATGCAAGTCCCGACGAATCTTTATCAAATCTAGTGTCATTCTCTATCCTTTCGAAGAAAAGCCTGTGTCACCACAAGCTTTTTCTAATTGATTACAAATTACGGAGAGCGTCTTCCAAGGCTGTTTTTTGTTGTGTTTGCGCATCAATTTCCTTGATAATACGAGCTGGCACACCAGCCACAACCACATTTTCAGGGACGTCTTGAGTTACAATCGCGCCAGCCGCTACGACTGATCCGCTGCCAACCTGAACGCCTTCAATAACAACGGCATTGGCTCCCACCAAGACATTGTCGCCGATGCGCACCGGCTCAGCTGATGCAGGCTCAATCACACCTGCAAGTACAGCTCCCGCACCGATGTGGCTATTTTTCCCAACTGTGGCACGACCTCCAAGGATAGCACCCATATCAATCATCGTACCCTCCCCAATTTCAGCGCCAATGTTGATCACAGCACCCATCATGATAACAGCATTGTCACCGATGGTCACTTGGTCTCGGATAATGGCACCTGGCTCAATACGCGCATTAATCGCACGTTTATCAAGCAAGGGCACAGCAGAATTGCGGCCATCTTGCTCTACGACATAGTCCTTGTTTTCAGTCAAGTTAGCAAGCAAAGGCTGGATGTCTTTCCAATCACCAAACAGAACATTTCCAAGCTTAGTCACTGTTTCAGGCACGGCCGCAGCCAAGTCTCCCTCAAAAGTCACCTTGACAGTCGTTTTCTTCACAGCATTACCGATAAAAGCAATAATTTCTTGCGCAGTCATTTTTTGTGCAGTCATACATTTCCCTCTTTCAAAGATTTTACCTTTTTAGTATATCAAAAATTCAGAAAATTTGGAAATTTGATATTAAAAAAAGATTTCTGGATCCAGAAATCTTTTTTTAAATTAATTTTTTGCAAATTTTTTCAACGTTCTTAAATAGAGAGAACCACCAATAATTGCTAAAATTCCGCCAATCCATCCAAGAAAAGGAGTCAAAGAAACTGCTCCCCCAACAATCAAAAGAACGCTCGGAGCCGCTCCAACTCTCTCATCTCCTTTATAGTAGGCAATTCCAACTATCCCCAATACTAAAAGTGCGATTTTCACAATGTATACAAAAGTGGTCATCACTCCAGTTGCAGCAACTCCTAAAATAAACCAAATTCCAAACAGAAGGAAAATTCCTCCAACTAAACCTAAAATTCCGTTTGCCAATGCTAATGTTTTTGTTTTCAATTTATTTTCTCCTTACTATTGTAGTGATGCAGCAATGGTATCTACAGTTTGTTTTAAATTATCTCTATAATCTTTCAAAAACTTAACCAAAGTATCTTTGCCAATAATTTTTGTGTCCTTAATGGATTCATACTGTGCTTTTTGTTGTTCAAAAGCTGCTTGGTTTTCTTGCTTCATTTTTTCAATGGTTGCTCCGCCATCATCCAGAGCAGTTCCCGCAATGGTATTCCCATAATTTGTATAATACTCATCTAAAATTTTCTGATACATATCTAGATAATTACTATAAGTAACCATACTCTCAATGGTAGCATCTGATGTATCTGCTGCAACGAAGTTAGACTCAACTTTTTCAGAAGATACTTCTGAACTTGCAGAACTCGAACTCAAAGAAGCTGCTGCATCTTTTAATTTCGATGATGTGGTCGAACAGGCCGTTAATGCAGTGATAGCCAGCACTGACATAAAGGCTAATTTGATTCTTTTCATAAAAATCTCCTTTTATATAAAACTATTCCCATTTATTATATATATAATTTGTCAAGCGTTTTCTTTATTGATATGAAGCCATTCCCACCAAAAAAGTAGGCATTTCTACCTACTTTTCTCTATTTTTCGAAGTTCCGGGCAAAGTCTTCCATGAGTTCTAGGATAATGGCTTCCTGGTATTCTTTTTCAGGTTGGTCACTCCATACGGCAAACATTGCACCCCACTGAGGAATTTCCCCCGGTTCCTGACTTGGTAGTTGGTCAAGTGGCACTTGAGCCACCCCTGCCTTGGTTTGCGCGACATGATAGAAACCATCTTCTTCTACCAAACGACCTAAAACGTGGTACCATTTGTCACTTGTATTGAGAAGGACGTGGCCTCGCTGGTGTAACAGGGCTGGCTTCGCAACGTCATAGCCTTCCCAGCCGCTTGTCCAGTAAGAAATCATGACATCCTTATCTAGAGGATAGGTTGTGTCACCTGCAAAATAGAAACCATCATTGAAGACAATCGGTGTCATGCCGAATGATTTTACCAAGCTGGCTAGGTCATTCACATAGGCGATAAAGTTTTTGTACTCCCCAGCTTGTTGGAGGGCGGAAAATCCATTGGTAATGCCTTTAGCGGCAGCCGCTTCAACATACAGGTCATTTGCGAACTCATCCGCACCAATGGTAAAATAATCTGACTTATCTCTAAAGTAGACCAAGTATTTACTGAGCAATTCTTTTACAAAAGCGCAGGCTACTTCATTGTCCAAATCTAGCGTCTGCCTGGATGTCATGTCGCCATAATGGTGGCGTGGACTCTCAACACCTAAGTGCTCCATAGCTGTCAACATGGCATTCATGTGCCCTGGTGAATTGATAGCTGGAATGAAACCCAGACCCAACTCGGCCGCTTGATGAATCAGACTTGTCAATTCTCCCTCTGTCAAATACCGACCATTGTCTTCTGCATAATAGCATTCGTTACCAATACGGATGGCTTCAACTACTGCATCATGAGGATAGGATTGCCCTGCTACTTCAAGGGACATATCGTCAAGAACAAAGCGTAGGCCTTCATTTCCCAACAAGAGATGAATATCCGTGTAGCCAAGCTGGGCAGCTTTTGCTACTAGAGTTTTCAACTCTTCTAGTGAGAAATATTTTCGACCTGCATCCAGTGAAAAAATGCGTCTACCTGTCGCTGTCATAAGAACCTCCGAAATTCTCGTTTTTTCTGTATTATAAACTGCAATCAGCTAGAAAGCCCTCCACATTCTTTATTAACTACTCTACAAAACATAGAGAAAACTGACCTCAAACGAAGTCAGTTTTTTGTGTTCTTTTCTTACAAGCTATTGACCACGTTCACAACATTTTCTACTGTGAAGCCGTAGTTTTCGATAACTGTCGCTGCTGGAGCTGATGCACCAAACTTGTCGATACCGATGACTTGTCCATCAAGACCGACATATTTGTACCAGCTTTGTGTTGCAGCCATTTCAATCGCTACACGGCGGCGAACTGCATTTGGCAATACTTCTTCTTTGTAAGCTGCATCTTGTGCATCAAAGAGTTCAGTAGATGGTACAGAAACCACGCGCACTTTTGTGCCAGCTGCTTCCAATTCTTTAGCTGCTGCAACAGCAAGGTTGACCTCTGAACCTGAAGCAAGAAGGAGCGTATCAAAGCCAGGAGTTTCATAAACAACGTAAGCGCCTTTGGCAACTTTATCAAAGTCTGTACCTTCTTCTACAGTCAAGTTTTGACGTGTCAAGACAAGAGCAGTCGGAGTTGTTGTGCTTGTCAATGCTAGGTACCAAGCCGCTTGTGTTTCACGCGCATCTGCTGGGCGGATAACGTTCAAGTTCGGCATAGCACGAAGTCCAGCCAAGTGCTCGATTGGCTCATGAGTTGGGCCATCTTCACCAACGGCGATAGAGTCATGTGTGAAGACATATGTCACTGGAAGACCTTGTAAAGCTGATAAACGAATCGCTGCTTTTACGTAGTCTGAGAAGACGAAGAATGTACCACCGTAAACACGAAGTCCACCGTGAGCAGCCATACCATTCAAAATAGTACCCATGGCAAACTCGCGTACACCAAATTGAATATTGCGGTTCAGTGGGTTTGCTGCATCTTGCAAGCCGTCTGCTTTGATGTAGGTCATATTTGAATGAGCCAAGTCTGCAGAACCTCCAAGGAAGTTTGGCATCACATCTGCAGCTACGTTCAAGGCATCTTGTGATGAATTACGAGTTGCTTGTGAGAAACCTGCTTCCAAAGCTGGGAAGTCTTCTGGTTTGATAGCAACCGGGTCTTTACCTGACAAGATAGCTGTTACTTCTTCTGCCAATTCTGGGAAGGCCGCCTTGTAGTCTGCAACTAATGTTTCCCAAGCAGCGTAGCTTTCTGCACCACGGTCTGTCACATTTTCTTTGAAATCTGCATATACTTCTGCAGGTACTTCAAATGGCGCATAGTCCCAACCAAGATTTGCACGAGTTGCTGTTGCTTCTTCAGCACCAAGAGGAGCGCCGTGTGAAGCATTTGAGCCTGCTTTTGCTGGTGAACCATAACCGATAACTGTTTTCACTTCAATCAAGCTTGGTTTGCCAGCAACTTTTGCTTCTTCGATAGCTGCATGAATAGCATCAACATCTGTACCGTCTTCTACCAAAGCTGTGTGCCAGCCGTATGCATCGTAACGTGCACGGACATTTTCTGTGAAGGCGTCTTTTGTTTCACCGTCCAAACAGATGTTATTTGAATCGTAAAGCACGACCAATTTGTCCAGTTTTTGCAAACCTGCATAAGAAGCTGCTTCTGAAGAAACACCTTCCATCAAGTCGCCATCGCCACAGATAACATAGGTGTAATGGTCAAAGAGGTTGTAGCCTTCTTTATTGTATTTTGCAGCAAGAAAACGTTCTGCCTGTGCAAAACCAACTGCTGTCGAAATCCCTTGTCCAAGAGGACCTGTCGTCGCATCAACACCTGCTGTATGACCAAATTCTGGGTGACCTGGTGTTTTTGAACCCCATTGACGGAAGTTTTTGATCTCATCCATGCTCACATCCGCAAAGCCAGACAAGTGCAAGAGTGCGTAAAGCAACATTGAACCATGACCTGCTGATAGGACAAAGCGATCGCGGTTAATCCAGTTTGGTTGCGCTGGATTGATGCGCATGTGTTTAGTAAAGAGGCTGTAAGCCATTGGCGCAGCACCCATTACAATTCCTGGGTGACCTGATTTTGATTTTTCAATTGCATCGATTCCAAGGAAACGAATCGCATTTACAGAAAGAATTGACATAAGTTCCTCCTAATTTTAAGATAGCTCTATTATACCATAAAGCGTTTTCTAATGTGATATTTTATAAAATGGAAACCTAGGACTTTTGCCCTAGGTTCACATGATAGATTACAAAAGTGATTTGAATTGAATATCTGAATCTTCTAAGAAGTAGTCATCAAATCCACGTGGGTGGTGGTATTCAATGCGGTCTTTATCAAGCGGATAAGTGTACTTGCCGCCCACTTCCCAGATGAATGGATGGAATTTGTATTGCAGGCGTTCTTTGCGCATTTTCCATAGTTCAATGATTTCATCTGTTGATGCCATGAAGTTTGACCAGATGTCGTAGTGAACTGGGATGATGACTTCTGCACCGAGATTTTCAGCCATCCGAAGAAGGTCAATAGATGTCATCTTGTCTTGGATACCGATTGGGTTGTCACCGTAGTTATTGATAGCAACGTCAATCTTGAAGTCACGACCGTGTTTTGCAAAGTAGTTTGAGAAGTGTGAATCTGCACCGTGGTAAATCGTCCCACCAGGTGTTTCAAAGACGTAGTTAACAGCCTTAGATGCCATGAGTTCGTCTGTCACTGGAAGACCTTTCAAGCTATTGCCATTTTCTTCGTAACCTTCAATTGGAAGGGTTACAAGACAGGTACGGTCAAAAGATTCGAGAGCTGTAATTTTAATGTCTTTAAATTCAAAACTGTCGCCTGGTTTGACCACTTGAATGCGGTCTTCTGGCACGCCCCAGCCTTTCCAAATTTCTGCACAGCCGCTTGGTCCGACAAATTTTACATGGTTCAGTTTTGGATTGTTGAGAATGGCAGCTGATGTTGAGATGTCCATGTGGTCAGAGTGAACGTGTGACACGAGATAGTAGTCCAGTTCATTGATGGCAAATGGATCAATGACCATTGGTTGCACACGAAGGTTTGGTTGGAGTTTACGAACACCTGCCATATTCGCCATTTGATGTCCCCAAATCATGTCTTTGACTTTTTTTGTTGCTTTCCCACGGTTAGCCCAAAGGTCCATAACCACGTTGGCACCGCCAGGTGTTTTAATCCAAACACCACAGTTGCCTAGCCACCACATAGCAAAGTTGCCTTCTGGCACCACTTCTTCTTCGATTTCTTCATTGAGCCAAGTTCCCCATTCTGGAAACGTTGAGAGAATCCATGATTCACGTGTAATTTCTTGTACTTTACCCATCAGACTATCCTCCTGATAATTGTTTTTGATGTTTCTTATATGATAAGTATAGCGCTGATAGCCCTTTCAAAAAAGACCAAGAAGTACACAGTCAAGTGTTCAAAAGTGGACCTTCTGGCACTAAAAATACCCAGTTGGCTACCAACTGAGTTCCAAAATTTATGACTCATGAACCGCTTCAAGCAGCAATTCACGATGAATTAATTGTTCAATTTTCGAGCGAAGAACGTAAGCAGATTTGTCATCTTTGACATAGTGCTTGATGTAGCGATCTAGTTGCTGACGCAAATCCTGATGATTGTCTCGACCTTGTTGGCGAACAAAACGGAGCAATCTCACCGTGTCCGCATCCGTCAATATCGGATGCACAACCAATGTCGGCTGCTTTGCATCCAAGGCATCCGTCGTTGAAATCAGCAAGTCAGCTGTGATTAAGTCACGCACGCTGTTAAACTGCTCGGTCGTAAAAACCGCTTCAATCGTTTGCTTTGGCAAGTACCGTTGACACTGCTTTAGAAGTAGTTTTTGAATAGCAATCCCCTCATCACAGACGATAATGAGTCGCTGTGCCTTTGGGCAATACTCACTCCGTCTCAACTCCCCGCCCAGATGGATGGTCAGATAGGCAATATCATCATCACTCAAACGGATAAACCAAGCCTCTTCCAACACCTCTGAACAAGCCTTGGTCATTTCAAAAAGCTCGGTGTATTTTTCCTTAATATGGTCCGTCAAAGGATTACTTGATAAAATACCGTACGTTTTCCGATACAGAAGCGCCTTGCAATGGGTCAATAATTGATGCAGTAACTCCGAACGGTGTTCAAATACCAAGCCATATCGTGCAGTTAATTCGTCTAAAAAGACCCCCAACATCAAGCGCATTTCATCATAATCACGACTCTCCAAGTGGCTGTCTTTTTCCTTACGAAATGACAAAAGCAACATCGCAATGATAGAGACCTCAATCTCATCCAGCTCAAAGTCAAACGAATCACTCAAACTCGCCCTTAACTGCTGGGCAATCTCGTATTCTTTCCTCTGTAGAATTAAATTAAAGTCACGTAAATAGGCAGCTTTTAAGTCCTCATCCAAAGCCATATTACGGTAACTAAGCAGGATATACGGGAGGCTAAATTGCATAAATGCCTTGTCCTGCTGACCAATCTTCTTCCCCCATTGGCTCTGAGCCTGAGTTAGAAAATTACTGATAAAATCCACTAACTCTCTCGAAAAATACGATTCGATGGCTACAAATTCTTCCATTTTCCTCTGGAAAAAATCCCAAAAATGATCACTTCGTTGCCAATAAATCGTATTGAGCAAATAATACAGACTTTGGAATTTTGTCAGAGGGTGCCCTTCTAAAAGGTAGCCACTTGATTTTGTGGCAATCAGCTGGAGTTGGTAGGATTCTTCCGTCAGGCGATCTCGGATGAGGCTGAGGTCATGAAGTGTGGTGTTGCGCGATACATCGGTCAACTGCATGAGCTTGTCGATGGTCACGCGCTCCATTGAAACCGCGATATAGGTCTGCATCAACTGCAAACGCTCATCGATATTCATGACATAGGAGTAATCATCCACTTCGGCCAAGAGGTGCCTACAGGCTTCCTTTTGTGGCTCATCTAAAACAACGCCCACACGAGGATAGGCTATGATTTGTGCCACATCTTTTGGAAGTGCGTCATTCACTTTATCTAAATGATAGTAAATCTTCCGACGTGATTGCCCTAAAGCTTGGGATATAGTCATAACCGTCTCTGGAGACTCTAACTTAAGCAAATACAGCAAGAGCTCGTGACTTTTTTTATCCAATAACATCTGTGCACTCCTTTCTTTAACCCTCTGCTACAAAGGTTATTATTTCAATGACAATTTTTTAGACTGTAGTCTTATTCTACCATATTTAGCACTTGTTGTGAGCGCTATCCTTTACAGGTAAAAAGAGGCTGGAACATTACCAGCTTCTTTTTGATTATGCATTGGACTAGTGTACTCAGTGTGCATCACCCTTTTGTCCATAATAGGCATTTGGCCCGTGTTTACGGAGATAGTGCTTGTCCATGATGTATTTTGGCGCTGGCTCAACACGTGGATTGATTTGCTCGGTGAAGCGGTTCATCTTAGCCACTTCTTCAAGCACCACTGAGTGATAAACTGCCTGCGCTGGGTCTTTGCCCCAAGTGAATGGTCCGTGATTGCGAACGACAATACCTGGCACTGCCATTGGGTCTAAGCCACGACGGGCGAATTCTTCGATGATAACTGCTCCTGTCTCTTTTTCATAAGCAGAGTTGACTTCATCTTCGCTCAAGCTACGCGCACATGGTACTGGTCCATAAAAATAGTCCGCATGCGTTGTCCCATAAAATGGAATGTCACGCCCTGCTTGTGCCCAACCCACCGCTTCAGTTGAGTGAGTATGCACGATACCTCCAACCTCTGACCAAACCTTGTAAAGCTGCACGTGTGTTGGTAAATCGGATGACGGATTGAGGTCCCCTTCAATGACATTCCCATCAAGGTCTGTCACTACCATATTTTCAGGAGTCAACTTGTCATAGTCAACGCCACTTGGCTTAATAACAATGCGTCCGAGTTCACGGCAAATTTCAGAGACATTGCCCCAGGTGAATTTGACCAAACCATGTTCTGGTAAGGATTTATTGGCTGCACAGACGCGCTCGCGCATTTCTTGTAAATCTTTTGGCATTAGCGTAACCCCGCTTTCTCGATGAGTGGGTAGAGATAGGCTTGCGCTTCTTGGATGGCAGCTCTTGTCTCTTCCACTGTTTCACAATTTTCAGACCACATTTCAATCAAGAATGGTCCTTTGTAATTGGTCTTTTTGATGACCCCAAACATGTTTTCCCAGTCTACACAGCCCTGACCAAATGGCACGTCTCGGAACTGACCTTTTGAGGTTTCCGTGACCGCATAAGTGTCCTTGAGGTGAAGGGCTGCAATGGAGCGGTGTCCATTGTAAAACTCACTCCAAATATCATTGTGCCAAGCTGAGACATTGCCCGTATCTGGGTAAACGAAAAGATAAGGAGAATCAATTTCTTTTTCGACTGCCAGGTACTTCTCAATAGAATTGATAAAGGGATCATCCATGATTTCAATCGACAACATGACTTGTGCTTCTTCAGCCCAGTCGCAAGCGGTACGTAAATTTTTAATAAAGCGAGCACGTGTTTCAGGTGATTTTTCTTCGTAGTAGACGTCATAGCCAGCTAGCTGGATCGTGCGGACACCCAAGTCTTGCGCTAACTCAATGCATTTTTTCATCAAGTCAAGCGAGGTTACCTCCACCTCAGGATCGTTTGACCCTAGTGGATAACGACGGTGCCCTGAAAAGCAAATGGTTGGAATGCGAACACCTGTCTCGTAAATGGCTTTGACAACTTCCAAACGCTCAGCTTTTGTCCAGTCGAGACGAGCGAGGCGAGCATCTGATTCATCAACCGACATTTCAACAAAGTCAAATCCTAACTCTTTTGCAAAATTAAGGCGTTCAAGCCAGCTGAAGTGCTTCGGCGTCGCCTTTTCATAAATACCAATTGGTCGTGTCATAGACCTCACCCCCAGATACGTCTGATTTCGTCTTTAAAGTCACGAGCAGCTTGGGCTGGATTTTCAGCTTCTGTGATGCCACGTCCTGCGATAAAGGTAAAGACATCTACACCTTCAAAGAGTTTCAAGGTATCCACATCAAGACCACCTGTGACAGACACACGGAAGCCCATGTCAACCAATTTTTTCACCTTAGTCAAGTCTTTTTCACCCCAAGTTTCGCCTGCAAGTAGGGCATCACGTGATTGGTGGTAGATGGCTTGTGAGATACCTGCGTCAAGCCATTGTTGAGCTTGTTCGTAAGTCCAGTCGCCATAGAGTTCCACTTGGATTTCTCCCTTTTCGCCACGTTCTTCCTTGATGGCTTTTAGGGCTGCTTTCATAGTTGGAATAGTCGCTGAGCAGATACACGTCATCCAGTCTGCACCACGTTTGGCATTGTTTTTGGCAACTGTTCCTCCAGCATCAGCACACTTAGTGTCTGCCACGATGATTTTTTCAGGGAAAAGGCTGCGCAAGACTTCAACGAGTTCTGAGCCAACTTGAAGCAAGCAAACGGTGCCTGCCTCAATCACATCAACCTCTGCACCAACTGAAACAGCTGCTGTAATCGCCCCTTTCAAATCAGAATGGTCAAGGGCAACTTGTAAATTTGGAATGTGTTTTGTCATAGTATTATCCTCTCTTTATCTTGTCTTATCGTCTTTTGTTAGCTTTCCAAATCCATACCTTCTAAGAATGGACTTGATTTTGATTCTTCAACCATTGCCAGTACTTCTTCGGCTGTTTTGCAATTTACCAAACGCTCGATTGAATTTTCTAACTCGAACAAAGCCACGATTTGCGGAATGGCTACTGTCGTATGGATATCTGCCGATGTTGCTGCGAGGCAAAGCAAGACAGAAACTTCCTTGCCATCTGAGAAAGTCACAGGCTCAGTGAGGGTAATGAGTGAGAAAGCGTCACGATTGACCCCGACACCTGCTTGAGCATGTGGCATAGCCATGCCCGGCATCAAAATGTAGTACGGTCCGTATTCCTCAGTTGATGCGATGATGGCTTCGTAGTATTCTTCCGTAGCCGCACCGCTTTCAATCAAGGGTTCCACAGATTTATGAACCGCTTCTTGCCACGTCTTCGCAGACAAGCCCAGACGAATGGATTGATTGTCAATAAATGATGATTTGAGATTCATGGAAATTCTCCCTATTTATCTTCTAAAGAGAAGGTGCTCTCAATCGTCTTGAAAGCACCCACTTGTTATTCGCTTACAAAACTGCTTGCAATTTTGTTTTGATTTCATTGTCATCCATCAAGTTGTCAAGACCAACAAGATGACCTTTTGTACGACCAGCCAATTCATGGATGAGGTGATTTGACGCAATCACGATATCATATCCTACTGCGAGACCTTTTGCTTCACCTACTGAGCAAGACGCAGATTGGATATCTGTCACACCGAGTTCACGAAGGGCTTTTTCAACTTTCATTTTAATGACCATCGATGAGCCCATGCCATTTCCACATGCTGTAAGAACTTTAACCATTGTGTTTTCCTCCTATAAAGAAATCTTCCATTTATTGTGCTTCACCACGATAGTAAGCTTCTTTGTCTTTTGCTTTTGCAAATTGCAATTGTGGGATTGCAAGCAAGAAGACACAGACAATCACGTAACCAGCAATTCCTAGGTATTTGAATAAGTAGCCAAATGGCAACCAAGGAATTTCAAAGTCGATATTTCCATGGTAACCACCAGTCAAGCTCAGCAAACCAACTGCAACTGCACCAAGCGCTACTTGAATAACACCTGAAATGAAGGACAGACTTGCTGCAGCTTTCCAACCACCGCGTTTGTCAGCGTAAACTGCAATGGCTGCATTGTCGAAGAATACTGGAACGAAACCAGTGATGATCAAAATTGGATTTTTGAAAATAACGAGAAGTGCGATCGTAATCAATTGACCGATCAAACCAAAAGCAAATCCTGAAAGTACTGCATTTGAAGAACCAAAGCCGTATGAAGCTGCAACGTCAACCGCTGGGAATGAACCAGGGAGCAATTTGTTTGAAATACCTTGGAAGGCATTTGTCAATTCAGCAACGAACATACGTACACCTTGCATCAAGATAAACAAGTAAACTGAGAATGTAAGTGATGTTTGTAGGATATACATGAAGAATGCTTGTTTTGCTGGGTTAAAGGCACCAGCACCAATGAGTTCTGCATTGGACATGATTTCTGGGCCAAGGACAGCAAGGATACCACCAAAGAAGACAAGCATCAATGTTGCAGAAGCAACGACTGTATCGTGGAAAATGCCCAAGAATGTTGGCAATTTCAAGTTGTCCAAGTTATCTTCTTCTTTACCGAAGAATGGTGCAACCTTGTCGACAAACCAGATAGCAAATTGTTGTTGGTGTCCAATGGCAAATCCACCGCCACCAGTCAAGCGTTGGGTTGGTTCAACAGTCATATTTGAGCTGACAGCCCAGTAAAGACCACAGATGATACCAACTGCCCAAGCGCCGAAGGCATTTTGAAAGGCTGGAATCAAAAGCAAGACAAATACTGAAATAGTTGCTGCTTGTTGAACCATGATGTGACCAGTGATGAAAAGAGTCCGTACTTTCGTCACTTTGCGAAGAGCAACGAGCAGGATATTGACACCAAAACCAATCAGCAAAGCTGTTGTCGCCACACTGATGAAGCCCATGGTTTCCAATTTCGCATTGGCAGCTGCCAAACCAAAGTAAGGGTCGATAACGGCTGCTTCCAAGCTAAATTTCTTAGCCAGGGCAACGAGGATTGGACGGAATGTCGTTACCAAACCACCGGCACCAACGTTCAAAATTAAATAACCAACAGTGGCCTTGATGAAGCCTGCAAACACTTCATGAAATGGCTTTTTCAGGAGAAGGTATCCTATTAAAACCAAGAGACCAACGAAGAAGGCTGGGTTCTGCAAGATATTTTGCGAGAACCAATTTAGGGGAGCTAGGAATAAATCCATGATAACTACCTCTTTTCTTTTATTTGTTTTCTATAGGTTCATTATAGTTTTTGTAAGCGTTTTAAAAAAGACCAATAAGTACACACCCAAGTGTGCAAAACTAGACTTTTCATTTTCACCTATAATAAAATGGCTTGGAAAACGCAAAAGAAAAAGGCTAGGTCAGTTAGACCTTGCCTTTTCTGGTTGGATATTTCCATTGGAAATCCAATTTATTTTAACAACATGTTAGCTCCGCCGCCGTAGACAGACTCCCAATCCGATTGAAAATCTACTACCGCCTTTTGAACCGCAGGAGTCTCGACAGCATTCCACAACAACTCTGGATTGACCGTAACACAATGCCCACCCAATGTTAAAGTGTGATTAACTTGCGCTATATTTTTATAGCTCGCTCCTAAAATTTTTGTCACAACTTTTCTATCTCGAATATATTCTACAATAGCTGTCATCGTATCTGTCATGTCACTATTCAGATTTTCCATACGATTGTAGTAAGGAGCGATATAATCCGCACCAGCCTCAATAGCTAGAAAAGCTTGTATTTTTGAATAAATTGCTGTCGCCGTAACTCCAACACCTCTATTTTTGAGAGTCTTTATTACTTTTAAACCCTCTGTTGTCACCGGAACTTTAATAAAAACTGTCGCATCTATTTCCTTTAAAATACAATCGGCTTCTTCTAGCATTGTATCCGCATCTGTCCCAACAACTTGTACATGAAGCGTTTTTTCTGGTCCAATAATTTTTCGAATTTCTCTTAGATGAGTATAGGTGTCAACCTTTCCCACCTTTTTCAAAATAGATGGATTTGTTGTTACACCTTCAATCGGAAAAATTTCTTGATATCGTTGAATGTCTGCAAGATTTGCACTATCTAATAGAAAGGCCATATTCCCTCCTTATGCAACTATTTGGATAAGGCTTCCTTCTTTTAATTGCGGTAATGTTTCTGCCTGGATGTGAAGAGTCCCTGGCAGACTGCCTTCTTCACTACCATCTAGAGAAACTGTAATATGCCCTAAATTAGCAAGATTCGTTTCTACCAAATTCCCAACTGCTGTGATAGGATAGGCAACACCATCTACCAACAATTTCCCACCGATTTGAATTTCTCCAGCAAGATTTTTATTGTCAATGGTGAAACAATACTCTGCCAAATCAACCGGGGCACCTGCACCAAAAAGAATAAACATATTTGCCTCAGAGAGCATCCCTTCAGCCTCTGGACCAATACCTACAATATGTGTCTCAAATAATGTTGTCATTACAATTCCCTTCTCTGTTTTCTCCTTCTATTTTAACTATACATACCAAAACTTGCAATCCATGCTACGATAACACGAGGAACACCGTTCAAGAAACGTGAGTAAAGCACAGATGGCACACCAACTTCTACTGTTTCAGCTTCTGCTTCTGACAAACCAAGCGCCACCGGAATAAAGTCACAACCGTTTTGTGTATTGATGGCAAACAAAGCTGGTAATGCCATTTGTGGTGGAATGTGACCTTTACCAATTTCAACACCAATCAAGGTACCAATAATTTGAGAAATGACTGCACCAGGACCTAAGAGAGGTGACAGAAATGGTAGTGAACAAATAAAACCAATAATCACTAATCCCCAGACATTTCCTGTCAGTGGAACCATTAATTTCGCAATCCAATTTCCGACACCAGAACCATTGATGATCCCAATCAGCAACGATACAAAAGCCATGAATGGCAAAATAGTATTCAACATAGTTTGGATTGCATCACGTGCAGCCTGATTAAAGATGGCTACAACCTTACCAGCTCCCATACCGATACGTGCTACAAAGCTTGTTTCTGCACGTTGCTCTGTAATTTTCTTGCTAGTATCATAAGTCGCTTGTTTTGGAGTTGAAACTTTTTCGACTGCTACTCCTGTTTCAGTTGCTGGTGTAATTTGATCAACCCCAACAGCAGATACATAGATTTCTTCAGTGATGTACTGAGCTAATGGACCGCTTTTTCCTGTCGCAACAATATTGATAGTTGGAATACCTTTTTTAGGATAAATTCCACAGCGAAGGGTTCCACCACAATCTACAATTGCTAAAGCAATTTCTTCATCCGGAATAGAAGTTTTAAAGCCATTTACAGCTTCCATACCTGTCAATTCTACAATTTTATCCACAATCTCTGGTTTTTCACCACCACCTGTGATATAGATAAATTTATGTTTTTCTTCTGTTGGTGTAATGACTAAGGGACCACCAAAACCGCCACTACCTTTAACAACTTTAATGCTATTATATGCCATTTTCTTATCCTCTTTCTCTTATTAGCTCAACGTTTTGCTCAATGTAACGCCTTGTTGTTTACATACCCAGGCAGTTGTAAAGTCAGTTACCCAACCACCCACAGCATTCATCACAAGACCAACCAACATATAACGAATCGCCAAATCCATTGTACTTAGACCGAGTGTTTCAAGACCAGAAGCGATTCCCAACCAAACAAATAATTCACCTGGATTGATATGAGGGAATACACCGTTTGAAGTGTGACAGAATTGCATTTGAGCTGCAACAAAACTTGGTTTGTAGTACTCTGGCAAGAAGCGTCCCATACTGATGGCCATTGGATTTCCAAGCATAAAGGCTGAAATGAATGGAAGAATCATGTACCGACTCACTGGATTTTTAGCAGATGCTTCTGCTAATTTATTAACCTTTTCTTCTCCTAAAAGTGCAATCAGTGCATTCATTGCTACCAAAAGCATCAGTACAACTGGTACAATTCCAGTCATCCAACTAATGAAAGTCTCGCCCCCTGATTGGAACAATTTCATGAAACCTTCTGCAAATTTTGTAATGTAGTTCATAATCAAACTCCTTTATTTATGATTAAATTGTAGTTTAAACCGTGTTTTTAAGAGCTGCCATTGGCTAGTTACATCCAATAATGGTGCAGATTTAGGAACTTCTTTGTAGTTTCCTGCTTCCACACGTAGATAGAGCTCACGCGCATCCTCTATCGCGATTTGTAGTAATTTATTTTCCTTACGTACCAGAGGGTTGTATGTGTCAAAGTAATGAATATCTTGTCCAACATAATCAGGCATGGGTTTAAATTGAGCTAAGACAGTTACTCCCTGCATCTTACGTGCATCTAACACCATCCCGTTAGCATCCACAGCGAACATGACAATCGTCCCTGATTTAATTTTTCCAGCTCGACGTCCAATCGCAACACACCCTTTCTTTCGTAATTCTGAGTAGGTCTTATTGAAATTCTTCAATTGCTGTAACCCCAATATAATTTGCAAAACATAGGCTACAATTACAACTGCCCCGAATATATAAATACTATTCATATTGTCCTCCTAGTCCATCTCCCTGATACTCTGCAAAGCAGTCATAAATGGAAAACCCAACCGTTCTTTAATTTGTGATTTCTGTTCTAAACGAAATGTATTATCAAATATTTGATAGAGTAAATCTTGGTGCTCTTCGCTCAATTCTTCTGGAATTAGTAATAAAATAAAATCTGTAATCTCTTGACCATGAATGGTCATCAAAGAAACTTCATCATTTTCTGGTACTAATAATGTAATTTGTGAAAGACCGCTGACTGTTAAATGTGGAAAAGCGAAGCCATTGTCAGAAATTGCTGAGTGCTTTTTCTCTTTTGCAATCAACTTATGAACCGCTTCTGGCATCAAAAATCCCTTATCTACCAATGTGTCCAACAAAGTTTGTAAATTGACTTCGTAAGATGCTTCTTTTATAAAATCAACCGTCAATACCTGACCATATAATTGAATTTTTCGAGCCAACACCATCCTCTCGATACTTTCACGCTCTGCTTGATTTTCTTTCGTTACCCACGTCAAGGATAAAAAAGATTGAAATAGCTCTTGACTGCAAAGTAAATTATCCGTAAAAATCAGATCATACCGTTTTTCTAACTCTTCATACGGTTGATGATTCGTAAATTCAAGAAAATCCAATTGAACATCTCTGCCGAACAAACGAACTATCTCTTGTTCCACAAGTTGGTTAAATGAAAGTCCTGCTTGAGTAATGACTGCAATCCGTGAAATCAAAGGTTTACTATTTCTAGCTAGTAGCAAATCCATCCATACAGCCAAAAGAACACTTTCTTTTTCTGAAATGCGCATGTGAAGGGCTGCTCCCAATTGTTGTAGAAAAAACTGAGCAACAACTGTCGAAAATGAAGATCGCATCAACTGTTCACGAAGCCCTACTTCTGAAAATTCCCATTGCATGGTACTTCGATTTAACAAATAAATCAGATGTTGCTCCAGTAATTGAGCGCTTTCGTTAACTGCCAACTGAATTCCAAATTCTTCAACCGTTCGTCGCAAGGTATCCTGTACAACTTCCATAACATCCGAACGATGAATTTCTGCAGGTAACAAACCAATCTGCATCGGAAAAGTTAAAAAATCTTTTTCAGCTTCTGTGATCGAACGCTGCCAATAATATTCCAAAATTTCGTAGAATATTGTCGGTAAATCCAACTGATTTTGTCTTGTAAACCACTTAAGTTGTTCTAGGTCCACTGGCTTATCTTTGCGTATCCAGGTGATTTTCATGGTATATAAAAAGCTTTTTTGTACATCCAAAGGAAGATTCTTACTTAAAACAAAGTCACGATAAGTCTCATTAACTTCGCTTGGCAATTCAATGTCGTCTTCAACATAATCCATCACTTCATACAGATAGAGCAATCGTTTTGACAGTTCTGCACCATCTAGGCGAATTCCAATCCCCGTTTTAGAAGTCAATGCTAATCCATACCTCTCCAAAACGAGCTTCATTTTGGCCATATCTCGACTGAGGCTTCTTCGGCTGATCCCTAGTTGATCTGCTATATCATCTGCAGAAATATAACCATCAACTGCAAGTAAGGTTTTAAAGAAAATAGCTTGTCTTTTATGAAATGAATTTAAATCTGTTGACAGCAATAATTGTTCTGATATCAGCAAGCGAAACGCCTCTGAATCATAGATAAATAACGAAAGTTGTTCTCCCTTTTCCTGTATAGAAAAAATGTGACCATAGCTATAGAGTAAACTCTCTACCAACAATTTAATTGATCGTTTAGAAAGTTGAAGTCTAGAGCTTATCTTCTCGTAATGTACATGTGGATGAGAAGACAAATAATATAGTAATTCTTTTTTGTTTCGTTCTAGACTCATAGTTCTCCATTTCTAGCCTCTTGTCTTACCTCCTGCCACATTAGTCGTTACCCCAGTAATATAGCTTGCCCGGTCTGACAAATAATAGCAAACCAAGTCAGCAACTTCGCTCAAACGCCCACTGCGTCCCAATGGAATGGTGCTAGTATTACTGTAACCTGCGCGGAGTTCTTCAACTGTTTTACCACGTGTGTATGCGAGGGCACTCTCGTATGCGGGAGTACGTAATCCTGTCGCTTCCATAATGCCCGGAGCAATACCTACTACTCGAATTTGATGCTTGGCTAGTTCCTTGGCCCAAGACCGTGTCAATGAATAAACAGCACCTTTTGTGGCTGCATAGATACTTTGTCCTTCGCTACCTTCAAGTCCTGCTTCCGAAGCCATGTTGATAATAACTCCTTCTTTTTTAGCAACCAAAATGCGCGCTACCGCTTGCGATACGAAGAACAGACCCTTGATATTGATTCCCACCATCTTATCAAACTTGGCCTCATCTAACTCATAAGTTCCTTGTGGCTGGGCTGCATCTACTAGTAAGCTTGGGAGGTTAATCCCTGCATTGTTCACTAGACCATCAATCGTGCCAAAACGCTCAATTACCCTATCAACTGAATCCTGAACCGCTAAAGCACTTGACACATCCGTCTCTACAAATAACAAATTTTCATCTTGAAAATCTGAGTCTCGAATATCGAAATTTGCAACTTTAGCTCCTTGTTCTAATAAGCTCTGAACAATAGCAAGACCAATTCCCGAGCTACCTCCCGTCACAACATAGACCTTGTCACGGATTCCTAACCAATCTGACATACGCTTTCCTCCTAATGTCTTTTTCAACATTATTATAGAATGAAAGCGATTAATACTTAAGGACATTATTTTTTTCGCTTTTAAAAAGATATGTCCTTAACTCGTAAATTATCATACATAACAAGTATATCAAAGCAATTTACCCGATTCAATACAAAAAAATCCCCAGTCATTCGACTGGAGATTTCGGTTTTATCGGTTACAAACGTGCATTCAATTCTGCTGCAAGTTCTTCAAATCCTGGTTTGCCAAGAAGGGCAAACATGTTTTTCTTGTAAGCTTCTACACCTGGTTGGTCAAATGGGTTAACACCGTTGAGGTAACCTGAAAGACCGATAGCCAATTCGAAGAAGTAAATCACATAACCAAGAGTGTACTCGTCTTGTTGTGGAAGTGTCACAAACATATTTGGCACGCCACCGTCTGTGTGAGCAAGGAGAACGCCGTCTGTTGCTTTTTTGTTTACAAAGTCAACGTCTTTACCTTGGAGGTAACCAAGGCCATCCAAGTCTGCTTCTTCAGTTGGGATTGTGATGTTCTTGCGTGGTTTTTCTACACGAACAACTGTTTCAAACATGTTGCGGTAGCCTTCTTGGATAAATTGTCCAAGTGAGTGCAAGTCTGTTGAAAAGTTTGCTGAAGTTGGATAGATACCTTTTTGGTCTTTACCTTCTGACTCACCTGCCAATTGTTTCCACCATTCTGAGAAGTATTGGAGAGATGGCTCATAGTTAGCAAGAACTTCTGTCACATACCCTTTTCTGTAAAGGATGTTACGAACAACTGCATATTGGTAAGATTCATTTTCTGAAATCTTGTTTGATGAATAGTGCTTACGAGCGTCATTAGCACCTTCCATCAATTTTGTAATATCAGCGCCAGAAGCTGCGATTGGCAAAAGACCTACAGCTGTCAATACTGTAAAGCGTCCACCTACGCTATCTGGAACAACAAATGTTTCCCAACCGTTAGCATCTGCTTCAACTTTTACAGCACCTTTTACGCGGTCAGTTGTCGCATAGATACGTTTGTTCGCTTCTTCTTTACCGTATTTTTCAACCAAAAGTTCTTTGAAGACACGGAAAGCAATAGCTGGCTCAGTAGTCGTACCTGATTTAGAGATAACGTTAACTGAGAAGTCTTTGTCTTTTACATATTCTACGAGGTCTGCAAGGTAGTTTGAAGAAATTGAATTTCCTGCGTAAAGAATTTGTGGTGCTTTGCGCTCTTCAGCAGTTTGCAAGTTCACAAATGATGTGTTTAAGAAGTCAATTGCCGCACGCGCGCCAAGGTATGAACCACCGATACCAATGACCACCAAGACTTGGCTGTCTGATTGGATTTTCTTAGCTGCTTCTTGGATACGAGCAAACTCTTCCTTGTCGTAATTTTCAGGAAGGTCGAGCCAACCCAACATTTCTGCTCCTTGTCCTGTACCTTCACGCAAAGCTGCATCTGCTGCTGTTACGTGCATTTGTAGGTAGTCTAGCTCATGTGGTGCTACAAATTGGTCCAAGACCTTTGAGTAGTCAAATTTAATATGTGCCATAGTAATCCTCCATTTTTGAATCTATTCTATGATACCGCTTTACAAGCGATTTTTCAAGTAGTTTGTTAACTTTTACACATTTTCAAGAAATTTTCATAAAGCAAAAGAGCACACACCTGACATCGCTTAGGGCTGCTGGATTCCTCCCCTGACCCGCTTCACGCGCAAATGTTGCTCCAAAGAGTATTATACCACAAATCTCAGTTTATGCAAGTTCGGTACCTGCTCATTGTTAATAATAATATACAACTCTATCTAGTAAGTAAGAAGGCAACATCTACCAATCAAGAAGTAACTAATCAAAAACATTGCCGTTGATAACAGCTCTGAGTTTGCATCTTTGAGTGAACTTGACAATATCCAACATCCTTACACTAGACGAAACATCAAAGCGTTATCATTCTGATTACCAATGAAACCAAAAACGATGGTTAAAGTAACCGCCAAAACGATTAGAGACAATTACTAATCCATAGCACTGAAAACACTATAAAACAAATCTAAGAAATCATTAAACAAGAATACTTCACAAGCGGGGGATACCCAGTCAATACAAATCTAAAGGTATCATGAACTTGTCAACGGATTCCTCAGAGAATTTATCTCTAAGGAGAAACTACTGACGCTCATTACAGCAGAAAATTGATCTAAGCTAACTTCATATCTCAACCAAAAACTGAAAAATGTGTTTCAAACAGTCAACTATTTACCAGATAAAACTTATCACACTTAGCTTAATATTCTTTAAAAACTATTTTTTATCGGTTGAGGCAACTTCCTCCTTTGGAGTATTTTCCGAAATGTCTCCTCCCTTAACTTCTGGGAAGTTTTGGGCAATAGCTTGTGGAATACCTTCGCTATTAGGAACAAGCTCTTCTTGTGGAATATGGTTTTTGCTGACATCAATCGTTTGGAGGCTTTGGTTAGTCTCTGACAATTTCAAAGTTTCAATCGTATTGTTTGAAGCATTCAGGTTTTCAAGAGCCGTATAATGATTGATTCCTTCCAAGTTTGTCAGTTGATTGCCAGAAACATTTAGAGTTTCAACAGAAGTCTGCTCACCGTCAATTGCTAAAGTTTCGATATGATTTCTTTCCACAGAGAGAGTCTTCAGCTTCTCTGCTTCTTCCACTCCCTTAAGATTGGTCAACTGGTTCTCAGTCAAATTCAATTCACGCAGGCTTGGATTGTTTTTTAAGAATTCAAGATTAGAAACCTTACTATTAGTTGCTGTCAATTCTTCCAATTTCTCTGCCTTCAAGGTTGACAAGTCAATTTTTTCATTGTAGGACAGGAACAAACGATTAAGTTTGTCTTTGTTAGAAAGCGCAGAAATATCTGAAAGGTTGTTGTGTTCCAAACTTACAGCTGTCAAATTGGTCAGATGGGAAATCGGTGTCAAGTCAGAAATGCGGTTATAGTCCAAATTCAAGGATTCTAGCTTGCTTAACTGACTTAGAGGGCTGAGGTCTGTCAAATTATTCCCAGCCGCCGCAACAACTTTCAAATGAGTAAAGTCTTTCAAGAAGGACAGGTCTGTAATCTCATTTTGAGAAATATCAATGCCTTCCAGCTGGGGCAACTCTTTTAGGAAGGTAAAGTCCTTAATACCTGTCTGCGTCATCCAGATCTGTTTCAAGTTCTTAAACTGCAAAACCGGTCTAACATCATCAATCTTTGTAAAACCAATACCCAAGACTTCAAGATTTGGCATCAAATCCAAGTTCTTTCGTTTCAAAGGATCTGTACGCTGACCAATATTGAGGTATTTAACCGTCAACAACCATTCTTTCATCCGTTCAGGGTCAGTTTCTGTCGAAGGAAATGGTTGATCTGCTGTCGCATGAAGAATATCTTCGATAATTTCGTCATCAAAACCTAATGATTTTAAGGTAGCCATCCCGATTTTATCATGGGCATGAGGATCTTGATGAGGATCATCAATCGGCTTTCCAATATCAACCTTATCAATCAAAATCGCATGGGAATGGTCACCGTGGGGATAGACAAAAACTGGTCCATCTTCGGTGTCTGCCACTTTGATACTGTCCGCTGAAAGACCCAAAATATGAGCCAAATATTCTTTCTTTGACTGAATTTGCTTGGCAGTTTCATCTTCTTGAGGTTTTTGAGGGCTAACAGGTGGTAAATCTTTCTCTGTCACAGTTCCCAAGACCTGATATTCTTTCCGAGCTACTTCAAGGTAGACCTGAGGAATATGGCTTTCCCATTTACTAGCAACCAAATGACTATAAGGAATCAGGTGGGTGTGACCATGATGGTCTACCAGCAGACCTAAACTTGTCTGACCTTGAACGCCACTACCATTAAATTGAAAACCGTCACTGGTTGGATAATCGACACCTGGGAATCTCTTCTTAACAGATGGTACCGATGGTATCTGACTACCGTTTGACTGATTTTTTTTAGAACTTGGAGCCAAAGCCTGTCCTGTCTCACCACTGTTAAGATGTCCTAGAGGCCTTGGACTGACCTTAGGGAGCTCTGTTCCTGAAAGGTCTTTTTTCCAGATATAGTGGAAATGATCCCCATGTCGTACCGTGTAGCCATTTTCATCTTCGGCAACAATATCCTTAGGATCAAAAACATAGCCATCATCTAGTGTCACACCAGAAGAAACCTTCTCACCAGTTTTTTTTGTGCTGGCGCTAGTACCGCTGCCAGATTGGTTAGGAATTAAGTAAGCCCATTTGCTATTCTGTAAATCCTTATAGAAAATAAAGTGAGAGTGTCCATCATGGTCAATGACAAGCCCGTCATCCGTCTTACTGATAATTTGTGACTCTTTTTCAAATAAGAATCCATCATCTGTTGGAAAATCAATACCTGCAACACCCTTGGCATCCATTCTCTTTTGATTTTTTGTTAATTTTTTAGCGTATTTCAGAGAGATAATATTGGCATCTTTTTCTTTCGGGTAATAATGATAATGGCCGTTAACAGAAATAATGTAACCCTGCTCAACCTTATAGAAAATATCTTCTTTTTTAAAGGTATAGGACTTATCTGGGAGGGTCTCTTTCAAGAACATCGCCCTATACGGAACTTGCCCTTGAACAAAATAGGAATCTCCTCCTTGGAGTCGCAGATAGCCTTCCTTTTTAATGGCAGTTACGACAACAAGCTCTTCTTCCGAAACCTTATCGGTTTTTGAAACCTGCTTTTCCACTTTATATGACTGGTTAGTGGTTTGTTTTTGTTCGATATGACAAGCTGTCAAAACAAGTTGACAAGACAGCGTAATTCCTACCAAATACATAATACGATTGTTTTTCTTCACAACGTCTCCTTTTGTTAACTAGTTGTTATTTAACTAGTTAAGTTTAACCTTATTCACCAATTTTGTCAATATCAATCTAAAAATTATTCCCGCTTATATCACTATTTGACTCTTGTTGGGCTAAAAGTTTAGCCACTTTTTTCTTTTTCCGCCCCTGCCGAAAAAAATCTTTCATAAGGATCGTACATTCTTCAGCAAGAACACCTGTCTCCACCTCAACTCGATGATTGAGGCGTTGGTCTGTCAAGATATGGTAGAGGCTTCCTGCTCCCCCAAACTTTTGATTGGCCGCGCCATAAATGACCTGAGGAATGCGCGCCAACCCAATCGCACCGCTGCACATAACACAGGGCTCGATGGTCACAAACAAGGTTGCATCCAGTAAACGCCAGTTGCCTTCCGTCGCATTGGCTTCATTGATGGCCATGATTTCTGCATGCATAATGGCTTGATTGAGTTCCTCACGCGCATTGTGCCCACGCCCGATAATCCGTCCCTCTTTGACAATAACGCAGCCAATGGGAATCTCCTCTTTGGCCAAGGATTTCTCTGCCTCTTTCAAGGCCTTCCTCATATAATACTCTTTTTCTTCTTGTGTAAATTCCATGACAATAGTATATCACAAAAAGACCAGCACGGAGCTGGACTATTTTATCATTCCTTGATCCAAGTAACTTCCCAGAGATAAATTCCCTCGTAATTCGTTTCTTTATGATGAGCATCTAATATATCGAAGCTTAATTGTCCATTCTTATTTACCGCTGAATCTACTACAATAATCTCACCAGCATGTAAACCAAAGTTATCTGAGGTCGTTTTTTTAAGAACTGCTTCTTTTATGTGGTAACCCTCAGGAGCAGGCAATTGCACTACCTCACCTCCACGGATACGTTGCCCACTGATAAGGTGGCTCCCCGCAGGTCCTTGTGTTCCTTTAAAAATAAGCGATTGGTCAGCTGAAATATTTACAACCTGAACCCTATAGCCTGTCAATTCCTTTCCCGAGCTTTCTGGAACTTTTGGAGTTGAATCAGATCCCGAGCCTTCTGGAACTTTTGGAGCTGAATCAGATCCCGAGCTTTCTGGAACTTTTGGAGCCGAATCAGATTTTTTTGCACTCAAAGCCATAAATGCAACACCTTCTTGTGACCAACCGCGAGTTGCCAAGACCGCGTACTCATTGGCATCTTTCGTGTAAAGGTGCTTTTTGAGACCACGGTTATACAAGCGGTAAACAGGCGTTTCTCCAAATGAACGGAAGGCTACACCTTCTTGTGACCAACCGCGAGTTTCCAAAACAGCATACTCATTGGCATCTTTAGTGTAAAGGTGTACTTTCAGACCACGGTTGTACAAGCGGTAAACAGGCTCACCTTGCTGATCTTCAGTATTCCAAGCCACACCCTCTTGTGACCAACCACGAGTTCCCAAAACAGCGTATTCGTTTGTATCTTTTGTATAAAGGTGCACTTTAAGACCTTTATTATATAGACGATAGAGCGGTGTATCTGCTTGAACAGTTGTGCCAAGCATTCCAACAAAGAGCATTGCTGCCAATGCCAATAACATGTTTTTCTTTTTCATATTAAACCCCTTTCGTTTTTATTATAACGAATATTTCCTATAAAACAACCTTTATAATTTAGCAGTAACCGACCATTCACATTCGTTTTTATGTATCAAATTTGTTTATTATGGTTTTTATAGGTTATTTACGAACCTATTTTTTACCGAACATTTTGTTCGTTTCTGTTTTTCTTATAAAAGAAGCGTCTTTCTAAATCAGTGTTCATATTTTGATTTTTTTTAAAAAAATAAGAGAGAGGCCCACCTCTCTCTTATGCTATTTTGATATGCAGTGCTTATTTCACCACGATGTTGACCAATTTATTTGGCACTGCGATAACCTTGATGACTTCTTTACCTTCAATTTCAGCTTTGACCTTGTCGTTTGCAAGAGCCGCAGCTTCTAATTCTTCCTTGCTCAAGTCTTTGGCAACCGTCAATTTAGCTTTGACTTTACCTTTAATTTGGACAACGATTTCGACTTCGTTTTCAACCAGTTTCGACTCGTCCCATGTTGGCCATGCCACGTATGAGATTGATTCACCCGATGCGGTCAAACCTTGCCACAACTCTTCTGCCAAGTGTGGTGCAAATGGTGCAATCAACTGAACAAAGCCTTTAGCGTAGTCTGCAAAGAGTTTGTCTTCTTTGTTTGCTGCGTTAACAAAGACCATGAGTTGGGCAATGGCTGTGTTGAACTTCATTTGCTCAATCTGCTCTGTCACCGCTTTAACAGTCTCATTGTAAACCTTGTCCAAAGCGCCGCTATTTTCCGCAGAAATCTCCTTAGTTGTCATCAAGCGGTAAACGCGATCTAGAAACTTGCGTGACCCTTCGAGACCTTCTTCGCTCCAAGCAATGGAAGCGTCAAGTGGACCCATGAACATTTCGTAAACACGGAGGGTGTCGGCACCGTATTGCTCAACTACATCATCAGGATTGACAACGTTCTTGAGGGATTTAGACATCTTAGCAGGTGCTTGTTCGAGCTCTTCGCCTGTTTCGATGTTGAAGAAGCCACCGTCGCGTTTTTCAACCTTGTCTGTGGCAACAAGGGCGCCACGGTTATCTCGGTAGCTTGTTCCCAAAATCATGCCTTGGTTAAAGAGTTTTTGGAATGGCTCTTTGGTTGGTACCACACCGAGGTCATAGAGGAATTTGTGCCAGAAACGGGCATAAAGCAGGTGAAGAACAGCATGCTCTGCACCACCAACATAGATATCGACTGGCAACCAAGCTTTAAGCAGCTCTTCGTCAGCTAGTTTTTCATCATTGTGTGGGTCGATGTAGCGAAGGAAGTACCAGCTTGAACCAGCCCATTGCGGCATGGTGTTGGTTTCACGACGTCCTTTGACACCATCTTCACGAGTGACTTCCAGCCAGTCAGTCAGGTTGGCAAGTGGTGACTCACCTGTACCTGAAGGCTTGATGTCTTTGGTCACTGGAAGAACAAGTGGCAATTCGCTTTCTGGAACAGCTGTTGATGTACCATCTTCCCAATGGATGATTGGAATTGGTTCACCCCAATAACGTTGGCGACTGAAAAGCCAATCACGAAGGCGGTAGTTAATTTGTTTCTTACCGTAACCATTTTCCTCAAGGAAGTCAACCATCTTGTTGATGGCTTCTTCTTTGTTGAGGCCGTCAAGGAATTCAGAATTGATGTGCAGACCGTCTTCTGTATAAGCTGCTTCTTGTACATCCCCACCTTCAAGGACTGGAATAATGTCAAGACCGAATTGCTTCGCGAAATCCCAGTCGCGTTCATCATGCGCAGGAACCGCCATGATGGCACCAGTACCGTAGCTTGCAAGCACATAGTCAGAAATCCAGATTGGAATTTCGCGACCATTGACAGGGTTGATAGCATAGGCACCTGTCCAAACACCAGTTTTCTCTTTGGCAAGGTCTGTACGAGCAAGGTCAGATTTTAGGCTTGCTTGGCGTTTGTATTCGGCTACGCTTTCTGCTTGTTCAGGAGAAGTGATGGCGTCCACCAAGTCATGTTCTGGAGCCATAACAGCGTATGTCGCACCAAATAATGTATCAGGGCGAGTTGTAAAGACGGTGAAGTCCTTATCCGTACCGGCCACTTTGAAGGTCACATGCGCACCCGTTGATTTGCCAATCCAGTTGCGTTGCATGTCCTTGATTGATTCTGGCCAGTCTACTTCTTCCAAATCTTCAAGCAAACGTTCGGCGTAGGCTGTGATTTTAAGCATCCATTGGCGCATTGGTTTGCGGACAACTGGGTAACCACCACGTTCAGATGTTCCGTCAGGAAGCACTTCTTCGTTGGCGATGGCTGTTCCCAATTCTTCAACCCAGTTTACAGGCACTTCAGCTTCATAAGCCAAGCCTTTTTCGTAGAGTTTTGTGAAAATCCATTGTGTCCATTTGTAGTAATTTGGGTCAGTAGTATTGACTTCACGGTCCCAGTCGTATGAGAAGCCGAGAGCGTTGATTTGGCGCTTAAAGTTAGCAATGTTTTCCGCTGTAAATTCAGCAGGGTCATTACCAGTGTCCATAGCGTACTGCTCAGCTGGAAGACCAAAAGCGTCCCACCCCATTGGGTGAAGCACGTTGAAACCTTGCGCACGTTTGTAACGGCTAAGGATGTCCGTCGCTGTGTACCCTTCTGGGTGACCTACGTGAAGACCAGCACCTGATGGATATGGGAACATGTCAAGAGCGTAAAAATTAGGTTTTTCCGCGTCCGTTCCCGTTTTAAATGTTTCATTTTGAGCCCAGAAGGCTTGCCATTTCGGCTCAATTTCTTTGTGATTAAAGTTTGCCATATTGATGTTCTCCAAAAAATATCGTTCTTTTTATTATAACATGAATAATAGTAATAAAAAAGCTGAAAATCCACGCCAATAACTGCTTTTCACAAAATTTTCTTGACAAGGAGACCAACTTCCTCTATACTAATTCCAAATGACATACTGCTTTAATCATGTCCCGTGAGGCATATAAGCGCTACAAGAGGTTTTCAGCATTGACTACCTACTATTTTTGTGGACGTTTACTGGCTCAAGGACTTTCCTTGAGTTTTTTCTTTGCGCATGTGACAAGCAGCATGGCATGATTGTTTTTAAAGGTCTTGTTTGGACTTTTATGCCATTTAATAAAGCTGGCCCGTGAGCCATCATTAAAGGAGAAGACGAAATGTCATCATTACAACTTGATAAAAACAATTGGCGTGCTTTGACCGCTGCCATTGTTGCTTCTGGAACTGACGATTTGAACGTTATGTTTCTGGCTTTTTCCATGTCCACGATTATATCGGACCTATCTATCTCGGCAGCTCAAGCAGGCTGGATTGGCACCATTACCAATCTCGGGATGCTGGTCGGTGGACTACTCTTTGGACTCTTGGCTGACCGCTACAACAAGTTCAAGATTTTCAAGCTAACCATTCTCATTTTCTCAGTAGCGACAGGTTTGATTTTCTTTACAAAGAGCTTGCCTTACCTCTACCTCATGCGCTTTATCGCAGGAATCGGGGTTGGCGGCGAGTACGGTATTGCCATTGCCATCATGGCGGGTATCGTCCCTCCAAGTAAGATGGGGCGTATTTCCTCACTCAACGGCATCGCTGGTCAAGTCGGATCTATCAGCTCTGCTCTCTTAGCTGGATGGCTCGCACCTGCTCTTGGTTGGAAAGGCCTCTTCCTCTTTGGACTACTTCCCATCCTGCTACTCGTCTGGATGCAACTAAGTATCAACGACCAAGCAATCAATGATAACGGGAATACTGCTGCAGAGAAAAAAGAGCCGATTAACATCCACGAACTCTTCAAAACACCAGCTATCGCTGCGCAAACAATTGCCCTCATGGTCATGACAACTGTCAAATTGCGGGCTACTTCGGCATGATGAACTGGCTTCCAACCATTATCCAGACCAGTCTCAATATTTCTGTCAAAAATTCATCTCTATGGATGATTGCAACTATTCTTGGTATGTGCGTTGGGATGCTGGTCTTTGGTCAATTGCTAGATAAATTTGGACCAAGACTCGTATACGGTATCTTCTTGCTAGCTTCTGCCGTCTGCGTCTACCTCTTTCAATTCGCCAATTCTATGGCAGCCATGCTCGTTGGCGGAGCCATTGTCGGATTCTTTGTCAATGGGATGTTTGCGGGCTACGGCGCTATGATTACCCGACTCTATCCCCACCATATCCGCTCAACTGCAAACAATGTCATTCTAAATGTCGGTCGTGCTGTCGGTGGCTTCTCCTCTGTTATCATTGGAATGATTCTTGATGCCTCTAGCGTATCCATGGTGATGGTATTCCTTGCAAGCCTCTACGTCATCAGCTTCCTTGCTATGATGGGCATCCGCAATCTCACGCCAAAAATGTATACCAAGCCCACAACAATTTCCTAGACAAACCAAACCCACCAGAACAGCAGTTTTGGTGGGTATTTAGTTTGCTAAATATTTTTCTAAATCAGGTAATCTATCCCGCGTATCTTCCAAACCACGGTCATAAATTTCTTGGAGTTTATCCAGATCTTTTTCAAGTCGGCCAATTTTTAGTTTTTCCTGCGGACGGAAGACAAACAATTCTCCAGCTTCTTCCAACTCAATCACGCGCTCGACAGCTTGATTGTAATGTTTGTAGCGCATAGAAGCAACTTTTACAAAGTTTGGATACTTGCGATAAAGTAGCTTGTAAGCTCGTCCACTAGATGGTTTTTTCCGGTATTCTTTTGGCTGAGTCAGGACCACGATGAGTTTGTCAAAACCAAGGCTGCGTGCAAACTCGACCGGAATACTGTCTGACAATCCACCATCGAGGTATTGCTTCCCTTGCCATTCGACCATTTTGGAGACGATAGGCAGAGCTGAGCTTGCCCGAAAAATCTCCATTTGCTCAAAAACATTATCAATCTTGAAGTAAGCTGGCTGACCAGATGACATTTCCGTTGCGACCGCATAAAAATCAACACCAGATTGTTCAAAAGCCTGCTCATCAAACACATCTAGTTTCATCGGAATTTCGTAGTAGGTAAAGTCTTTGTTAACCATATTTCCCGTCTTCAACCAAGAGCCAAAACTCATATAGTTTGGATAGGAAATGTATTTCTTATTGTAGCGAAGGGCCCGACCACGCTGACCAGACACAAAGTTGACACCAAACAAGGCTCCAGCTGATACTCCGACAAGGCCATCTACCTTGATGCCCGCGTCCAAAAAAGCATCCAGAACTCCAGCTGTGTAGAGCCCACGCATGCCGCCACCTTCTAAGACCAATCCTACTCTCATCGTGTTCCCTCTTTTCTTTTAGTTTTTATTATAGCAAAAAAGCAGAAAACTCTCTTTAATTTACTATAAAAAAAGCCGAGCTTACGCTCAGCTTATTCTTGTGATTCTTCTTGTTTGACTTGCTGGATATACTTGTAAATAGATACTTCTGACATCCGGAAAGCTTCTGCTGTTTTAGAAACTGAATCCTTAAAGTCAAAGAATCCTTTCTTGTAAAGCGAACGGACAATGGCAATCTTTTCAGTGCGTGTCATCCGGTGCTTGGTCAAATCTTTCCCTTGGGTTTCACGAATAATAATATCTTCAATCAATTGGTCTGCTGTTTCATAGAAGTTTTCAATTGCTGAGAAACTGATTTGCTCAGCTGGTTCATCTGTCAATTGGAGAGATTCTTTCAAACTAATCAAAGTGCTTTCAAATAGATTTTTCAGAGCAAGTAATTTTGTCTTGTCAACATTTACACAGATAGCTCCGATTAGTTGACCTTCATCCTTAATAAAGTAGCTTGACGAATACATTTCTTTCCCGGCAGCTGTTCTTGTGCGGTAATTGACAACGTAATCCTCCTCCAAATAAACCTTTGATTGTAAGATTTCCAAAATCAAGTCCGTAGCTGGCGCACCAACTTGGCGACCTGATAGGTTATTCTTAATGTAAACCAAAGAATGATCTAACCCTTCTGTAAAATCTTGAAGTACAATCTCTGTCTCTTTCCCCATAACTTTTGCAAAAAAGTCAATTAGGGGTGGGTAGGGATTAAGTCTTGCGTCCATTTTAACCTCATCTTTCTACGCAAAAAACGATCATTTATATTTAAACTCATTGTAGCATAATTATCTTAAAACTCAATCATTAAAGCACTAATTTTTATGAAAATCATGAAATTTTCACAAATTATATTTTTCTTTATCGCTTTATCAAATAGTCTATAAAACAGGTATTTTCAGACTATTCAATAAAATTACAAAAGACAATTTTTCACAAATTAATGATAAATTTTCTTTCTGCTTTAGCTACTGAATCCTTTTCTATCGTAAGAATTTGAAATAGACAAAAGCCAGATTATTCATCTGACTTCTTTTTTTACCAAATAATGACACGTTCTTCTGCTGCGCGCCACATGCCGTCGCCTTCTTTGACATCGAAGGTCTCGATAAAGTCATCGAAGTTTGGCAATTGCACATTGGTCCGTAATTTACCCGGAGCATGCACATCGACTGAGATCAAGAGTTGAAGGTACTCTTCACGTGCCTTCATACGCCAAATACGCGCAAAGTTGGTGAAGTATTCTTCAGCTGAGAAATCGGCATCTTTCTTGGCTGCTTCAAGTGCTGCCGCAAGACCACCTAGGTCGGCTACATTTTCGGAAACCGTTAATTTCCCGTTAACCTTGCCACCTGCAAAGTCAATCCCGTCAAACTGAGCTACGACCTTGTCTGTGCGTTCTTGGAAGGCTGCGTAATCCTCTTCTGTCCACCAGTTATTCAGACTACCATGCTCGTCAAAAGATGCACCGTTGGTATCAAAAGCGTGTGAAATTTCATGGGCAATCACGGCTCCAATACCGCCATAGTTGGCTGACGAAGACTGATCCAAGCTGTAAAATGGTGCTTGTAAGATGGCAGCTGGGAAGACAATCTGGTTTTGTTGTGGGTCATAGTAAGCGTTAACCATGTGAGCAGGCATGTGCCACTCGCTGCGGTCTACAGGCTGATTCCACTGACTCCACGTATGCGCAATCGAAATCTTAGCCAAGTTTTGTGCATTTTCTACCAAGCTAAGATTTTCGTCGATAATTTTCTTGCTATAGGTTTCTGGCAATTTTTCTGGATAACCGATATGTGGCGTGATGACATTTAATTTTGTAATGGCTTTGTCACGCGTTTCAGGTTTGAGCCAGTCATTTTTCGCTAAGCGGTCCTTATAAACCTCAATCATAGTGGCTACTTTTTCTTCCACATCTGCCTTAGCTTCTGGGGAGAATTTTTCAGCTGCATACCAGAGACCGAGTGCTTGACTGTAAGGTCCTTGCGCAAGATAGTAAGCCGCTTTCTTCTTGTCCATGGCCTGAGGCGTACCAGACAAGGCACGACTGTAACTACCTGCAAGCACACGAATCTCATCTGTCAAATAGCTGACATAGTCAACCGCAGCATTTTGCACCAAGCTAGCCTTAAGCAGTGGCCAATTCTGTTCAGAATAAAACTCTGCTGCAAAGTCTGTCCAAAAACGTTCTTCTGGTACGATAACCTTGTCAGGTTTTTGACCCAAAATAGCTGTGAAAATGGCGTCCAGTGGCAACTCTGGTGTCAACTGTGTAAAGTCAGCCCAGTCGTATGGATGATAGAGTTTGACATACTCTGAAGACTCTTCGCTTGAGAGGACGTACTTGGCAACTTTTGCATCCAAGGCCATGCATTTATCCAAGATATCCGCGACATCTTCAGCTGTAAAGCCGAATTTGGGAAGAAGTTCTTCCTGCATTTCACGCCACTTGGCAAGCAATTCCTTGCCTTTTTCATTATCATCAGCGTAGTAAGTCGTATCTGGCAAGATTGTATGCGGAGCGTAAGCCCAAAGGACATTCATCTGTGCATTCATGAAGTCTGGAGATACACCAAATGGAAGATAATTTGGCTTACCAGCCAACTCATACTCTGCAATTTTTTCAGCAAACTCAGCAAATGAACCCAAGGCCTTGTATTCTGCAATCAAGTCTTGCACAGGCTCTGTTCCCAGTGCTTCACGTTTGTCAAAATCAGCAACCATCTTGTGGAACTTGACAAAATTTTGGAGAACAGCATCCTCTGGCAAGTCTTGTCCTGCCAACCAAGCATCTGTTTTGTCCATCATCAAGTCTTCAATCTCGTCCGCCAAGTCTGAAAATCCACCTGTACGAGGCTTATCATCAGGAATAACAGCTGTTTTCGCCCATTCGCCATTGATTGCTTCGTAAAAATCATCTTGTAAACGTACCATTTCAATTCCTCCGTTTCTTTCTATACTATCTTAGCAAAATTGACTTAGATTTTCACTTCCCAACTAGGCTTTCTTTATTTTTCTAAGAATCATGCTCAAGCAAAACATCACGAGGCTGATACTGACACAAGTCCCTGATAAAGTGAGGTCCAGTTTATTACCCACAAAAAATCCTAGACTAGCTGTCAAGAGGCCGCTCAATTGACCAAACAGTAAAAATTGACCAAAGTGACGAGACCAAGGTAAGACTGTCATAGCTGGTGCTACCAAAAAGACAATGACCGTCATAGAACCCACAGCATCAAAGGCCAAAACCGTTGTCAGAGATACAAATAGTAAAATTGCAAGTCGTATGGACTTGCCAGCCACACCCGAGAGGTGAGCCTGCCGTTTATCGAAGAGATAGAGTTTGAGATGTTGATAAGAAAGCAGGAAAAAAACGAGATTGGCCAGCAAGGTGATGCTAGACTTAAAGACCGAAACCGGGATTGAAAATCCTAGGAAATCCATTCGATGGAGAGGTGCAAAAATCACTTCCCCCATCAAAACCATGTCCACATCGATGTGGACATTTCGTGCAAAAACGGAAATCAAGATAACAGCCAAGGCAAAGAAAAAGGAAAAAACTAGCCCTGTTGCCGCATCGTACTGTATTTTTTGGCTATGCAAAAAGTCAATGGACAAAACAGCTAAAACCCCAAACACCGTCGCTCCCAACATAAGAAGAGGGGAATCTAGGCTATTGCTGATGAAAAATCCCAAGACAATTCCCAGTAAGACTGAATGCGATAGGGCATCTGCTAGCAGGGATTGATTTTGCAAGACCAACAAGGAACCGATGAGACCGCAAGAAGAAGAAACCAATACTAAAACTAACCAAACTTCAAACACGAGTATTCTCCTTCCTTACATAGGTCACATAGAAAAAGGCAAGTAGGGTGACAAACGTCATACACACAATAATACTTGGCCCCGTCGACAACCCCGACACAGCCGAGCTAACCCAGGTTCCCAAAAAGGCAGAAATAACTGCTGACACGGAAGACAAGAGTAAGACACGACGATAATTTCGACCAAGGAGTAGACCAAAAACTGCTGGAGCAATTAAAAAACTACTCATCAAGACTGCCCCGACCACCTTCAAACCAACAGAAATTAAGCAAATCATCAAGAACATGGTTAGTCGTTTGAGAAAGGTCACACGAACCCCGACCAATTCTGCAAATCGTGCATCAAAGAGATAGAGCTTAAATCCTTGATAGCAGACAAAGAAGAGACCTAAGCAAATCACCGCTACCACACAAATCAAGAGAATATCATCTTTTTGGATAAAAGCCGCCTGCCCGAATAAATAGGTCGCAAGCCCTGCTTGAGAAGCCCGAGAATAATGCGCATTCCCCTGAATGTAATTTTTCAAGACCATTCCAAGACCGAAAAAGGAGGCCGATACGAGGGCTAAAATATTGATGAGACTATGTCGGCTATTTTTATTGACCCATTGAACCAAGGCATAAGAAAGATAGCCAGACAAGACAGACCCCAGCATGAGCAAGAGTGGATTGCGCGATTGAAAGAGGATAAAGGAAAAGACAACTCCTGGGTAGGCCGCATGTCCCAAGCTATCCCCAATCATACTTTGCTTGGTCAACACGCTAATAGTACCAACCATGCTAGAGGCAAACGCTAGCAAACAGGTTCCCAAGGCGACTGTCCAAAAGGAATATTCTGTCAAAAGAGAAAACATGGTATCACTCTCCTCCTTTGGTCAGAAAGAAATCACCCATAGCGCCATAAGTAGCCTGATAATGACTTGTCGTCAAGACTTGGTCCACTGAACCGCTGGCTACAACCGTACGATTCAACCAGACAAGATAGTCAAAATAATCCGCAACGGTTGTCAAATCATGATGAATCACAATCGATGTTTTTCCCTCAGCCTGAAATTCTTTTAGCGTATCCATGATGATTGCCTCTGTAATCTGGTCAATCCCAGCCAGAGGCTCATCCATGAGATAGACTTGCGCTTCCTGTGCCAAGGCACGAGCTATAAAGACCCGCTGGCGCTGACCACCTGATAATTGGTCAACCTGACGGTAACGCAAATCTTGCAGGTTCATACGCTCAAGCGCAGCCTCTACGATTTCCTTGTCTTTCTTTCCAGGACGTTTGAGCCAGTTAGCTATATGAGCATAGCGCCCCATGAGAACAATCTCAAAAACCGTTGCAGGGAATTGCCAATTGACCTGACTGGCTTGAGGGATATAGGCTAACTTTTTCTGAATCAACTGACCAAGCTGATCGGACTGTCCCAAGAGCGACACCTGTCCTGTCACTTGTCCTTCTAATCCTAATATAGCTTTCATCAAACTAGATTTACCTGCTCCATTTGGCCCGACAATAGCGGTTCTACTCCCATCAGGAATGACCAAATTCACATTTTCCAAAGCGGAAACCGAACCATAGGTCAAGTTCACTCCCTGCATTTCAAGGGCTGCTTCCATGATAATCCTACTTTCTACTAAAAGAGAGTGGGACAAAAATCGTGATTTCGTAGAAATCGATCCCCTCACTTTTTATTTTTAGGTTTGGGCTGAAACAGTCTATTCCCAGACTGTTTCACTCCCACCTCCGCACAGTTGACTAGCTTCAAAGGTCCAAGATGAGCTTTGAAGGTTGGAGATAGAACTGACGAAGTTAGTTACAAGATTCGAAATTGCTTGCGCAGCAAGGAATGAGAGCATTCAGTCAACCCCTGCGTCAAACTGTTCAACCTGAAAAAGTCGGAGAGTTTAGAACTTTCATCCCGCTCCCTGACTTTTTATGCAATTATTATTTTATTTCAATGATGATACGATGAGGTTGATATTGTGTTTGTACATATCAATGTATGTATCCCCGTCTTCACCTTCTGGTGCCAAGGAATCTGAGAACAATTCTTTTCCTTCGCCAGTCACAACATCTACCTTACCACCTTTAGCGGCAACTGCTTCTTGTAGTTTTTTCATACGCTCAGGGTTAGTTGTAGACTCTGTAAAGATTGCTTTCACTTTGTGGTCAATGATCAAATTCACTGTATCAATCATATCGCTATTCGCAACTTCTGAGTCTGTGCTGACACCTTGAGGTGCATACAGTGTGAAATCGTAACGCGCAGCGAAGTAGTTAAAGGCATCATGTGGTGTTACCAAGTAACGGCTGTTTTCTGGGATAACGCTCAATTCTTTGCGTACCCAAGCGTCCAAGTCATCCAGTTGAGCAAGATATGATTTTTCATTTTCTTTGATTTTTTCTGCTTTAGCAGGAAGCAATTCTTGCAGTTGAGCTGACGCGACTTTAACCGCTGATTGGTAGAGGCTAATATCAAACCAAAAATGTGGATCGACGATTTTTTTCCCATCCTCTTCCATTGTGTTAATTTTATCTTTAGGGAAGTTTTTGGTTACTGCAACACCTGTTTGTTCCAAGGCATCAACCATTTTTCCTTCAAAGTGCAAGCCGTGGTAAAGTACCAAGTCTGCATTTTTCAACTTATTGAGGTCGCTTGATTTTGCGACATAAAGGTGTGGATCTTCGCCAGCTGGAATGATTAATTCGCGCTTGACATCGTCACCCGCCAACTGGTAAACCATATCGTAAAGGAACGATGTGGTTACCGTTACAGTTGGTTTTTCGCTTGATTTTTTTTGAGTTGTTGTGGATTGACAAGCAAACAAAACACAACACGACATTACGGCAAGCAAACTTGCAATGATTTTCTTTAACATAGAAACTCCTTTTTATGTTATGTGTATTATATTATTAGGTACACCTAATTCATTGTTTAATATATATTAAAAAAGATGATTTGTCAACCTTTTCTATTATTTTTTGATATAATAACAATGAAAGTGAGCAAAGATGACACCAAATAAAGAAGATTATTTAAAATGTATTTACGAATTGGGGCTAGACGGACAAAAGATTACCAACAAAAAAATTGCTGAAACCATGCAATTTTCTGCGCCAGCTGTCTCTGAAATGATGAAGAAACTCCTAGCCGAAGGATTGGTCCAAAAAGATGATCAACTTGGTTACCGCTTGGAAGTTCAAGGACAAAAAATGGTTGCCGACCTTTATCGGAAGCATCGGCTGATTGAAGTATTCTTGGTCAATCAACTGGGCTACTCAGCCGAAGAAGTCCACGAAGAAGCCGAGGTACTAGAACATACCATTTCAGACCTTTTCGTTGAACGACTAGATGCTGTACTCGGTTTTCCACAAATCTGTCCACACGGTGGTACCATTCCAAGAAAAGACCAGCCCTTAGTTGAACGGTACTCAACCAAACTGGCCCATGTGACAGATATCGGCCCTTACCGACTCTTGCGCGTCAAAGACTTTTACCAACTCTTGCAGTATCTGGAACAGCATCAGCTAGCGGTTGGAGACCAATTGGACGTGCTCGAAATTGACCTTACATTTAGCCAGACCATCACCATAGCCTACAAAGGGAAGCAACTCACCATCCCTTTGAGCATTGCAGAAGTTTTATATGTAGAAAAAGAAAAAAGCTGAGAATTTTCTCAGCTTTTTTTAGTTTTTCGTGTCCAGCACAATGGTCACAGGACCATCGTTGACTAGGGAGACCTGCATGTCGGCGCCAAATACCCCGGTTTCGACAGGAACAAGGGTTGCTAGGGCTTGATTGAAGCGATTGTAAAATTCGCTAGCCATGTCTGGTTTGGCCGCTCCTGTAAAAGCAGGACGGTTGCCTTTTTTAGTGTCCGCAAACAGTGTAAATTGGGATATGGATAAGATAGAACCTTGAATATCTTGCACAGACAGGTTCATCTTGCCAGCTTCATCGGAGAAAATGCGCATATTGACAATTTTCCGAACGGCATAATCCATATCTTCCTGGGTGTCCTCAGGACCAACTCCCACCAAGAGCAGCAAGCCCTGACCAATCTCTCCAACTTTTTTCTCATCGATTGTCACCGCTGCTTGAGAGACACGTTGTATGATAATTTTCATCTTTCTCGCCTTATTTGTTTGAAATCTTACCCATTGGTCCGTTTGACAGAATAAACTTCTGGCACAGACTTAATCTTGTCTACCAAACTTGTCAGACTAGCTAGGTTTGGAATACCAAAGGAAACATGAATCGTTGCGTACTTCATATCCTTAGTTGGTTGAGCGCTGACTGTCGAAATATTCTTACTTGAATTTGTCAATACTTTCAAGACATCATTCAAGAGACCTGAACGATTGAGCCCGTAGATATCAATGTGGGCCACGTATTCCTTGACAGAATGCTCATCTTCCCAATCAACATCAATCAAACGGTCTTCGTAATTATCCTGAGCCTTGAGATTCATACAGTCTGCGCGGTGAACAGCGACACCACGCCCCTTGGTAATGTAACCGACGATCTCGTCACCTGGTACGGGATTACAGCATTTGGCAATCCGAATCAAGAGACCTGAAGCTCCTTCGATAACAACCCCGCCTTCATGGCGGATTTTCATGCTGTCCTTGCTGGCTTGTTTGACCTCACCACCATTGACCAATTCATCCGCTTCTGCCTTAGCTTTTGCCCGCTCAGCCTCTCTCCGCTCTTTTTCCGTTAAGCGATTAAAGACAGACATGGCAGAAATTTCACCAAAACCAACTGCTGCAAACAAGGACTCATCCGTCTTGTAGCTGGTCTTCTGCAAGACTTCATCCATGTGCTTGCGGTCAAAGTATTGGTTGGCCACATAACCATGCTCCTGCAAGAGCGTCTGCAACATTTCACGTCCTTTAGAGACAGACAGTTCCTTGTCTTGATTTTTGAAAAATTGCTTGATTTTATTCCGAGCCTTGTGGGTTTTAACGATATTGACCCAGTCACGACTTGGCCCAAATGAATTCGCATTGGTTACAATCTCGACCTGATCCCCTGTGTGGAGTTTCGTCGTCAAAGGCACCATTCGACCATTGACCTTGGCACCCGTTGCCCGCTCCCCGACCTTGGTATGGATTTCATAGGCAAAGTCAATAGGAACAGAGTCCTTAGGCAATTCACGAACCGTTCCATCCGGTGTGAAGACGTAGATTCGCTCGGTGAAAATATCGTCCTTGACAGAGTCGACAAAGGTCTTGGCATCTCCTGCATCAGCTTGAAGTTCAATCAGATTGTTGATCCATTTGAGCTCGCTTTGTTTGGCAACTGCATCGCCTCCGCGTTTGTAAGCCCAGTGAGCCGCAACCCCGTATTCGGCTACTTGGTGCATTTCACGGGTTCTGATTTGAAACTCAATGGGACCTTTAGGTCCGTAAACCGTCGTATGAATAGACTGATAGCCATTGGCCTTTGGATTGGCAATATAATCCTTGAAACGTCCTGGCATTGGACGCCACAACTCATGAATATAGCCCAGCATAGCATAGACATCGCTCGGCGTTTCCATGACACAGCGAATAGCAATCAAGTCATAGAGCTCATCAAACCGCTTCTTCTTGTCGTGCATTTTACGGTAAATGGAGTAAATGTGCTTTGGTCGACCGTAAATATGACCTTCCAAGTGGCGATCACGCGCATAACTCTCAATCTTATCCACAACCTCTGTCACCAAGGCCTCCCGCTCACGGCGCTTCTCTGTCATCATGCGGGTAATCTTGTAAAATTCAATCTCGTTGAGATAGCGGAAAGACATATCTTCCAATTCCCACTTGATAGAAGAAATCCCCAAGCGGTGCGCAAGTGGAGCATATATTTCCATGGTTTCTCGTGAAATCCGCTCTTGCTTGTCCTTGCGTAAGTGCTTAAGAGTACGCATATTATGCAAGCGGTCTGCTAATTTGACCAAAATCACACGCATGTCTTTGGACATGGCGATGAGCATCTTGCGGTGGTTTTCTGCCAATTGCTCTTCGTGGCTCTTGTACTCGACTTTCCCTAACTTGGTCACTCCATCTACGATTAAACGAACCTCTGGACCAAATTCATTTTCCATGTCTTCTAAAGTCGTATCCGTATCTTCTACCACATCATGCAAAAAACCGCAGGCAACTGTGACTGCGTCTAGCTTGAGTCCCGCTAAAATACCTGCCACCTGGATAGGATGGACAATATAAGGTTCGCCTGACTGACGGAATTGCTCCTTGTGAGCCTCAACCGCATAATACAATGCCTTTTCTACAAACTTCACATCTTCTTCTGGCATGTAGGCGCGAGTCAGTTCTACAACTTCCTCCCCCGTAAGATTGACTTCCTTCATTTCAGTTCTCTCCTCATTTATTTCTACTATTTTACCATTTTAAAGTAAAAAGAAAAAGGCAAGGATTCAAAACTAGCTGATTATTTATCCACTTTTATGGTACACTGAATGTGACGATTTTAAGGAGTTTTAACATGATTGATGTAGAAGAAATTTTAGCCACCATGCAGCCCAACCAAAAGGTCAACTATGATCGCGTTATGCAAGAAATGGTCAAGGTCTGGCAAAGCAAAAATGAGCGGCCACGAATTCTCATGCACGTGTGCTGCGCCCCTTGTAGCACCTACACACTCGAATACCTGACTCAGTGGGCCGACGTAACGATCTATTTTGCAAATTCTAACATTCATCCCAAGGCTGAATATAAGCGTCGCTCCTATGTTACACAAAAATTCGTCCATGATTTCAATCAGCAAACAGGACAACGTGTTCAATTCCTTGCTGCCGACTATGTGCCAAATGAATTTTTTAAAACGGTGCATGGATTGGAAAAAGAGCCAGAAGGCGGCGACCGCTGCCGGGTTTGCTACGATTACCGCTTAGATAAGACCGCACAACAGGCGGTGGAGCTGGGATTTGACTACTTTGGCAGTGCCCTTACCATCAGTCCACACAAAAATTCACAGACCATCAACGCCGTCGGTATCGAAGTCCAGCAGGTCTACAATACGCAGTATTTGCCAAGTGATTTCAAGAAAAATCAAGGTTACAAGCGCTCAGTTGAAATGTGCAACGAATACGACATCTACCGCCAATGCTACTGTGGATGCGTGTTTGCTGCGCAGGCTCAAGGGATTGACTTGGTTCAGATCAAAAAAGACGCCCAACTCTTCCTGGCAGATAAAAATACGGCGCACGATTATGCTCATATCCGCTTCACCTTCAACGGAAAAGAATATTAAAAAGTCTGGATTTCCCAGACTTTTTCTTTGTCTTTATTTGGCTAATTCAAATGCATAACTGACAGCTGACAAGGCATAGAGCGGTGCAGTCTCTGTCCGCATGATGCGTGGTCCCAAGCCGACTTTGAGGGCTCCAGCCGCTTCAAAGACCTCAACTTCCTCAGGTGAAATGCCACCTTCTGGTCCGAAGATGAAGAGGAGGTTTTGTCCTGCCTCTGCCTGCGCTAATTCACGTACCAGTACAGCTTGTTCCCCTTCCTTGGCTGATTCTTCATAAGCGATGAAAATCTTATCAAAGTCTGCCAGCTTTTTCAGAAAATCAGCTTTCTTCTCAATCAAAGTCACTTCTGGGACCAAGTTGCGTTTGGATTGCTCCGCTGCTCCCAACACGATTTTGTCTAATTTTTCTTGGCGTTTGGCCAATTTTTTCCCGTCCCATTTAACGACTGACCAGTCGGCTGGGAAGGCCCAGAGGGCTGCTGCGCCTAGCTCGGTTACCTTTTGTGCGACAAATTCTAGCTTGTCCCCTTTTGGAAAGCCTGAAGCAATTGTCACTTGGACTGGTAATTCTACATTATCGGATAGTGCTTCTATGATTTCAAAGGAATGGGCTGCGCTGTCCAACACTTTTGCCAAGCGCTTTATATGATCGTTGAAGACCAACACTACCTCATCTCCCTCGGTCAGCCGCATAACGTTAAACATGTGCTTCACCGTGTCTTTGTCTGTGATAGTGACTGGATTTTCCGCTCTGCTATTTACAAAATACTGCTGCATCCTAGCCTCCGATGACGCCTGAAATGTCGTCCGTTTTCTTGAAGATGACACAGTTCCACTCGCCCTGCTTCATGTGAGTCTCAAGGAAAAAGCCTGCCTTTTCTGCCGCATCAATGACCATTTGACACTTCTCAGCGATAATGCCAGACATGATGAGATAGCCCTCGTCCTTAACCAATCGATAAGCGTCGTCCGTCAAGTGGATGAGGATGTCCGCAAGGATATTAGCCACGATGACCTCAGCCTCAATAGCAACACCCTTGAGCAAGTCACCAGCCGCCACGTGAATGTTTTCTGTCCCGTCGTTTAGGTCAATATTTTCCTGTGCCACGCGCACCGCCACGTCATCTAGGTCGTAGGCATAAATATCTTTGGCACCGAGAAGGGAACTTGCGATTGAAAGCACACCAGAACCAGTTCCCACGTCAATAACCGTTTCGCCACCGCGTAAGATTTGCTCAAGCGCAAAAAGGCTCATTTTTGTAGTTGGGTGCGTTCCTGTACCAAAAGCCATGCCTGGGTCAAGTTTGATGAGCTTTTCACCGCTTGACGCCACATAGTCTTCTGTCCAACTTGGGACGATAGTCAAATCATGGGTAATCCGAGCAGGCTCGTAATATTTTTTCCAGTTTTCAGCCCAATCTTCCTCGGCCAGTTCCTGTGTATTGAGTGCGATTTCCCCTGTTTCCACACCGAAACCAGTCAACTCTGCCAAGCGTTCATTGACCTGCGCCCTAACTGCCTCAATATCTGCCGTTTCTGGATAGTAAGCCGTGATAGTTACCATATCGGACTGCTCAATCTCAGGGTACAATTCCCCAAAACGGTCCTCCTGCCCAATGTAGTCGGCGCTATCATCAATCGCCACACCAGCACTCCCAGACTCAATTAAAATATTGGAAGCCGCTTCCTCAGCCTCACGATTGACCGTGATGGTTAGTTCTTTCCATGCGTTCATAAAATACCTCTCTAATTTCTATAAAATCAATCACATATTCCCCAATAATAACCATCTGGATCATAGACACAAAGCCTCCTATCATCGTCATAGTGATATGGATACTTTTCCTTATCAAGAGTTGCAGGTAAATATTGATAAGTGCGTCCCAAACAGATGGTTAACTTGACATTTTGTTGTACCGGCTCAACACTAATTTTTTCCACCAACCTGACTATTCCAATTTGAGAATCTTCCCATGCATTCGAGAGAACGTGTAAACCGCTTTCTCTATTTTCATATAGTTCTGATAAATGCAACAATTCACAGTAAAAATATCGGGACTTTTCCCAATTTGAAATAGATAATTCTGAAACTAATGAATAGTACCTCATCTCAATACCTCGGATACCCGTAAAACTCCGTCTCCGTCAACTCAGCTCTGCCTTTTTCAAAAGTTTCTGCATCCCAGTTGAGACCAAATTCTGGGATGGTATCGTCACGCAAGAAGTCCATAAGGTCGCTGAGTCCTTCTGTTGCGACGTCGTTTAATATTTGAGAAAAGTAGGCTAAAAATTCACGCGATAAACCTTTTTTTGGCTCATAAGGTACGGCTACTAAATAATCTTCCGCATCAAATTTTGTCTTTTCAGGGTTGTAAAAGAGCACATAATCTTCAAAAATGATGTCTTCTGCTGAGACTTCCCCCGCTTCATCAACGGTTTCCACTTCTGATTGATTTTGCGCTTCGAGGACAAACGTCACCTCTACCGCATGGTTTTTCTTGTCCCAATTCATGGCGAAGTCAAAGTCTAAGTGCTTCTCCAACTCCTCTTCTAATACTGATAAAAATCCAAATTTAGCCATTTCTCAACTCTCTTTTCTAATTTATAGTATAATTTTATTATAACATGATTGAGGGAGAAAAACATGAGGATAAGAGAAATCACGGACAGTGACCTAGAGGCTTATGTCCACCTGCAAAATACTGGCTGGACAGTGCAGACTTCTCCCGTCTATCAGCGGATATTCACCGTCGAACAAGTAAGCAAATCGCTGAAGAATCAGGGAAATACCCTAGTCGCAGAAATCGATAATCACATGGTCGGAGCCTTAGACTACTCTCCTTTTTACCCTTTTGAATCAGGAAAACACGTTCTGATATTTGGCATCCTCGTGGCAGAACCATCCCGTGTTCAGGGCATTGGTAGAGCATTGATGGAGAGTTTTTTGACTCGTGCCACAGAACTTGGCTACAAAAAAATTGCCATGCATGTCATGGGGACAAGTCCCGAAGCTGTCGCTTTTTATGAAAACTATGGTTTTCAAGTTGAAGCCTGTCTCACCGACCATTTCTACCTAGAAGGGCAGTATGTCGACGGCTTGATTTTTGGAAAATGGATAGGAGAAGACCATGCTTGATAATCTCGCTCTTCGGATGCGCCCTCGGACTATTGATGAAGTCATTGGACAGACTCATCTGGTAGGTGCTGGAAAAATTATCCGCCGTATGGTGGAGGCCAATCGTCTGTCTTCCATGATTCTCTATGGGCCTCCTGGTATCGGAAAAACGTCCATTGCATCAGCTATCGCAGGCACCACTCAGTATGCCTTTCGGACCTTCAATGCCACTACTGACACCAAAAAACGCCTACAAGAAATCGCAGAAGAAGCTAAATTTTCAGGCGTCCTCGTCCTTCTCCTCGATGAAATTCACCGCCTAGACAAGACCAAACAAGACTTTCTGCTTCCTCTCTTGGAGAATGGCAACATCATCATGATTGGTGCTACCACTGAAAATCCATTTTTCTCCGTAACGCCTGCCATCCGCTCGCGAGTACAGATTTTCGAGCTAGAGCCCCTCTCCAACGAAGACGTCAAAAAAGCAGTTCAGAACGTGCTTGACGACAAGGAACGTGGCTTTACATTTGAGGTTATCTTGGACGAAGAAGCACTTGATTTTATCGCGACAGCTACCAACGGTGACCTGCGGTCTGCCTATAACTCGCTAGACCTAGCCGTTCTCTCAACTCCTGAAGATGCCGACGGAAGGCGACACATCACGCTGGATATCATGGAAAATTCCCTGCAGCGCAGCTACATTACCATGGACAAAGATGGCGATGGGCACTACGACGTCCTCTCTGCCCTGCAAAAATCCATTCGCGGCTCCGATGTGGATGCCAGTCTGCACTATGCTGCACGTTTGGTGGAGGCAGGAGATTTACCGAGCTTGGCCCGCAGGCTAACGGTCATCGCCTATGAGGATATTGGCCTGGCCAATCCCGAAGCACAGATACACACCGTGACCGCCCTTGATGCGGCACAAAAAATCGGCTTCCCAGAAGCACGTATCCTCATTGCCAATGTTGTCATTGATCTGGCGCTTTCGCCCAAGTCCAACTCAGCCTATCTAGCCATGGATGCCGCACTAGCCGACCTACGAAAATCTGGAAATCTCCCTATTCCACGTCACTTACGCGACGGACATTATGCTGACAGCAAGGAGTTGGGCAATGCCCAAACCTACCTCTACCCGCATTCCTATCCGGAAAAATGGGTTGACCAGCAATACCTGCCTGATAAGATAAAAACTGCTCACTACTTCTCTGCCAATGAAACTGGAAAATACGAGCGTGCACTTGGTTTGACACAAGAAAAAATAAAAAATTTGAAAGCTGGAAAATCTAGTTCTGCCAAGGGATGAGACAGATTTTGATTGAGACCGTTTCCAATTTTTCATTTTTCCTCTTGAATTTTTTAGAAATTGTGATAAGATAAATGTACAGAATAAATGCTGTGGTATACGAATCCGTATCTAAGTGTTGACCGACTATTTTTGTATTACTAGGGAAACTAAGGTTTTCTGGCAGTATGCAGGCCGTCTCACACGGAAGCGACTAAGTCAGAAACGCGTTGCCCACCTGCTTATAAGCGTGCGGGATCAATACAAATCACGGGTCACCGGTACCAATACAGCTTTTTAGCCTCCTTAGCTCAGTTGGTAGAGCAGTAGACTCTTAATCTATGGGTCGCAGGTTCGAGCCCTGCAGGGGGCATTGTTGAACATGAGGAAAAGCCTGATTTGTCGGGCTTTTTTGCTTATCTGAAGTAAATTTGTTCAAGTAACTTGATGACACAAACTTTGTGTAACTAAAAAATGAAGCTAAGTTCTGCACTAGCTTCATTTTTATATTCAATGCCTTTTATTCTCCGAATTCTTCTTTTACAACATTCAGCGCGCGTTCGATGACTGCGTGCATGTCGTAGTATTTGTAATCCGCCAAGCGGCCACAGAAGATGACCTTGTCCCTCATGGCTGTCGCTTTTTCTTGATAGCAAGCATAGATGGCGTTGTTTGTCGCATCATTGATTGGATAATAGGGCTCGTCCCCACGTTTCCAATCAGCAGGGTATTCGCGAGTGATGACCGTCTTTGGCTGCGTCCCAAACTCAAAATGCTTGTGCTCGATAATCCGTGTATAGGGCACTTCACCTTCTGTATAGTTGACAACTGCATTTCCTTGGAAATTTTCCATATCCAATACTTCGTGCTCAAAATGCAAACCACGGTACTCCAACTGCCCAAACTCATAGTCAAAATACTGGTCAATCATACCTGTAAAAACAACTTTTTCAGCGCTGGCTTCCAAGTCAGCACGGTGAGCAAAAAAATCCACCTCCAGCTCTAAGTCAATGCCTTCCAGCATCTTTTCGATGATGACATTGTAGCCACCGATTGGGATCCCTTGGTAGCGGTCGTTGAAGTAGTTATTGTCAAATGTGAATCGAACAGGCAGACGCTTGATGATAAATGGCGGCAAATCTGTCGCAGAGCGGCCCCATTGCTTTTCTGTATAGCCCTTAATCAAGGTCTGATAGACATCTTGACCAATCAACTTGATGGCTTGTTCCTCCAAGTTTTTGGGCTCCGTATCCTGTAAATGCGCTGTCTGTTCTGCAATTTTATCCTTGACCTCTTGCGGCGTCTTGGTTCCCCACATAGCATAAAATGTATTCATATTGAAAGGAAGATTGTAGAGTTTTCCTTGATAATTAGCCACTGGAGAGTTGATATAGTGATTAAATTCCGTAAATTGATTAACGTAATCCCAGATTGCCTGATTGGACGTATGGAAGATATGTGCTCCGTACTTGTGAACGTTAATTCCTTCAACATTTTCACAGTAGATATTGCCACCGATATGGTTGCGCTTGTCAATCACCTTAACCTTTTTCCCGCGCTTAGTCGCCTCATAGGCAAAAATTGCTCCCGACAAACCCGCACCAACAATCAAATAATCGTACATTTTCTTCTCTCTTTCTTCTATCGCCATGCCATTATACCATATTTTAAATAGAAAAAAGAACCTGGGACTCAGTCCTGGGTTCTTGATTTTTTATAATTTTAGCAGTTTGACGCAGAGGTTGACATGTTCTCATTCCTTGCTATGCAAGCAATTTCGAATAGTTGAGGCTAACTTTGTTAACCTTATCTCCAGCCTCCTTGGATCTTTAAAGCTAGTCAACTGAACTGTGCGGTGATGGGTTAAAAAGGTCTGGGAGATCTTTTTAATCTGGAAATAGAGCTTGCAAAGCAAGTGTCAACAAAATCGATTTCTGTGAAATCACGATTGAGTCCCACGCTCATTCTTCTCGTTTGATTTGCTCAAAATTCGCCTTGCCATCATTGAGTTTGTCCCAGATGACAACTTCTCCCTGTGCCAACGATTTTTGTACATCAATAATGCGCTGATTGGACGACCCTCTGAACTGCAACATGAGATTTTTCTTGGTGCGGTCAAAGCGCCCATCTACCAAAATATCAATCAGATTCAACAATTCTAGCTTGTCATCGGTCTCCAGCATCATCTCCTCCCACATATAGCCTGTCCAAGACCAGATGTCTTTTTCAGGCAATTCCCGGCGAATCCGCTTGACCAAGGGCAAGAGAATACCTGTATTGAGAAAAGGCTCACCACCCAGCAAGGTCAATCCCTGCACATAAGGCTGTGCCAAGTCCGCCATAATCTGCTCTTCCAGTTCTTTGGTGTAAGGAATCCCCGCCTTGAAAGACCAGGTCGCTACATTGTAGCAACCCTCACAATGAAACATACAGCCCGCCACATAGAGCGAATTCCGCACACCTTCACCATCCACAAAGTTAAAAGCCTTATAGTCGATGATGCGCCCCTGACTCAGTTCAGACGACTTCCATTCCTGAGGCTGTGGATTGTTCATGTGACTCCTCCTTTGCTCTAGATTACCCTATCCAGTACCTTTCTGTCCCCTCGCGGACATCCTCAAAAACACCGCTATTAGCGATAATCACCGCTCGACTGGCTGGATTGTCCACGCTACAAGTGACCAGCACCTTTTGGATGTTTTTGGACATAGCTGCGCTGATACCTTGTTCTAGCATAGCTTTGGCGTAACCTTTACCACGCGCTTCTGGCTTGACTGAGTAACCAATATGCCCACCATGGTTGAGCAAATGGTCATTCAAACGCAAGCGGAGGCTGAGGAAACCAATGGCTTCCTCGCCTACAAATCCTACAAACTGGATAGCAGGCACCCAGCCCTCAGGGATGTTTAGCCCCATCTCCGCGTCAGCATTGCCAGCAATCCAAGCTTCGTAGTCGAAGTTGTCCGCATCCCAGAAACCACCATCGTGAGCGGATCCCGCTTCTTCAAAAGCCCGCATCAAGGCTAAAATGGCTTCTTTATCGGCCAAGGTTGGTCTACGTAGTTCCATTACTTTTTCTTTCCAGCTTTTTTCAGCAATTCTTGCACGCGCGATTTTTTGTCTGATTTGACGGTTGAGTGTTTCTCGTGAAACTTCTCCACACGCTGCATTCCTTTATAATCTAATTGAAATTTTCCCATTTTCTCTAATTTCCTGGTGTTTTAATCGTTGACCCATTCATGTGTTTAACACGGGCTGAGATTTCCTTGTGGCGTCCGTTTACCATTGGACGAGCCTGAGGATTGCCCAGATAGCCGCAGGTACGTTTGACCACATCGACGGTTTTAGGATCGGTGTTGCCACAATTTGGGCACTTAAAACCACGCTCTGTTGGCTCAAAATCGCCTTCAAAATCGCACTTGTAACAGCGATCAATCGGTGTATTGGTTCCCAAATAACCGACACGGTCATAGGCATAGTCCCAAACGGCTTCCAAAGCTTTGGGATTTTGCTGCAAGACAGGGTACTCGCAATAGTGGATAAAGCCGCCACTGGCACCCGCTTCTGGATACACCTTTTCAAAGTCCAATTTTTCAAATGGCGTCGGATTCTTGCGCACGTCGTAGTGGAAAGAGTTGGTGTAATATTCCTTGTCCGTGATGTCTGCAACTGGTCCAAATTTCTCCGCATCCAAGCGACAGAAGCGGTCTGTCAAACTTTCAGATGGCGTTGAGTAGACCGAGAAGTGATAATCGTATTCATCAGACCAATCCGCACAGAGTTCCTTCATCTGACGAACGATGTCAACGGTGAAGTCTTTTGCAACCTCATTTTTCTCCCAATCACCACCATAAAAGACTGTTGCCACCTCGTAAAGGCCGATATAGCCCAGCGAAACCGTTGCGCGACGATGTCTAAAGAGGTCGTCTACGTTGTCGTATTTCCCAAGGCGATTGCCAAATGCGCCGTATTGATACAAAATTGGTGCGTTGGCTGGCGTCGCTTCTTTAACACGTTCTACACGGTAGACCAGAGCATCTTTTGCAATTGCCATCCGTTCCTTGAAAATATCCCAAAACTTATCCATGTCCCCTTTGGATTCCAAGGCGATTCGTGGAAGATTGACCGTCACAACCCCAAGATTCATTCGACCAGAGTTGACTTCTAGGCCGTTTTCATCCTTCCAGCCTTGTAAAAATGAACGACAACCCATAGGTGCCTTAAAGGAACCTGTCAAGTCAATAATCTTATCATAGGACAACATGTCTGGGTACATGCGCTTGGTCGCGCACTCCAAAGCTAATTGTTTGATGTCATAGTTGGGCGAATCCGGCTCAAGATTGAGTCCACGTTTAACTGTGAAAATCAACTTCGGAAAGATAGCCGTACGGTGTTCTGACCCCAATCCCTTAATCCGAATTTCCAAGATGGCTTTTTGAATCTCGCGCTCAAACCAGTTGGTACCAAGACCAAAACCGAGCGAGGTGAAGGGCGTTTGACCATTGGAAGTAAAGAGAGTGTTGATCTCATATTCTAAGGACTGCATAGCATCATAGATATCTTTACGCGTCTTAGCACGCGCATACTCTTCCCGCTTATCCTCAGCCACCCAAACTTCCGCATCCTTGAGGTGCTTCTGATAATTCAGCTCCGCATAAGGTGCTAAAAATTCATCAATTCGGTCAGCAGTACAACCACCGTACTGACTAGAGGCAACATTTGCGATAATTTGTGAGATTTGCGCTGTCGCAGTTTGGATAGACTTGGGACTCTCGACCTCAGCATTCCCAATCTTAAAACCGTTGGCCAACATGCCTTTGAAATCTATGAGACAGCAGTTGGTCATAGGCGTATACGGACTATAATCCAAGTCATGATAGTGAATATCGCCCTTTTGATGTGCATTAGCCACATGGGCAGGCAACATTTTTAGACCGATCGATTTACCGACAATGCCTGCGGTCAAGTCACGTTGCGTGTTAAAGACGTCGCTATCTTTGTTAGCATTTTCGTTGACGACAGTCTGGTCTTTGTTGAGCAATTTATCAATCGTAAAATTGATATCGGTCGCCTTTGCCCGTTCAAAATCACGCTTGGTACGATAATGGATATACTCGTTGGCAATGGCGTATTCATTTGCCTGCAAGAGCTCGTGTTCCACGATATTTTGAATCTCGTAAATCTTGATATTTTGTGGGAAGCGATCCGAAATCTCTGCGATAACGCGGTCACAGATACCCTTTAATTTCACTTCCATTAACGGAGACATGGGAACCACTTCCGCAGTCGCTTTCAGCAAAGCCTCGTAAATCTTATCCTCGTCAAAAGCCACCCGACGGCCATCCCGCTTGATGACAACTGATGGTAAATCTTGTACTGCAACTACTACATTTTCCATATCATTTCTCCTTTAACTTACTGATATCTAGTCTACCACTTTAAAAAAATAAATCAATATATTGTGTAAAAAAAATAAAAAATAAATATTTTATACAATATATAGGAATTGCAAATATAAAAGAAAAGACTGTTTTCACAGCCTTTTTCACTTATTTCTTTTTATAAAGCGTAAGATGTGAGGTGCTTAAGTCCTCTTTTTCGTAGTTATCCTGCAAGACAGATTTGAGTTTTTCTGGCAAGGAAATCCCTTTATTGACCACCACATATTGTGCCTTGCCATTGTTCAAATCATAATCAAAAGCAGTTTTAGCCTCATTTGTCAAATATGGCTGGGCAGCAATAAACCGAGAGGATGAAAGATGACCTGAATCAAGATAGACCTCCGCACTGTTATCCCAGCTGTAAATCTCCGCATCTTTATCCGCATGAGTCTTAATGTAGCTGGCCACCTCTGTACGTTCCTTCGCCACTTGACCGTCCAAGGCAAATGCCAAAACTGGCTGCATTGGGATAAACAAGCACACGAGTATCGGAAGGAAAAATTGTGAGCGAAGATAGCTGTAGGGAGCAGGCTTTTCTTCCTCCTCAATCATCAACTCTTCCAGATCAAGACTTTCCTTTTTCTCCTCCACAGAGGAAAGGGCCATGACAAAACCACAAGGCAACAATAAAATAAATTGACTCAAATCAATCACTGGATTGCCTAAAATAAAGACAATTTGCACCAAGAAGGTTAAAATAACAACCATCTTGATAGCCAAATGCTTACCAGACGCCATAGAAGCCAAGGCCATGATAAAATTCTTCAGGAAGCCAGTCAGGAACAAGATCAACAAGACAATCCCTGCAACCCACAATATCGTTGCAGACATGAAATTCAACTGCAGATTGTAAAAGAATGTCTGAGAGATGGCCACACCCAATATCTGCTTCACGAAGGTATAGTAACCAACAGAGTATATTATAAGTAAGAAGCCAAATAAACTTGCCAAAAATTGGTAGACAGCGCGCGCTTTACGACCATAGCGAATATTGTAAACGAATAAAACTAAGCTCGCCACAATCCACAAGATCACACTCTTTGGATAAATCATGAAGACCAAGGCTGCATCAATTCCGTACAGGATGAAAGCCTCGTCCCGCACCGCATTTTCAAAATAACGAACCAAAAACCAAAGGCTGGTCAACACAAATGGCAAGGCAAAAATGGTTGCATAGAGACCACCAAAGCCCAAGGCCAGTACAAACAGGTAAAACCACACACTCAACTGAGTGGCCGTTTCACGGCTTTGGCTAAAATAGGCCATTAATTTGTAGAAGTAGACACCCGCGATCACCAAGGCGATAAACTGTAATCCGACGAGCACCAGTGGATTTCCTAGAAACGTGCCTAAGAAAGTCAACAGATGGTACAGAAGACCATTGTTACTGAAGAAGTCTCCGTAGGGACTCTGACCGGCTTTCATAGCCATTCCCGCATACAGGGTATGAGTCTGAAGATTATTAGCCAATCCTGTAAATAAAGGATTGCCCACACTCAAAAAACTAAGGATGAGACTCCATAGTAGAGCCGGAAAAAAGCGACCCGGTACTAGATTTTTCTTAAATTCATGATTAAAAGATTCAGATTCAACTGTCTCACGACGACGTCGTCCTCTTTTCTGTGAACGTCTGGACAGATTTTCTGTTCCTACTGTATCGATTTCTGTCATGTTACTCTCCTTGGTGTAATGAATTCATTATACCAAAAAGTCTGATGTCTGTCATTTTCTCTCTGATTTGAGATGCAATTTAGCATAGCGCTCCAATTCACGGAAAGTTAGCCATTTCTTCCCAGGATACTCTTCTTTATTTGTCTTTTGTTCACTCTTCATACCTATTTATTCGAAAAAAACTGCCCGAAGGCAGCCCTTATTTTTTCTGATAAATAGAAGCCTCTCCATCGTCTTCTGTCAAGGTTAATTTGTCCCCTTCCAACCGATAAGTATGATAGTCCTCGCCGATACGGAGTTGGTTCTTAGCCGTATCAACCGTCACTTGCTCAACTTCTTTTTCTCCATCTTTTTCAAGCGTTTCTAAACTACCTTGCCCTTTGGAAATTGTCAAAGTCTTGGTTTCGTCCATCTCTTCCAAAATATAAGTTCCATCAATGTCTGTCGCAGTAGTGCTGGATGACTGGGAACTTCTGACTTGGCTACTAGCTGCTGAGTGACCTACCTCACGGTCATCACAAGCTCCCAAGAATATCGCTGTTGCAGCGAGCAATAAAATTAAACCTCTTCGTTTCATTTACAAGCCTCCATTTCTATTTGTACAATTATTATTGTAGTATAGGACGTAAAAGAGTGTCAATTTTGACGCCTAGGTCTACAAAACAAAAAAGGCGGTATAACCGCTCTTTCTTTTATTCTTCTTCGTCTAAGAAGCTGTTGAATACTTCTTCGATCATGTCCCATTCTGCTGTTGCATCTTCTGGGATTGGTTGCAGGTCGCCTTCAGTACCGTTTTCATTTTCGATAAATGAGTAGGCTTGAATTTCAACTTCACCGTTTTCATCTTCTTCCGCACTTGCAGGAATCAAGAGAACGTAGTTTTTACCAAATTCTTCTTGACCATCAATTGTCAAAAGAATTTCAAATAATGTCTCATTACCTTGGTCGTCAACCAATGTAATCAACTCACGTTCGTCGTGATTGTGGTCGTGTTCATGATTGTGTGCCATGGTGGCCTCCTTAAAATGTTCTATCTAAATAATTTTGTAAAATCAACTGAGCAGCTAATTTATCAATAACCTTTTTACGCTTTCCGCGGCTGATATCTGCTTGTTCAATCAACATCCGCTCCGCAGCAACCGTCGTCAGACGCTCGTCTTGGTAATCTACTGACAAACCAAACAATTCGATGAGTTTATCGCCGTAAGCCTGACTGGCTTCGACACGAGGACCGCTCGTATTGTTCATATTCTTAGGTAAACCGACCACGAACTTATCGACCTTATAGTTTTTCACAAGATCCGCTAAACGCTCAAACCCAAACTCACCTTGGTCTTCATTAATTGGAATAATCTCTAACCCTTGGGCTGTAAAGCCTAATGGATCGGAAATGGCTACCCCAACCGTCTTAGAACCAACGTCTAATCCCATGATTCTCATTATAAATCAATCCCGTTTTCTTTCAGGTAGAAACGAACCAACTCTTCAACAATCTCATCACGTTCATATTTACGGATTTGATTCCGAGCATCGTTGTAACGAGGGATATAAGCTGGATCTCCACTCAATACATAACCAACGATTTGATTTATAGGGTTGTAACCTTTTTCATTTAGAGAGCTGTAAACATTTGTCAATGTTTGACTAATCTCTTGCTTATTACCATCATCCAAACGGAAACGAACTGTTTCTTCAGTGAATCCCATACTTACACCTTCCTTCAATCTATTTTACAGTCTATTATAGCACATTTTATCAGCGCTTTCAATGATAGGGCATCATTTGGAAAAGAAAACAGTCTGATTGTTTCAGACTGCTCACTTCATTACAAAGCTGCTCGCATACGCGCTTGAGCATTTTCAACATTCCGTACAGAACGAGGCAAAAATGCTCGAATATCGTCTTCTTTGTAGCCCACTTGCAGACGTTTTTCGTCAATCAGAATCGGACTTTTTAGAATACGAGGATTTTCCGTGATGAGGTCAATCACCTCATTGACACTTAATTCTTCGATATCACAGTTCAAACTCTTGGCATAGCGGTTTTTAGACGATACGATGCTGGCAATGCCGTTTTCTGTTTTGGCCAAAATTCGTAGAATTTCTTCTTTTGTGATGGATTCTTTGCCAAGATTATGCTCGTTATAAGATAATTGGTGAGCATTTAACCAATTTTTAGCTTTTTTACAACTCGTGCAACTAGATACAGTATAAATTTTAATCAATGTAGTATCTCCTTTGCTACCTATACTAAATACATTATAGACCATTATATCACAAATGAACTCGGTCTGGAGACCTATTTATAACTTTTTTAGCGTTTTGTCAAGCAAAAACCAGAGATTCCCGAAAAATCTCTGGTCAGTTGGTTAATCTTCTAATTCGATACCACCATCAAGGTCTAAGACCAAGTCTTGTTCTGCCACAACTTCTTCTGCTACTTCAACACTAGGTGATGCATCTTCTTCAATCAAACCATAGTGAATACGGATTTTACGATCAATTTCATCAAAGATAGCTGGATTATCTGCCAAGAATTTCTTAGCATTTTCAGAACCTTGACCAATCTTCTCACCATTGTAAGAATACCAGGCACCAGCCTTATTGATAATACCGAGATTACTTCCGATCTCAATCAATTCACCCGTACGTGAGATTCCTTCACCGTACATGATTTCCACAACGGCTTCCTTAAATGGAGGCGCCACCTTGTTCTTCACGATTTTGACTTTGGTTTCCTTACCAACATTGGTATCCCTTTGATCACCAGTACCCTTGATTTGCGTATTTCCACGAACATCAATACGAACAGAGGCGTAGAATTTCAAAGCACGTCCACCAGGTGTTGTTTCTGGATTACCAAACATAACGCCAACTTTTTCACGCAATTGGTTAATAAAGATCGCAATCGTTTTTGTTTTGTTGATAGACGCACCCAATTTACGCATAGCTTGGCTCATCATACGCGCTTGCAAACCAACGTGGCTATCACCGATGTCACCATCAATCTCTGCACGTGGTACAAGTGCTGCTACAGAGTCAACAACTACTAAGTCAACCGCTCCAGAGTCAATCAACTTACCAGCGATTTCAAGGCCTTGTTCTCCTGAATCTGGCTGTGACAAGAGCAACTCATCAATGTTAACCCCCAAAGCAGCTGCATAAGCTGGATCAAGTGCATGCTCCGCATCGATAAAGGCTGCAATTCCGCCCTCTTTTTGACATTGTGCTACTGCGTGAAGAGCGACAGTTGTCTTACCTGAGCTTTCAGGTCCATAAATCTCGACGATACGCCCTTTAGGATAACCACCTGCACCAAGAGCGATATCAATTGACAAGCTACCTGAGCTCATAACTTGAACTTTTTGCTCCGCACGTTCACCAAGACGCATGATAGAACCCTTACCAAAATCTTTTTCAATTGATTTTAGGGCGTCATCCAGAGCCTTCTTACGCTCATCGCCGAATTTTTTTGTAATATCTTCTAATTTTTTGCTAGGTTTTTTAGCCAAAATCATGTCTCCTATTTCTATTCAATTTAATTATTATAGCATTTTTTTACTCGTTTAGAAACTCTTACGCATATAGTCCAAAGCATGTAGGCAGGCAATTTCTCTTAGTTGTGGCAAGGCATATCCTCCTATATCAACAGACTGAGCTTGGCTGCCTTTTTCACTAGAAATCGCCAAAGAAAGACGAACTCGTTGAAGATTTTCCTGCGCTGAGGGTAAAAACTCTCCAAAGAGCGCTAAACCTAGACTAGCTCCTGTTTGCTGGCGAATCAAGTCTGCATGAGATTGAGCGGCATCTTTGCCATAAAGGGCTACAGAAAGGACTCGACCGCCCTCAAATACAGTCGTATCTGTCTCTACACTGGCAAGTTGATACTGTAGTAAACCTGCTGTCAAGTTTTCTGCAACTGCAAGGGTCTGCCCAGCAGAGGCTAATTCAGCCACTATCACTTTGGCTAAACTATTTTCTTCGCCGTAACCATAGAGGTAATCTGTCAACTTATCCTGACTCAAAATCTCTGCCTCGTAAGCATCTAGCTTGACCGTAGCTTCCTCAAAGCTACTAGCTTTGGTAGAGATACGCAGGGTGACTTCGCCGATTTTTGCATAAGGGGCAAGCGTTGGGTCTGTCTGATTCTCAATCATATCTTCCAAAACAGTCACCAGCTGACTCTCACCAATCCCAAAGAAACGCAATACCCTTGAATAAAGCTGACTCCCTTTTTCAGCCAAGATGGGCTGTAAACTTTGTGTAAACATAGGCTTTAATTCACTAGGTGGGCCTGGCAAGAGGATATAACGAACACCTTCTTGCTCAATGATGCCACCAACTGCTAATCCAGTTGGATTTTGCAATGGAATACTTCCCTCAACCAACTGAGCTTGCCTATCATTATTTGGTGTACGAAGACGACCTGAACGACTGACAAAAAATTGATCGAGCTTTTCCATAGCTTGATTGTCAAATACCAATTCTTTCTCCAAAAACTTGGCCAAAGTCTGCTTAGTCAAATCGTCAGCCGTCGGACCTAGCCCTCCACAGAGCACGACTAAATCACTCCGCTTACTGGCAATCCCTAATATGGACAAGAGTCGTTCTTCATTGTCTCCGACAGCCGTTTGGAAATAAACATCAATCCCCAATTCTGCAAATTTTTCAGATAAAAATTGGGTGTTTGTATTGACAATCTGACCTGTCAGAATCTCCGTCCCAACCGCAATGATTTCTGCTTTCATCTTGACCTCCTCACACAAACTATTCGTAAATTGATTTCATTGTAACAAAAAAAATAGCAAAATAGCTATTTTCACCACTCTTTCTTGAGTAAATTTCACTTCCACTCACACTCATCTTCATGGTCATTAATCAAGCCCGTTGCCTGCATAAAGGAATAAATGCAGACGAGACCGACAAACTTAAAGCCTCGTTTTTTCAGGTCTTTTGAGATTTGTTGGGAGAGGGCTGTTTGGGCTGGTACTTGATGATAATCTACTACGGTATTTACCCGCGGCTGACCATTAACATAGGACCAGATGAAACGGTCAAAAGTTCCAAACTCTGCCTGTACTTTCAAAAATGCCTGCGCATTGGCTCGGGTAGCATATAGTTTGGCTCGGTGGCGGATAATCGACGGATTGTCTAGTAAGGCATCCAAGTCTTGGTTCGTCATTTGAGCGACTTTTTTAATATCGTAATTGTGAAAAGCTTGACGAAAGGCGGCACGTTTATTGAGCACCGTTTCCCAAGATAGACCAGCCTGATAGGTTTTCAAACAAAGAAGTTCAAACAGTGCTTGCTCCTCATGGAGAGGTTTTCCCCATTCCTTATCATGGTAGGCAACATAAAGGAGATTGTCAATTTTTACCCACGAACATCTAGTCATAGCTATCCCTTCATCAGCATTTTCAAGCTAGAGCTGATATACTTGTCAGCTGTCTCGTTGGTGCCTTCAAAGAAGGTGCGGATTTTCTTGAGCTCGGCGGCTTTGTAACCCAGAGCCAGTAGGGCCTCCATGGCGTCGTCCAGCTCCTGGTTGCCTGCCGCCAGTGCTTTCGTAGCTTTGCCATTTTCCACCGGTGCTTCGACAAACTTACCAGCCAAGTCTAGAATCATCTGCTGAGCTGTCTTCTTGCCGATTTTAGGGAATTTCATGAGGTACTTGATGTCGCTGTTGTCGATGGCAGCCACAAGCCCTGCATTGTCATCTACTGCTACAATCGCAAGCGCTGTTGTCGGACCAATCCCTGAAACGGATATCAGTTTGAGAAAGACGTCTTTTTCCTCTTCTGTATGAAATCCAAAAAGCAGGTGAGCATCCTCACGGATCACTTGGTGCAGGTAAATCTGAACCTCCTGCTGCATCTGGTCTGAAAACGAATAGGGGTTGGCAACATTGATAATATAGCCCAAACCACCCGTTTCTACCACGATATACTTGGCAGTAATTTTACTTAATTTCCCTTTGATATAATCGTACATCTTCTCTCCTTAATCTTGAATATGGCGCATGTGCGCTGCTTTTAAAATAAGCCACAGACCCGTACTTGCTAAGAGTAGTAAACTAATCTGAACACCGATTTTTCCTGTAAAATGGCTGAGCGAAACCATACTACCTGCGATAATACTGGCAATCGGCTGAGTAATCGATAGAAAACCTGAGTAGGAGCCTATCTTATCTTGATTCATCATGTCAGCTCGCAAAACTTGACTGGCTGGAACGTTGATCATCTCCCCAAAGGTAAATCCAATCATAGAAAACAATAAAAGCCAGAAACTGTTGAAAGAGATATTCAAAAACATTCCAACAGCACAAATGACACTTCCGATGGTCAGCTGATGAAGTAGTGGCCACTTTTTAGTCCAACGATTGACTGTTGTCATCAAAAAGACAATCAAAAATGTATTGGTAAACACTGCAATACTCAGCATCTTGGCACCTGTAATGGTCTGGCCGAAGAGAACGATTTCTTGAAAATTTAGCTTAAGATTAACCGAGAAAAAATTGTCTACCTGAAGCCAAACAACGCTAGTCCCAATGCTCCCTAAGGTATAGATAACAAATGGTTTATCTACCAATACTTGACGGTAATTTTTAAAGGTTGAAAATAAGCCGTGCCCATGCTCGAAGGTCATACCGTCTGGTCTTGTCTCATCAAAACAAAAATGAGCTACCAAAAGGCAGATGACCGAAATCATCAATAGCACAAGCAAAAGTTGAAAGAAATAACGGTCATAAAATAGCCCTGCGATTCCCGCTCCCAGCATAACCGCAATATTGATCAGCCAGTAGCCAATGGTATAGACGAAGCGCCGATTGTGCTCATCTGTCAAGTCAACGGTCATGGCCTCATAGGCGGGAGAATAAAATTGGTGAGCAATCTCAATCATCAATATCCCAGCAAAAGTCAGCTGTGGCAAGACGTGATGGGGTAGATTGGCAACAACTGTAACCGCCCAACCCAAAACTGCCAAAAGTGAGCCTAGGTCAACCACTTTTTTACGTCCCCATGCATCGGACAAGTGTCCACCGTATAAGGTCGCAAAAAATCCGGATAATTGTGTCAAGATAATAAGAAAGCCTGTCATCAAATTACCAAAATAGCTAACATAATACATGGCCATAAATGGAAAAATAGCTGAACTAACCGTAATTGAAATAAATCGCAGTAGCTCTCGCAACTGTAATTGCCTTGGTAGGGCAAAAAACTCTTTCATGATATCTCTTTCTCTTAAAAATCTACTACAAAATGCCTTAGCAGTTACTTGTAATGTCGGTTGACAACATTGTCAACTTAATATTTCCCCAACTCCCTTAGGCTAGTGTGGTTTTCTTGGATCCGACGGAACATTTTTTCCATATCTCCACTTGTAAAATGAACCAAGACAGGCCGTCCGTGCGGGCAATTGTAGGGGTTTTTACATTGAGCCAACTGCACTAGCAAATCTCGGGCTGAGTAGTCATCTAAAGTATGATTGGCTTTAATCGACCGTTTACAACTCATCATAATGGCCAACTCTGCACGATACTTTTTGACAGAAACTTCATTGGTCAAGAGGAGCATATCACACATCTCGTAAATGCCTGACTCAATCTCTTCCTCTTTCATCCAGATAGGATGTTCACGTAGGATAAACGTATGATTTCCGTAAGGTTGTAAGAAGATACCTACTTCCTCTAGTAGAGTCATTTTTTCCTGTAATTGGATGGCATCTGATGGTGAAAATTCAAATAAATAGGGCACTAAAAGTTGCTGTAAAGAGCTGTCAACTTCTCCAATTTTTTCACGATAATATTCATACTTGACCCGCTCTTGAGCCGCATGCTGGTCAATGATGTAGAGACCACCCTTTCCTTGGGCGAATAAATAGGTCCCATGCATCTGACCGAAGTAGTCCAATTCTGGGAAAGTAGATGTTTCCTCATTTTCTAGGCTATCGAGCATTTTTTGTAGTTTGGCCTTGTTTGCAAAATCCAAGTTTTCGTGTTCATCATCTACCACCGTCTCTGGGCGTTGGGCTTGCTTGACCGCACTTGACTTGTCAACCGTACTGTCAATGGAGTTGACAGAGTTGTCAAGCACTTGAAAACTTGCTCGGCTCTCCTCAACCACTGGCTCTTTTACAAAGAAGTCTTGTCTCTGAGAGTCATAATAAAGGTTAGTTTGTTGCAAGGGAAGGCTAGTTTGGACTGGTTTTTCAGCACGACGAGTGCTAGATTTAGCTAGATTTTCCAAAGCATCTGGAATCAACTCCTGCTCTTTCAAAGCAGCAGCAATCGCTTCACGAATGACCTGCATCAGTTCTTTTTCTTTTGAGATCCGGACTTCCTGCTTGGTCGGATGGACATTGACATCCGCTAGATATGGGTCAATTTGAATGTCAATGATAGCAAGTGGAAAACGACCAACCATCAACTTCGAACCGTACCCATCTAAAATCGCACGATTGAGCAAGAAATTTTTAATGTAGCGACCATTGATAAAAATACTGATGTAATTTCGATTCGCACGTGTCAATTCTGGCAGAGACACATAGCCCGATACTTGAAAATCTAGGTCTTCTCCACTAATTTCAACCATTTTTTTAGCAGATGAAATGCCGTACACCCCTGCAATGGCTTGTCGTAAGTCACCTGTACCAGCTGTTTTCAACAGTTCACGACCGTCATTGATCAAAGTGAAGGCAACCTCTGGATGCGCCAAACCGAGACGATTGACCACATCGACAATATGCGCCAACTCCGCTTGCTGGCTCTTGATATACTTGAGACGCGCCGGAGTGTTGAAAAACAAATCTTCTACGCGAATCTGAGTCCCAACTGCGCGACTAATAGGTGCTTCGTGCTCAACGCGGCCGGCCGCCGACTCCAGCTTAACACCGTGCTGATGCTGGGCTGTTGCTGTCTCAATGCTGAGACGACTCACTGAGGCGATAGACGGCAGAGCCTCCCCACGAAAACCCAAAGTCCGAATACGAAAGAGGTCGGCTTGACTTTTTATTTTACTGGTGGCATGGCGACGCAAGGCTAGATTTACCTCATCTGGAGCAATCCCTTCGCCGTTGTCGATAATCTCAATCAGCTGAAGACCTGCTTCTTTGATGGATACTGTAATCTGATTAGCTCCCGCATCAATGGCATTTTCCATCAGTTCCTTGACTACGCTAGCAGGGCGTTCTATCACTTCTCCTGCTGCAATTTGGTTGGCTAAAATTTCTGGTAATTCAATAATTGTTGACATAAAACTCTCATTTCTAATTAGGACTATTATAGCAAAAAGAAAGAGAACAGTCTTTACTTAGACTGTCCCCAATTTTTCCATAGAAAATAGAGATTTGCCCCACAAAAAATGGTGATGAGAAATGGAACTAGGGCACTCGACCAATCAAATCCTTGGCTGATATTGTAGCAGAGATAGAGGAGATTGAATAGCAAGAAAAATCCGTAAAATACTGCTCGAATAATCTTCATGAAAACCTCCTTTTTTTCTCATTATAACAGAAATCCCTTACTTTTCCAAGGTCTGGTTGATCTCTGAGACACTCCGCTTCATTTGCCAGTAGTTAATGGCATAAACCAGAGCGTAAATCAGGCTAAATTCAATGAAGAACCAGAAAATATTGAGCCAGTAAACTTGAAACCAACCTCCTAAGATGGCACACGCCAGCATCCCCAATGAAGTGACAATAAAGTGCACCACATTCATCTGGAGTAAGCTCCAATCTTGTTCAAAAACAATACTGGCTGCTTGGAACAAGACACCAATCAAAGCCCAAAGACTAACCGCAATCAGCATGGTCAAGGCTGGGCTAAAATGAGTCGTGTAGTAGGCTCCGAAGGTTGAAAATGGATTGACGGGCATGTAGTTACTATCTGCATAAGCAAATGAATTTACCAGTGAAAAGATGGTGCCAATACTTGCGCCTGCTGAAGCAGCTAAAAGATATTTTTTCATAGTCCGATGGCCTCCTTAATTTGTTTGAGATAACGGCGAGAGGAATAGGTTACTGCGCCGTTTTTTAAGACGATTTTTACCAAGCCATTCCCCGTTAGGCTCAGATGGTCCAAATACCTTAAATTGATAATTTCTGATTGAGAAATTTGTAAAAAATCTCTCGGTAACAGCTCCGATGCCTGATAAAGTCGTAGGTGAGATGTGAATTCTTCCTTCTCTGTCTTGGCATAGAGAACTTTGTCTGCAAGATAGAGTTGATAGATATCCGTAATCGGCAGAAAATGAATGTCCTCTCCTCGACGAACAGTTAGCTGAGGAGTCTCGCCAAGTTGCTTGATGTAGTCTACTAGCTTGGTCACATCATCGCTCAGTTCTCTCGCCTCAATCCGTACCCTATCTTCTGTTAATCCTTGGTCTATTTGTAGATTTACTTTCATTCCTTCATCTCCCTTCTGACACTATTAAACACTATTCCTAGAGCCATTGCAATAGCTCTCAGCCATGTGGTCTATTTTGCCTTCTATATGGCAAAAACCCCGACTAAGTGGGGTTCTAAATTTCTTTTTTCAATTCTGCCAAAGCATTCATAGCTTCAAGTGGGGTCATGTTAAAGACATCCAGCTGACGCAATCTATCCAAAACGGGATGTTCTGGATTGTCAAAAAGGTCCAGCTGCTGAACTGGAAACGACTGAGTTTGGACAGGAGCTTCTTGTCCTTGATTTTCCAAGGTTTCAAGAATGGTTCCTGCACGCATCAGCAAATCTTCCGGCATACCGGCAATTTTCGCGACATGAATCCCGTAGGACTTATCCGCAGGTCCCGGGGCAATCTTATGGAGGAAGGTCACCTGACCATCTTGCTCCAAGGTCGACACATGTACATTTTCCAGCTGAGGCAGGCTATCACTCAAGGCTGTCAACTCATGGTAATGGGTCGCAAATAATGTCTTTGCCCCAATCCGGTCATGGATATACTCGATAATTGACTGGGCGAGAGCCATCCCGTCATAAGTCGCGGTCCCACGTCCCAACTCATCAAACAAAATCAATGATTTGTCCGTTGCTAGGCGAATGGCCTTGTTGGCCTCCATCATCTCCACCATAAAGGTCGATTGACCGCTCACCAGATCATCTGCTGCTCCAATCCGTGTGAAAATCGCATCAAATACCGGCAAGACTGCTTCCTGGGCTGGGACATAGGCTCCAATCTGGGCCAATACAACTATAACTGCCAACTGCCGCATGTAGGTTGATTTCCCTGACATATTTGGCCCTGTAATTAGCTGCATGTGAGTCGTCTTGTCCAAGAAAATGGAATTAGGAATGTAAGACTGAGCTCCCATCACTTTTTCCACAACCGCATGACGTCCATCACGAATGGCAATCTTACGCTCAGCTGTAAATCTTGGTCGAATGAGGTGTTGGCGCTCCGCAACAACCGCAAAAGCTTGCAGAACATCGACAGTCGCAATGGTCTGCGCTAGTGCTTGCAAGCGGCCGATGTATTTTTCCACCTCTTGTCGAATACGCATGAAAATATCGTATTCCAAGCTGGCAGATTTCTCACGTGCCTCTAGCATCTGACCCTCGACCTTGGCCAACTCCTCCGTACCATAGCGCTCAGAATTTTTCAGGGTTGCTTTTCGGAAAAAGTGGTCTGGCACACTGCCTAGATTTGAATTGGTCACGTGGAAGTAGTAGCCATCTTTTTTATTGTAATCAATTTTCAGGTTATGAATACCTGAATTCTCACGTTCCTTGGCTTCAATCTCTGCAATCCAACTCGTCCCTTCACGGAGTACAAGGCGATACTGGTCCAGAGTTTCATCAAATCCTGTCCGAATGATATTGCCCTCGGTGATGACCATAGGTGCATCTGGGTCAATAGCCGAGCTAATCAAGGCATGCAACTCAGGAATATTGTCCAATCCTAGAACCAAGCTTCCCAAGGCTTCATGACCAATCTGTTCTAAAATTCCACGGATAGCAGGTACATTGCCCAAAGTCTGCGCCAACTGCAACAAGTCTTTCGGAGTCGTCTTTCCAAACGACACACGGCTGGCTAACCGCTCGATATCGTAGACTCCTTTGAGGCTTTCCGTCAAATCGCTTCTCTCAAAAAAGTGGTCTAAAAATACCTGAACAATATCTTGTCTCTGCTGGATTTTCTCCTGATCAATCAGGGGTCTGTCAATCCAAGCACGCAAGAGACGTAAGCCCATCGCTGTCTTGGTTTCATCTAAAAACCAATAAAGACTGCCGTGTTTTTTTCCTGTTCGGGCATTTTCCAGCAGATCCAGACTCGACTTTGTAGCAAAATCCATTTGCACAAAGTCTTTGATTTCATAGCGGGCCACCTTCTGTAGGTGAATCAAATCCCGCAACTGAGTCCGATGTACATAGCTCAACAATTTACCCGCGACAGCTTTTTCCAAAGCAATCAAGGATTGATCTAGAAGCTGATCATCTTCCAGAGCCTCCAACTCGACCGACAAGAGAAGATTCATCTGACGCGATAGAATGTCTTCTTCGCTCTCTGATAAAGCATAGCCAAGGACCACTTCTCTAGCACGAAGATTGCGAATCTCACTGCATACGCTGGCAAAATCCGTCAAACTCGTCACGTAAAATTGACCCGTAGCCACATCCATATAAGCCAAGGCATAGCTCGCCCCCTGCTTATCAATCGCCACCAAAAAATTACTTTCCGCATCGGGCTTGAGAGAATCTACAACCGTACCAGGTGTGACAATCTGTACCACCTCGCGCTTAACGACACCGATAGCTGTCTTGGGATCTTCCATCTGCTCGGCGATGGCCACCTTGTGACCCAGCTCGACCAAGGTATCAATATACTGCTGGGCAGCATGGTAGGGAACCCCCGCCATAGGAATTGGATTTTCTGCATTTTTATTACGACTTGTGAGTGTCAACTCCAAAATCTGTGCTGCTTCCACCGCATCGTCATAAAAAAGCTCGTAAAAGTCACCCATTCGGAAAAGCAAAAAAGCATCTGGATGATTAGCTTTGATATCCAGATACTGCTGCATTCCTGGAGAAATTTTTTCTACTGCCATGCCCTTACTCCGCTAAAAATTGGTTGATTTCGTCTTCAACCTGCTTGGCAGCTTCTTCATTTCGGCAGATGACCAAGAGAGTGTCTGCTCCTGCAATCGTCCCCAGAATGCTCGACGGCTTTTCTGCGTCAATGATGTTGGCCATCAAGGCTGCCTCTCCAAGGTCAGAATGGAGCACCAAAACAAAGCTCGCACGTTCAACTTTATAAGCATATTGCGCCAAGAGTTTACTGAACTTTTCTTGCTCTTCTTTGATCGCTAGGGAGTAGTAAGAATGGCCATTTTCATAAATCTTGACCAAGCCAATCTCCCGCAAGTCACGTGACAAGGTTGTTTGCGTCACAGAAACGCCTGCTTTTTCTAGATTTTCTTGAATATCCACCTGACGGCTAATTTTTTCTTCACGGATCATCTGTTTGATGAGCTCATGACGTTCTGATTTATTCATTATTTACCTCTAAAATGTATAATTATATGCATATTATAACAAATTTACCGCTTTTTACCTAATACCAACTGAAAATTATGTTAAAATAGAATCAAGAATATTGGAGGAATCATTATGAATGACAAACAATTAGTGGCAGAGCGTTTGGCAGCCGTCATCCCTAGCTTGGATGTGGACCAAATTTTTGCCCTACTCGAAAAACCAAAATCATCTGATATGGGCGATATCGCCTTCCCAGCCTTTTCTTTAGCTAAAGTCGAACGCAAGGCGCCTCAAGCCATCGCAGCAGATATAGCTGAAAAAGTCGAGACTGAAGGCTTTGAAAAAGTTGTCGCTATGGGACCTTACTTAAACTTCTTCTTGGACAAGTCAGCAATCTCAGCAAAAGTTCTCCATACAGTTATCTCTGAGCAAGCAAACTATGGTCAACAAACTGTCGGAACTGGTAAAAGCGTGACATTTGACATGTCTAGTCCAAATATCGCAAAACCTTTCTCAGTAGGACATTTGCGCTCTACCGTTATCGCTGATGCTTTGGCTAATCTTTATACAAAAATGGGCTACCGCAGCTACCGTATTAACCACCTCGGTGACTGGGGCAAGCAATTTGGTCTTTTGATCGTAGCCTACAAACTGTGGGGTGACAAGGCTGCTGTTGAAGCAAATCCAATCGACGAACTCCTCAAATTGTACGTCCGTATCAATGCTGAAGCCGATGAAAATCCTGAATTGGACGAACAAGGACGTCAATGGTTCAAGAAATTGGAAGATGGCGACCAAGAAGCTTGGGACTTATGGAAATGGTTCCGTGATGAAAGTATGGTAGAATTTGACCGTATCTATAAAAAACTCGGTGTCACTTTCGACCACTACCACGGTGAGGCTTTCTACAACGATAAGATGGATGAAGGTATCCAGATTTTAGAAGAAAAAGGTCTTCTGAAAGAGTCCAAAGGTGCCATGATTGTTGACCTTGAAAAATACGACCTCCCACCTGCTCTTATCAAAAAATCAGACGGTGCTACCCTTTACATCACACGTGACATCGCGACAGCTATGTACCGTAAAAAGACTTTCGACTTTGTGAAAAATATCTACGTTGTTGGTCAAGAACAATCTCATCACTTCAAACAATTAAAAGCTGTTTTGAAGGAAATGGGCTTTGACTGGTCTGATGACATGGTTCACGTCTCATTTGGTTTGGTCACAAAAAACAAAAAAAAATTGTCCACTCGTAAAGGAAATATTATCCGCCTAGAACCTACTCTTGATGAAGCTGTTTCACGCGCCTTGACACAAATCGAAGCCAAAAATCCTGACCTTGAAAACAAGGACGAAGTGGCGCACCAAGTTGGGGTTGGAGCTGTGAAATTCTACGACCTCAAGACCGACCGCGACAATGGTTATGACTTCGATCTTGAGGCCATGGTATCTTTTGAAGGAGAAACTGGACCATACGTCCAATATGCTTACGCGCGTATCCAATCTATCTTGCGCAAGGCAAACTTCTCTGCAATTGAAGAGGCTGCTTACTCCCTCAACGATGCTGAAAGTTGGGAAATTATCAAACTCTTGCAAAACTTCTCTGCCAGCATCCAACGCGCAGCTGACAAATACGACCCATCTATCATCGCCAAATACGCGATCAACTTGGCACAAGCTTTCAACAAGTACTACGCGCATACACGTATCCTAGATGAAAATCCTGAGCGTGACAGCCGCTTGGCTCTTGCTTACGCAACAGGTATCGTTCTAAAAGAAGCCCTCCGCCTCCTCGGCGTTGCTGCTCCAGAAAAAATGTAAACAACAATCCCCCAGAGACCAATCTCTAGGGGATTTCTTTTGCAAAAAAAGCCCTGCTAACTAAGTAGCAGAGCTAGGAGTGAGCTTAGATATCTGTCGCGTTTTGCGCTGTATCTGGAAGAACTTTTGGTTTGCGAAGATGGAAGAAAACCGTTAAACCAAAGAAAAGTGCAAAGAGGGCAATTTTAGCGATATAACCACCTAAAATAGTCGCATTAGTCACACTTCGAAATGTCTCATCTGTCATCGTTTGAATTACTGCTCGACCTGCGACAAAGCTATAGGTACTTAAAATCAGAGTGCCAAATAAGTAACCAATATAAATATAAGAAGCTGTTTCCCCCTGTTTACGAACCAAATAAACAACTACCGCGACCATTGCTAACAAGAGGAGTACGGCAAAAATCTTCATAACCATATTAGACTGCAATTCCACTGACGCACGCGTCGTAGAAATCACCTCATCAACATTTGGAATACCTGCTTTTTCATAAGAATGACGAAGTTTTTCCTCATCAAAAGATGTAAAAAATACCGACCAAATACGCGAAAGGCTTGATAGGCCTGACAATACTGCAAAAACAATTAAATGTGTCCAACTCTTTTTCATAAGACACCTCCTTTTTATAAAACATTGTAAGCGTTTCTCTGAAAATTGTCAACACTAAAAAGAACCTGGGACTCAATCCTAGGTTCTATACTATTTATGAAAGTTTCCAGATGTCTTCGTTGTACTGAGCGATTGTACGGTCAGATGAGAAGAAGCCTGCTTTCGCGATATTAACAATAACTTTTTCAAGCCAGCTATCACGGTCTTCGTAGTTTGCCAACATTTGCTCTTTCACAGCGATGTAGTCTTCCAAGTCTAAGAGGGTCATAAACCAGTCTTTGACAATGAGCTCATTGTGGAGGCGTTCCAAACGTTCTGCATTTCCAAGGGCCAATACTTCGTCACTCACGATAAAGTCTACCAATGGTTTGATCGCATCTTTTTCGTAGAAATCACGAGATACATAACCTTGGTTATCATACAAGTCGATGACTGTTTGGCTATCTTGACCGAAGACATAGATGTTTTCATCGCCAACCAATTCATGGATTTCAACGTTAGCGCCGTCTTCTGTTCCCAAAGTAAGGGCACCATTAAGCATAAATTTCATGTTACCAGTACCAGATGCTTCTTTTGATGCAAGTGAAATTTGCTCTGAAATATCTGCTGCTGGAATGAGGAAGCTTGCTGCGGTTACGTTGTAGTTTTCAACCATAACGACTTGCAAGTGTGGTGCCACTTGTGGGTCATTGGCAATCAACTCAGACAAGCAAAGAATCAAGTGAATGATGTCTTGGGCAATGGTGTAAGCTGGTGCTGCTTTTCCTCCAAAGAATACGGTCAATGGACGAGCTGGGATGTTGCCAGCCTTGATATCCAAATACTTGTGAATCACATAAAGGGCATTCATCTGTTGGCGTTTGTACTCATGAAGACGTTTGATTTGGATGTCGAAGATAGAATTTGGATTGATGTTCACACCTTGATGTTGGTTCAAGAAACGTTGCAATTTGCGTTTGTTGTGTGTTTTGATTGATTCCAATTTTTCTTTAACAGCAGCATCTTCTTTGTAGTTGAGGAATTCTTCCAATTGAGCTGCGTCGCGATGGTAAGCTGTACCGAGTAAGCTATCCAAGTAGTGAGACAAGCTTGGGTTACAGTGCATGAGCCAACGACGGAAAGTAATACCGTTTGTTTTGTTGTTGAATTTTTCTGGATAAAGGTCGTAGAATGACTTGAGCTCAGAAGACTTAAGAATTTCTGTATGGAGGGCTGCTACACCGTTGACTGAATAGCCATAGTGAATATCCATATGTGCCATGTGCACACGACCAGATTCGTCAATGATATAAGTTGAGCTATCTGATACTTCTTCTTTCACACGACGGTCCAATTCTTCAATGATTGGTACCAAGTGTGGTACAACTTCTTGCAAGAAGTCCAATGGCCATTTTTCCAATGCTTCTGCCAAGATTGTGTGGTTTGTGTAGGCAGTCATTGATTTTACGATTGAAACAGCTTCATCAAAGTCGATACCACGGTCTGTCAAGAGACGGATAAGTTCTGGAATCACCATTGATGGGTGAGTATCGTTGATTTGTACGACAGCGTAGTCTGCCAAATCATGAAGGTTACTGCCTTTTTCAATCGCTTCGTCAATCAAGAGCTGAGCTGCATTTGACACCATGAAGTATTGTTGGAAGATACGGAGCAATTCTCCTTGACGGTCTGAGTCATCTGGATAGAGGAAGAGTGTCAAGTTCTTCAAGATATCTGTCTTATCAAAGTCAATGCCTTGACCAATAATGCTGCTATCTACAGAGGCCAAATCAAAGAGACGTAGGCGGTTTTTCGTTGCTGTTTTGTAACCTGGTACATCAATGTCATAAAGAGTAGAAGTCAAGTTAAAATGTGCGAAAGGTACTTGGTAAGAAACTGCTGATTTGGTCAACCAGCTGTGGTCCGTAATCCATTCGTTTGGTTCTGTAAATTGTTGGTTGTCTTGGAAAACTTGTTTGAAGAGACCGAAGTGGTAGTTGAGACCAACACCGTCACCGTTCAAGCCAAGTGTCGCAATTGAGTCAAGGAAACAAGCTGCCAAACGACCCAAACCACCATTTCCCAAAGATGGCTCTAATTCCATGCTTTCAATCTCAATCAGGTCTTTACCTGCTTCTGTCAATTGAGCTTTCACTTCATCGTAAAGTCCAAGGTTAATTAAGTTATTTGACAACAATTTACCAATCAAAAACTCAGCTGAAATGTAATAAACTTTTTTCTTGCCTTGATTGGTTGGTTTTGCAGAACTTGTTTGTTTGCTGAGTTCCAACAAAGCATAGTAAAGTTCTTGGTTATCGCATTCTTGAATGGTTTTATTGTATTTTTCCGAAATAAATCCTTGTAAATTAAGTGTCATTTTTTTCTCCATTTTTCTTGATCTTTAGTGAAATTTCGCCTCTGTATTGACGCGACGATAAGTTTCTGTATAGTCTAGCAATTCTGCTTCAATAGCTGGGGTCAATTGGTCTGCGGTCATGCGCCATACCCAGTTGCCGCCTAGAGTATTTGGCAAGTTCATACGTGTGGATGCATCCAAGTCTAGCAAGTCCTGCATAGTGATAACTGCCATAAAGGCCACAGATGAGAAGAGCATACGGAACATGGCTTGACGAACAGTTTCGTCTGGGCGACGATTGCTGTATTTGTCAAGGAAGTCACGTCCTTCTTGTCCCATTTCAGCTTCATACCAACCTTTTAGCGTGTGGTTATCGTGTGTTCCTGTGTAGGCCACCACATTGTTGCAATGGTTATGTGGCATTTCGATGCTGTCTCCATTTGGATTAAAGGCAAATTGCAAGACTTTCATACCAGGGAAGCCTGTTGTTTCACGCAATTCAATCACCTTGTCCGTTACAGAACCAAGATCTTCTGCGATGATATTCAAATCGCCGAGTTCAGCCTTGATGGTTTCAAAGAGTTCAAAACCTGGTGCCTCAACACGATAGCCGTTAACAGCTGTTTCTTCTCCCGCAGGGATTTCCCAGAAAGAAGCAAAGCCGATGAAGTGATCGATACGAACCATATCGTAGATTTTGAAGCTTTCACGAAGACGAGCAACCCACCAAGTAAAGCCATCTGCTTTCATCGCATCCCAGTCATAGATTGGATTGCCCCAAAGTTGACCAACTGCAGAAAATCCATCTGGTGGACAGCCGGCAACAACACTCGGACGACCTTCTTCGTCTGTCTTGAAGAATTGTGGATTTGCCCACATATCAGAAGAGTCTGCAGCGATATAAATCGGCATATCTCCGACAAATTCAATGCCGTGTTCATTTGCATAAGCTTTCAAAGCATGCCATTGGCTAAAGAAGAAGTACTGTGTCACACGGTGGTAGTCAATGGCATCCGCCAAACGAGCACGATAGTCTTCCAAGGCTTGCGGTTGACGCAAACGAATCGCATCGTCTTCCCATTCTGTCCAAGCCTTCAAATCAAAATGCTCTTTGATAGCCATGTACTCAGCAAATGTATCCAACCAATCTTTTTGTTCTTCTAAGAAAACTTGGTAGCCTGCTGGTGCATCTTGTTCTTTGAAACGAACAACTGCTTTCTCCAAGATAGGACGGCGTACTTGGAACAACTGAGCATAGTCTACCTGACTAGGATTGTCTCCAAAGAAAACTCCATCCAAGTCTTCTGCAGTAAGCAAGCCCTGCTCCACCAAGAAATCCAAATCAATAAAGTTGGTATTTCCTGCGAAGGCTGAAAATGATTGGTATGGAGAATCTCCATAACTTGTTGGACCCAGCGGTAAAATTTGCCAGTACCGTTGTTTTGTTCGTACTAGAAAATCAACAAAGTCATAGGCAGCTTTCCCCATAGAACCGATGCCATATCGACCTGGTAGAGACGAAATGTGCATGAGCACACCACTTTGACGTTCTTTCATATATAGTTTTACCTCACAATGAGTATCATTCCCCAAACGCGCAAACGTTTGCTTAGGACTATTATACATTGTTAGCGCTAACAATGCAAGAAAAAATTGATATTTTTGAAATTTAATAATTTTTTAGAACATTTCTTCTATTTTATTTTGCCTTTTCAATGTTTTTTAAAAAATCGTTTTTAAAAAAATATTCTCAAAAACACCAGAAAATACTTGCAAGCGTTTTCTGTTTGTGATATACTGCTAGTGAATAAGGAAAACGTTTGCGCTACCGCTCAAGCATTTCTAACAACAATAGGAGGTCCAATTATGAATTGGAAAAAATTGACTGTCGGCACTCTATCTCTTGCTTCTGTAGCAACTCTTGCTGCATGTGGTAATTCTTCTGATAAAAAGGCTGAGTCAGATTCTAAGACTCTGACAGTTTCTGTTGACAAGGGATACGTTGATTACATCAAGAGTATTAAAGGGAAATTTGAAAAAGACAATGGCGTAACCATCAAAGTAAAAGAAGAGGGTATGATTGACACTCTGGATAAATTACCTACTGATGGACCAACTGGTGGAGCTCCGGATATCTTTGTCGCTCCTTACGACCGCGTTGGAGGACTTGGTTCAGATGGACAAATTGCTGAAGTATCACTCAACAACAAAGATCAATTTGATAAAACAACTCAAAGCTTAGTAACTTTAAATGGCAAAGTCTACGGAGCGCCGGCTGTTATCGAAACGCTTGTTCTTTACTACAATAAAGACCTCATCAAAGAAGCTCCAAAAACATTTGCTGAGTTAGAAGCTCTTCAAAAAGATTCAAAATATGCATTTGCGGGTGAAGATGGCAAGGCAACTGGTTTCCTTGCTAACTGGACAAACTTCTATTATGCTTATGGCCTGTTAGCTGGTTATGATGGCTATGTCTTTGGTAAAGATGGTACGGATCCTAAAGATATCGGCCTTGGCAATGAAGGGGCTGTCAAAGGACTTGAATACGCTAAAACTTGGTATGATATGTGGCCTCAAGGTATGCAAGATACTACTAAAGCAGGTGACTTCATCAATGAACAATTTACAAAAGGTAAGACAGCTGCGATTATCGACGGACCTTGGGCAGCCAGTGCATTGAAAGAAGCTGGTGTCAATTATGGAGTAGCAACTATTCCAACACTTGCCAATGGCGGTAAATATAAAGCATTTGGTGGTGGTAAAGCTTGGGTTGTTTCAAACTACAGCAAAAACATGAAAGTTGCTCAAAAATTCCTTGACTACGTAACAAGCGAAGATAATCAAAAAGCCTTCTACGACAATACTCAAGAAATTCCAGCAAACACACTTGCTCGCACTTACGCTTCAGAAAAAGGTAACGAATTGACTTCAGCGGTTATCGCACAATTTGCCGATGCTCAACCAATGCCAAACATTCCTGAAATGGCGGAAGTATGGAATCCTGCAGCTACAATGTTCTTTGATGTGGCTTCAGGAAAGAAAGCTGCTAAAGACGCTGCCAAGGAAGCAACAAAAACTATTAAAGAAACGATTGAACAAAAATATGCTCAATAGGTTAGTACAGATATCACACTAGTCAAGTGTTCTGTATTACCAACAAAGAAAAAGCTGATTCAGATCTATTTCTGTTCAGTTTTTTCTCTCCTTGCTAAACTACCTTGGTTAGGAGAGAAAAGATTGAACAGACTCAAAAGAAAGGCTACTATGAACAAAGCAGGATTTTTACATATTCCAGACTCTAGATATTGTTTTGCAACTTCCGACTACGAATTAGTCATTCGTTTACGAGTCGCTAAAGAAGACAAGCATCTTCATTTTTCTCTCGTTTACGGCAACAAATACCATTACCATCTTGAACAAAAAGAAAAAAAACTTACACTCAAATACATAGATCATCTCCATGCCTATTATGAAGTAAAATTAACCTTGAGCGATTTACGTTTAGCTTATGTGTTTAGGTTTGAAGAGGACGGAAAAACCTACTATTTTAGTGAAAGTGGTATCACAGAGACCTATGACTTTAATTATGCTTTTTATGACTTTTTCCAAATGCCTTACATCAATCCAGTTGACGTCCATCAAGTAGTGGATTGGGCAGATAGTGCCGTCTTTTATCAAATCTTTGTTGACCGCTTTTCCCGCGGAGATATGGAGAAAGATGACGCATATATCAATATGGCTTGGACAGATAAACCATTGCCAACTAGCTTGGCTGGTGGGGATTTGGAAGGGATTCGTCAAAAATTATCCTACCTCAAAGAATTAGGGGTTAATACAGTTTATTTGACACCTATCTTCCAATCCAACAGCAATCACAAATATGATATCAACGATTACTATAGTGTAGACAAACATTTTGGTAGCAAATTCAGTTTGAAACAACTAATTGACGACTTACATGACTTAGATATGAAAATTGTATTGGATGCTGTCTTCAACCATAGTAGTGATTTGCTACCAGAGTTTCAGGATGTCCTTTCTAAAGGGAACGAATCTGTCTACTTTGATTGGTTCATGGTTCACGGCGACCACGTAGACCAAGAGAATCTCAATTATGAAACATTTGGAGCGGTGGCGCAAATGCCTAAATTAAACACTTCCAACCCCAAAGTTCAAGATTATCTACTAGAAATCACACGCTATTGGACACAAGAATTCCAATTAGACGGATGGCGCCTAGATGTATCGGATGAAGTTTCGCACGATTTTTGGAAACAATTTAGAAAAACTGTCAAAGCAATCAATCCAAACCTCATTATTATTGGTGAAAATTGGCATGATGCTTACCCGTATCTACAAGGTGACCAATATGATAGCATTATGAATTACGCATTCACCAAAGCTTGCTTAGATTATTTTGCAAACGATAACCTATCTTCTCAAGACATGGCAGAACGACTGAATCACATTCTCATGAGAAATACTGATGCAGTCAATCGCATGAATCTCAATCTCTTAGACTCACATGATACACACCGCTTCTTTACACAAGTTAACAAATCAGTTGATAAACTGCTAGCTGCTACAGCCCTTCTCTTTACTTTTACAGGGATCCCCTGCCTCTATTACGGTACTGAATTAGGAATGGAAGGGGGATATGACCCTGACTGCCGTAGAGGATTTAATTGGGATGAGACCAGCTGGAACCACGAATTGCTATCAAAAATGAAGCAGATTATCGCCTTGAAACAAAATAGCCTTATCCAAAATGGAGATATAGCAATCACTGCTACCAACAATCTCCTGTCGCTCAAACGTAGTTCTAAGGATTACACCTTAGAACTACTCATAAATAATGGGGAGGAGGCAGATGCCTATGTAGAAAATGTAATTGTCGAAAATGGTTTCTCTAACAATAAGTTAAAGAAAAATGGTTTCTTAATACACTTATCACCTCTCTAGGAGAAAATAACTATGAAAAAGAACAAGAAATATATCATCCCTACCTTAGCGACTATTGCACTATCTACTCTATTTAGCACTGTACAAGCTGATGAAGCAAATGCAGTCACAAATAAAGCAGACTTCTCAACCGATTCTATCTACCAAATTGTCACAGATCGATTTGCTGATGGCGATACTAGCAACAATGCACAAGGAGAATTATTCGATAAGGCTGACCCTCGTAAATATCACGGAGGTGACTGGCAGGGAATTATCTCAAAAATCAAAGATGGCTATTTGACCAAAATGGGAATTTCAGCAATCTGGATTTCTTCACCTGTAGAAAATATTGAAGTTATTGACCCATCTTCAAAAAGTGCTGCTTACCATGGTTATTGGGCTAAAGATTTTTTCCGTACAAACCAACACTTTGGTAGCATGGAAGATTTCAAAGAATTAGTGGCTGTGGCACACCAAAATGGTATCAAAATCGTCATCGATTTTGCACCTAACCACACATCAACTGCTGAATATCAAGGATTTACATTTCCAGAAGATGGTGCACTTTACCGAGATGGGAAATTAGTAGGGAAATTTAGTAGCGACAGCGAAAACATCTTCAATCATGAATCTTGGTCAGACAAACCTGATTTAGAAAATGGAATTTATCACAGCCTATATGGCCTCGCAGACTTGAATAATCTCAATCCAACAATTGATAACTATATGAAGGATGCTATTCAATTGTGGTTAGACATGGGAGTGGATGGTATTCGAGTAGATGCTGTTAAACATATGTCTCTTGGTTGGCAAAAAAACTGGTTGAGCAGCATCTATGAAAAGCATAATGTGTTTGCTTTTGGTGAATGGTTTGTCGGAGGAACTGACAATGACCCAGCAATGTCACAGTTTGCTAATACTAGTGGTATGAGTCTACTCGACTTTCGATTTGCAAATGCCGTTCGAAATTTGTATACTAATCTTTCAGCTTCAATGGGAGATTTCTATAACGTATTGAAAGCAACAGAGAACGATTACGAAGAGGTCAGTGACCAAGTTACATTCATCGATAATCACGATATGAAGCGTTTTTCAACTATAGTTAACGGGAATCAAATAGCTGTACATCAAGCTTATGCTCTCTTGCTGACCTCAAGAGGTGTTCCAAATCTTTACTACGGTAGTGAGCAGTACGCACAAGGCGAGGATGACCCAGCTAACCGTGGGGACATGACTAGCTTTGATCAAAATTCGCTAGCTTACCAAGTCATCAGTAAGTTAGCGCCACTCCGCAAAAGCAATCAAGGTCTGGCTTACGGAAATACACAAGAACGTTGGATTAACCAAGATGTCCTTGTTTTCGAGAGAAAATTCGGTGACCACGTTGCTTTGGTAGCTGTCAATAAAAACCAATCTCGTTCTTACCAAGTTACAGGCGCACATACGGATTTACCAGATGGAAAATACTCAGATAAATTGGATGGCATCTTAGGCGGTTCCGAATTAGTCGTTTCTTCATCTGGAGCTATCCAAGACTTTGAATTATCTCCTGGTGAAGTTGCAGTCTGGACCTTTGAAGGTAAAGGACAAGAATTGAACTTATCCGATGTAGACACCTCAATGGGCTTACCTGGCAATACAATCGTATTAACCGGACAAGGTTTTGGTACAAAAGCTGGAACTGTATCCTTCAATGATACTAACACACAAGTTCTTGAGTGGAACAATACTTTAATCAAGGTGAAAATTCCTCAACTAACAGCTGGTTCTTATGCTATTTCAGCAACAACTAGTGCAGGTACACGCAGCAATGCTTTCGCAAACTTTGAAGTGTTGTCTGGCAAACAAGTTCCTGTACGTTTGAAAATCAATAACTTCTCAACATCATGGGGAGAACAGCTATACCTAGTCGGAAATGTTCCTGAATTAGGTGGCGGAGACGTCAACAAAGCAATTGGGCCTCTCTTTAACCAAACACAATCAATAGCAAGTTACCCTAATTGGTTCTACGATGTTAGCCTTCCAAGCAACACAGACATTCAATATCAATTTGTCAAGAAAGATAGCAATGGCAATGTTGCATGGAAAAGCGATTACAGCAACTTCAAAACAGGAGATCAGGCTACCACCCTTACATTAAAAGAATAAATACGTAGTTTCAGAAAGGAGACACAATGGAACAAAAACAACAGAACCCTCGCCTAGCCATGTGGCTTTCCCTCATTCTAGGACTGGGGCAATTCTACAACAAACAGAAGGCGAAGGGGACTTTACTCCTTGCTGTCTTCTTTCTTGAATTAATTGAAATAGTTACCTTTGGTATCCCTGCTATCCACGGATTAATCACCCTCGGGGATACACCTGTTATTGATCACTCCCTATTCCTATTAATCAAGGGAGCAATGCAGCTAATTCTCTTCCTCGTAATGATTATCGTCCATATTATTTGTATGAGGGATGCAAAAAAGACGGCTGAAATGCTCAATCAAGGAATGAAAGTTCCTATGACAGCCAAAGAAACTCTGCAAACAATTTACGAGAACGGTTTTCCTTATTTATTAACAATTCCTGCTTATTTAGCCATGACTTTTGCTATTGTCTTTCCTGTATTAGTGACCATCTTTATCGCTTTTACAAACTACGACTTTAGACATATTCCTCCACAAAAATTACTGGATTGGGTTGGCTTCAAAAATTTTGTGAATATGGTCGAGCTTAGCACTTTCCGTAGTGCCTTCTCGTCTGTTTTATCTTGGACATTTATTTGGACTTTGGCAGCTTCTACCTTACAAATTGTAGTAGGTGTAGCTACTGCTATCATTGCAAATCAGCCATTCATCAAGTTCAAACGTGTATTCGGGGTCATTTTCCTCCTCCCTTGGGCTGTGCCTGCCTTTATTTCCATTATGAGTTTTGGAAACTTTTTCAATGACTCTATTGGTGCAATGAATGTGCAAGTTTTACCTTTCATTGAGAAAATTTTACCATTCCTTGACTTTGGGATTGTTCCTTGGAAAACAGATCCTACTTGGACAAAAATAGCTGTTGTAATGGTACAGGGTTGGCTTGGTTTCCCTTATATCTATATCTTGGTATCTGGTATTCTACAATCTATTCCATCTGACCTATATGAAGCAGCCATTATTGATGGTGCTAGTGCTTGGCAAAAATTCTGGAAAATTACACTTCCAATGATTTTAGCTGTAGCCGCTCCGACCTTTATTTCACAATATACTTTCAACTTTAACAACTTCTCTATCATCTACCTCTTTAATAACGGTGGACCTGGTAGCGTTGGTGGTGGTGCAGGTTCTACAGATATTTTGATTTCTTGGATTTACAAGTTGACTACTCAGACTTCACCTCAATTTTCAATGGCGTCTGCAGTTACTTTGATTATCTCACTGATTGTCATATCTGTATCCCTCATTACCTTTAAAAAATTCAATGCATTTGACATGGAGGACCGATAAATGACAGGAAAATTTCAAAAAAGTTCTCTAAAGCGTAATCGATTTCTCTCTCAATTCTTTACCTACGCTTATCTTATTCTACTGGCAATTATTATACTGTTTCCGATTTTAGTAACTGTTAGTTCAGCCTTTCGACCAGGAAATATCACCTCCTTTACCTTCACTCTGGATGGTGTTTGGACAGTAGAGAATTTCCGAAGACTGTTTACAGAAACTCTATATGGTCGTTGGTATATGAACACTTTGATTGTTGCCTTCTTCACGATGCTCATTCAAGTAACAGTCATTACTTTAACAGGCTATGCTTACAGTAGATATGACTTTGTGGGTCGTAAGAAAAGCTTGCTGTTTTTCTTGGTCATCCAAATGGTTCCTACCATGGCTGCCTTAACCGCCTATTTCGTTATGGCATGGCTCTTCAATGCCCTCAACCATTATTGGTTCCTAATCCTAATTTACGTAGGTGGTGGTATTCCAATGAACGCTTGGCTTATGAAAGGGTACTTTGATACTGTACCGTATGACCTTGACGAGTCTGCCAAGCTGGACGGAGCTGGTCATTTCAAGACCTTCTATCAAATCGTCCTCCCACTGGTAAAACCTATGATTGCCGTACAGGCCTTGTGGGCATTTATGGGACCATTTGGAGATTTCATGCTGGCAAAATTCTTACTTCGTTCACAAGAAAATTACACAGTAGCCGTCGGACTTCAAACGTTTATTATTGATGCTAAAAATCAAAAAGTAACTCTCTTTGCAGCTGGTGCTATCCTCATTGCTGTTCCAATCTCTATCCTCTTCTTCTTCCTACAAAAGAACTTTGTTTCTGGTTTGACAGATGGTGGTACGAAAGGATAGTTGACAAGTTTCCCTACAAACTTTATAGTAATGTAGAAAGCTTATTACACAAAAGAAAGTGGTGCAAGAGTACTTGTCCCATTTTCTTTTTCTGGTCATATGGACCTTAGAAAGGCATTTCTATGCTACCTTATCCATTTTCTTACTTTGCAAATACATTCTCAGCTCAGCGCATTTTTGCTGGTCGGAAGAGATTAAACTTTTGGAAAGGTCTGCTCACTAGTCTTTTTCTAATTGCACTTTTGGTGTTTCCAAATAGTCTGCACATCGCTCGTATGGATTCCTATCCCTTAGATACGATGATTCCTGGCATCTATAGCCCTCTGACTCCTCAAGTGATGGACGATTTGAAGCAGATTACGATTACTGATGGCAAACTCAGCTACACTGGAAAAGATCATGGGCAAGTCTATTTTGATGAAACTGCTCACCAGCTAAGCGGATTTTCCTACCAATTGGCCACCAAGCAGATTATCCTTCGAAATGACGACAAGACACTGGCTGAAATTTCATACAAAGATCTGAAAACTAGTGATTTCCAATCTAGAAAAGAGCTGACACAGGCTCTATCTAAGGCTTGGTTCAAGACAAACCGTGCCAGTATCACTCTTCTTCTAATCACCGTATCCAGTCTTCTTTTAGGAGTGAATTTCCTCATTTTGCTCTTGGGAGCAAGTGGTATTCTCTACCTAACTAAGCGGTCTAAATTGTTTGATTTTACGAGCTTTGGTCAATGTGTGACCTTTACTCTAAACTGCTTGGGCATTCCAACCCTAGTTGCCTGCTTAACTGGACTATTTGGTGTTCAGATTGCTAACCTTATCACAATACAAAATGCACTTTTTGTGCTACTCTTAATCTGGGTATTTTTCAAAACAAAATTCAAAGATCAAGCATAGGGAGGCAATTATGCGTACTACTATCAAAGACGTGGCAAAATTGGCTGGTGTCTCGCCATCTACTGTCACTCGCGTTATCCAAAATAGCTCTTCTATCAGCCAACAAACAAAAGACACTGTTCGCAAGGCCATGCAAGAGTTAAATTACCATCCAAATCTCAATGCTAGAAGCCTTGTCAGCAGCTACAGCCAAGTGATCGGGCTCATTCTCCCTGTGGAGTCGGACACCTTCTACCAAAATCCCTTCTTCCCTCAGGCTTTGCGGGGGATTTCTCAGGTTGCTGCAGACAACGGTTACGCCATCCAGATTAGTACAGGAAAAGATGATAATCAGCGATTAGAAGCTGTTTCTCAGATGGTTTACGGTCGTCGGGTGGATGGGCTGATTTTCCTCTATTCACAACCAGATGATCCGCTTGTCAAGTTAGCACTGCAGCATAACTTCCCGTTTCTCGTTTTAGGGAAGGCTATTTCTCCTTTTGTCTCTCTGGTGGACAATGACAATATTCAAGCATGCTATGAAGCAACCGAATATTTTATCAAAAAAGGATATAAAAACATTGGTTTTGTCGGTGGGAACAAGGAATTGGTCGTTTCACAAGACCGTTACGAAGGCTATAAACAAGCACTTAAAGCCTACGATATTCCACTTGAAGAATCCAAGGTCAAATTTTCTGCCGGTTTCCTTCTGGAAGATAATTCGTACAAGATTATTCAGAAATTGGTCAAACAACCTCTTGACGCCATCGTCACAACCGACACCATCGTAGCTGAAGGGGTCATGGCGTATCTAGATGAAATCGGACTCAAATTGCCGATCATCTCCTTTGACTCAGTTCGTCCAAAGGTAAAAGTCGATGCCTATGTCGATATCAACGCTGTAAAACTAGGACAAGAAGCACTCAAAACACTCCTACAAATCATCGGTGACAGCAAGGAAAATCGTCAAATCTGCTACCGTCAACTGATTCCACATACTATCATTGAACTTTAGAAAGGAATTTCTCGGCTCATGGCCTTACGTCAATTCAAAGCTTTTTTAGATACAGAACAGCTCATCCGTGTCCAAATGGATGCCAGCCTCCCACACGAAAACATGGTTTTCCGTCTGGAAAACGAAACAACCAACCTCCAACTAAAACTCCTCTCCACAGTTGAAGAACAAGATACGATTACCTTCCAACTGAAAAGCCCTCATAAAGTTGATTTGAAGTCTTTTTACACGATTCTTGACCAAGACCGTAACCACACAGAGTTGGCTTTTGGAGACATCGTCCGCAGCAAAGTCTTCGATAAAACTTTTGCCTACAAAGGCACAGACCTAGGTGCAACTTACAGCTCTAAGAGCACAACTTTCCGTTTTTGGGCCCCAATTTCAAGACAGGCTTTTGTGGTCATTGAGGGGACTCCTCATGCCATGGAAAAAGGAAAACAAGGCAGCTGGATAGCTACAGTTTCTGGCGACTTAGAGGGGAAAACTTACTGCTACCTTCACCGTGTCAATGGAGAATGGCTTGAAGTACATGACCCTTATGCACTTTCTTCGCAAGCCAATTCTGGCCATAGCTACATCGTCAATCCAGACAAATTCGTAAAACCACTCCCTCTTGAAAAGACGCTCCCGATTTCGCAAGCTATTATCTATGAAATGAGCGTCCGTGATTTTTCACAACAAAAAGAAGCAGGTTTCCAACATGCCAGTCAATTTATGGGCCTTACCGAATCTCCAACACTCGACGGACAAAGTATTGGTTTTGACTACGTGAAAAATCTTGGCATTACACACGTTCAGCTCATGCCTTTGTATGACTTTGGAAGTGTCGACGAAACGCAGCCTCAGACAGTTTACAACTGGGGCTACGACCCCGTTCAGTACAATGTTCCTGAAGGATCTTTCTCATCAAATCCAAACGATCCCTATGCACGAATCATCGAACTGCAAGAAGCCATCAACCACTACCACAAGGCTGGTATTGGAGTAACCATGGATGTTGTCTACAACCACGTTTACAACGCAGATACCTTCGCTTTTGAGCGCATCGTTCCAGGTTATTTCTTCCGCTATGACGACAAGCGTCAGCGCGTATCCGGTACCTTCTGCGGCAATGATGTGGCCAGTGAACGCGCCATGGTTGGACGTTACATTCGTCAATCTCTCAAGCAGTGGGTTGAACTCTATGGATTTGACGGTTTCCGCTTTGACCTTATGGGAATCCTTGACGCGGATACAATCAATGCAGCGGCTCAGGAATTGCGTGCTATCAATCCGGCTCTTTATCTCTATGGCGAAGGCTGGAAAATGGCTACCGGACTTGACTTTGATCAACTCGCTCATCAATATAATGCAAAAAAACTTCCTGATATCGCATTTTTCAACGATGACTACCGTGACAGCTTCAAAAAACTCATCCTCAATCCACAACGATTGGTTGAAAAGCAAGAGCACGAAAAAATACAAAATCTACTAGCTGCTAGCCGAAATGGACATTATATCAGTCCAGAGCAATCACTCAACTACATCGAGTGCCATGACAATGCAACTGCTTTTGACTATTTCCACATTGAGGATCCAAGTTGGACCGTTCATCAGCAAAAACGGGCAGCTAGCTTTGGTCTGCAGCTGACATTGATTGCTCAAGGAACAGCCTTCCTGCATAGCGGTCAAGAATTTTTCCGTACCAAGGATGAAATTGATAACACTTATAACATTCCTGATAGCGTTAACCGCCTCGATTGGACACGTGCGCTTACTTACCAAGAGCATGTTCAATTTATCAGTCGGCTCATCCAATTCCGCAAGGAACATCCTGTGATGACACAGGCAGATTACGATAGCATACACACGGTCAGCGATTTCTACTGGTTGACAGAGTTTGTACTCCGCTACACACTTCGCCAAGGCGATGAAGAATTGCAATTTATCATCAATTTTGCATCGACAGATTTTGAATTTGCAAAAGAAGCAGATCAAACCGTGCTATTCAACTATCCTCCGCTAGAAGCTCAAACGGAAGAACCATTCACTATCGCGGGTCAAAGCATCTGTATCTTAAGTAATTAAAAAACCACCAGTGGTGGTTTTTTTAATTTATTTCATCAACCAAATCTATAATTTTTCTACCAATCCGCTCAACATCATTTTGCAGACCGCGTAGTTCAAAATTATCAATGACTGGAAATCCGAAGCGCTCTGCATATTGCTTGGCAGTCAGACAATACTGATGATTAAAGTTTCGATTGCCCGAACCGACAATTCCTAAGCAGCGCTCGTGATTATCCTCATAGGCGATAAAATCACCCAAAGGATTTGTCAAAATCTCGGTATCACCATTGTCTACGCCATTTCCACCTTCGAGATAGGTAGGTAGAAAAGCCACAAAGGGGGCGTCTAAGGCGTAAAATGGTATTTCTTCCTTAACCAAATCCTTGACGTGAACAGACTCTATCTCCAAATCCGTCTGGAATTGAAAAAAACTGGTAAGGCGATTTACAAAACTCTGTGTATTGCCACTAAGGCTAATATAAACTAGATAAATTTTTTTCTTCATTGGGCTCCTTTCATTTTATTTTTTATAAATGCCCCTTACCTTATTCCAAGTCTACAAAACGGCCGATGATTTGCACGTTTTCAGACACGGATACAAAGGCTGCTGGGTCCGTTTTTTTCATATAAAACTTAAAATCATTGAATTCTGCACGAGTAATAACCGCCAGTAACACTGATTTTTTCTCGTGGTTGTAGGTCCCTTCGGCTTCATTGATACAGGTTACGCCGCGATGGAGTTTCTTATGCACCATCTTAATCACCGCATCAGGATGACTGGTGATAATCATAGCCTGCATTTTCTTTTGCTTGGTGTAAATGGCATCTGTCACTTGTGTCATGACAAACAGAGCCACCATAGAGTAGAGAGCAGATTGCCATCCAAAAAGGATACCTGCCCCTGCAATAATGAATGCATTGATAAAAAGAGAAATCTTTCCAACTGTACGCCCAGTTTTCCGACGAATCGTTAGACTGACAATATCCGTTCCACCGCTTGAAATGTTATTTTTCAGGGCAAATCCAATCCCTGTCCCGAGAAAGAGGCCACCGAAAATCGCATTGATCAAGGGATCGTGCGTCAGGGGAACAACAGGAATAAACTGAATAAAAAGGGAACTCATCGTTACCGTGATAAAGGTAAATATGGTAAATTTATGTCCAATCGTATACCAAGCCATAATCAACAAGGGCAGATTGATGGCATAAAAAGAAATTGAAATAGGAATCCCTGCGCCAAGCGTCCGTTCCGTTACGGTGTGGATAATCTGCGCCAGACCCGTCACACCTGTCGAGTAGACCTGACCTGACTGGTAGAAAAAGTTGACAGCAATACTAGACAAGAGACCATAGACGATGGAAGCGGATATTTTTTCCGCGTATTTTTCACGTGAAATACTACGTAAGGTTTTTAAAAGTCCAACCCTACGCGCACCTCTGCGTAGGAAATAGCGTAATTTCTTGATAAATGTGGTTTTTCTCACCATGTTTCTCCATGCAAAACGAGCCTAGGGCTCGTTTCTTTCTTATTCCGGTAAGTGAATGTGCAAGGCCAATTCATCCAATTGAGCACCTGAAACCGTACTTGGGGCCTGAGTCATCGGGTCGCTTGCTTTATTATTTTTAGGGAAGGCAATGACTTCGCGAATATTGTCCTTACCTGCCAAAATCATGACAAAGCGGTCAAGTCCAATCGCCACTCCACCATGTGGTGGGAATCCATAGTCCATGGCTTCTAACAAGAATCCAAATTGTTCCTTAGCTGACTCAGCTGTAAAGCCAAGCGCTTTGAACATCCGTTCTTGCATGTCTTTTTGGTTAATACGAAGGCTTCCGCCACCAAGCTCATAGCCATTCAAAACGATATCGTAGGCTACTGCTTTTACCTTAGCCAAATCACACTCTAACTCATGAGCAGACTCGTTTGTCGGCAAAGTGAAGGGATGGTGAGCTGACATGTAACGGCCCTCTTCTTCAGACCATTCAAACATTGGCCAATCCACAACCCACAAGAAGTTAAATTTAGCTTGGTCAATCAAGTCCAACTCTTTGGCAATGCGTGTGCGAAGCGCACCAAGTGTATTGTTGGCAACTTCCAATGTATCTGCTACAAACAAAACAAGGTCATTATCTTCAAGCTGTAAAGTTTCTGTCAACTTACTTTCCACACTTGTCAAGAATTTGGCAACTGGTCCTGCAAGAGCACTCTCTGCCACCTTAACCCAGGCAAGACCTTTGGCGCCGAACTGTTTTGCGACTTCTGTCAGCTTATCAATGTCTTTACGTGAATACTTGTCTGCATTATTTTTTACAACGATTGCTTTCACAACAGGTGCTTCTGAAAAGACTTTGAAGTCAACTTCCTTGACAACATCTGTCAAGTCTTGCAAGAGCATCTCAAAACGAGTATCCGGTTTATCTGAACCGTAGTTGTTCATGGCATCATCGTAGGCCATACGTGGGAAAGGAAGAGTGACGTCCATTCCTTTTGTTTCTTTCATGACACGGGCAATCATACCTTCAACGATGTCTTGAATTTCTTGGTCTGATAAGAAAGAAGTCTCCAAGTCAACTTGTGTAAACTCAGGTTGACGGTCACCACGGAGGTCTTCATCGCGGAAACATTTTACGATTTGGTAATAACGGTCAAAGCCAGCATTCATCAGCAGTTGCTTTGTAATCTGTGGACTTTGTGGCAAAGCGTAGAAATGACCTTGATTCACACGACTTGGTACCAAGTAGTCACGCGCGCCTTCTGGAGTTGATTTTGTCAACATTGGTGTTTCCACATCGATGAACTCCAATTCATCCAGGTAGTTACGGATAGAATGTGTCACTTTTGCACGTAATTTGAAGTTTTCAAGCATCTCTGGACGACGCAAGTCAAGGTAGCGGTAACGCATACGCGTGTCGTCATTAGCTTCAATACCATCTTTGATTTCAAATGGAGTTGTCTTGGCGCTGTTTAGAACTTCAAGAGTGTCGACTTTCAACTCGACCGCACCTGTTGCCAACTGATCATTAGCTTGTTCACGCGCAGCAACAGTACCTGTCACTTCAATGACATACTCGCTACGAAGAGTTTCTGCGGTTGCCATCACTTCTGGTGATACTTCCTCAGGATTGATGACCAACTGCATGATTCCTTCACGGTCACGAAGGTCGATAAAGATAAGACCTCCAAGGTCACGACGACGACCAACCCAACCTTTCAAGGTAATTTTATTTCCGATGTGCTCACTACGAACACGCCCAGCATACATAGAACGTTCCATATTTATCCTCTTTTTGCTTTATTCATTCCTTATTATTCTAACATAAAACAGCCTTAATTTGGACTATTTGGCGGATTTTCCTGACAAGAAATCATAAAAGCTGGAATTCTTTATCCAGCCTTTCACTTTTTATAAACCATATCCATATGCGGAATGCCGGCTTCCAAATACATGTCCGACACGGCTACAAATCCATGAGCCTGATAGAATTTTTTGAGATAGGTTTGGGCAGAAATTTTAATTGCCTCTTGTCCCATTTCCTCAGTTAGATACTGAATGGCAGTTTCTAGCATTGAGCCCGCAAGCTTCTGTCCACGGTATTCTGACTGAATCACCACTCGGCCAATAGAAGCTTCTGGAAATGTTAAACCTGGGGGTAAGATTCGCAGATAGCTGACAATCTTTCCATCGGCTTTGCCAAACAAATGGTGGCACTCCAGATCCACACCATCTACATCCTGATAAGCACACTCTTGCTCGACAACGAAGACTTCCGAACGCAATTCCAATAGCTGATACAATTCTTCCAGACTTAATTCTGAAAAAGACTTAACAGTCCAGTCCATACTGACTCCTTCTAAGGCAAGATATTGCCCGCACTCATATAAATATCGTACCACTCTGCGCGCGTCAATGTCACCTTCTCTGCCTGCGCAATATGAGCAATTCGCTCAGGGTTCATCGAGCCAACAATGGTTTGTATCTTAGCTGGGTGACGTAGAATCCAAGCCACTACAATCGCCTCATCAGAGACACCATATTGGCGAGCGTACTTGGAAATCGTTTCATTCAGTTGGGCATAAGCTGGATTTGCCGCGAAAATACCTTCTGACAAGCTGACTAAAAATGGTGACCAGGCTTGAATCGTAATCTTCTTGAGCTGACAATAATCAATCAGCCCTCCGTCGCGCATGGTGGCTGCATCATCTTTCATATTGACATGAAATCCTGCATCAATCATCGGTGTATGAGCAGGAGATAGCTGCAATTGATTAACTGCTATCGGCGTCTCCATATAGGATTGAAGCAACTCCATCTGGTAAATATTCTGGTTGCTAACACCGAAATGACGAACTTTCCCAGACGCTTTTAAGAGATGAAAAGCCTCGGTTACTTCTTCTGCTTCCATCAAGGCATCTGGACGATGCAAGGCCAATACATCGAGATAATCTGTCTCTAACCGTGATAAAATACCGTCTACTGACTGTAAAATATGCTCTTTTGAAAAGTCAAAATAGCCATCATGAATCCCACATTTGGACTGTAGAACGATGTCCTCTCTCTTTAGACCAACCTCCTTGACAGCAGCAGCAAAATTTCGTTCAGATTGTCCTCCGCCATAAATATCTGCATGGTCAAAAAAAGTAATTCCGTTTTCCAAGGCTGTATCTAGCACCCGACTTGCGTCCGCTACCGATAGAGCATCCATCCGCATACAACCTAAGGCAATCCTTGATACCTCTAGTCCAGTTTGTCCTAACACTTGCATGTTGTAACCCCTTTCTTTTTCCTTTCTATTATAGCACAAAGAAAAAGAAAAGCAGCTCTCGGGCTACTCTTCAGGAGATATATGAAAAAGAATACATTAAGTATAGTCAAACTTGCTTAACCTTTTCTTAAATATTAGTTGAATCCATAAATTTTCTTGGCAACTTTGTAAAGTGCATTGGATAATTTTCGGCCTGGATAGCCGTACAAATTGGTCAACTGGCCCAAAAGACCGTTACGAATGACTTTAAATAATTCTGGGTTATTATTTTCAATATATTCCCACAACTCTTGTTTTTTGGTCATGTGTTCTGCTGTTCCTGCACGATTGAGAAGGGCACAGGAAACAGTTGTAACAATCTCCACGTGATTGAGAAGATAGCTCCGCTGATCGCTAGAAGTAATTTCATCTAGTTTTAACTCATCAACCAAAATTTTATTGACTTTTAACTGCTGGTCAATCCGTTTAATCATAACAGATTCATTGACCGACTGGTCGTCACGACCGATAAAGTAGCGGTAAAAATCCACCGGCAAATAGTACATGGTCTTGATATGCTTGGAAGGTGTAAAGACAAAGATATTGTCCACGTAGAAGGTATGCTCAGGCAACTCTAATCCAATCTGACGCAAGAGCTCTGTCCGATAAATGAGCGAGTGCATCATCATGTATTGACCTTTTGAAAAAGCACCCATTTCATCCCAAGTAAAGACTTTTTCTACGGGCATAACATCCTTGTAGCTCATCGATTTTTTACGATTTTGGCCTTCTTTTTCATAGACAAAATTCGAGATAAACGCATCTACGAGATTGCCTTCGGATTCTAGTCTAGTCAAGGTTTCTAAAATCTTGATATAAGCACGCGCATCCACCCAGTCATCGCTGTCAACAACCTTATAGTACAGTCCACGCGCTTCTCGAAGACCTGTATTAACTGCTCCACCGTGACCCTTATTTTCCTGATAAATGGCACGCACATTTGGATATTTAACTGCCAATTCTTCTGCAATTTCTTGAGTTCGGTCACTTGAACCGTCATTGATAATCAAAATCTCTACTTGATCCCCACCTACAACTAAGGACGATACACAGTAGTGCAAGTAATCTTGAGCATTATAACTAGGGATGGCAATGGTTAATAATGTCATCTTTCTCTCCGTTTAACAAAGTTTCTGCCAACTACAACTAGCTGGCAGATATTTTTTATTTATTATAACACATTTTATGAAAGTTGTTTTTGGTAAACATTTTTTGCTCGGAAAGCTTTCCAAAGTTGACCCAATCCCTTGAAGAAATGACCGTTGACCATAACAAGTATGGCCGCAACCATTGCTTGGTCAATCTGGTCACCTGTCATCTTAGCAATCGCTCGGAAAGGCATATTGTAGAGGAAGAGGAGATTCAGATTTGGTGTTCCCTTTTCCTCGGCTTTTTTTAGGAGACGGTGTAAGATTTTATAAACCAAGCGTGCAAGACCACTCTTAGCATACTGCATTTTCATCAGCGGATCATTGAGACGAAGTTCTTGACCAACTTCCCAAGATTCTACTGGAACGGGATGACCAAGTAATTGGGCAAATTCTGCATCAGAAACAGCCGTGACTTGTCCACTCAAGTAGTGTGGAAGGTGACTTTGATCTGGTAATTGATTCGTCGTAGCCTCTTTTTTCAGCTGAGCAGTCAAGCGAATGTCTGCACTGCTAGCGCCCACATAGATTTGATAATCGCCACCTTCAACTTCAAATTGCTTGGTATCAACATTGAAATAACGGAAGCTATATTCATCAAAGGCTATAAAAATTTCTTGTGATTTTCCAGCCTCAAGGTAAATTTTTGTAAAACCTTTCAACTCTTTGGCAGGACGATAAAAGGCACTGTCCGCCTTACCAATATAGAGCTGTACGATTTCACTACCTGCCACTGAGCCTGTATTCGTCACCGTCAAGCGCAGACCATTTTCCTCAACAGTGAGGTCAGAATAGGCAAAATCTGTATAGGAAAGACCATAACCAAATGGATAGTGAACTGCTGCATTCACCTTATCAACGTAACGGTAGCCGACGTAGAAACCTTCGCGGTAGAGTGAGTAGTCCCCCGTCGCAGGAAATTCGCGGGACGATGGCAAATCAGCCAAGTCAATCGGATAAGTTTCACTTAATTTTCCGCTTGGATTGACCTTGCCTGTCAAGGCATCCAGCATGGCTGGTGCACCTGCTTGACCTGATAGATAGCCGTGAATGACCGCCTTTACACCACTGGTCCATGCCATATCCACAACTGACCCTGCCGATAAAACAACGACGATATTGGGATTAACCGCCTGCAATTTTTCTAACAGAGATAATTGATTGTGTGGCAGAGATAGATGGTGACGGTCCAAGCCCTCGCTTTCGCTGATTTCATCTAAGCCCATGTAAAGTAGAACTGTGTCTGCTTTTTTCGCCAAAGAAACAGCCTCATCAGCCAAGTTGGCATCTGCTTTATCAACTCGCTGGTAACCTTGGGCATAGCCTGCAAGCGTCAAGGGATAATCTTTCATGCAGTCAACCGTATTTTCTAGCTTTTTAGCGTTGATGAGCGAAGAACCTGCACCTTGGTAACGTGGATTTTGAGCAAATTCACCGATGACGGCGATTGATTTTTCTGGAGAAAGTGGCAGAATGTGGTCTTGATTTTTCAAGAGAACAATGCTGTCTGCTGCTGCCTTGCGTGCAATGGCATGCTGGTAATCATAGTCTGCACTTCGTTTTTCTTGTGCGGCTAGGTCCAAGACAACATTGAGCAATTCATCCACCCGCTCATCCAAAACGGCTTCTGACAGCTGACCATTTTTTACTGCGTCAATAATCTCTTTCTGCCCAACTGTCGTAGTCCCTGGCATTTCTAGATGACTTCCATTTTGTACACCGAGAACGTGGTCATTAGAGCCACCCCAGTCAGAGACGACAAATCCGGTAAAGCCCCATTCATCTCGCAAAATATCTCGTAGCAATCGCTTGTCTTCGTTGGCATAAATGCCATTGATTTTATTGTAGGCACTCATGATTGCCTTGGGATTACCCTCTTTGACAGCAATTTCAAATCCTGTCAGGTAGATTTCACGCAATGTCCGCTCATCCACAATCGAATCCGACGCCATTCGACGCAATTCTTGGCTATTGACCGCAAAATGTTTTGGTGTAGCAACCACACCTTGCGACTGGAGCCCACGAATCATAGCAGCAGCCATTTTCCCAGCCTGATAAGGGTCTTCTGAGTAATACTCAAAATTTCGCCCACAAAGTGGATTCCGCTTAATATTAAGTCCGGGGCCTAAGACCATGTTCACTCCCAAACTGCTGGCTTCCGCTCCAAGAGCGCTTCCTACCTCTTCGACCAAATCAGGATCCCAGCTATTGGCTAGAGTTGCAGCGGTTGGAAAGCAAGTAGCGGGAACAGAGGCGTTGAGCCCTAGATGGTCCCCTTCTCCCTCTTGCTTGCGAATACCATGCGGTCCGTCAGCCATAAAGATAGAAGGCACACCTTTTTCAAGGTAATCCTTGGTCTCCCAGACGGACTTACCAGTCATTAAAGCCGCCTTTTCTTCTAGACTTAATTGTTGAATAATCGCTTGATGTTTCATAAAAAATCTCCATTTATCCGATTCTGATAAGCTAATCATACCAAAGGAACTCGATAAATAAAACGCTTTCTTCATAACCTGCTCTATTCTTGACATAATTTGTAGAAAAAAGACTGACGACACGTCAGTCTATTAACTATGAGAATGTTTCCCAGACTTTCTACCGATAAGTTTTGGCAGTCTCGGATGTAGGTCCAACCCAAATACCATCCGCAACATCCAAAAGAAAAAGACGAAAACTAGGATTGGAATGACACAGGTCGTTACAATCAGCACTGCGACCGCATCCAACAAATTGCTCATGGTCACTTGCACCTTATCCATCGTATTTTCATAGGCATCTGTGACAAAACTCGTTGCCTTTGACCACCAATCTTCATTCTTTTCTGCTTCTTTTTGAAGTGATTTATTTTCCTTGGTAGCCTGCTTCACCGTCTGCTCAACTGAGATTTCATGCGTTTTTTCGATATGGTTGGAAATAGACACGCTCGTTGGAATCAAAGCAAAGGTCAAGAAGCCAAACAAGGCTAATTTGATTGCCAACTCTTTGACCTTATCTCGTGGAAAATACAGATTTCCGGCAAATAAAATAGCCGACAAAGGGAGACACAGTTTAAAGAAAAATTGTGCGGCAATCCCTACCAAGTACTTTTGTAGCCAGATTGCACCAAAAATCACCACAATATAGTTGGTCAAATCGGCAATGTTTTCTGCTACTGGCGAGCCGATATCGTTCGGTAGGAGTGTAATAGAAGTCGATGTCGCAACGGAAGTTGCTGCCAAAGCTGCAACCGTGTTTTTCTTGCCATCCAAAGAGCTAACTAGCCCTGCATTCAGCTCTCTTATAAAAGTAGAGTCCGCAATGACAAAGAAAGAAATTACCGCTAGTAAGACCAATAATCCTGCTTTCACCTCTTTTTTATATGTTTGAATAATTTGTTTCACGTGAAACCGTCCTTTCTAGATAAAATTATAAGGACATTTACACCCCATGTCAACTCGAAAAAGCTGGACATCCGCCCAGCCATTCTCACTTCATAATCACAAATTTCATCATTGGGTAGTTGACCGCTACTTGGACAAAGATATTGACCCAATTGGCACACGTCTGCGCCCAGCCCAGCCCCATTCCCAAAGATTGGAAAAGAGCCGTCGTATAGGGAGGCAGGACAATGGATAAAATCCCTGCCACAACTACCGTCAGCACATACCAGTGCAAGGTTTTTGAGATATCATTTTCCGCCCCAAAAACCAGCTTCCGCTGCACAATATAATTTACAACTTGAGCAGCTACATAGGCTAATAGGAATGACAAAAAGCCATTCAAGCCACCATTTTTTACAGGATAGTGAAAAATAAACCAGTCAAAGGCTTGTTTTGAAAAAGCGGTAAATAAAAAACTACTTCCCAACCACAAGACACAAAAATTAGTAATCGTTGCAATGTTTGACAAGACATTAAATTTGATAAATTCCCATAAATCAGGGTGTTCTTTGATCCATTCTTTCATGATTTCCTCCAAAAAATTCTTTTCTTTGGTCTTATTTTAACAAGAATACCAGCCAAAGAAAGCGTTTTTACACAATTTGTCTCTTTCCTTGCATAATTTGACAGATCAATCTTTTCATCAAAAGAAGCTACCTCAACGGAGGTAGCTTTATATCTAGGAGATCGATACTATTGGTTGATTAAGCTACTTCAGCTTCATCTTTCTTTTTACCTGTTAACTTAGCAAGTCCAAGACCAGCAAGGGCAATCAGTACCACATTGGCTACAAGGTAGACTACAAGCCACCATTTTGTCTTAGGTTTGTAAAGATCGAAGGCTGCAGAATGAGCAACTGTGTAGAGGATATTCTTAGTCGCACGACGGAGTGACTCGTTTCCTTCTTTAGTCGTTGAAGAAACTTGTGGCACGTCACCCAATGTTGACAACATCAAGTCACCACCGTTGCGAATTGATTGATCAGGATTCATGTATACTTGACCGTCATAGTCTGTTACAACCATACCCTTGAAGCCCCATTCGCCACGAAGAACATCGTTGAGAAGGTCACTATTTCCACCTGCCCAAAGTGTTCCAATACGGTTAAAGGATGACATAAGAGCAGTAGAGTTTCCATCTTTTACAGGAAGTTCAAACGCCTTCAAGTATACTTCACGGATAGCTTGTTCGTTTGACCATGTAGCTACCCCTTCGCGGTTGTCTTCTTGGTCGTTAAGAGCAAAGTGTTTTGTATAAGTGTAAACACCATTTTTCAATGTTGCTTGAGCCAATGCTGAAGCCATTTTCCCTGAAATGTATGGGTCTTCTGAGTAGTACTCAAAGTTACGTCCTGAAAATGGAGAACGGTGGATATTGACCGCTGGTCCATAAAGACCAACCACACCATGAGCAAGAGCTTCTTTAGCAAATGCATCACCCATTTTAGCTGCAAGGTCTGTGTTCCAAGTTGAGGCAACAACTACTTCTGAATTGTACTGAATCCCTTTAATACCTTGGAAGATACCATTGATACCTGCAGGGCCATCAATATCTAGGGTCGCTGGTTTGTCAATTGATTTGACAGCACCAGTTGCATAGCCACCAAATCCAATCAAGTTAGCCATTTCTTCTGATGTCATTTGGTCAATCAATTTTTCCCAACGTTCATCATCGTATTCTGCTCCGACAAGGTCTACTAAACGAAGGCCGTTATCAACTGCTTTTTGAGCTTTTGAAGCTGCTTCTGATTTTGTATCCAAGTGGAAGTTTGTGTCAGACATTTCATTAAGGATTTCCTTAGATGTCTTCTTGTCTGCTGTACGTTCTTTTGGAAGTGTACCTTCCCAATCCGCACGTGTCACGTAACCCACATCACCGATTGCATAGTCAAATTTGTTGGTTACTTCAGCTTTATCAGAAGAACGTTGATGAAGAACTTCTTTCTTAGCAACTGTATAGTCTTCTGAATCAAGTACGTCATGCGCATTGTTCATGAGTTTGATTTGGTATTTACCAGCATCAAGAACGTAGGCTTTTTCAGTCTTATAGTCGTATGAAGCCATGTCATCACGGTCATAAGAAATTGTCAATTCTTGGCTTTGACCAGGTTCTAGTTTATCTGTCTTATCAAATCCTGCAAGGACAACATGTGATTTTTCAACACCACCAACAGTATATGGCGCAGTGTAGTAAACTTGAGCAACCTCTTTACCAGCTACATCACCTGTATTTGTCACTTTAACCTTCACATCAATCTTGTCGCCATTTTCCTTAACAGACTCGATTTCTTGGCTGAAGTTCGTGTAGCTGAGACCATATCCAAACGGGTATTGAACTGTCTTATCATATGCAGCTTCATCAGTTGCACCAGTCTCATTGTTTACAAAACGAGTTTCGTAGTAACGGTAACCAACGTAAATACCTTCTTGGTAATTCACAAATTTTTGGAGACGAGTTTCTTTTCCTGCCCAACCTTGACGTTCAAATTCTGAATCAAGATAAGAGAAGTCACCTGTATTCCAGTACGTTGGATTTGATTCTAAATCATAGGCATAGGTGTCTACCAAGCGACCTGATGGGTTAACATCTCCTTTCAAGATTTCACCGATAGCTGTCAAACCTGACAAGCCAGATCCACCAATCCAAAGGGCTGCATCCACACCTTGGTCTTTCAAGAAGCCAAGTTCCATGGCATTTGATGAGTTAACGACAACGATGACTTTGCTGAAATTCTTTTCAACCATTGCCAACATTTCTTTTTCGACGTTTTGTAATTCGAGGTAATGTTTGTCTTTATCCCCTTTTTTATAATCCGCCATATTTTGTGGGAGATCTGCCCCTTCACCACCATTACGTGAGATGACAACGACCGCGGTATCTGAGAAGTCTTTTGCTTCTTTGATCAAATCATCTGAATATTTATCTTGTGTTGGCTCATAGATGTTGTAGTCACCACCATTAAGTGAGAAGACATTTCCACCTTCTTTTTTAGGAAGGTTTTTCTTGTAGAAATCTGTCAAGTCAGAGTTCAACTCAAAGCCTGCATCTTCTAAACCTTGTTGTAAAGTGACGTTTTTAGACTCGTCTGCCGCACCTGAACCTGAACCACCATAAGTGATGGATACAGATGAAATGCCAAAGACATTCAATTTTTTGGTGTCTTTCAAAGGAAGTGTCTTTTCCTTATTTTCAAGCAAAACAGAACCTTCACGTTGAATTTCTGATACCAACTCTTTTGAGTTTTTTTCAGCTTTAGCAATTTTTGCATCATCTGCATAGCTTGGTGCAAAGTAAGTATCAATTACTCCGACAAACATATTAACCGCATAATTAGCCCCGATGATAATCACACCGAGCAAGGCGAGCAAACCTGTCAAAATCTTACTTTTCTTGCCTGCAAAAGCTTTGTTTTTCACACCGCGGTAAATAAAATACGCAAACAAGGCTACGACGAGTACACTTGCGATGATGAGCGTATTTTTGACAATACTTGCTGCATCCCAAGATTGATACGAACTAGCATAATCATCTGCGAAAGCGGTAATCCCTGTGGATGCTACTGCTGCAGAAGCCAATGCTAGACCTGATTGTTTCCAAGTCTTCATAAGACCCCTCCTAAATTTTCCGAACAAGACTTTGTAAGCCTTTTCTTAATCATACACTTACTTTAGCAAAAGAAATTTTTTATGAAAACACTTTCTTCATAATTTGTCATTTTGAACACATAATCTGCAATCCTTTTCTTAAACTTCAATTTTTTCTGCAATTCTGCTATACTATCTATATGAAAATTGCAATCGTAGAAGACCAGAAGGTTGAACAAGAACGTCTAACATCCTATATCCAGTCCTATTGTCAGGAGCACGGTTTATCTGTCGATATTACCTGTTTCAACGATGGGATTGACATCACAAGCGACTACCAAAAGATGTTCGACGTGATTTATCTAGACGTGGAAATGGAAATCATGGACGGCATGACGACGGCTAAAAAAATTCGCCAAGTGGACCGCGACGTCCTCATCGTTTTTGTCACCAATCATTCACAAGTAGCCATCCAAGGCTATTCTGTTGAAGCCATCGACTTCCTCCTCAAACCATTGAGTCATTTCGTATTTGAAGAGCATTTCAAGAAAATTCTGCGAAAATTACCAAGTCCCGAAGAGGAAGAGGCCTACCTTTATATCAAAAACAAGGCTTCAACCTTTAAAATTGCACAAAAAGATATTTTTTACATTGAAAGCGAAGGCCACCACCTACATATCCATACCAAAGAAGAAACCATCACGACTAGCAATAGCTTGAAAAACATGGAAAGCTTGCTTGATAAGAAAAATTTCTTCCGATCAAATTCTGGCTATATTGTCAATCTCACTTATGTCGAGCGAATTGAAGGCAGCATCTCCTACGTCAACGGAGTTCCTCTCCAAATCAGCCGCCCTCGTAAAAAAGAATTCATGACCGCTCTGACCAACTATGTGGGAGATACTCTACTATGATCGTAACACATTTTCCAGACATCCCTCGGATTTATACAGCTCTTGCAGAATCCCTAGCCTGTCTCTTAGTCTGTCTCCCACTCATCCGAGAAATGGACTGGCTTCAGCGTCTCAAACGAATTCCTACTGTAATCCTTGGACAGCTCCTCCTACAATTACTAGCAGGACAACTCCCTCTCTTTTTCTGGACAATCGGCATGGCCATCAATGTAGCCTGGATGTTTTGTTCTATCCGCATCTTGGGCGTAACACATAAGAAAACAGCTCCCTACCTAACTGCCAAAGCCTTTATCTCAGCTGAACTAGCGGCCTCCATTTCCTGGCACCTCTACTGCCTGTTCATTCTGGGGACAAAAGCGGACTCCATGGTTAGTCAGGTGGCGACTATGGTCTTTATTTCCAGCCTTGTTTTCCTCGTTCTCTACTCTCAGGAAAGCAAACTCGATCTAGCAGACAGAGAAAAAAGTATTGAAAACCGCGATGTCTGGGTGGCTGCATTCACCTCTCTAACGATTTTTGTGCTCAGCAATATTGGTTTTATCTTCACAGGAACCCAGCCCTTTCAAGACTCGACCAGTATCTTCATCCTTCGAACAACGGTTAATCTCTCTGGTATTTTTCTCCTCTACGCACAGGAGTCTCAGCAGTACGACCGCTATTTACGGGACGAACTGTCCTCTATCAATAGTATTTTTCAGCTACAATACAAGCAATACCAAGCCTATCGTGAAAATAGCGAGCTAATTAGCCGCAAGGTACACGACCTCAAACATCAACTTTATATCATCCGCCAAGAAGCAGATAAAGAGAAGCAAAAGCAGTATCTAGACGAGATGACTCTGGCAATTCACAACTTTGAAGCAAAGATTGAGACTGGAAATCCTATCCTAGACACCATTTTGACACAAAAAAATCACTACTGCCTACAAAACGGTATCAACCTGACCTGCATCGTTCAAGGGGAGTTACTAAATTTTATGGATGTCATGGATATTTCCGCCCTTTTTGGAAATGCCATCGATAACGCCATCGAAGCCGTCGAAAAAATTACCGATCCAGAAAAACGACTGATTACCCTCAAAGTTTCTCAACACAGCCAATTCATCATGATTCGCTTGGATAATTATGACACGTCAGACCTTGACCTATACAGCACCGACTTCCCAAGAACATCCAAATCCGACAAAGACTACCATGGATTCGGCCTAAAAAGTATGGAATTTGTCGTGAAAAAATACAACGGAAATCTGCTGCTCAACAAAGAAAACAACTGGGTCCAGCTCAAAATTCTCTTACCACAAGCAAATTAAAAGAGCCGCTGGCTCTTTTTTATATATAAAAAAATACCTGCCGAGACAGGTACTTACAAAATGCAATAAAATATTACAACATTTTGTTGTAGAATTCAACGACAAGTGCTTCGTTGATTTCAGCGTTGATTTCATCACGTTCTGGCAAACGAGTCAATGAACCTTCCAATTTTTCAGCATCAAATGATACGAAAGCTGGACGTCCAACGATTGCTTCAACAGCTTCAAGGATAGCTGGAACTTTAAGTGATTTTTCACGAACTGAGATCACTTGACCTGGAGTTACGCGGTATGAAGGGATATCAACACGTTTTCCGTCAACAAGGATGTGACCGTGGTTTACGAATTGACGAGCTTGACGACGAGTAGTTGCCAAACCAAGACGGTAGACAACGTTATCCAAACGACGTTCCAACAAAAGCATGAAGTTGAAACCGAGTGTTCCTTCTTTGATTTTAGTTGCTTGCAAGAACAAGTTACGGAATTGTTTTTCACCCAAACCGTATGAGAAACGCAATTTTTGTTTCTCAGCCAATTGCAAACCGTATTCAGAAAGTTTGCTACGGTTGTTTGGACCGTGTTGACCTGGTACGTAGTTACGACGTGCCAATTCTTTACCTGAACCTGTAAGTGACAAGCCAAGACGACGTGATTGTTTCCATGACGGACCTGTATAACGTGACATTTTCATGTCCTCCTATAAATAAAATATATTTGTAGGAAATAACGGATTAGAAAACCCTGATTCGTGCAGAAACCCTTCGCCTAAACAGCCAAGGTTACTTGTTTTTCAAGGCCTCTGTTGACGAGTTTCATGTTTTCATGCTGTTATTTCACACAAAATTCAGTATAACATAAGAAAAAGGCATTGTAAAGCCTTTTAGTCTAAATAGTGAATCAAAATCTTCTCTGTTAGGATATCAGAGTAAGTGTAAGATTCTACAAAAGTGTTATTTGGATCTTCGTATTCCACGATAAAGAGAGATTGATAAACCTCAATAATGCGGCCTTGCTTATTTTTCTCACGTTTACGGCCGTTTTCAAGCGTTAACTCAACAACTTGACCTTCGTGCTCTTTGATTTCTTGTTTAATTTGTTTCATTTTGGCAACATCTGTAAATGCGTCACTCATAATTTATCCTTCCTCCATTTTGGAAATACTTGCAAATTTATTAAACTCTTTTTGGAACATGAGTTCCACGGTGCCACGCGCACCAGAACGGTTTTTTTCGATAATAACCTCAACTGTGTTATTAGGAATGCCGCCATCTTCTTGCTCCCCACGCTCATAGTAATCATCGCGGTAAAGGAAGGCTACGATATCCGCATCTTGCTCGATAGAACCCGACTCACGAATATCAGACAATACAGGACGTTTATCCTGACGCTGTTCCACTCCACGAGACAACTGACTTAAGGCAATAACCGGAACTTTTAACTCTTTAGCTAAGATTTTCAACTGACGAGAAATCTCAGAAACCTCTTGCTGACGGTTTTCACGACCCGTCCCTGTAATCAGCTGCAGGTAGTCAATGAGAATCAGTCCCAAATTACCCGTTTCCTGCGCTAATTTACGAGAACGAGAACGAATTTCCGTAATCTTAATACCTGGCGTGTCATCAATATAGATGCTAGCACGCGCTAGATTAGCCTGAGCAATCATAAGTTTTTGCCATTCTTCATCGTTCAATTGACCCGTACGAATGGCACGAGAATTGATGACCCCTTCTGAGGCCAACATCCGGTCCACAAGACTTTCTGCACCCATCTCCAAAGAAAAGATAGCTACGGTCTTGCCCAATTTGGTCCCAATATTTTGGGCAATATTAAGAGCAAAGGCCGTCTTACCAACCGCAGGACGGGCAGCAAGAATAATCAATTCTTCCTCATGAAGACCAGTTGTCATGGAATCCAAGGCTGGATAACCAGTCGCAATCCCCGTAATAGAAGACGTCTGCTGGGAACGGATTTCCAAATTCTCAAAGTTAAGATTGAGGACATCATCGATACGCTTAAAACCACTACGACTCGAACCTTCACTGACATCAATCAAGGCCTTCTCAGCCTGAGCAATAATGTCGTCAGAACCATCCGCACCTTCATAGGCTGCATTGACAGACTCTGTCAAACGGTCAATCAACTTGCGTAGATTAGCCTTTTCAGACACAATCTTGGCATAGTACTCAGCATTGGCTGACGTTGGAACAGAGTTGATGATTTCAGCTAAATAGCCCAAACCACCGACATTTTCTAAGTCCCCATGGCTAGCCAAGTAGTTCCGCATGGTGGTCGCATCGATGGCCTCGTTTCGATCCGCCAAGGCGATCATAGCTCGGAAAATGATCTTATGGGCATACTTGAAAAAGTCATCTGCCTCTATGTACTCTCGTACAAAGACCAGTTTCCCTTCGTCGATAAAAATTGCCCCCAAAACCGACTGTTCTGCTAAGATGTCTTGGGGTTGTACACGCAACTCATCAATTTCTGCCAAAATCTCACCTCCATTCCTTCTTCTTTTCTAGTTTAAGCTTCTTGTACGCTCAATTGAATCTTACCAACCACATCCTGATACAATTTCACAGTAACTTCCATCAAACCAATGGCACGCAAGGGATGATCCATCTGAATATGGCGTTTGTCCACTTTGATCCCAAATTGTTTTTCCAACCCTTCAGCAATTTTCTTGCTAGTAATTGAACCAAAAGTACGACCATCTGGGCCAACTTTTTCAATAAATTTTACAACAGTAGCTTCCTCAGCCAATTTTGCTTTCAAGGCCTCGGCTTCTGCAATCATCTCTGCATGTGCTTTTTCTTTTGATTTTTCTTGTCCACGCAAAGCACTAACGGCTTGATTTGTAGCTTCTTTTGCCAAGTTCTTTTTAATCAAAAAATTTTGTGCGTAACCAGTTGGTACTTCTTTGATTTCACCTTTTTTCCCTTGACCTTTAACATCTGCTAAAAAGATAACTTTCATCTTATTCTCCTTCTATTTCTGACAAAATTTTCTCACGTAATTGCAACTGTACCTGCTCAATAGATTTCCCTGAAATCTGCGCCGCGGCCAAGTTAAAGTGACCACCGCCGCCCATTTCTTCCATAATCCGCTGAACATTGACCTTGCTACGACTTCTTGCTGATATGGCCACATAGTCACTCGTCCGACGAGTAACGACAAAGGTCGCTTCTATACCAGCCATCTCTAAAATTGTATCTGCAGCCTTACTTGGCACAATATTGTCATAAAACTGATTTTCTTCGCCACAGACAATGACAATCTCTTCTGTCATCTTCTGACCTTTTAGAATCAATTCATTGACTTGCCGGTATTCTGCAAAATCCGTAGCCGCAATATGCTGAATTTCTAAACTATCACTACCTCTCGTTCTGAGATAACTAGCCACATCAAAGGTACGACTCGTTACCCGAGCTGTAAAGTTTTTCGTATCCAACATGATTCCCGCCATCAACAAACTGGCCTGTAGACGATTTAACTTATGGTGTTTGTCATTTTGGAACTGAATCAGTTCTGTCACCAATTCACTAGCCGAACTAGCACCACTCTCAATATAGGTCAAGATGGAATTGTTTGGAAAATCTGCATCCCGTCTATGGTGGTCAATGATGACAACCTGTGTAAACTTATCGTAAAGTTCTTTTGACAAGGTTAAGCCAATTTTTGAATGGTCAACCATGATTAACAAGGACTCATCACTAACCTCTTTCAAAGCCGCCTCAACAGTTATCAGGTTAGAGCAATTTTCCTCTGTCAACTTCTTAATCGCCCGCTCAATGTCCGGTCCCATTTCATCAGGATTATAGACTGTAAAGGCATTATTCATGACATTTTGAGCAAAATGCTGCATCCCAACAGCAGACCCAAGAGCATCCATGTCTAGGTTACGATGCCCAACTACAAACACTTTATCAACTGTTTTCAGTTTATCTGAAACAGCTGTCATCATGGCACGAGTACGAGTACGAGTACGTTTAACTGCAGACGCCGAACCGCCTCCAAAGAAGAGAGGTTGCTGTGTCTCGTTGTTTTCTTTCACAACAGCCTGGTCTCCACCGCGCACCTCAGCCATATTGAGATTTTGAAGAGCGACCTGACCAATTTGCTGATGGTTGTCATTTCCATAAGCAATCCCCATACTCAGCGTCAGTGGCAATTCTCGATTTTTTGCTTCTTCTCTAAACTTGTCAATAATCACAAATTTATTGTCAATTAGCAATTCTAGGATGGTGTAGTCTGTGAAAAAATAGAATCTGTCCATCGTTCCACGACGATAGTAAATCCCGTTTTCGTGAGCAAAATCAGATACAAACTGGGCCAAAAAACTATTGACCTGACTAATCTGTGAGTCTGTCAAACTATCTTCTAGCTCATCATAGTTATCAACGGAAATAATCCCAATAACCGGCCGACTACCAATCAAATTAGCTGTCGCATTGTATTCACTAGACGCATCAAAAAAGTAAAACAATCCTTGATTGTAGTCTACGTGAACCGCATACCGCTGTCCACCTAAAACTGCATAAGAGCGGTCATTATCTAGACCAACGTCAACGATTTCACGCAGCTTTTTCTGGTCAAATTCGCCATTTTCCTTAGCAAAAATCAACTCCGCATACGGATTAAACCACTCAACTTGATTATCCTCTTGTCGAATCTTAATTACACCGACTGGCATCTGATTCAGCAACTGCATCAAGCCAGAATTCGCCTCTTCATTGAGGCGTTCAATCTGCTCTAATTCGCTGATTTCATAGGATTTTTTTTGAAACAAAAACAAAGCCACAAGCAATGTTAACACTAAAAATAGTGAAATATGAATGATTGTTGAACCTTGAAATACGGTCGTAATGGCCGCTAAACTACCAAATAAGATGAGCCCAATCATTACAAAATGAAGGGTTGAAAATCGAAATTTTTTCATTATAAACCTCTGGTCGCCATTTTACCATAAAAAGGCTGAAAAATCCATTCTTTTTAGTCCTCAAACACCACAAAAAAGAGAGGCTAAGCCTACTCTTTTTCCTTATTTTTGGCAATTGAGCGACTACGTCCTTCCAGATAGACCATCAAAATTGAAATATCGGCCGGATTCACACCCGAAATCCGACTAGCCTGACCAATCGTTTCTGGATTGATTTTCTTAAATTTTTGTCTCGCTTCTGTCGCAATCGAGTCAATATCATCCCAGTCAATATCAGCTGGAATCCGCTTTTCTTCCATGCGTTTCATTTTAGCAACTTGGTCCAAAGCTTTTTCAATATAGCCCTCATATTTGACTTCCGTCTCAAGCAACTCAACAACCTTGCTATCCAGCTCTTCCGCTGCTGGTCCGATAAATTGCGTTATAACGGCGTGTGTGATATCTGGACGACGCATAAATTCTTTAGCTGTTAACGCATCCGTTAGTGGCTTAAAGCCCAATGAAACAACTTTTTCATTGACTTCCTTTACAGGTTTTAACTTAATAGTTGACAACCTTGTCAACTCGCTGTCAAACTGTTGCTTCTTGGCTTGAAACTTGTGGTAGCGCTCATCATCCACTAAGCCAACCTCGCGTCCGATCTCAGTCAAGCGCATATCTGCATTGTCATGTCGTAAAATCAGGCGGTATTCTGCTCGACTAGTCAATAAACGATAGGGCTCCAGGGTTCCCTTGGTAACCAAGTCATCAATCATTACCCCGATATAGGCATCGCTACGTTTTAAAATCAGTTCTGGCTTACCTTGAACTTTAAGCGCAGCGTTGATTCCCGCAACGATTCCTTGACCGGCTGCTTCTTCGTAACCAGAAGTACCATTGGTTTGCCCAGCTGTAAAGAGACCTGAAATTTTCTTAGTTTCAAGGGTTGCTCGCAACTGATGTGGCAAGACAATATCGTATTCAATAGCGTAGCCAGTCCGCATCATTTCTGCATTTTCAAGTCCTTTGATAGAATGAATCAAGCCAATTTGAACATCTTCGGGTAGACTCGTTGACAGACCTTGGATGTAAACTTCATTGGTTGTACGGCCTTCTGGTTCCAAGAATAATTGATGACGCTCCTTGTCTGCAAAACGAACGATTTTATCCTCAATAGATGGACAATAACGTGGTCCAACTCCCTTTACAATCCCGGAAAACATAGGCGCTCGGTGAAGATTCTGGTTAATGATATCATGACTTGATTGGTTTGTATAAGTTAGCCAACAAGGGATTTGATCTTTCAAATAATCTTCATCCTTAGACATGAAGGAGAAGTGGTTTGGCTTTTCATCCCCAGGTTGAATCTCAGTCTCATCATAATTGATTGACGACGCCTTTACACGAGGTGGTGTTCCAGTTTTGAAACGCCCAATCTCCAAGCCAAGATTTTTCAAGTTATCAGCTAGCCCGATTGAAGCCAAGCTATTATTTGGACCAGAAGAATACTTGAGTTCTCCTAGGATAATCTCCCCACGAAGAGCCGTTCCAGTCGTCACCACAACAGCTTTTGCCGCAAATTTTTGATTTGTAGCTGTACGGACACCGACAACTTTCCCGTCTTCTACTAAAATTTCTTCAATCATAGACTGACGAAGGGTAAGGTTTTCTTGATTTTCTACTGTTTGCTTCATTGTTTGCGAATAAAGGGCCTTGTCTGCTTGGGCACGCAAAGCACGTACAGCAGGCCCCTTACCAGTATTCAGCATCTTCATCTGAATATAGGTTTTATCAATATTTTTACCCATTTCACCACCCAAAGCATCGATCTCACGGACAACGATTCCTTTGGCGGATCCTCCGATTGAAGGATTACAAGGCATAAATGCCAGCATTTCCAGATTGATGGTCGCAAGCAAGGTCTTACAACCCATTCGGCTAGCAGCAAGGCTAGCTTCTACACCAGCATGTCCTGCACCGATGACAATAACGTCGTATTCTTCAGCAAATTGATGAGTCATCTTTTTCTTCCTTTATTTTTTTACATAAAAAATGGACAAAGCTAAGGACTGCATGCCAAAAAAGACCTGCAAGACCATGAGCTTTGACCATCATCGGTATTGTTACTGATATTCTATCATTTGTTGGTTAAAAGTCAAGAATTTTGCCAATCAAAACTGTCAACTTAGATGTACTGACAAAGTTCTTCATCACGGAAAGCCAAATCAATGATTCCTCCGCCCAAGCATTCTTGTTCATCATAGAAAACAACTGCTTGTCCTGGCGTAATAGCTCGTTGTGGCTCTGCAAAAATAACTTCTGCCTTGTCTCCTTTAACGTGGACTGTTACTTTACTATCTGGTTGACGATAGCGGAATTTAGCTGTACATTCTAAGGTAAACTCTTGCGGCATTTCACGGGTAAAATGAATTTCAGAAGCTGTCAAGCTAGTCGACATAAGGCTTTCATGGTAGAAACCTTGCCCAACATACAAAATATTTTGCGACAAGTCCTTACCAACAACAAACCACGGCTGGTTATCCCCTCCATGCTGTCCACCAATTCCAAGACCACCACGTTGCCCAATCGTATAGTACATAAGACCAGCATGTTCTCCCATATCACGACCGTCAACAGTCATCATACGTCCTGGTTTAGCTGGTAGATAATTACCCAAGAATTCTTTAAAATTCTTTTCGCCGATGAAGCAAATTCCTGTCGAGTCTTTTTTCTTAGCAGTAGCAAGACCAGCTTCCTCAGCTAGACGGCGTACTTCTGGCTTTTCCAAATGTCCTAGAGGAAACAGTGTTTTCTGTAATTGTTCTTGTGATAATTGGCTAAGGAAGTAGGTCTGATCCTTATTATTATCAGCACCACGAAGCATGTGTACGATCCCATCCTCATCGCGTGAAACTTGTGCGTAGTGACCAGTTGCCACGTAGTCGGCACCGAGTGTTAAAGCATAGTCTAGAAAGGCTTTAAACTTAATTTCCTTGTTACACATAACGTCTGGATTCGGCGTACGGCCGGCGCGATACTCTGCAAGAAAGTACTCAAACACACGGTCCCAGTACTCTTTTTCGAAGTTGACAGAGTAGTAAGGGATTCCAATTTGGTCCGCAACAGTAGCTACATCCTTGTAGTCCTCAGTTGCTGTACAATGACCAAATTCATCCGTGTCATCCCAGTTTTTCATAAAGACACCGATGACATCATAGCCTTGTTCTTTCAATAGTAAGGCAGTCACTGAAGAGTCAACTCCCCCTGACATACCAACGACAACACGTGTTTTCGAGTTATCTGTCATAATTTTCTCCCATCTTTTCGTAGAAATAACGATTTGAAGGTCGTATTTCAAATTTGATTTCAAAAAACGATTTGAAGGTCGATTTTGAAGCGCTAAGCGCAGAGAGTATTATAACATAATCTACCTCTAATTAAAAACAAATAGAATGAGGGAGAAGATAGTTCAGCACACTACTTTTATGCATTTTATTGAATGATTATAACCCCCTACTCCCTATCTATTTTTGTTATAATAACAGTAGAAAAAAATTCGAGGAAAACAATGAAAAATTTAAAATTTCAATCCGTATTTGACATTATCGGACCAGTCATGATTGGTCCTTCTTCTAGCCATACTGCTGGTGCTGTTCGTATCGGTAAAATTGTCTCATCTATTTTTGGAGAAGAGCCGACTGAAGTAGAATTTCAACTCTTCAATTCCTTTGCCAAAACCTACCGTGGACATGGTACTGACGTCGCCCTCGTTGCCGGTATCTTAGGCATGGACACAGATGACCCACGCATTCCTGATTCACTCGATATTGCGCACGAGCGTGGTATCAAAGTTTACTGGAAAATTAACAAAGATAGCAATACTCCGCACCCAAATACAACGCGAATTGTCATTAAAAATGATACAAAATCAATCTCTGCAACTGGTGTTTCAATCGGTGGAGGAAATATTCAAGTAACAGAACTAAACGGTTTTGCTGTCAACTTAAACATGAATACTCCGACGATTATCATTGTGCACCAAGATGTCCCTGGTATGATTGCCCATGTGACAGAGATACTGTCTACCTACAATATCAACATCGCTCAAATGAACGTTACACGTGAAAAAGCGGGTGAGAAAGCAATCATGATTATCGAAGTGGATTCCCGTCAATGTGATGAGGCTGTAAAAGAAATTGAAACGATTCCTCATTTACACAATGTCAACTTCTTCAACTAGAAAGGACACCTATGTTTTATACTGTAGAAGAGCTCGTTCAACAAGCTAATGACCGTTTTAACGGAAGCGTAGCGGAGCTTATGATTGAAACCGAAATTGAATTAACTGGACGTAGTCGTGAAGAAATAGTGACACTAATGTCAAGGAACTTGACAGTTATGAAATCCTCCGTAAAAGACGGTCTAACAGATAGCAAATCTGTTTCTGGATTGACTGGCGGAGATGCTGCTAAGCTTGATCGTTATATCCAGTCTGGAAAAACATTAGCAGATTCTACTATTTTATCTGCTGCCCGAAACGCCATAGCTGTCAATGAATTAAATGCAAAAATGGGACTTGTCTGTGCAACCCCAACTGCTGGTTCGGCAGGTTGTCTACCTGCAGTTATCTCCGTTGCGATTGAAAAGCTCGAATTAACAGAAGAAGAGCAACTTAATTTCCTCTTCAGCGCTGGAGCATTTGGACTTGTGATTGCTAACAACGCTTCTATCTCGGGGGCTGAAGGCGGATGCCAAGCCGAAGTAGGATCTGCCAGCGCTATGTCGGCCGCTGCCCTAACGCTTGCTGCAGGCGGTTCTGCTTATCAAGCTAGCCAGGCTATCTGTTTTGTCATTAAAAATATGCTGGGCCTCATCTGTGATCCTGTAGCTGGGCTAGTAGAGGTTCCCTGCGTGAAACGTAACGCCATGGGAGCTAGCTTTGCACTTGTAGCAGCTGATATGGCCTTGGCTGGCATTGAGTCTAAAATTCCAGTTGATGAAGTGATTGATGCCATGTACCAAGTTGGCTCTAGCTTACCGACTGCCTTTCGTGAAACAGCTGAAGGTGGACTTGCAGCTACTCCAACAGGCAAGCGCCTGGCCCAAGAAATCTTTGGAAATTAAGATAATTTTCATTACCTTTTTACAACTTTGTCAACATACTGTAAAGAGAATTAGGTTTTCGTAATTCTGCTCATTCATCTTTAAATCACGCTAATACAAATTAAAGATACTCCTTTAATCTAAGAAAGGAGTGTCTTTTTTGTAAAAATCAACATTTGTTTTTGAAAAGGTTTGCATTGCTTTTATATTTGGTGTATAGTTAGGTCAAATAAGAATTGAGAGGGTTTTCACAATGAAGTTAGTTGCTATTGTTGGAACCAATTCCAAGCGATCTACCAATCGTAAATTGCTACAGTTTATGCAAAAACATTTCTCAGACCAGGTAGAAATAGAGCTACTTGAAATTAGCCAACTTCCTGCTTTTAATGAGCCCGAAAATCGGATTGCGCTTACTCCTGTGGCAGATTTTTCAGAAAAAATACTAACGGCAGATGGTGTTATCATCGCAACACCTGAATACAATCATACCATTCCAGCTCCATTGGCAAGCGCCCTTGAATGGATTGCCTATACTAGTCGCGCACTAATCAATAAACCCACTATGATTGTTGGAGCTTCTTTGGGTGCCCTCTGTTCTTCTAGAGCTCAAGCTCATCTTCGTCAAATTTTAGATGCGCCTGAATTAAAAGCCCGAATTATGCCAGGAACAGAGTTTTTGCTTGGACACTCTGAACAAGCACTCGATGCTAACTCTAATCTAGTCATTCCTGAAAAAGTAGAAGAACTTGAAGAACACTTTACAGAGTTTACAACCTTTGTAAAGATGACGCAGGAATTAGTAACACAGGCAAATACTGATCAAAAACGGCAGTTTGCTTGGGAAAAAGAGTGCTAGGAGGCTTGTTTTATGAAATTTATTGGTATCGTTGGTACAAATGCACAGCGTTCTTATAATCGAAAATTGCTATCTTTCATGCAAAGACACTTTGTAAAAAAAGTTGACATCAAAATTCTAGAAATTACTGATATTCCTATGTTTGATGAGACAAATGATCAGACTGCTTCACCAGCTATCCAACTCTTCAATGAAAAAATTTCAAGTGCTGACGGCGTCATCATCGCAACACCTGAGCACAACCATACCATTCCTTCGGCTCTCAACAGCCTCTTAGAATGGCTTCCTTTCTCTATTCATCCACTCACTGGCAAACCAGTCATGATTGTGGGGCTTCTTATGATATCCAGGGCTCCTCACGCGCTCAGCTTCACCTCCGACAAATCTTAGATGCACCCGATGTCAATGCTGTTGTCATGCCAGGTAACGAGTTCTTACTAGGCCGTGCTCACCAAGCATTTGACGAAGAAGGAAATCTGATTTCCCAAGGAACGATTGACTTTCTTGAATCTTGTTTTTATAAATTTGTTCGATTTGCTACAATTACTAATCAACTAAACGAACCTGAAGAGGTGATTTTTGAACCTGGGACCTACTCGGTGACGACTGTTGGCCACAATGGAAATCTACCTATGCAGGTAACCTTGTCAGAAGAGCGAATTGAAAAGATTGATATCGACTCCTCTGGTGAATCAGCTGGTATTGCAGACATTGTATTTAGTCGTATCCCTGCTGAGATTATCGAAGGACAGACTCTCAATGTCGATGCCGTTTCTGGTGCTTCCGTGACCTCAAATGGTGTTCTAGATGGCGTAGCGCGAGCAATTCGTCTAGCAGGAGGCAATCCTGACTCCCTCCGCAAACGCCCTAAAGCACCTTCTGCTCTCGACAAAGAATATAAAACGTATGAAACAGACCTTGTCATTGTTGGTGGTGGAGGTGCGGGTCTTGCAGCTGCAGCTCGCGCTTTACAGTCTGGTAAACGTGTCATTGTTGTTGAAAAATTTCCGTCTGTCGGAGGAAATACCGTACGTGCTGGCGGGCCAATGAATGCCCCTGATCTAGCTTGACAGGCTACTTTTTCAGCAAATCCTGGTGAAACTCATAATTTACACGAACTTTACAATATGGATGAATCAAGCATTGACGCTGAATACCTAGAAGACTTCCATTCTCTTAAACGTGAATTAGAAGAATACCTAAACGACCCAAGCTACCTATTTGACTCCAAGCTCCTCTACCGTCTTCAAACCTATTTGGGAGGTAAACGAACAGACTTAAATGGACAAGAAATCCATGGAAATTCTGACCTTGTTTCAGTGCTGACAGAGCACGCCCTAGAATCTGTGCGTTGGCTAGAAGATGTTGGAGTCGAATTTGTTCGAGATGAAGTTACGATGCCTGTTGGTGCCCTATGGCGCCGAGGTCACAAACCCAAAATGCCAATGGGAGTTGCTTTCATTTCTGTTCTAAAAGACTTCGTTTTAAAACATGGTGGCATCATCCTGACCGACACACCTGTCAAAGAACTTTTAGTGACTGATGGAACGGTGACTGGTGTTGCAGGAACAGGTCGAAACGGACAAAATATTACCATCCATGGCAAAGCAGTCATTTTAACTACAAGCAAACACCAAAATGCTACAGCAATACAATACTTATTGGACAGAGATTGCAGATGATATTGCCACTTCAAATACACCAGCTGTGACAGGCGATGGCATCCTTCTTGGACAGTCTGTAGGAGCCGAACTTGTCGGTATGGGATTTAGTCAGCTAATGCCTGTATCGGATCCTATAACAGGCGCCCTCTTCTCAGGTTTACAAGTTCCCCCTGCAAATTTCATTATGGTCAACACTGAAGGAAAACGTTTTGTAGATGAATATGGCAGTCGTGACAAGCTTTCTCAGGCAGCAATTGACAACAGAGGTCTTTTCTACCTCATCGCCGATGATAACATCAAGGCTACAACCTATAATACCAATCAAGAAAAAATTGATGCTCAAGTAGCTGCTGGAACATTGTTCCTTGCTGATACTTTAGAGGATCTAGCTCACCAGATCAATATAGATCCTACTGTGTTAGTTGACACTATTGTCAAGTATAATTCCTATGTTGATGCCGGCTTTGATCCTGAATTTGATAAAGGTGGCTTTGATTTGAAGTATGAAAAAGCACCATTTTATGCAATTCCTCGTAAACCTGCTGCCCATCATACTATGAGCGGTCTGAAGATTGATACAAAGGCCCATGTCTTGAATAAATCTGATGCCATCATCAATGGACTCTACGCTGCTGGTGAAGTTGCTGGTGGACTACACGCGGGAAATCGTCTTGGAGGTAACTCGCTTACAGACATCTTTACCTTTGGGCGTATCGCTGCAGATACTGCTATCCAAGAACATTGTTAACATCAAAAAAAACGAGTTTAATCACTAAACTCGTTTTTTTGTCTAATTTCTAATACCAACCATTTGCATTCCAGAATGCAAGAGCTACTGACCATGAACCGTAACGACTTGCAACATATGCATCAGCTACACGTTCTTGGTTTTCAGGAGAATAGTCTCCATTCAAGTAAGTATTTGTCAACTGATAACGGCCATAATATTGACCATTTTGTGCAGTGTAAGAACCACCTGACTCACGACGAGCAATTTCTTCTTTTGCAGCTGCTTCGCTACCAGTTGCTGTTGAAGTATAGCTTGTTGTAGAAGCCGCTGTTGTTTCAGATGATGCAGTAGCTGCCTCAGTTGTCTGTGCTTGAGCGCTTGTTTCTTGTCCCGTTGTAGCATTGATTTCCAATACTTGACCAACATGAATCAAATCCGCATTGACAATCTTATTAGCAGCAACAATTTCATCAACGGTTGTTGAATACTTTTCTGCTAACTCTGATAGAGTGTCGCCTGATTGAACAGTGTAGGAATCCGCACTAACGGCTCCTGCCATAAAAAGAGAGACTGCAGCAATAACTCCTGCAAATGTTGTTTTCAAATAATTGATTTTCATACTATAAATTCCTTTCTTAACAACTGTCCTTTATCATACCCTCTTTATATTACTTTCATATTGGTATATGATTACAATTGTTACAGTCTTATTGGAATTAGACGAAAAAACGCCATTTCTGGCGTTTTTCTTTAAGTTTTTAAGAAATAAAGTAGGATTCCTAGTCCAATCATAATAGCAATTGTACAAGTATCCGACCACTTCCAGTGAAGCATGCGATACTTACTACGCCCTTCACCACCTTGATAACCACGTACCTCCATGGCTGTGGCTAGAGCATCTGCACGCTTAAAACTAGATGCAAATAAAGGAATGAGAATTGGAATAACAGATTTTACCTTTTGGATAATATTCCCCTCACCAAAATCCACACCACGCGCCCGCTGAGCATTCATAATACGCGTCGTGTCGTCCATTAAAGTCGGTACGAAACGCAAACTCATAGAAAGCATGAGGCCAATTTCATGAACTGGAACCTTGATGTATTTTAATGGAGCCAACCCTGCCTCTACTCCGTCTGCAAGGCTTAATGGCATAGTTGTCAAAGTCAGCAAGGTTGAAAAGAAGACAATCAGGACGAAGCGCATGAAAATTATCCCTGCCTGCTGCAAACCTTCCAAGGTAATCGTGATAAACCAGAATTTAACTAGAACTTCTTGTCCACCTGCGAAAAATACTTGAAATAGGGTTGTAAATAAGATAATGCCAATCATGGGCTTTAATCCACTAATGAAAAAGGAAATTTTGATCTTAGACACCAAAACCAAGCCCAGTACAAAAAATAGTAATAGTAGATTTGTTACTAGATTATTTGCCCAAAAAATAATGAGCAAAAAAAGAAACATGGCTAAAAGTTTGCTACGAGGATCTAGTCGATGAATAATGGAATCCCCTGGAATGTAACGTCCCAAAATCAATTTATCCATGGCCAATCACCTCCACAAATTCATCCATTGTGATAGGGAGTTGCTCAAACACAAAGCCACGTCGCTCTAAATTAGCCGCAAATTTAGTAATTTTCGGGACTCCTAATTGAATATTTTCCATAAAATCAACTTGTTGAAAGACTTCTCTCGGTTGACCCGATAGGACTACTTTTCCCTTTTCCATCACATAGACGTAATCAGCAAAATTAGCCACGTCATCCATCAAATGAGTTACCAAGACAATTGTCATTCCTTGGGCATGCAACTGCTTGAAAATAGCCATTAATTCCTTACGACGGGCAGGGTCTAAGCCTGCTGTCGGCTCGTCTAATACGAGCACACTTGGTTCCATGGCTAAAATACCCGCAATGGCAACGCGTCGCATTTGACCACCGGAAAGCTCAAATGGGCTACGCTCAAAAAGTTCTTCTGAAATACCAACTAGAGCAAGTTTCTCACGCGCAATTTCCTCTGCCTTTTCCTTTGAAACACCAAAATTTTGCGGACCAAAAGCTACATCTTTCAAGACAGTTTCATCAAAAACTTGGCTCTCCGCAAATTGAAAGACTAGCCCAACTTTTTTACGTACCTGCTTGATATCTTTATTGACAGAATCAGGAGAAATAATCGTTTCATCAATCAGAACACGACCAGACGTTGGCATATTAAGACCATTCAATAGCTGTAGAATAGTTGATTTTCCTGAGCCCGTATGCCCAACTAAGGCCGTATAGGATCCATCCTTAATCTCCAAATCCACGCCAAAAAGCGCACGACCCTCGAAGGGCGTGCCTGCTTGGTAGGTATAACTTACTTGTTGGAGAGTAATTCCCATAACGTTTTTTCTAGTTCCTCTTCTGTAAAATACTGGTGTGGTAAGGTTAACCCCTTTACTTTCAACTGATCCAGCAGTTCAATTGTAAATGGCTTATCCATATCCAACTCTTCCAAATCTTCTCGGATAAATAGCTGAGCCGGTGTGCTAGTTGACTCAATTCGACCTGATTTCATAACAAGTACACGATCGCTCAAGGCCACCTCGTCCAAATCATGTGTGATAGAAATCACCGTCATTCCATAGGCAGTTTTAATCTGCTTCACAATTCGAATCAGCTCCAGACGACCTTCAGGATCCAGCATACTAGTCGCCTCATCCAGGATGATAATGTTTGGACGCAATGCTACCACACCTGCAATGGCTACCCGTTGCTTCTGGCCACCTGAGAGACGTGCTGGCTCACGTGTTTTAAACTCAGCCATACCAACCAGTTCAAGGGCTTCTTGTACGCGTTGCACCATCTCTTCATAAGGCAATCCTTGATTTTCCAAGCCAAAAGCCACGTCATCTTCTACCGTTGCACCGACAAATTGATTATCTGGATTTTGAAATACAATCCCAATCTGCTGCCGCTTTTCCCAGACATTTTCTGCTGTCAATTTATCTCCAGCAATAAAAATATCTCCGGATTCAGCTTCTAAAAGACCATCTATCAACCGAACCGTCGTAGACTTACCTGACCCATTATGACCGATGATGGACAACCATTCTCCCTGTTTCACGTGAAACGAAACATCATTTAAGGTGTAATGCTCATCCTCTTCATCATATTTGTATTTGATATTTTTTACTTCGATAATATTTGTCATTACTTAAAGGTATCTTTGAAAAGGAAGCTCGCTCTCTTGAAATAATCATAACCTGAATAGATAGTGAAAAATAGAGCGATATAGAGTGTGATTTGGCCTAAAACTGTCCAGTGAAGGAGAAGGAAGATAATAGAGAACATTTGTGAAAATGTCTTAATTTTCCCCGGCATAGCTGCTGCTAGAACTGTTCCCCCATTTTCAACCAATAGCAAACGCAAACCAGTAACAGCTAATTCTCGACAAATAATCACTGCCGTCACCCAAGCTGGTACAAAACCAAGTTCAACCAACATGATAAAGGCCGTCATAACCAAAATTTTATCGGCCATCGGATCTGCAAATTTACCAAAATTGCTGACAACTTTCCATTTTCTAGCTAGATAACCATCCAGATAATCTGTGATACTAGCAAGAGAAAAAAGCACCGCAGCAAAAACATGCATTCCTACACTATTCCACACGGTCAAGACCAAGATGAAAATTGGAATGACACAAATTCTTGCTAGAGTAAGGGCATTAGGTATATTTTCTTTTTTCATTTTCTCTTCCTTCTATTCAATTGTGAGTACGATTGTTCCCGATTGATTGGTTAATAGCGATGTGTCCAATTTTTGACTACCAATTTCAATCGTAACTCCCTGAACCACTCCAAGAGTAATCGTCGTCGTTTGTACACCAGTAGGTAGGGTTGTCATAGCTGATTTGTTTTCAGCAGACAGGATAGAACCAGTAGCCAAATCCGTATCACTAACACTAATCCAACTTGTCACATCTGTAACAGAAAGTTTGATGTCTAGTGGTTCTGTTGCATTTGTCACTTTGACAGTCAAGCTATCTCCACCACCTGATACCGTTAGCCCTACTTTAGGTGTTGTACTTGAACTAGTCGTTGAGCTTGCTGTTGTACTTGAACTAGAACTACTTTTACTTGTTGACTGACTCACAACCTTGTAGGAACTATTTTCAGACAAGGTCGCTTGATTTTGAATGCGGCTGTGCACGATATAGGTGATAAAAATCAAAATTGAACAAGCTGCTAGGAGTAAATAAATCATCGGTAGGTAATTCGATACCCCTTTTTTCCCTCGCTGGCTTCTACTTAATTTTTCATCAAAATCTTCTTCTTCACCTACACCATAGTAAACCACTAAACTATCTGTATCATAAGCTTCTAAAAGGATCTCACTATCCAACTCTAAGACATGTGCATAGCGCTCTAAGAAATTACGCGCGTAATCCTTATCAGGAATGAAAGCAAAATCATTATATTCCAAAGCTTGAAGATATTTAGCCTGAATCTGTGTTAGGCGCTGCATCTCAGCAAGACTCCAACCGCGACTTTCACGTGCAGTCTTCAGAACCTCACCGATACTTTTTTGCCTCATACGATTTCACTCTCTCTCTTTTAATTTTCAATACATTATTTTATCAGATTTTCATATAAATTTCGATGCTTAGTCCTTATTTATTTGGAAAAATTGTAAAATCTGTCATATCACAGCTATCAATAAATAAATGCCCAGCCTTAGTGATATCTTCCAAAGTTATCTCATTTAGCAACCTTGGCACATCCAGCATCGTTTCAAACTCAGAATACTGAGCTGCAAACTGACTAGCTGTTCCCTCTAGCGAATTTAGACCACGAAGAAATTCCCCATAAGCCTCTTTCTTCAATATTTCAAAATGTTCTTCTGTCAAATCAGGGCTGGTTTCAAAATTTTTCAATATTTTACGGATGGAAGATGACAAGGCAATTGGTTCTTCCGTATCTGCCGTAACAACTAAGAAGTGATACTCAGGTCGTACCTCTAAATGCAGTGTAAAGGAGCCGTCAATCTTTCCAGCATCGTAAAACGTTTGATAAGTCTGCGAAGTCCAACCAAAAAGCATAGAAAATAGAAAGGATAATGACAAGCGATACTTTGGAATCTCCTCATCCTTCAATTGACTATTTCCACGTAAACCAACTGCCAATTTGGGAGAAGCGACCTGTAAAGTTACATTTCGATGCTCCAATATTGGATGATGCTCAATGGGCAACCTTTCTATCTCTGTAAACTTATTGTCAACATTTTTTTGAAAAACCTCAATAGAATGAATCACTTCATCCACTATAAAATTTCCAATGACAACTAAATGCATCCGGTTCGGTTGATAAAAGAATTGGAAATTTTCATATAAATTTTCAACAGTTATCTCCTGAATAGACAAAACAGTCCCAGCTATATCTTGGGCTAATGGTGTATTAGGATATAAGCTAGCTAAAATTTCCATATACAAGCGATAATCTGGATCATCTAGATACATCTCAATTTCCTGCTCAATAATTCCCTTTTCTTTCTCTATAGAATAAGGGGTAAAGTGGGCTTCCGAAACAATCTTTTGTAGTAATTCTAGGGACTCCACTACTTTTTCAGTTGTTGAAAACAGGTAGCTTGTCTGGTATAAACTGGTGTAGGCGTTGGCACTCGCACCAATTCTTGTAAAGTCTTGTAAACTATCATTCCCCGAAGCGTCTTCAAACATCTTATGTTCTAAAAAGTGGGCAATTCCGGATGGATAATTTTTTAATATTCCATCTACTTTAATATTGGTATTGATAGCTCCAAATCTAGTAGTTACAATGCCATACACTTCATTAAAGTTTTCTTTTGGCATCAATACGACTGTCAATCCATTGTCAATCTTATATTCAAAAACTGGATCCATCAAATAAGGGTATTCTGTTTTGATAAGTTTGGTCAATTTACTCTACTCCTTCCATAAAGTAAACTGCTTGTAAACGTAGCATTTGGCTAACCCTTACAATGTCTTCTTTTTTCACTTCTTGGATTTTTTCCATAAATTCTTCTACCGAGATATTTCGTTCCTGGAACACCAATTGATTGTAAACTTGTTCAATCAAGTTTTGTCCTCTATCTTGAGCGATTTGAGCAGAATGTAGATACATTTTCTTTGTCGAGTTAATTTCTTCCTCAGAAAAGTGTCCTTGCTTTAATCTCAACAATTCGCGATGAATCCCTTTTAAGGTTTTCAATCGATTTTCTCTATCAATTCCCGCATATACCTTTAAAGTTCCTGCAAAGATGTTCAATTGCGAACCAATTGTATAGGCTAAGCTTTCTTTTTCCCTCAGCTGAGTAAACAATCTTGAATGTGAAAAAGAGCCAAACAAGCCATTCAAAATCAACAAAGGATAATAGTTGTCATCATTGTAAAATATTTGTAAATGATAAGCTAGCTGCAATATGGACTGTTTTGCATATTTTCTCTCTGATTTTTCGCGTAAAACAGGTGAGAATTCTTGGCTATACTCAAAAAATAATTTTGGATTTCGATAGGTAAACGGAAATTTTCTAAATAATTTTTCTGTCAACTCTTCGTCAACTTCCCCTAACACAAAAATATCAATCCAATCTAAACTTAACATGTCACGTAATGCCTGATAGGCTGTTTCCGCAGTCACTTTCTCTGCCAATTCAAGATTAGATACCCGAGAAATTTGTAAATTTTCATCTTGAAAATACAGCTTGTTTAACTCCAAGTCTGCATGATAAAAATTATCTTCAACTTCTGATTCTAAATAAGAAAGAAGATTCCTTTTTTCGATTTCAAAAATTTCTTGCTGGAAAGCGCCTTTTTTCGCCAACGGTTTTTGCAACGTTGACAACAATAAGGTCACAATTTCTTCCGTCAGATTCTCTTGCGAAAGCAAGTGCCGTTCTTTTATATAAGAAACGGAAATATCAACAATATGGACCAATCCTCTTTTGGAAACACTTGTAGAAAAAGTCGCACCATATAGTTCGGCTAATTTTCGTCGTAATGCCTGATTGGATGGATAGTCCTGATTACCCATTTCAAGTAAATTGGCTACCAGCACACGATTGGCTACCGATTTTTTATCCATAGGAGCCGTGAAGCGGATTTTAATTTGATTAGTCGTAAATTTTTCTGAAGGAATAAAGTGAAGATTCACACCCTCTTGTAATTTCATAGGAACCTCTTTCAAGCGTAGTAAGCCTTATTATACCATTTTGTGATATAATTATCTGTAATGAGGTGAACTATGGAATACAAATTATTTGAAGAATACATTACACTGCAAGCACTACTGAAAAATACGGGAATTTTATCTTCTGGTGGTGCAATCAAGGGATTTCTAACTGAGAATACCGTTCTTTTCAATGGTGAAGATGAGAAAAAACGTGGTAAAAAAATTAGAGTCAATGACGTGGTCACATTGCCCGCACAAAATCTAAAAATTACTGTTATCGCCCCAACTCCTGAGGAGATGAAAGAACATCAATTAGATTTAGAAGAAAAGGCGCGTGTCGCAGCTCTCGTTAAAGAAATGAATAAAAAAGTAAAAAAGACGAATCCTATTAAGCAGGCTAGCAAGCCAAAAGAAGCTAAAAAACCTGTCCGTTTCCCAGGTACTTAATGATGTGGATTGAAGAATTAAGTTTACAAAATTTCCGCAATTATCATCAGCTTTCTGTCAACTTCCATAATGGTTTGAATGTATTTTTAGGGAAAAATGCACAAGGAAAAACAAATATTCTAGAAAGTATCTACTTCCTTGCCTTAACAAGAAGTCATCGTACTCGTACTGACAAAGATTTGTTGCCTTTTGATGGGGGGAATCTAACTGTTAGCGGGCTCATTCATCGTACAAGTGGTAAACTTCCACTTGACATTGAGTTGACAGATAGAGGACGGACGACAAAAGTAAACCATCTAAAGCAAACTAAATTGTCTGATTATATTGGCCACATGAACGTTGTCTTGTTTGCGCCTGAAGATCTTCAACTAATCAAGGGTGCTCCTGCACTCCGTAGAAAATTTATTGATGTGGAGTTGGGACAAATCAAACCTCTCTATCTCTCTGATCTTTCGAGTTACAATCACGTTTTAAAGCAACGAAATACTTACTTAAAACAAGAAAAAGCGATTGATGAGAATTTTTTAGATGTCCTAGATATGCAACTCGCCGATTATGGCAGTAAGGTGATCCAGCATCGATTAGAGTTTCTCGAGAGATTAGAAAACTACGCTAAACAAAAGCATTTCAATCTTTCTAATGATACAGAGGAGCTCTCACTACGATATGTCTCTAGCTTTAGATTTACAGACAATGTCAATCTAGTTGACATTTTTTTGACAGAGTTGCAAAGAAGTCGTAAACGTGACTTGTTCAAAAAAAATACCGGAATCGGTCCGCACCGAGATGATATCGAATTTTTCATAAATAATATGAACGCTCATTATGGTAGTCAAGGGCAACATAGGAGTTTAGTATTGTCCGTAAAATTGGCCGAAATTGAACTTATGAAAGAAGTCACTAGAGAATATCCAATCCTCCTGCTTGACGATGTTATGAGTGAACTTGACAACTACCGTCAAGAACAGCTTCTAGATACAATTTCTGAGAAAATCCAAACATTTATCACCACTACTTCTTTGGAACATCTACACCAACTTCCCGAGGAGTTGAAAATTTTTCATATTGAATCAGGACAACTGACAGAAGAAACAACATAAAAGAGGACTCTAGAGTCCTCTTTTATTGTTTAATGTACTGAATAGTTTGGCGCTTCATTTGTAATTTGAACATCATGTGGGTGACTTTCTTTCAAGCCAGCACCTGACATTTCAATGAATTGTGCCTTTTCACGTAGTTCTTCCATGGTACCAGCCCCTACATAGCCCATACCTGAGCGAAGACCACCAACCATTTGGAAAATCATATCTGCAACGGAGCCTTTATAAGCCACGCGTCCTTCAATTCCTTCGGGAACCAATTTATTTGCTTCGTTCACTGAAGATTGGAAGTAACGGTCTTTGGAACCTTGTTTCATCGCTGCGATAGAGCCCATCCCACGATAAGTTTTGAACTTCCGACCTTGGAAAATCTCTGTTTCGCCAGGTGCTTCGTCCGTACCAGCAAACATAGAACCAAGCATAACTGCGTGTCCACCTGCTGCTAATGCTTTGACAATATCACCTGAATACTTGATCCCACCGTCAGCAATGATAGCTTTACCATACTCACGTGCAACGCTAGCAGCATCGTAAATCGCAGTTACTTGAGGCACCCCCACACCTGCTACAACACGTGTAGTACAGATAGAACCTGGTCCAATACCAACTTTGACAACATCTACACCAGCCTCATAAAGAGCACGTGCTCCCTCAGCAGTCGCAATATTTCCTGCAATCAAGGTACGATTTGGAAAATGCTCACGAATTTCAGCAATCTTGCGAAGAACACCAGCTGAGTGACCATGGGCAGTATCGATAACAATCGCATCAGCACCCGCTTCAAACAAAGCCTCTGCACGTTCGAATGTATCAGAAGTTACGCCGACCGCACCAGCTACTAAGAGACGACCAAATTCATCCTTAGCTGCATTTGGAAATTCAATAACTTTTTCAATATCTTTAATCGTAATCAAGCCTGCCAATCGCCCTTCTTCATCGACCAAAGGAAGTTTTTCGATGCGGTGCTCGTGAAGAATTTTTTCAGCAGTTTCAAGATCTGTTCCAACTGGTGCTGTTACCAAGTTATCACTTGTCATATTAGCTGAAATTGGCTGCGTATAGTCTGTAATAAAACGCATATCGCGGTTAGTGATAATCCCAACCAATTTCCGATTTTCAATCGTTTCAACAATTGGAACACCTGAAATACGGTAAGTTGCCATCAAGTTTTCAGCTTCTTCAACAGCATCTTCTGGAGTGAGGAAAAATGGATCAATAATAACACCATTTTCAGAACGTTTCACCTTACGAATCTCTTCTGCTTGAGCTGCAATAGACATATTTTTATGAACAACACCTAAACCTCCAGCACGCGCCATAGCAATGGCCATTTTGCTATCAGTAACAGTGTCCATAGCAGCAGAAATAATTGGAATATTTAAAATCAAATTAGGCGCGAGTTGTGTTCTCAAATCAATATCATTTGGCAAAACATGACTTTCTGCTGGAATGAGCAAAACATCGTCGAATGTATAGCCTTTTTTCAAAAATTTCGTGTCCCAATTTGACATGGTATCTATTCCTCTTTTCATTTTTGTTGTGCTTATTATCATATCATTTTACAGCCAATTGTCAACAAAAACAAGGCTTTTTCCGAACTTAAAAATAATTAAAAAAATAAAAACAAAATTCAATCCACAAAAAACGAATACTATTTGTAAAAAATATGATTTTTGTACGATTTTCATCCTAATTTATGCACTACTACTTGTTTATCATTCGAATCCCTTTTTCTTATGATTATCAGTTCTACACCTCATATCATTCAATAGGCATTTCTTTTATTAATAATCATCCTATTTCTAAGTATACTGTCAACAAAGTTGACAATTTCTGTAAACTAGAACTTTACAAAGTAAATAAAAAGGAGACAATTTATAACAAACGCCTCCATTTTTTTCTAGTTTATTTAAAAGTAATTGATCCCCATTGCAGCTTTAACTTCTGATAAGGTTTGTCCGGCAACTGCACGCGCTGCTTCACTTCCTTTTTCAAGCATACGGAAAACTTCTCCCATATCTTTAGCATACTCCAAACGACGTTCACGGATTGGTGCCAATTCACGCTCTAATACTTCTAGCAAATAACGCTTAGTCTTCACATCTCCCAAACCACCACGCTGGTAGTGTTCCTTCATGTCAGCGATTGTCGCCGCATCTTCTGCTGTTCCAAAAATATCCAAATAATGGAAAACCATATTTCCTTCAATTTGCCCCTGATCTTCTACACGGATGTGATTTGGATCAGTATACATGCTCATAACCTTTTTACGTACAGTATCAGCATCATCTGATAAGTAAATGCCATTTCCTAGGGATTTGGACATTTTAGCATTTCCATCTAAGCCAGGCAATCGCCCTGCCTTTTCATTTTCTGGATAAATGCCTTCTGGCTCTACTAAAACGTCACAGTTATAGGTGTGATTAAAGCTGCGTGCAATCTCACGCGTTTGCTCAATCATCGGTTTTTGGTCATTCCCAACGGGAACCAAGTTAGCTTTAAAGGCTGTAATATCAGCTGCTTGTGAAACTGGGTACACCAAAAATCCAGACGGAATGGATTCACCAAATCCTTTTTGAGCAATTTCAGTCTTAACCGTTGGGTTTCGCTCCAAACGTGCTAATGAAACAAGGTTCATATAGTACATGGTCAACTCAGCCAACTCTGGAATCTGACTCTGAATAAAAATCGTTGATTTGCTTGGATCAAGACCAACTGATAAGTAATCTAGAGCTACATTACCGATAGATTCCTTGATAATCTCTGATTCTTTTGCATGATCTGTCAAGGCTTGTTGGTCCGCCAAGAAAACGAACATCTCATACTTGTCCTCGTTTTGCAACATCACTCGGTTCTTCAATGAACCAACATAGTGACCCAGATGTAGCTTACCTGTTGGACGATCACCCGTTAAAATAATTGGTTTTGTCATAAATTCTCCTTTATCAATAAAAAACTCACACGAAAATCGTGTGAGGGCGTCTTTGAGTCTACGCGGTACCACCTCAATTAGCATCTGTTATGCTATCTCTTCTGCACGGTAAGGGGTGCCGACCTGAAACTTATGTATTTGTTTCACATGAAACATCAGCCCATTTCATCTATCCAAATACTGACTTCCAGCACCGTCAGCTCTCTATTATTTGGAGAAAGATTGCTCTTTCTGAATCCCTCTCATTTTAAGATTTTTCACTATAAAAGTCAAGATATTTTCACTTGACGGTTGTCTATCTTTTCGTCATAATAATATGTGGACTTTTTTAGAAAAGAGATGAGATTATGAAGGAAAAATTAAAAGATTTTGCTCTAGTAACCGTTGGTTCGTTTATTGCAGCTATTGCTTATAATACCTTATTTGTTGAGAACAATATTGCTTCTGGGGGCGTTGGTGGACTCGCAATCAGTCTTCATAGTTTGCTCGGTTGGGATACATCAAATTTTGTCCTTTATTCAAATATCCCTCTACTCTTGATTTGCTGGTTCTTATTGGGAAAATCAACCTTTATCAAAACGATTTATGGAGCCTGGATTTATGCCATCTTTATTAAGTTGACAGATGGTCTTCCAACTCTTTCTCACAATACATTGCTAGCTGCTATCTTCGGTGGCATCATTCTTGGGTTTGGAATTGGACTAGTCTTTCTCGGACATTCATCCACTGGCGGTACGGGAATTGTCGTACAGGTTCTCAATAAATATACTCCTATTCCGTTTGGACTTCTAGTATTTCTAGTTGACGGATTTATCGTTGGACTCGGTTTTGTCGCTTTCGATGTAGACACGGTTATGTATTCTATCCTATCTCTGATGACCATTACTTATGTCATCAATCTCATGATGGCTGGAACCGATTCTCATCGCAATGTCATGGTGATTTCACAAAAATATGAAGACATCAAAAATTATATTACAACCATTATCGATCGTGGAGTAACTGAGCTTCCCGTCCTAGGGGGATACACTGGTACAGAAAAACACATGCTCATGATTACCATTTCTCGACCAGAGTTACAAACGATTGAAAAAGAAATTCTCTCCATTGATGAGACAGCATTTATCATCATCATGCCGGCTACCCAAGTTCGTGGTCGTGGTTTTAGCCTTCAAAAAAATCATGGTAGCAAAGAGGATATTCTCTTCCCAATGTAGTTTTCATTGATAAATCAGCTTTTTTCTAGTAAAATATCAGATAGATAAAGAACAAGAGGTATACATATTGCTTACAGTATCAGACGTTTCACTCCGGTTTAGCGACCGTAAACTTTTCGATGATGTCAACATCAACTTTACAGCAGGTAACACATATGGTTTGATTGGTGCCAACGGTGCTGGTAAATCAACTTTCTTAAAAATCTTGGCTGGAGATATTGAACCATCTACAGGTCATATCTCACTCGGTCCTGACGAACGCTTGTCCGTACTCCGTCAAAATCACTTTGACTACGAAGATGAGCGCGTGATTGACGTTGTCATCATGGGAAATGAAACACTTTACAGCATCATGAAAGAAAAAGATGCTATTTACATGAAAGAAGATTTCTCTGAAGAAGATGGCGTTCGTGCAGCTGAACTCGAAGGAGAATTTGCTGAACTTGGTGGTTGGGAAGCTGAAAGTGAAGCATCTCAATTGCTCCAAAACTTGAATATTTCTGAAGACCTACACTACCTCAACATGAGTGAATTGGCAAATGGTGACAAGGTTAAAGTCCTCCTCGCTAAAGCACTCTTTGGTAAGCCAGATGTCCTTCTTCTTGACGAGCCTACCAATGGTTTGGATATTCAGTCTATTACTTGGTTGGAAGATTTCTTGATTGACTTTGAAAATACCGTCATCGTCGTATCCCATGACCGTCATTTCTTGAACAAAGTATGTACACACATGGCTGACCTTGACTTCGGTAAAATCAAACTCTTCGTTGGTAACTATGATTTCTGGAAAGAGTCATCAGAGTTGGCTGCGCGCTTACAAGCAGACCGCAATGCTAAAGCAGAAGAAAAAATCAAACAATTGCAAGAATTCGTTGCTCGCTTCTCTGCCAATGCATCAAAATCAAAACAAGCTACATCTCGTAAAAAAATGCTGGATAAAATCGAATTGGAAGAAATCGTGCCATCAAGCCGTAAGTATCCATTCGTTAACTTCAAAGCAGAACGAGAAATTGGTAATGACCTTTTGACCGTTGAGAACTTGTCTGTCACAATCGATGGTGAAAAGATTCTTGATAATATCAGTTTCATCCTTCGTCCAGGCGATAAGACAGCCTTGATTGGACAAAATGACATCCAAACAACCGCCCTTATCCGTGCCATCATGGGAGAAATCGAATATGAGGGTACTGTCAAGTGGGGTGTTACAACGAGTCAATCTTACTTACCCAAAGATAACAGTGCCGACTTTGCTTCTAGCGAATCAATTTTGGATTGGCTTCGTCAATTTGCTAGCAAGGAAGAAGATGACAACACATTCTTGCGTGGTTTCTTGGGACGGATGCTCTTTTCTGGTGATGAAGTTAACAAGTCTGTCAATGTCTTGTCAGGGGGAGAAAAAGTACGTGTGATGCTGTCTAAACTCATGCTCCTCAAGTCAAATGTTCTCGTGCTCGATGACCCAACCAATCACTTGGACTTAGAATCAATCTCAAGTTTGAACGATGGCCTAAAAGCCTTCAGAGAATCCATCATCTTCGCCAGCCATGACCATGAATTCATTCAAACATTAGCAAATCATATCATTGTTATTTCTAAAAATGGTGTAATTGACCGTATTGATGAAACTTATGATGAATTTTTGGAAAATGCTGAAGTACAAGCTAAGGTACAAGAACTCTGGAAATAAAAAGCGACACTGTCGCTTTTTTTCTATTTGTAAACGTGATACAATATGCCTATGAATTATCCTAAGAAAAAAACAGTTCTCTATCACCTAATCTCATTTCTACTACCTTTGACTATCATGGGTATTTTGTTAGCTACCCACGGAATCTGGTGGGGAAGTAAAACGACTATCCTTGCAAGTGATGGATTTCATCAATATGTGATTTTTAATCAAACTTTACGAAATGCTTTACACGGCCAAGGTTCTATTTTCTATACGTTTACAAGTGGTCTAGGTCTTAACTTCTACGCCCTTTCTGCTTATTACTTAGGCTCATTCCTATCACCACTTGTTTACTTCTTTAGCCTTTCAAGCATGCCTGATGCATTCTACCTTTTTACAATTGTCAAGTTTGGATTGACGGGTCTGTCAAGTTATTATTCCCTCACTCGTATCCATAAAAAATTGTCTCCTACACTGGGGCTCTTGCTGTCAACTGGTCTATCTCTCATGAGTTTTTCAACTAGCCAGCTAGAGATTAATTCGTGGTTAGATATTTTTATCCTTGTTCCACTTATTTTGCTAGGTTTGCACAGGTTGGCTACTAAACAAGGGCGAACTCTTTATTACATTTCCTTGACCTGTCTCTTTATTCAAAGTTATTATTTTGGATATATGACTGCTATTTTTTTAGTACTATACTTTTTCTTAGAAATTTCTTGGGATATAAAAGGACGAATTTCAACATTTATCGACTTTACAGTTGTGTCACTGTTGTCAACCTTGACCAGTATGATTGTTCTCTTACCAACTTATCTAGATTTAAAAACACATGGTGAGAGCTTTACAGCTATATCTAGTTTAAAAACTGAAAATTCATGGTTTCTAGATATTTTTGCAAAAAATATTGTGGGAAATTTTGATACTACAAAATTCGGTGCCATTCCGATGATCTCGGTTGGACTCCTTCCACTCATACTAGCCCTGCTTTTCTTTTTCCTACCAACCATCAAACGCGTAACGAAATTGACTTACAGCCTTGTTCTTGCTTTTATTGTAGCTAGTTTTTACCTACAACCACTCGATTTATTTTGGCAAGGTATGCATGCTCCAAATATGTTCCTACATCGGTATGCCTGGGTATTTTCATTTTTAATTATTTACATGGCAGCAGAAACTTGCATCCGCCTGAAGGAAATCAAGCGCTGGAATTTCCTTGCAGTGGGTATTTTTCTCATTGCTGGATTTGTTACAACCTATTTATTTAAAGAGCACTATAGTTTCTTAGATAATAGCCTATTTTTATTAACAGCAGAATTTGTAATTGTGTATGGACTCCTATTTTTAGCGAATATTTCAAATAAAATTTCACTACAATTTTTTACAATTTCCCTATTACTTTTTTTTATCTTCGAGATTGGTCTTCATAGTCATTACCAGATTCAGGGACTGGCAGACGAATGGAATTTCCCAAGTAGGGAAAATTATGCTCGAGATATAAAAGATATTGACAATCTTGTAAAGGATGTTGACAATAATTATCGAACAGAGCGACTTCTCCCTCAAACTGGAAATGATAGTATGAAATTCAATTACAATGGAATTTCCCAATTTTCTTCTGTCCGTAATCGCTCTTCTAGCTCGACACTAGATAAACTCGGCTTCCGCTCTGATGGAACAAATCTGAATTTACGCTACCAAAATAATACTCTCATCGCGGATAGTCTATTTGGAATCAAATACAACATTGCCTCGACAAATCCTAATAAACTTGGTTTTTCTCTCTACAAAAATGGAACAAGCTTAAATTTATACCAAAATCACAATGCCCAACAAATAGGTATCCTAACTACTGGACTTTACAAAGATATAAAGTTTACAAATCTTACTTTGGATAATCAGACCAATTTTTTGAACGCCCTAACCGGACTGAATCATCATTACTTTACAAGTCTTGAACCAACCTCATCCAGTCAGACAAAATTGTTTGAAAATCGTGTTTCTCTTCAAGCAAAAACTGGTCAAGAAACTGCCTCTGTTCAATATACACTTACAATCCCTAAAAATGGACAACTGTACGTTAGCCTGCCAAATATCCGTTATTCGAATGAAAATAGTAAAAACATTCTCATTACTGTAAACAATCAGTCAAGTGAGTTTACAATGGATAATACCTTTGCATTCTTTAATGTTGGCTATTTCAAGGATCAAGAAGAAGTTACTTTGACAATTAGTTTTCCAAAAAATCAAACGATTTCTTATGACCTCCCACAATTCTATATATTAGATCAGGCAGCCTATCAAGAAGCCATCTCTACCTTGTCTGAAAAAAATATCCATACAACATTAGACAAAAATACGGTTAAAACAACCTATAGTACCACAGAGGATGCATCTATCTTCTATACCATTCCATATGATAAGGGATGGATAGCCACGCAAAATGGAAAGAAATTGACCATTTCACGCGCACAAAATGGCTTTATGAAAGTAAATGTTAAAAAAGGCAGTGGCACGATTATATTGACATTTATTCCGAATGGATTCTATATTGGTTGCCTTTGTTGTGTAGGTGGACTACTATTCTTCTTCCTTTATGAGAGACTAAGAAAAAAGCAACAATGATTGAAAAAGTCTAGATTCAATTGAGTCTAGACTTTTTTGGTAATAAAAAAACGCCGTAAATTCGACGTTTGAATACTCCGCCAACAGGGCTCGAACCTGTGACATCATGATTAACAGTCATGCGCTCTACCAACTGAGCTATGGCGGAAGATATAGTCCGTACGGGATTCGAACCCGTGTTACCGCCGTGAAAAGGCGGTGTCTTAACCCCTTGACCAACGGACCATAAACAAGACAATATCTAGTATAATATAGCCTTCTTTTTTTGTCAACCGTTTTTTTCTAGAATTTTGTGATATCTTGACATTTTATTTTCTTTAAGGTAGAATAGTGGAGTTGAGTAGGTTCCATAGCTCAGCTGGATAGAGCATTCGCCTTCTAAGCGAACGGTCGCAGGTTCGAATCCTGCTGGAATCATTATAAAAAAGCTGGGAAAATATTTCTCAGCTTTTTCATTTTTTTTATGGAACTATAGCCAAGATATACTCCTACGAAACAACCGATTTTTGTCCTATCCTTTTTTCTTTCCAAAGTTGAAAACTGGTATAGGATAAAGGAAGAAGGCAAAATAGAAGAGCATCTTCTTGAAAACAATCAACCAAAATCGTAGCTAGATACACTCCCAGCATAAATGTAAGAATGATTAAAAGGATGTGATAGCCTTTTTTTCTTAATTGAGCATCTTGTTCAACCACCCCCTTAAAACAAAGATGAGCTGCATTCTTAACATTACCAGTCATCATAACATTTGCATAAGGAAGGCCTCGGATATTACGGAAACTTTCTACCTGAATAGAGGCTACAAAAGCAAGTATAGCGATGGTCATAGATGGACCTAAAATAGGGTTCAATACACAAGCTAGTAAGACTAAACCTAAAATAACAAGGCTGCTACTCAAATGCCACGGCCACTTATTTTTTACAAAATACTTCCGCATCAAATAGGTAAAACACTGACCTAAAGCAAAAAATGCGATTGGGACTAAAAATTGAAAAGCCTGATGTATCTGCCCTTTGGCCAGATAAAAAGCCATATAAACGACATTCCCAGATTGAATGCCTGCAAAACGGCCTCCTTGTGTAATAAATGTAAAAGCATTGAGAAAACCACTCACAAAGGTCAAACAAGTGGCAATTCGCAATCCTTCAAAGATACGATAATTTTTCTTTTTTGACATCTCTACTTTTCTCGTTTCACGTGAAACTACTTATGATAAGGACTTCCCTGTTGAATCATGAAAGCTCGATAAATTTGCTCAACTAAGACTAATTTCATTAGCTGATGGGGCAGGGTCAACTTTCCAAAACTCATCAAAAGATTAGCCCGTTTTTTGACAATCGGAGCTAATCCCAAACTTCCTCCAATGACAAATGTAATGTCTGAAAAACCTCTGACGGTAATATCCGACAAGATTTGGCTGAATTTTTCTGACGGAAACTGCTCTCCTTCAATTGCTAAGGCAATGACATAATCACGGTCCGCAATTTTTCCCATGATACGTTGCGCTTCCTTCTCAAGAATTTGCTCATTTTCAGCTTGGCTAGCTTTATCCGGCGTTTTTTCGTCCACTAGCTCAATCAATTCTAATTTGGTAAAACGAGACAGCCGCTTGCTATATTCAGCAATACCATCCTTGAGATATTTTTCTTTTAATTTTCCAACGGTGATGACTTTTATTTTCATGAATACATTGTAACATATCCACAGGAAGTTTTAAAATAGATTCTGATAAATAGGGGATAAATCAGCAGATTATTCACATATCCACAAAAGTTATCCACAGGTTGTGGATTGATTTTTGAAAGATTTAAGTTATAATTAAGAAAATAGAATTAAGATACAGGTAAGTAATAAGGAGGATTTCCATGAAAAAATACATAAAACTTGCTATTATTTTTGTCGTCGGTTTTCTAGGAGGACTTGCAGGAATGCTGGTTTATCCTCTCTTGCAGCCAGCCACTACCAATACTAGCACTGCGACCACAAGTAAATCTACCTCAGTTAGCAATGTAACCTATGACAATCAGACGTCTGTGACAAAAGCTGTAAAAACAGTACAAGATGCAGTTGTCTCAGTCATCAATTACCAAGCTAATAAGAACAATACTGAGTCGATTTTCGGGACAAATAATGAAGCTTCTGATGAGCTTTCTGTCGCTAGTGAAGGATCCGGTGTGATTTATAAAAAAGACGGTAAATACGCTTATATCGTAACCAATAATCACGTCATTGCAAACGCACAAAAAATTGATATCCAACTTGCCTCTGGTGAAAAAATTAGTGGCGAACTGGTTGGAGCTGATACATATTCTGATATCGCTGTTATTAAAGTTGCGGCCGACAAGGTTTCTACTGTGGCAAAATTTGCTGATTCCGACTCTATCAATGTAGGGGAAACAGCTATTGCAATCGGTAGCCCTCTTGGTACAACTTATGCAAATTCTGTTACACAAGGAATTGTCTCCAGTCTCAGCCGCACCGTCACTTCAAAATCTGAAGATGGCCAACCTATCTCAACCAATGCTATCCAAACCGATACAGCTATCAACCCAGGGAATTCTGGCGGCCCTCTGATCAATATTGAAGGTCAAGTCATCGGTATCACATCAAGTAAAATTACTACATCTAGCTCTAGCGTCTCTGTCGAAGGAATGGGATTTGCAATCCCCGCAAATGATGCCGTTCAAATCATCAACCAACTAGAAAAGAACGGGAAAGTTACTCGCCCAGCACTTGGAATTAAAATGGCAAATGTAACGGATCTATCTACAAGTCAGATGCAAACTGCTGGTTTGTCAGACAGCAAAGTCAAATCAGGTGTTCTCGTCATTTCAACTCAATCAGGACTTCCAGCTGATGGAAAACTGGAAAAATACGACGTCATTACCAAAATCAATGACACTGCTATCTCGACAACTAGTGACCTTCAGAGTGCTCTTTACAAGCATGCAATTGGAGATACCATCACCATCACCTATGTACGCAATGGAAAAGAAGCAACTGTCAAGATTAACTTGACAAAATCTACTGAAGAACTTTCTTCAAATTAGCTGTCAATATTGTCAATGTAACTTTACAATATTGTAAAGTTACATTTTTTTTGCTAGAATAAGCCTTATGGAAGCACTTGAATACCTCTCATTAACTGATATTACACCAAATCCTTATCAGCCCAGATTGCATTTTGATGATGAAAAACTAGCTGAACTAGCTCAATCTATCCGAGAAAATGGACTCATTCAACCCATCATCGTTCGAAAATCAGCTATTTTTGGCTATGAGCTTCTAGCTGGAGAACGACGATGGCGAGCTAGCAAACTAGCAGGAATTGAAACCATTCCAGCAGTTGTCAAAGAATTGTCAGATACGGATATGCTTTATCAGTCCATTATCGAAAACTTGCAGCGAGCTGATCTCAATCCCATTGAAGAAGCTCGTTCTTATCAAAAACTCCTCCAAAAAGGGCTCACCCATGATGAAATTGCTCAAATCATGGGAAAATCACGGCCTTACATCACAAATATACTCCGCCTGCTTAATCTTTCTCAGGCATTGATTGATGCAGTAGAGAATGGGAAGCTATCCCAAGGGCATGCTCGCTTGCTCATTCCTCTTGATGAAAAAAGCCAACTTGAGTGGCTAGACAAGCTAACTGCCTCCGATATCAGTGTTAGAAAATTAGAGCAGCTCTTGGCTGAAAAAAAACAAAAAAAAGTTGCAAAACAAAATCTCTTCATTCAGGAAGAGGAAAAAGAACTTAGAAAAAAACTAGGTACAGCTGTAAAAATCAAACAGCAAAAAAACGGACAGGGAAGTCTGACTATTTCCTTTTCAACTAGTGAAGAATTGGAAAGAATTATCCAAAGCTTAAAATAAGCCTGTGGAGAAAAAATCCGTATAAACAGTTTTATACACAATAAATCAGCCCGAAAAAGCCAATCATACTGGCTTTTTCTTTGTTTATTCACATTCTGTGGAAAACTTTTATAAACAGTGTGAAAAACTTTTTATCTTGTGGAAAACTTTTTGATTTTGTGATAAACTAGAAGAACCAAAAATGAAAAGAAAGGGGGGCAAGTATGAATCCTGAACAATTATTTTGGGAGCGAATTATCCAATTAGCCAAAGAACATTTGAATCTCAATCAAGCAGCATATGATTTTTACATTTCAGAAGCACGATTGGTTCAAATTAGTGGCTCAACAGCAACTATCTTTTTAGATAGCTCGGTGAAGCAATATTTTTGGGAGAAAAATCTCAATGATATTCTCCTAACAGCTGGTTTTGAAGTATACAATGCACCTCTAGAAGTCCAGTATGTCTTTGAACTACCAAACGACAGTCAGCTGGAAAGCCAACCAGTAGCAACGCCTGTCGTCCAAGTCATCCTCCCTGAGCAGCAAAATAACCAGCCGATTGTTCAACCCGTTCATTCTGATATCAAACCACAATATCAATTTGAAAATTTTGTGCAAGGTGATAACAATCAATGGGCAAAAGCTGCAGCATTAGCTGTTTCAGATAATCTTGGGGAACTTTATAATCCTCTCTTTATCTTTGGAGGACCCGGGCTTGGAAAAACGCACTTGCTCAATGCTATCGGAAATAAGGTTTTACAAAATAATCCGAATGCTCGCATTAAGTATGTGGCTTCTGAAACATTTATCAATGATTTCTTGGAGCATCTTCGCCTCAATAAAATGGAGGCTTTCAAGAATACCTATCGTAACCTAGATTTATTGCTGATTGATGATATTCAGTCTCTCAGTAACAAGGCGACGACACAGGAAGAATTTTTCAATACCTTTAATGCCTTGCACGATAAGAGTAAGCAAATTGTTCTGACGAGTGACCGCAATCCTGATCACCTAGAAAATCTGGAAGAACGCCTTGTCACGCGCTTTAAGTGGGGCTTAACGAGTGAGATTACACCGCCAGATTTTGAAACTCGAATTGCTATCTTGCGTAATAAATGTGAAGATTATCCCTACACCTTTGCCGACGATACTTTAGCCTATCTAGCTGGTCAATTTGACTCCAATGTCCGTGACCTTGAAGGAGCTCTAAAAGATATCCATCTCATCGCAACGCTGCGACAATTAACAACGATTACAGTTGATGTAGCAGCAGAGGCCATTCGTTCACGAAAACAAACTAGCCCTCAAAATATGGTCATCCCTATTGACAAAATTCAGGCAGAAGTCGGAAATTTCTACGGAATTAGCGTCAAGGAATTAAAAGGTGCTAAACGTGTTGCAAACATCGTTCATGCCCGTCAGGTCGCCATGTATCTAGCGCGTGAAATGACCGATAACTCGCTTCCAAAAATCGGGAAAGAATTTGGTAATCGAGACCATACAACGGTGATGCATGCTTACAATAAGATAAAAACAATGTTGCTTGATGATGAAAATCTAGAGATTGAAATTAGCACCATTCGGAACAAGATTCGGTAGTTGTGGATAATTCTTGAAAAATAGAGCGACTTTTCCACAAGTTGTGAACAAGTCATTTTTCTTGCTATTAGTGGGCTTAGTACACTTTTCCACAGATTTCACAGACACTACTATTACTATTAACCTTAACAACCATAAATAAAGGAGAATTCATGATTCAATTTTCAATTAACAAAACTATTTTTCTACAGGCTTTAAATATTACCAAAAGAGCTATCAGTCATAAAAATGCTATTCCTGTTTTATCAACTGTAAAAATTGATGTTCATAAAGAAGGAATTACATTGACAGGGTCTAATGGTCAAATTTCAATTGAAAACTTCATTTCTGTTCAGGATGAAAATGCAGGTCTCTTGATTTCGACAACAGGTTCTATTCTGTTAGAAGCTGGCTTCTTCATCAATGTCGTATCCAGTCTCCCAGACCTCGTTCTTGATTTTAAAGAAATTGAGCAAAAGCAAGTCGTTTTGACAAGTGGTAAATCAGAGATCACCCTAAAAGGAAAAGAAGCAGAGCAATATCCACGTTTGCAAGAAGTTCCAACTTCTAGTCCATTGGTATTGGAAACAAAAGTGTTGAAACAAACAATCAATGAAACAGCCTTTGCAGCCTCAACGCAAGAAAGTCGTCCTATCTTAACAGGTGTGCATTTTGTCTTGACAGAAAATACAGCTCTTAAAACAGTAGCGACAGATTCTCACCGTATGAGCCAACGTAAACTAACTTTGGAAAAAGCCGGTGACAATTTTGATGTTGTAATCCCAAGTCGCTCTCTACGCGAATTTGCAGCTGTTTTTACAGACGATATTGAAACCGTAGAAGTATTCTTCTCAAATAACCAAATGTTATTCCGTAGCGAGCATATTAGCTTCTACACACGTTTGCTAGAAGGAAGCTATCCTGATACAGACCGCTTGATTCCAAAAGAATTTAATACGATTGCTATTTTTGATACAGCTAACCTGCGACAAGCGATGGAACGTGCTCGTCTTTTGTCAAATGCAACACAAAATGGAACTGTAAAATTAGAAATCGTCAATCAGCTGGTATCGGCTCACGTAAATTCACCAGAAGTGGGACGTGTTAATGAAGAATTAGATACCTTAGAAGTTGTAGGAGATGATTTGGTCATTAGCTTTAACCCAACTTATCTGATTGAAGCATTGAAAGCTATTGATAGCGACCAAGTTAAAGTCAGCTTTATCTCGCCTGTACGTCCATTTACTTTGGTACCAAATAATGAGACAAATGACTTAGTGCAATTGATCACACCAGTTCGTACGAACTAAGAATAGGAACTTAGGACAAAATTTTATTATTTTAGCGTAGTGGTTGACTGAAGGTTCTTCTCCCTTGTTACACAAGGAGTTTCGACTAATCTAGTCAACTGTGCGGAGGTGGGACGACAAAATTGATTTCTATGAAATCACAATTTTTGTCCCACTCTCTTTTTGTTATAATCAGTTAGGTAGGAGGAAGAAATCATGTATCAACTAGGAAGTCTTGTAGAGATGAAAAAGCCTCATGCTTGTACGATAAAGTCTACTGGGAAAAAAGCCAATGAGTGGGAAGTGAAACGCTTGGGAGCAGATATCAAGATTCGCTGTACCAACTGTGATCACTTGGTCATGATGAGTCGGCATGATTTTGAAAAACGCTTGAAAAAAGTATTGAAGGATGATGTTAATTCAAAATAAAACATAAATTAGAAAGATTTCCGTTGGAAGTCTTTTTTTGTTATAATAACCCCATTATGACAGTCTATATTATTGCAAATCCACATGCAGGAGCGCAGCTAGCTGTTGACATTGTGGAAGAAATTCAAGTCAACTATCCTCATCTCGAAAAGAAAATTTTCTTTACAACTTGTCCCAATGATGAAAAAAATCAAGTTCAATTGGCTTTGCAGACTTGGCAAGAAGGAGATACTTTTCTGGTGATTGGTGGTGATGGGACTCTTTCAAAAGTTCTCTACCATCTTCCTCAGAACATTCCTTTTTCCTATTACCCAGTTGGGTCAGGAAATGATTTTGCGCGTGCCTTGCAGTTACCAGATTTAGCAGCCACTATTGCCAATATAGAAGCAGGAAATACGCGAGAAATTACGATTTTTGCAGCTGAAGAGGGAATTTTATTAAATAGCTTAGACCTCGGATTTGCATCCTGGGTGGTCAATGAAGCGGCTCATTCAACATTAAAACGTCTCCTCAATCGCTTATATTTAGGCAAGTTGACTTATATTTTTATTGCTATTTTATCTTTGCTTAAAAATCCAGTCGCTAGCGTGAAGATTCAAAAAAATAATCAGGAAATACTTGAGTTGGATCATGTTTACTTTTTCTCAGTTGCCAATAATACTTATTTTGGTGGTGGGATTATGATTTGGCCGACTGCGACTGTCTATGATTCTCAATTGCACATGATTTACGCAAAAGGAGAAACCTTCTGGAAGCGACTGGCTATCCTATTGACACTGGTCTTTAAACAACATCAGCAGTCTTCTTATCTCCAACATGAGGTGCTAGAAACAGCTCACATCAAGATACCTAGAGAAAGTATCGTTGAGGTTGATGGAGAAATCATCTCTAGCCGTGAGCTAACATTAAAAGCCCAAAAACGGAAAATTTATCTCTGAAATAAGACGCAACCTCAGGTTATTTTGGTAATCTGGTCAAACTAGCTGAGTTAGTTTTAGGGAAAAAATCAGACGTGAGGTAGAAGAAATATTGAACAGCCAATGAATAGTTGGGAATATTTTTCATCGTTCATATTTTAATTAGCTTGCTATTCAGCAAGCTTTTTTTCTATTTTTTTGCTATAATCGTAATGATTGAATATTTTGAACGGAGACTAGAAGAATGGCCTTAACAGCAGGTATCGTCGGTTTGCCAAACGTTGGTAAATCAACCCTATTTAACGCAATTACAAAGGCAGGTGCAGAGGCTGCTAACTATCCCTTTGCAACCATTGAACCAAACGTTGGTATCGTCGAAGTGCCTGACGAACGTTTACAAAAATTAACCGAACTAATCACACCTAAAAAAACTGTTCCAACCACTTTTGAGTTTACAGATATCGCAGGTATCGTCAAAGGAGCATCAAAAGGTGAAGGACTCGGAAATAAATTCTTGGCCAACATTCGTGAAGTAGATGCGATTGTCCATGTGGTTCGTGCGTTTGACGATGAAAATGTCATGCGTGAACAAGGACGTGAAGACGCATTTGTTGACCCGTTGGCAGATATTGATACCATCAATTTAGAATTGATTTTAGCAGACTTGGAGTCGGTGAATAAACGGTATGCGCGTGTTGAGAAAATGGCGCGTACTCAAAAAGACAAAGACTCGCTTGCTGAATTTAATGTTCTTCAAAAAATCAAGCCAGTTCTTGAAGATGGTAAATCAGCTCGGATATTAGAATTCACTCCAGAAGAGCAAACAGTTGTGAAAGGTCTGTTTCTTCTAACAACAAAACCCGTTCTTTATGTGGCCAATGTCGATGAAGATAAGGTAGCAGATCCAGATAGTATTGACTATGTACAGCAAATCCGTGATTTTGCCGCGACAGAAAATGCAGAAGTTGTTGTTATCTCAGCGCGTGCCGAGGAAGAAATTTCGGAGTTGGATGACGAAGATAAGGCAGAATTCTTGGAAGCGATTGGTTTGACAGAATCCGGTGTCGATAAATTGACGCGTGCTGCCTATCACTTGCTTGGCCTTGGTACTTACTTTACAGCTGGTGAAAAAGAAGTGCGTGCATGGACCTTTAAACGCGGCATCAAAGCACCACAAGCAGCAGGAATCATTCACTCTGACTTTGAACGCGGCTTTATCCGTGCGGTCACCATGAGTTATGATGACTTGATGCAGTACGGGTCTGAAAAAGCTGTAAAAGAAGCAGGACGCCTTCGTGAAGAAGGAAAAGAGTATGTGGTTCAAGATGGAGACATCATGGAATTCCGCTTTAACGTATAAGAATCTAGAATAGTCATAGGAGGTTGGAAAGTTATTTCCAGCCCTTTTGGCTTTATTTGAGAAAGGAAGAGTATGGTAAAAATGATTGTAGGTCTTGGAAATCCAGGATTAAAGTACAAGGAAACAAAACACAATATTGGTTTTATGGCAATTGACAGAATTGCAAAGGAACTTGACATTAAATTTACAGAAGATAAAATTTTCAAAGCTGAAATTGGCTCTGCTTTTCTCGATGGTGAGAAGATCTATTGTATCAAGCCAACCACTTTTATGAATAAATCAGGTGAAGCAGTTCATGCCTTGCTGTCCTACTATGGATTAGATTCAAGTGATTTGTTGGTCATTTATGATGACCTTGATATGGAAGTTGGCAAACTTCGTTTTCGTCAAAAAGGCTCTGCTGGTGGTCATAATGGTATCAAGTCAATTATCGCCCATATTGGTAGCCAAGAATTTGATCGTGTCAAGGTTGGAATCGGTCGTCCTCAAGGAAAAATGTCCGTCATTGATTATGTCATGAGTAAGTTTCATGGAGATGATGCCATTACGATTGATCAAACATTGGAAAAAGTTGACCAAGCTATCAAGTTTTATTTACAAGAAGATGACTTTGATGTTGTTATGAGAAAGTTTAATGGATAAGCATGAATATCATTGATTTAATTAGCCAAAATAAACAAATGATGACATGGCAGGCTAACCTAAATAAGTCAAGTCGTCAATTGATAACTGGACTTTCTGGAAGTAGTAAGGCCTTAGCGATTGTATCAGCCTTTGAGCAGGTTGACGATAAGCTGGTTGTTGTTACTGCAACTCAAAATGAGGCGGATAAGCTCAGTAATGAGTTGACAAATTTATTAGAGCAGGAGTACATTTACAACTTCTTTACAGATGATAGTCCAATTGCTGAATTTGTCTTTACCTCAAAAGACCGGACACAGGCCAGAGTTGAAGCCTTGAATTTTTTATGTGATAAAGGAAAAACAGGGATATTGGTTGTCAATATTGCTGCATTTCGCATTTTATTGCCCCAAAAAGAAACCTACCAAGAATCAATCTTCTCTCTCGAAGTAAATCAAGAAAAAGAAGTTGACAGCGTTGTAAAAAAACTGTTGCAAATAGGCTATAAAAAAACATCCAGAGTCCTAAGTCAGGGTGAATTTAGCATTCGTGGAGATATTTTAGACATCTACGAAATCAACAGTGAGCAGCCTTATCGGATTGAATTTTTTGGTGATGAAATTGATGGGCTACGGATATTTGATGTAGAAAAACAGATATCTTTACAAAATGTTGACAGTATTCTCATCAGTCCAGCATCAGAGTTGATTTTTTCTAGTGAAGATTTTGAGCGTGCCAGTCAAAAAGTAGAAAGTGCGATTCAACATGTTAATAATGAGACACAGATTTCTTATTTGAAGGAGGTTTTAGCAGATTTTCAAACTCAATATCGTCATCCAGATAGTAGGAAATTTCGTTCTTTCTTCTATGAGCAAAAATGGGCCCTGTTAGACTATTTACCAGCGCATACACCTATCTTTTTTGATGATTTTCATAAGTCAATGGATAGTTACGCTTTTTTTGAAAAAGAAGCAATGGAACTATTGACACAAGATTTACAAAACAGTAAATCCATTTCTAGTCTAGAATACTTTGCAGCCCCCTATCAAGAACTACGGACCTATAAGCCAGCTACCTTCTTTTCAACTTTTCAAAAGGGATTAGGAAACCTTAAATTTGATGCAATTTATCAATTTAATCAGCATCCAATGCAGGAATTCTTTAATCAAATTCCTTTATTGCAGGAAGAAATTAGACGATTTGAAAAATCGGGTTATACTTTGATTCTTCAAACGGAGAATGAAGCTAGTTTACAAAATTTACAAAAAACTTTACAAGAATACCAAATCACAATTCCCTTTACAGACCCTAACCATCTAGAACCAGGTAAGAGTCAGATTAGTTTTGGGAATTTAAGTTCAGGTTTTCATTTTTTAGATGAAAAAATTGCGATTATTACAGAACATGAAATTTTTCATAAAAAGATTAAAAGAAAAATTCGAAGGAAAAATATTTCCAATGCTGAGCGATTAAAGGATTACAATGAGCTAGAAAAAGGAGATTATGTTGTCCATCATGTTCATGGAATCGGTCAATTTTTAGGAATTGAAACGATTGAAATTTCAGGAATTCATCGTGATTATCTAACGATTCAGTATCAAAATTCAGATCGTATTTCTTTGCCGATTGATCAGATTGACTTGCTGTCAAAATACACCTCTTCGGACGGAAAAACTCCTAAAGTCAATAAATTAAATGATGGACGATTCCAACGGACACGGCAAAAAGTTCAAAAACAAGTTGAGGACATTGCAGATGATTTAATCCAATTGTATGCAGAGCGTACCCAATTAAAGGGCTTTGCTTTTTCGGAAGATGATACCAATCAAGAAGAGTTCGATAATCATTTTGCTTATGCAGAGACTGAGGACCAGCTTCGTTCGATTGACGAAATCAAAAAAGACATGGAAAAGCCTGCTCCTATGGATCGTCTTTTAGTCGGAGATGTTGGATTTGGTAAGACAGAAGTAGCCATGCGAGCAGCTTTCAAAGCAGTCAACGATGGAAAGCAAGTTGCTATTTTGGTACCGACAACAGTTTTGGCACAACAACACTATGCAAACTTCTTAGAACGTTTTTCAGAATTCCCTGTAAATGTTGATGTATTGAGTCGATTTAGGACTAAGGCAGAGCAGACAAAAACGTTGGAAAATCTTAAAAAGGGTCGCGTAGATATTCTGATTGGAACCCATAGAATCTTGTCTAAAGACGTTGAGTTTGCTGATTTAGGACTCTTAATTATTGACGAAGAACAGCGATTTGGTGTCAAGCATAAAGAGAGTTTGAAAGAGTTGAAAAAACGAGTGGACGTATTGACATTAACTGCTACTCCAATTCCTCGTACTCTGCACATGTCGATGCTAGGAATTCGAGATTTGTCAGTTATTGAAACGCCACCGACCAATCGCTATCCTGTCCAAACTTACGTTTTAGAAACAAATCCTACTGTTATACGAGATGCGGTACTAAGGGAAATGGATCGCGGAGGACAAATTTACTACCTTTACAACAAAGTTGACACTATCGAGCAAAAAGTTTCAGAGCTAAAAGAACTGATTCCTGAAGCAAGTATAGGATTTGTTCATGGTCAGATGTCAGAAATCCAATTAGAGAATACCTTATTTTCCTTTGTAGAAGGCGAGTATGACATTTTAGTTACCACAACAATTATTGAGACAGGTGTCGATATTCCAAATGCCAATACGCTGTTTATTGAAAATGCGGATCATATAGGTCTGTCAACCTTGTATCAACTTCGTGGTAGGGTTGGAAGGTCCAATCGGATTGCCTATGCCTATCTCATGTATCGTCCAGATAAGAGCCTGACGGAAATTTCTGAGAAAAGACTGGAAGCCATAAAAGGTTTTACAGAACTTGGTTCGGGCTTTAAAATTGCCATGCAAGATTTATCAATTCGAGGTGCTGGTAACATACTCGGTGCTGCTCAGAGTGGATTTATTGATTCGGTCGGATATGAATTGTATTCTCAGTTGCTGGAAGAAGCTATTTTAGTCAAACAAGGCAAACAAAAAATACGTGAAAAATCGAATGCTGAATTGAATTTACAGATTGATGCCTATCTACCATCTGATTATATTTCAGACCAACGTCAAAAAATTGAAATCTACAAGAAAATCAAAGAGATTGACAGTCGTGTCAATTATCAGTATCTTCAAGATGAGTTGATAGATCGATTTGGTGAGTATCCAGATGTAGTGGCCTATCTGCTAGAAATAAGCCTGCTGAAGTATTTTGCAGACCAAATGTTCACAGAAAAAATGATCAGAAAACAGAACCAAATTCTTGTCAACTTTGAGGCACGAGCAGGACAGATATTCTTGACCCAGGACTATTTCCAAGCGCTCTCGCTTGTCAATCTTAAAGCAAGAATAGCAGAAAATAGTGGACGGATGCAGTTAATTTTTGATATTCGGAAGAAAAAAGATTTTGAAATTCTAGAAGAATTGATGAAATTTGCCGAAAAAATGCTTGAAATAAAGCTTTCCAAAGAGAATAAACTGTAAAAAACGGTTAAAAGTGATAGAATAGAGAAATGAGGTGAAAATATGAGACTAGATAAATATCTGAAAGTTTCCCGGATTATCAAACGCCGCACAATTGCGAAGGAAGTGGCAGATAAAGGGAGAATTAAAATCAACGGAGTTTTGGCCAAATCATCAACAGATGTCAAACTAAATGATACGATTGAAATTCGTTTCGGTAACAAATTGCTGATTGTAAAAGTACTTGAAATGAAAGACAGTACTAAAAAAGAAGACGCTGAGAAAATGTATGAAATCATCAATGAAACAAGGATTGAAAACAATGAAGAAATCTAAAGTTTTACAGCTCAATAATGACTATATTCAGTCACAAAAAAGTAAAAGTCAGCAAAAACAGGATGAAAATCGTCAAAAAAATCGTTTTATGGGATCTATCCTTATTCTGGTTGTCTTTCTGTTTGTTTTGCCAACCTATAATTTGGTGCAGACCTATCATACATTGAAAGAGAAGGAGCAACAATTGGTTGACTTGCAAAAGCAATACGACAAATTGGCTGCGGATGAAAAAATAGAATCTTCACTTGTTACTAAACTGAAAGACAAGGATTTTGCAGCTAAGTATGTCCGTGCAAAATACCAGTTTTCAAAAGAGGGAGAGTTTGTTTACAACATCCCAGGACTATTACCAAAATGACAGACAATATTTTAGAAATCGTTGAAAAGTTCTTGTCACATTCAGATCAGAAGCTAGAAGAACTTTCAGAGAAGAATCGAACACTAAATTTGGAAGAAGAGTAAGTGGAAAGGAGGAAATATGCTGCGAAAAGAACTGCTTTTTTGGATATTGCCAATCTTTTTTATCAGTAACCAGGTAGTCAGCACAGAACTATCTGTAGAATTGACTAATGAAGAAGCCTACCAACTGACCAGCATGTCCTACCAGCCCCAGTTTACTGAAATTCCAACGAATCCTAATGTCACTAAAGAAATCCAAACTTATGTTGACAAAGAGTTGACAGTTGAAGAAGCAACTATTCGTCCAAACCAAACCTTTCAAATCCAATCTATTCTTGTAAATAATCAGAATAAACAGGTTTTTCAATTGAGCAATGGAAATTATATACTTGCAGATACTGAGGTAATTTATGATGATGTGATTGTTCAGCAAGAAACTGTACAACGAGATTATTGGTTGACAGATAACTTTACAGTTTACTCTAGTCCAATAGAAAATCAAGCTCGAAAATTAGCGACAAACTTGAACCCTTATCAATCAGTTGTAGCCACAGAGATTATCAGCAGTCATTGGGATACATTTGCCAAGATTTCGGGTGTTGGGTGGATAAAATTAAAGCAACTTTCTGAAGAAGATAATCGCATAGAATCCGTTCAAAAACTGCTAGATCAACGTTATCAATCTGATAAATTCTCCATCTATGTAAAACAATTATCGACAGAGAAGGAAGCCGCAATCAACGCAGATAAGCAGATGTATGCGGCCAGTATTTCTAAACTACCTGTCCTTTACTATAGTCAAAAACAAGTTGATAAAGGACAATATAATTTACAACAAGGTTTACAATATATTGACAAGGTGACAAGTTTTAAAGGCAGTTATAGTCCAGAAGGTAGCGGATCCCTATCTAAAATTGCGGATAATAAGCATTATCGAATTGATCAGTTGATGGACCTAACCGCTAAGTATTCTGATAATGCAGCGAGTAACTTGCTAGCCTACTACCTAACAGATCAATTTGATGAAGCATTCTATTCAGAGATTACAAATATTACCAAAGAAAAGTGGGATATGCAGACTCGTTTGGCAAGTAGCAAGATGGCGGGACTTATGATGGAAGCCATCTATTATCAAAATGGTTACGCTCTCCAAAGTTTAACAGGAACAAATTTTGATGACCAACGAATTGCCAAGGATATTCCTACAAAGATTTCTCATAAAATTGGTGATGCTTATGATGTGAAGCATGATGTCGCAATTGTCTACACAGATTCACCATTTATCTTGTCGATTTTTACGGATAAATCTGATTATGATACAATTTCACAAATTGCCAAGGACATTTACGATATTTTGAAATAAATGAAAAAAACAGATTTTTTAAAAGTGGTAGAAAAGAACCATTTTTTTGACCAACACGCAAAGGTTTTAGTAGCTGTATCAGGTGGAAAAGATTCTCTTAATCTTTTTCATCTGCTTTTTGATTTACGCCATAACTTGAATATTGAATTGGGAATGATTCACGTGAATCATCAGCAGCGTCCTGAGTCTCAAGAGGAGGAAAGGTATCTAGCATCATTAGCTAGGGAGTTTGGAATTCCGTTTTTTGTCGATTATTTTTCTGAAAAATTTAGCGAAGCCAAGGCTCGAGAATTTCGGTACGAATTTTTTAAAAAAATCATGATACAGGAAGATTATACGGCACTGGTGACGGCGCACCATGCAGATGATCAGGCAGAGACTATTTTTATGCGGATTCTTCGAGGAAATATCTTACGGAATCTAGAGGGCATAGAGGCCGTTCAACCATTTGGTGCAGGACAGTTGATTCGTCCCCTTCTGTCTTTTAAAAAGTCAGATTTAGCAGATATTTTCCATTTTGAAGACAGTAGTAATGCCAGTCAGCATTATTTTCGAAATCGTGTTCGAAACACCTATCTTCCACTCTTAGAAAAGGAAAATCCTAGATTTTCTACTGCTCTGATAGAGCTGGGTGACGAGACCATGCAGCTGTTCACCGCCTTGCGCGATTTGACAAATGAAATTACCGTTACAAACTGTCAAGAATTTCTTAACCAAACACCAGCTGTTCAGTATTTTTTGTTGCAAGAGTACGTAGCTCAATTTCCAGACTTGCAGTTAACAAAAACTCAATTTCGAGAAGTACTAGCTATTCTTCAAAGTAAGAAAACGTATCAGCACTTTTTGAAAAATGGTTATTATTTATTGAAAACAGAAACAGAATTTTCAATCACCAAAATCATACCCGAGACGGATGAAAACTACCATCATTTAGTGATAAAATCAGAAGGAATTTATCATTATAAGGATTTGGTGATAGGAGTAGATGTTCCATTAGAAGGTACGCAACAAATTCTCTATTTAAAAAAGGAATTTCCTATTATCCTTCGTTCACGACAAGCAGGGGATAAAATTTTGTTAAATGGTGTTCGTAAAAAGCTTCGTCGCTATTTTATAGACGAAAAAATCCCACAAGAAAAGCGACAAAAAGCAACCATAGTAGAACAATGTGAAAATATCTATGGAATTGCAAATATCGTTGCTAGTGATTTGAGTAAATCTACTAAAAATGATACAATAAATGTTACATTATATATAAAAATGAAAGTGTAAATTCGATTATGTTGGAAAAAGACATCAAAAAAGTTTTGATTACTCACGAGGAAATTGCAGCTCAGAGTGCGATTTTAGGAAAGCAGCTAACAGAAGATTATAAAGATAAAAATCCTCTCTTAATTGGTATTTTGAAAGGATCAATCCCATTCATGGCGGAACTAGTGAAACACATTGATACCCATTTAGAAATGGAGTTCATGGTTGTGTCTAGTTACCATGGGGGTACTGAAAGTAGCGGGACTATCAAAATTATCAAAGACATTGACGCTGATGTGGCAGGACGTGATGTTATCTTTGTTGAAGATATTATTGATACAGGCCGTACATTGAAAGAATTGAAAGAATTGTTTGAACTGCGCCGTGCGAAATCACTTCGTATTGTGACGATGTTGGATAAACCAGAAGGTCGTGTCGTTGATATCGATGCAGACTACACATGTTTTACAATTCCAAATGAATTTGTAGTTGGATTTGGTCTAGACTTCAAAGAAAACTATCGTAACTTACCCTATGTAGGAGTTCTAAAAGAGGAAGTCTACTCAAACTAGAAAAAGGTAACTAGAGTTTATGAACAAACAACCCAATAAAGGATTTATTCGAAATCCTTTTCTCATTATTCTATTGATTGCAACTGTCATTACTGGATACCAATTCATGAAGGCGGGTAGCCAAGTTTCAACACAAGAAATCAGCTATTCACAAGTTGCCAAAGCATTGCAAGATGGGAATGTTAAGGATATTACTTATCAGCCAAATAGTAGTGTTATTCAAATCACTGGTACGTATGAAAAAGCAGTGACAGAAAAAAGTGATTTATCAAGTACAATTCGACTATTTTCTGTTAGTGAAAAAGCAACTTACAAGAAGTTTTCTTCTATTATATTAGCATCAGATTCGACTATTTCAAATCTTCAAACTTTAGCTGAAAAACACAATGTCAAAGTTACGGTTAAACCAGAAAGTTCAAATAGTCTGTGGTTCAATCTTCTAATCAATCTGCTTCCTCTTGGTCTTGTCATGGTAGTCTTTTTCATGATGATGAATCAAGGCGGTGGCGGAGGTGCCCGTGGAGCTATGAACTTTGGTCGTAACAAAGCCAAAGCTCTTGAGAAAAATAACATTAAAGTTCGTTTCTCAGATGTTGCAGGTGCCGAAGAAGAAAAACAAGAACTAGTAGAAGTTGTTGAGTTCTTGAAAGATCCAAAACGATTCACTAAATTGGGTGCACGTATTCCGGCAGGTGTCTTGTTAGAAGGCCCTCCTGGAACAGGTAAAACACTCCTTGCAAAAGCAGTAGCTGGTGAAGCCGGAGTACCATTCTTTTCTATTTCAGGTTCTGACTTTGTTGAGATGTTTGTTGGTGTCGGTGCTAGCCGTGTTCGTTCTCTTTTTGAAGATGCTAAAAAATCTGCTCCAGCCATTATTTTCATCGATGAGATTGATGCTGTTGGTCGCCAACGTGGTGTCGGTATGGGCGGAGGAAATGATGAGCGCGAGCAAACTCTTAACCAACTCCTTATTGAAATGGATGGATTTGAAGGGAATGAAGGAATTATTGTTATTGCTGCTACCAACCGTAGTGATGTGTTAGACCCAGCTCTCTTACGTCCAGGGCGTTTTGACCGTAAAGTCCTTGTTGGTCGTCCAGATGTGAAAGGCCGTGAAGCGATTCTTAAAGTTCATGCTAAAAACAAACCATTAGCTGAAGATGTGGATTTGAAATTGGTCGCTCAACAAACACCAGGTTTTGTGGGTGCCGATCTTGAAAATGTATTGAATGAAGCGGCTCTCGTTGCAGCTCGTCGCAATAAAACAGTTATTGATGCTTCTGATATTGATGAAGCTGAAGATCGTGTCATTGCTGGTCCATCTAAAAAAGATCGTACAATTTCACAAAAAGAACGTGAAATGGTGGCCTATCACGAAGCAGGACATACAATTGTTGGACTTGTTCTTTCAAACGCACGTGAAGTTCATAAGGTTACAATTGTCCCACGTGGTCGTGCAGGTGGTTACATGATTGCCTTACCCAAAGAAGATCAAATGCTACTTTCAAAAGAAGATATGAAAGAGCAATTGGCAGGCCTCATGGGTGGCCGTGTTGCTGAGGAAATTATTTTCAATGCCCAGACAACAGGCGCATCTAACGACTTCGAACAAGCTACACAAATGGCTCGTGCTATGGTTGCCGAATATGGTATGAGTGAAAAAATGGGTCCGATGCAGTATGAAGGAAGTCATGCAATGTTTGGACAATACACTACTCAAAAGCATATTTCTGAACAGACCGCATATGAACTAGATGTTGAAGTACGTGAGTTACTCAATGAAGCTCGCAACAAAGCAGCCTCGATCATCCAAGAGCATCGCGAGGTGCATAAATTGATAGCAGAGGCGTTGTTAGAGCATGAAACGCTGGATAGCGTGCAAATTAAGTCCTTGTACGAAACAGGTCATATGCCTGCTGAAAAGTCAGATAACGAGGAACCACATCCTTTATCCTATGATGAAGTCAAATCGAAACTAGATTAAGAAGAACAGCTTATTGCTGTTCTTTTTTGTAGCAGGATGACAAGTATGACATGTACGTTATTCCATATGTATTATATACTTTATGTAAAC